>NZ_AUMJ01000047.1 GCF_000430625.1 Aneurinibacillus terranovensis DSM 18919
ACCAGTTGTTCCGCCAGGAGCATCGCTGGGTAGCTATGTGCGGCCGGGATAAGCGCTGAAAGCATCTAAGCGTGAAGCCCCCCTCAAGATGAGATTTCCCACAGCACAAGCTGGTAAGACCCCTTATAGATGATGAGGTAGATAGGTTCGGGGTGGACGTGCGGCAACGCATGGAGCTGACGAATACTAATCGGTCGAGGGCTTAACCCAATACTATACAACGTGAACAACATGATCTTTCCATACAAAGCGCAATGTTTTTTCTGATTCAGTTTTCAAGGTATAACTATTTTCAGGTTCAAATCTGAAAGTGGCATGAACAAATGTAAATACAAAAAGTAAAGGCTCTCATCAACAAAATGAGAGCCTTTACTTTTTGTATTTATGTAGCCTGAAAAATATGGCGCTCTCCGAGGAGAAGGTCATACAGGAGATTGGGGAACTTGCGGCATGATACCGTTAGAAATTCATGAATGATATACATATCTTCGGAAGCGAAAGAAAAGATAATTTCTCCCCATCGCTCCGTTTCATAGCGGCAGAGCATCCCAAGTACGTACATGACAATATAGTGGTTGGTAATTTCATGGAGTTTTTTTTCGTTATTTATTTTAAAATAAAAATTTCCTTTGTAATCCTGAGTAAACAAACTGTTTTCAAATCCGTTTCCATTTTCTGCTACATGATTGCCTGAGGGGTGGGTCCATTCAAAGCATACTAACCCGTGTGGTGCTTTATGAGAAGAAGCAGATACAAAAGAACTCCCCTCGTTAAAACGGTTGATATAGTGAATGAAACTTGTATACGTTAAGTGTGCGGCATCAAGGATACGATCAGGTAAATAAAAAACGGTTGTCTGGTGGCGGAAATCGTAATCAGAAGATAGGGAAACATTGATAAGGGAGCTTTTGTTATATAATTTTTGATACGCTAGTTGAAGTTCCGGAATGAGTGACAGCAAGTCCTGGATGAGATATTTATCAGACAGCGTTTCTTTGCTTAAAAAGGAGTGGACATAGGGGAGCAACCCTTCTTTTTGAATTTTCACTTCTTCTTCTGCAAACGAATATCGGCTTTTTTTGATTTTTCGGCTGGTCACTCCGTGCTGAAGCACTTTCGAATGGGACGGATAGTCGGGATCCTGTGTTAATACATACGCTTTAAGCAAACTAACCATCCCGTAGTAAAGGAGAAGGGGGCGAACCAGGATATCGCTGTTCACGGCAGCTATATAATACTGACGGGCCTGCTTTACATAATAAATAAATTTTGATGTGTTTTGGAAGGCATAAACCATGCCCTTTTTATGGTGCGTATGTTCGTAAATCCGAAAAAGGAATTGTTTCGTTGTTGGCTCACTTTCAAAATATAGAAAGCTATCCCACATTTTTTCGTATGGATTCTCGCACGGAATGATGTGAACAGTTCGAAACAAATCTGTCTCCCCTCTCTGAATATTCGTTAAATAGTTAAATTTAAGGTTTATATTAACTATTTTTCCTTTATTATGTCCAATAAAACCGAACAATATATCTGGTTTCTTGACAGTAAAATAAGCCATTTGATAAACTTTCGATAATATCATGAACATGTTACTGAGGAAAAGTAAAAATTGGAAAGGGAAGGTAATACTTGTGTGGGAAAATAAATTTGGCAAAGAAGGCTTAACGTTTGATGATGTTTTACTGATTCCGGGAAAATCCGAAGTATTACCGCGTGATGTGAACGTCTCCACCAGGCTAAGTGATAAAGTCCAATTAAACATTCCGCTCATAAGCGCCGGGATGGATACGGTAACTGAGTCAGCGTTAGCCATTGCAATGGCACGCCAAGGTGGAATAGGAATTATCCATAAGAACATGAATATCGATCAGCAGGCGGAAGAGGTCGACAGGGTAAAACGTTCCGAATCCGGCGTTATTACCAATCCGTTCTTTCTCCATGCAAACCAACCTGTATCGGAAGCGGAAAAATTGATGTCAAAATACCGCATTTCCGGAGTTCCAATTGTCGACGAGAACAATAGATTGGTTGGTATTATCACAAATCGTGACATGCGCTTTGTCCATGATTACTCTGCCCCTATTCAGGACGTGATGACGAAGGAGAATCTCGTGACGGCTCCGGTAGGTACCACACTTAAGGAAGCCGAATTAATTCTTCAACGTTATAAAATTGAAAAACTGCCCCTTGTTGATGAAGAAAACGTACTAAAAGGACTTATCACGATTAAAGATATTGAGAAAGCTATTCAATTTCCGAACGGCGCAAAGGACCAGCACGGCCGGCTTTTGTGTGGAGCGGCAGTCGGCGTTACCAAAGATACATTTGAACGGGCTGAAGCTCTTGTACGGGTGGGTGTAGACTGTCTGGTTATCGATACCGCCCATGGTCATCACCAAAACGTTCTTGACGCTGTTAAAGAAATTCGCACTAAATATCCTGAACTTACGATTGTTGCCGGTAACGTTGCTACGGGTGAAGCGACGAAGGATCTAATCGAAGCCGGTGCATCTGTGGTTAAAGTAGGGATTGGACCAGGGTCGATTTGTACAACCCGTGTTGTAGCCGGGATTGGTGTTCCGCAAATTACTGCCATTTATGACTGTGCCGCTGTTGCCAGACAATACAATGTGCCGATTATTGCGGACGGAGGAATCAAGTATTCCGGGGATATTCCGAAAGCGTTGGCCGCCGGCGCTTCAGCGATCATGATTGGCAGCTTATTTGCGGGATGTGAAGAAAGTCCCGGTGAGTCGGAAATTTATCAGGGCCGCCGTTTTAAAGTATACCGGGGTATGGGCTCTCTAGCTGCTATGAAAGAAGGAAGTAAGGACCGTTATTTCCAGGAAAATGAGAGCGAGAAAAAGCTTGTACCGGAAGGCATTGAAGGTCGTGTTCCATACAAAGGGCCGCTTGCCGACACAGTATATCAACTGATCGGGGGCCTGCGTGCAGGAATGGGTTACTGCGGCACGAAAAATATTGTGGAACTTCATACGAAAGCCCAGTTTATCCGCATCACAAATGCCGGGTTAAAGGAGAGCCACCCACACGATGTCCAGATTACTAAAGAAGCACCCAACTATTCACTTTCTTAGAAAATGATTTGAGAATCAGTGATAAAAGATGGTCTTAGGACAGGGTAGAAACACCCTGTCTTTTTCTATGTTATATGGTAGAATCAAATGTGTTGTAAAATATGCATGGAGGTGCGGGAGTTTGGTCATACCGAATACAAAAACAAATAAAATACTCGCAATTTTGATGGCATTCTTATTATTTTCCATCCCTGTTTTTTCAATTAAAACCGGGGAAGTTCAGGCCGCCAGTCCTGGTCTTAATCTCAATGTGAAATCGGCTATACTGGTTGAAGCCACAACAGGTAAAATCCTTTACAAATACAATGAAAATCAAGCTTTCCCACCGGCTAGTATGACAAAAATGATGACGGAGTATCTGGTTTTGGAGGCCATTAAAAACCATAAAATTTCGTGGGATCAGGTAATCCCAGCTGACGAATATGCGGCATTCATTGCTAAAGCCGGCGGTTCTTCATCGGCTGTTTTGCTGGCAGTGGGAGAAAAACATACGGTAAAAGAGCTTTATGAGGCGATGGCAATTTATTCTGCCAACGATGCGACGGTCCTGCTGGCTGAAGCTGTTGCAGGTTCGGAAGCGAATTTTGTCAAAGCAATGAATGATAAAGCAAAATTATTTGGCATGACGCAATCTCATTTTGCAACATCGACAGGCTTTCCTGTTAACGAATTGGGTCAATACGCACCTCCGGCAACAGGTGGAGATAACATGATGTCCGCACGTGATTGTGCGATTATGGCAAAACGTCTCATCACCGACTACCCGGAAGTGCTCCAAACGACATCGATTCCTAAAAAAATGTTTCGGGTTTCGCCGCGTCCGTTCCGGATGGACAACTGGAACTGGATGCTGCCTGGACTTGTCAGCTACTATCAGGGTGTAGACGGGCTGAAAACAGGGCACACTAATGAAGCAAAGTATTGCTTTACAGGAACGGCTCAACGTGGAAATGTCCGCCTTATCACCGTTGTTATGGGAACAGATACGTTCCTCAGTCGATTTGGAGAGACGAGAAAGCTTCTGGATTACGGCTTCAGTACGTACACAATGCAGCCTCTTGCACATAAGGGTCAAGTTGTTAAAGGAAGCGAACAAGCCACGGTGCAAAATGGCCAGGATACTGTGGTGAATGCAGTAGCCGGTAAAGATGTTGTATACCCGGTTAAACGTGGAGAAGAACAAGCCTACAAGCTGAAAGGCACGTTGAAGACTGTTGACGCGCCTGTTCAAAAAGGACAACCTTTAGGTACAATTAATGTGGTGGGTTTGAATGGACAGCCTGATGATTTTCTGACTCCGGCGGACCAGCAAACAGCAGGCGGCACTCTAGTTGCCCAAGATTCAGTTGATAAAGGAAGTTGGATTCGCCTGGCGTTCCGCTCTTTTACCCATTTCATTGGAAGTTTATTTTCCGGTCTTGGCCATATGATTAAAAGTTGGATATAGTGAAAGAAGCTTTATGCAGAAAGCTTTGTTGTCTTTTTTCATGGTTTTGATGTACTATTGTTTTATTGATTATGTTGTTTTGTACATTTCAGAATAATCGGTAGGGGGATTATAAAAGATGGCAGATCAAGGAACAACTCGTGTAAAACGCGGAATGGCTGAGATGCAAAAGGGCGGCGTTATTATGGATGTGGTCAACGCTGAACAGGCAAAAATTGCGGAAGCTGCCGGTGCAGTAGCGGTTATGGCTCTGGAACGCGTTCCAGCTGATATTCGTGCCGCCGGTGGTGTAGCCCGGATGGCCGACCCGACAATCGTAGAACAGGTAATGGAGGCTGTATCCATCCCTGTTATGGCAAAAGCCCGTATCGGTCACTTTGTTGAAGCTAAAGTGCTTGAAGCTCTCGGCGTAGATTACATTGATGAATCTGAAGTGTTAACACCTGCTGATGAAGTTTTTCATATTAATAAAAACGACTTTACCGTTCCTTTCGTGTGCGGTGCCCGTGATCTCGGTGAGGCTCTTCGCCGCATTGGAGAAGGTGCTTCTATGATTCGGACAAAAGGAGAACCGGGAACAGGAAATATTGTCGAAGCGGTTCGCCACCAGCGCATGATGCAAAGCCAGATTCGCAAAGTTTCCAGCATGTCTGCTGACGAGTTGATGGCTGAAGCAAAAAACATTGGAGCTCCCATTGAATTATTAAAGTATGTGCATGAACACGGCAAATTACCGGTTGTAAACTTTGCCGCAGGCGGGGTTGCTACACCTGCCGACGCAGCGCTCATGATGCATCTAGGTTCGGACGGGGTATTTGTTGGTTCAGGTATCTTTAAATCGGATAATCCTGAAAAATTCGCCCGTGCGATTGTACAGGCCACAACTCATTATGAAGACTATGCGTTAATTGGTGAACTGTCCAAGAATCTTGGAACAGCTATGAAGGGTATTGATGTAACCTCTCTGCTTGAAAACGAGCGTATGGCTGTGCGTGGTTGGTAACTATGAAAATAGGGGTACTTGCTTTACAGGGGGCCGTATCGGAACACATCAGGATGCTGGAAAAAGCGGGTGCGGAAGCTATCGCAATCAAAAAAGTATCACAGCTCGATGAAGTGGAAGGCCTTGTCTTACCGGGCGGAGAAAGTACAACCATGGGAAAGTTAATGAGAGAATATGGATTTGATACGGCTCTCAAAGACTTTTATGAACAGAAAAAACCTATTTTCGGAACATGTGCCGGCTTGATTCTTCTCGCCAATGAAATTGCCGAACAGGATTGGGTTCACCTCGGTTTCATGAATATGAAGGTGCAGCGCAATGCTTTTGGCCGGCAGCGCGAAAGTTTTGAGACGAATCTTTCACTGAAGGGAATCACCGATGAATTCCCCGCTGTGTTTATTCGGGCTCCACTTATTCTTGGTGTCGGGGAAAACGTGGATATTCTTTCAACCTATAATGACGAAATCGTAGCAGCAAGGCAGGATCATCTGTTATGCGCTTCTTTTCATCCGGAATTAACGGACGATGCAAGAATGCATAAGTATTTTCTTGAGATGGTACGGGAATATCGTGGACAAAAAGTGAGATAAATGGCTTCTAAGCAAAAAGAGCATCTGCCAAGGTGCTCTTTTTTTCCTTCAACGTTTCACGTGAAACGGGAATTTATTGCAGTATTCGACACGGGTGCTTTGAGTTTTACTAAAATAAAGATAGGTTTTGCATATTACGTGTATCTATAGTAAAGTAGTGAATAAGTAAAGGATTTACAAATCCATAAAAGGCATTGATGAGAACAAGTATGCAGTTTTTGTTCGTCCAGAGAGTCGATGGGTGGTGCAAATCGATCGGACAGGCTGCTAAATCCCTCTCTGAGCTGCCGGCGAAGAGTCGGTTCGGATCATCCGTTATCATGATAAGAGAGCATGCTTGGAGGTATGCTGAAGTAGGGTGGCAACACGGGTTATGTCTCGTCCCTGATAAGGGAGGGGATTTTTTTATTGTTCGGCGTTAGTTACAATTATTTGGGAGGAATTAAGAGCAATGTTAGATGTAAAACGACTGCGCGCTAATTTTGACACGATAAAAAAAGCATTAGAAAATCGTGGCGAAAAACTTAATGAAATTGATAAATTCGCTGAATTAGACATAGAGTACAGAAAGCTGCTCACAGAAAGTGAGCAGCTTAAAAATAAACGAAATGTAGTATCCGACGAAATCGCGCGCCTGAAAAAAGAAAAGCAGGATGCGAGCGGGTTGATTGCAGAGATGAAATATGTTTCTGCCAGCATAAAAACATACGACGAGAAAATCCGTGAGATGGAAGAGGAAATCCAGCAAATTATGCTCGGTATTCCAAACGTACCTCATGAAAGTGTGCCGATAGGATTAACGGAAGAAGAAAATGTTCCGATTCGCCACTGGGGTGAACCAACCTCATTTACCTTTGAGCCTAGGCCGCACTGGGAGATTGCAACCGAGCTCGGTATTCTCGACTTTGAAGGTGCGGCGAAAGTCACGGGGAGCCGCTTTGTATTTTACAAGGGGCTTGGCGCTAAAATGGAACGTGCCCTTATTAACTACATGCTTGATCTCCATACGATGCAGCATGGATATGAAGAGATTCTCCCTCCTTATATTGTAAACCGGGAAAGTATGACCGGGACAGGGCAGCTGCCGAAGTTTGAGGAAGATGCGTTCAAGTTAGCGGATACGGATTACTTTTTAATCCCTACAGCGGAAGTGCCTGTAACAAACTATCACCGCGATGAAATCATTTCTGGGGATATCTTGCCGATTCGTTATGCCGCTTATAGTGCATGCTTCCGTTCGGAGGCCGGTTCAGCCGGACGGGATACGCGGGGACTGATTCGCCAGCACCAATTTAATAAGGTTGAGCTTGTGAAATTTGTTAAGCCGGAGACTTCATATGATGAACTGGAAAGCCTTGTCCAGAATGCGGAGAGAGTTCTTCAGTTATTGAACCTGCCCTACCGTGTGTTGAATATGTGTACGGGTGACCTTGGCTTCACAGCGGCTAAGAAATATGACATTGAAGTATGGATCCCAAGCTATGAAACGTACCGGGAAATTTCCTCCTGCAGTAACTTTGAGGACTTTCAGGCTCGCCGTGCAGGTATCCGCTTCCGCCGGGATCCGAAATCAAAGCCTGAATTCATCCATACGTTAAACGGATCCGGGTTGGCAGTCGGTCGTACGATGGCTGCCATTCTTGAAAACTACCAGCAGGAAGATGGAAGTGTACTCATTCCTGAAGCTCTTCGTCCATATATGGGCGGTTTGGAGAAGATTGAGAAAAAGGTGTAACTGTAAATGAACGTAACATTGGCCTGGACATAACAATTATATAAACATACAATCACATGGATCTGAAAAAGGCAGCCGTTTACGGATAAAATGGCTGCCTTTTTTATGTTGATAAGATATAGATTGAGAAAAGCGGTATCGCTACAGCATGTAGTAATTTTTATTGGAAGTTGGAAATCTACCGCTGTCATTAATTCCTGCAAGTTCATCTGTAAACTTCCATCCCCGCTAATGCAAACGACCTGGCGTCCCGGGGAAGCAAGGGAGGCTCCAATCGCGGCGGGAAGCCCGTAGCCCATCGTGCCAAGTCCTGCGGAGGTAAGGATTTGAATCACCTTCTGAGGTTTTAAAGCAGAGAATGATGTATCAAACCGTGGAACATTTTTATGCCAGGAGGCAACCGTAGAAATCCATTCCTTTGTATTTCCTCTGATAAGTTTGTTTTGTACCTCAGATAAAACAGTTTGAATGTCTCTTGTAACAGGAAAGTCTACTTCAATATTTTTATTTAATTCAGCCGGATAAATATTGACATGAATTTTATATGATTTAGGGGAAAATGATTTCATTACCTGATAAAATTCGTGTGTTTACCTTGGTCAAGCATTCTTGCATCGTGATAGCCTACTGGTTCAGCAATGAGTGCGGGGTGGCTTCGTGAACAGTATCGGTTGGAGCTGTCATTAGCATGGTATCGTACTCACGATAATGAGAATGCCAGGATAATGCTTTTTCCAGCACGTGTGGGGTGTGCCCTCCACGCTGACAGGCTTCAGTGAAATAGGAAAGAAGCTGTTCCCGGTATACGGGGTGTGCGCATTGATAGATCAGAGAAAGGGCGCGCTCACGTGGGGCTAGTCCTCGTAAATCAGCTACTCCGTTTTCTGTTATAACGACTGCTACGTCGTGCTCAGTATGATCAACATGGGAAGCGAAAGGAACAATACTGGAGATGCGTCCATCCCGGGCCGTTGATTTTGTCACAAAGATACTGATTCGGGCATTGCGGGTAAAATCACCAGCGCCACCAATCCCGTTCATCATTTTACTGCCAAGTATATGGGTTGAATTTACATTTCCGTACACATCCACTTCCAGTGCTGTATTGATTGCGATTAAACCGAGCCGGCGAATCAGTTCCGGATTGTTTGTCATCTCCTGCGGCCGCAGGATCACTTTGTCACGGTAATGGTCCATGTTAGCCAACACATGCTCCATCTTTTCTGCGGAAAGCGTAAGGGCTCCGCCGGAGGCCGATTTTACTTTTCCAGCATCCAACAGGTCAAACACGGAATCCTGGAGTACCTCTGAATAGATCTGCAGATCCGTAAATTCAGCCTGCATAAACCCATGAAAAACAGCGTTGGCTACTGACCCTACACCTGACTGAAGAGGTGGAAGTGGGCAAGGCAGAGTTCCTTTTCTCATCTCTTGCCGTAAAAAGGCTAGCAGATGGGAAGCAATCGCTTTTGTGTCCTCATCTGGTTGTATTAAATTCTTTGGTGTGTCGGGGCAGTGAGTGATGACGATACCACGTATTTTCCCGGGATTAGTTTTAATATAGGTTGTCCCGATGCGTTGATCGGCTTTGATAAGCGGAATCGGAGGGCGGTTTCCCGGCATTCCCGGATCATAAATATCATGCAATCCTTCAAGTGAAAGCGGCTGGGCGAGATTGATTTCGACAATAATCTCTTTGGCATTCTGGATAAAAATCGGGGTGTTCCCACAGGAGGTTGTTGGTACAATGTAGCCTTCCTCGGTTACGCAAAGCGCTTCAACAATGGCGATATCAACTTGCGGAAGCGCAAGGGTTCTGATTTGATCGGCTGTGTCGGATAAATGTTGGTCGATATATTGAACTTTTCCCATGTTTATAGAGCTGCGCATTGTCGGGTCAGATTGAAAAGGCAAGCGCTTGTGCACGACACCTGCCGCTGAGAGCAGGGCATCAATAGCGGGAGAAACAGAGGCTCCAGTATAAACATTAATGTTGAATGGTTCCCTCATCACCTTTGCTCGTTCGGCAATAGCCTCTGGCATGGTCTTCGCATCACCCGAAGAAGTAAACCCGCTAAAACCAATCGTCATGCCATGCGAAATCCATGTCGCGGCCTGTTCTTTTGATACAATCCGTTCAAGGAGCCTCTTGTTTCGAATGCGGTTGGTAAGCATGTACACACCTCAATTAACTGTATTATTATTTGTGTTATTTATACATCTGTATTAATACAGTATCATCCCGGTAAATAAATAACAGTCTTTTTTGGTAATAAAGAAAATTAGACTATAAAGCAGTTTTTTTCTGATTGAAGTGAAAAAATCGGAATAAGCAACATTACGTTGAAAAATACTAATAACGTATATTATAATGTATAAGTATTGTTATTTAGATGGCTCCGTAGCTCAGCGGATAGAGCGTCGGTTTCCTAAACCGTGCGTCGGAGGTTCGACTCCTCTCGGGGCCACCATACATAACAAAACGCTATTTATCAACGTTTGTCCGCACGTTAGGTATACGAAAGCTGTTCACGGTTTCGTCCTTGAAACAGGGTAGACCGTGTGAACAGTACCGCCTAAACCGTGTGAATAATCGTCTAGACCGTGAATACAACGTCTTCCAATTGTCTGACTGATGGAGGGCGTTTTTATTATGTCTGTAAATGCAGGTGCGGAAAAAAGACGTGGCAAACGAATTATCGGGGAAAGACGTTCTTCGGCCATTGTCAATCGTCAATAACAAATAAACGCTGGGGAAGGAAAAGAGACGAGTACCAACAGGAAAAGGGATTGTCCCCTTATACAGTTTATATTCGTATTCGTTTCCTTAAAGCAGCGATAGAAGTCAAGCAGGCTATAATCCAGCGTTGGTTTCAGACGTTCCCCCTGACCTGTCGTGTATTTAATAAGAAGAATACTTGAGTCCCCGTCCTGTCACAAGGTGGGGACTATTTTACGCTTACGTAGAAATGTTATGAAGTTAATGTTTTTTTGTCTTTTATCGAATCCATAATACGCAGAATTACCCATAAAACTACCGTAATAACTACCATTACGATGAAAAATCCGCCTGCATGAATAAACACAGCCAAGAGCCATATGTTGCTCAATATAAAATGTGAAGTACGCATGAACTTATTGCGTACACGTTTATATAACCACCCGTAAATTGCTAGTGCCAGCATGATACAGAAGGCAGCTACACCTGTTAAAAGTTTTGAATTATGAAGGTCTGTTATTAAATAGTAGCCTCCATGTATGATAATTAAGACTAACGCCGACCAACCGGTATAAGTGTGTATGGAATACAGCCTTTTTACTACCTTCTTTAACGGTTTGGATGGGGAGCTAAGTTTTGTCTTAAATAAAAACCACCAATAGCTCACAGCTGCACATGCAATCGCGATGTTGCCTAGAAGGGTAAAATCAAATCCGTTGTTTTGTTTTGGGGGCATCCCAGCTGGTGGATTTGGAGGATTTCCTCCTTCTGGAGGCCCAGATGGATGTGGTGTTAAATATAAAGAGTAGACGATTAAAATAAGGCTCGCTAGAGTAACCATTATAACTGGAATAAATACGCGTAGTTTTGTACTCAAATCAATTTCTCCTTTAATTTTTACTTATTTGCCCCTATCTAACCATATGAAACTTAAAAAAAACTTAATTATTACAAATAAACCGTTAAGTCTTTTTTAAGTTTTGTTTTGCATAATCAGTCCTAAGGAAACAGTGGAACTAGTTTCCATACATTTAAGAGGAGTTGTATCAGATGAATAAAAAAATTTTTGGTTATGTCATGACAGGTGCTTTATCATTAGGAATTCTTGGCTGAGCGAGTGGTTTATTCGCTGCTAGTACAGGTACAAGCGCGGAAACATATATTTTGGTGCTGCCTCTACTGGAGAAGCAGTTAAGTATAAATTAAGTATTGTTCTTTATACTCAGTATTGTCTTGTTGAGAGGTTGGCGGAAAGGTGAAGTCTAGGTTCTAAAACAGCTGGCAAAATGGCAAATAATTTTAAAGGAGTAGAAATGCTATATGAAAATGAGGTTCAAAGGTAGGGTGGACTTCTTATTAGTTGGGATTATTGTTTTGTCCTTTTTCCTGAATTTCTATCGATTGAAAGAAGCGGGAACGAATTCGTATTACACCGTAGCGGTTAAAAGTATGCTGACAAATTTTCATGCGTTTTTCTATGCATCGTTTGACCCGGTGGGTTTTATTACGGTAGATAAACCTCCTGTGGCGTTATGGATTCAAACACTCAGTGCTTATCTGTTTGGATTCAGTGATTTTAGTGTCCTTTTACCGGAGGCACTTGCAGGTGTGGTATCTGTATGGCTTATGTATGTGATTGTTAAGCCTAAATTTGGTCGTAAAGCAGGTTTGTTATCAAGTTTAATCTTAGCATGTACGCCCATTTTTATAGCGGTTGTTCGTACGAATAATGTAGACAGTATCTTGATTGTCACGTTATTGCTTGCTACATGGTCATTAATGAAATCAGTAGAAAAACAAAAAATAAGTTGGTTGTTGTTAAGTGTGCTGCTTGTAGGGATCGGATTTAACATCAAAATGCTTCAGGCGTATATGGTAGTACCGGCTTTTTATCTTTTCTACTTCCTTGCATCAAAAGGGAAATGGACTAAGAGAGTCCTCCAGTTGACTCTGGCAACTGTTGTATTAGCATCGGTCTCCCTATCATGGGCCACCATTGTAGATCTAACACCTAAGGATCAGCGTCCCTACATTGGCAGTAGTCAAACGAACTCTGTACTTGAACTGGCCTTTGGATATAATGGTATATCTCGTTTAACAGGAAACAGGGGTCAAGGTAATCCCCCTCAAGGTATGTCAAACACAAATTCCAAAGATAACAAACAAATGCAACAACAAGCGGGAAGTGGGCAACCTCCATTTCCAGGTAGTGGGAATAATGCAAAACAAGGTCAAATGGGTCCCGGCGGCACGGGAGGAGGCATGTTCGGAACAGGAACTCCTGGCGTAGCACGGCTGTTTTCGAAAGAGTTGTCGGGACAAATCAGCTGGCTAATGCCATTTATCCTGTTTGCGATAGTGGGTCTGATTGTATCGTTTCGTAGAACACGCATGTTTACCATCCAACATCAATTTGCGATTTTTTGGCTGGCATGGCTTCTGCCGATGATGGTGTTTTTTAGTATTGCAGTTTTTTTTCACCAATATTATTTGAGTATGATGGGGCCTGCCATCGCTGCTTTAGTAGGAATCGGATGGACGACCCTATGGGATTTATATAAAGAACAACAAGGATGGGTCATTTGGCTATTACCCACTTCAATATTAGGAACCTTCTTGTTTGAAGCTCTCATTTTGTATGAAAACAAAACGGCTGTCTCAGCAGTATGGATCGGGGTTGCTGGTTTCCTTGGGCTGCTAATGTTCGCTTTGTTAGCTGCGATGCGTACGCGAGGCAAAATAGCGTATTACATTTCGGTAGCCGGAATGATTACTCTCCTCATATTCCCTGCTTACTGGGGTCTATATACCGTGATACACGGTGGGAATAGCATGACGCCAATCGCAGGGCCGGACACAAATAAACAAGGTATGATGGGCAGAGGACCGGGAGGAAACCCGCCAGGTGCTAAGGCACCGACTGGTATGAGAGGTCCGGGTCAGATGAGCGGCGGGATGATGGGTAGAAACGTGGATTCAAAACTACTAAGCTATTTAGAAAAGAATTATAAAGGTGAAAAATTTATACTGGCCACAGAAGACACACAGTCAGCTAATTCCATTATGTTAAACAGCAACTATGCGGTGATGGCAATGGGAGGCTTTCAGGGAAGTGACCCTGCTGTGACATCGCAAAAGCTTGCACAAATGACAAGGGCCGGGGAAGTAAAGTATTTCCTCATTTCACAAAGATCCCGCGGCAACCAGAATGTAAGTGATTGGATTCAAAAGAATTGCACAGAAATTCCAAGCAGTGAATGGCAGTCCTGGCAAAACACGGACACGAAACAGCCATTTGATAGGAACGGTGGAACCAAGCTGTATATGTATAAAGGATAATATATTATATCAGGGGGCTATAATATGTTAAAACAGATAGTCTACTCCGTCATCATTCCGGTCTATAACGAAGAAGCAGTGATTGATGAAACATATAAACGGATTAAGCGTGTGATGGACAGCACAGGAGAAGTTTATGAACTTCTGTTTGTAAATGATGGGAGCCGTGACCAAACGGCCCCCATTATAAAAAAATATGGGGTGAGAGATCGAACGGTTAAACTCATTGATTTTTCACGCAACTTTGGCCATCAAATTGCCATTACTGCAGGTATGGACTATGCATCCGGACAGGCGATCATTGTCATTGATGCAGATTTACAAGATCCTCCAGAACTTATACTTCAGATGATTGAAAAATGGAAAGAGGGATACGAGGTTGTTTATGCCAAGCGCACCCACCGTAAGGGAGAAACGTTTTTTAAAAAGCAAACAGCCTCGCTCTTTTATCGTTTGTTACGTGCTTCTACAGATGTGGATATTCCGCTTGATACAGGAGACTTTCGCTTAATTGATAGAAAAGTGTGCGATGAAATGAAACGAATTCCGGAAAAAAACCGCTTTGTTCGTGGGTTAGTAAGCTGGGTAGGGTTTCGGCAAACTGCCGTTGAGTATATACGGGATGAACGGTTGGCCGGTGAAACCAAGTACCCGTTGAAAAAAATGTTAAAGCTATCTATGGATGGGATGACGTCCTTTTCTTATAAACCATTAAAACTTGCCAGCTACGCTGGAGGACTGGTTTCTTTCGCAGGGTTTATCTACATGCTGGTCGTATTGTATTTAAAATTATTTACCAATAGCACAGTAGCAGGCTGGGCATCCGTAATTATCATCCAGTTGCTCTTCGGTGGAGTGGTTCTTATTATTCTTGGCGTTATAGGAGAGTATATCGGTCGTATATATGATGAAACCAAAGATCGACCCTTGTACATTGTGCGTGAATCTCATGGGATCGAAACAAAACCCAGAAAGGTACCGCATAGTGTCAAACATGGTTAAAAAGCTTTATACCCTACTCAAATTCGGAATCGTAGGGATTATTAACACGGGCATTGATTTTAGTTTGTTTGCCATTTTAAAGAATTTGGGTACCTCTTATATTGCTGCTCAATGTTTATCGTATGGTTGTGGGGTGTTGAACAGTTTTCTTTTTAATCGATCTTGGACGTTTAAACGTAACGCTAGGATCAACCGGCAAGAGATTGGAAAGTTTCTATGTGTAAATATCATCACGTTAGTGGTTACATCAGGCTTTTTAGTTGTGCTCATTCAGTTTGCTGGTTGGCCGATGTTGATCAGTAAATGTTTTGCCACTGCCGTCGGAATTGTTGTAAATTTTATGGGCACCCGTAACTGGGTGTTTGTAGAGCCAAAAGAAAGAGGGGAACAAATATGAAAATAAAAAAGGCCGTCATACCGGTAGCTGGGTTAGGCACTCGATTTTTACCAGCAACAAAGGCCCAACCAAAAGAAATGCTGCCCATTGTGGATAAACCTGCCGTACAATATATCGTCGAAGAAGCGGTTCAAGCCGGGATCGAAAGGTTAATAGGAGATCGCTATGACATTGGAGATAAACTAGGTTACATGAAAGCTTCTATAGAAATGGGATTAAAACGGGATGAGCTACACCCCGAACTTCTCATGTATCTGAATGATCTACTAAAACGCCAAACGATGGAGGAGATAAGAGTATGAATCCAGTACTTGTCACAGGAGGCGCCGGTTATATCGGAAGCCACACCGTACAGGAGTTAATGAAGCAAGGTACGGAAGTAGTGGTGCTTTGGGAGAAGACCATAAACCTGAAAGTCATTTGATTCCGATTGTCCTACAGACGGCTTTAGGACAAAGAGAATGCATTTCAATCTTTGGAGATGATTACCCTACCGCAGATGGTACATGTATCGGGATTACATTCATGTGTTAGATTTAGCTAATGCTCATATTAAAGCTACAATTTTTGAAAGTGCTTGGCAGTGGCACAATATGCATCCTGGCGGATATTTGAGTAGTATCATATCGGAACTACATAAACAGATAACGGTCCCTCGCTACACATTAATCTGCTATCATATAAAAAATGGGGTAAGGATCTTGCGAATATTAATTGTAGAAGATAACGAAGCACTATTAGAATCTATGCATCTGATGTTATGTGAGGAATATGAAACACAGTGTGCAACTGACGGTGAAGAAGGACTGTTTTTAGCTCTTCAAAATATTTATGATGCGATTTTATTAGATGTGATGCTTCCAGGAATAGATGGATTTGAAATCCTTCGCCGTATACGTTCGGAACGTATTACAACCCCAGTGTTATTCATTACAGCAAAAGATGGTTTAGAAGATCGGGTAACCGGATTAGAGATTGGAGGAGATGACTATATCGTAAAGCCGTTTCAGGTGCCTGAATTAAAAGCCAGAATTCGTGCTTTGCTGAGAAGAAGTGGTAATTTAACCATGGATCATATGATCCGCTACAAGGGAATTGAATTGTTTGGCAAGGAACAGGAAATTAAAGTAGAAGGGACTCCTGAAAGGCTTACGATCAAACAATATGAACTCTTAGAATATCTAATCCAAAACAATGGTAAAATCTTAACCAAGGAACAGATATATGACCGAGTTTGGGGATTCGACTCTGATACAACAATCACCATTGTAGAAGTGTATATTCACCAGATAAGAAAAAAGCTTGAGAAATATGGGTACTATAAAGATATACAAAATATTCGTGGCATTGGATATATGCTCAAAGAGGTCAGGGAGTAGAGAATGTTTCATAAAACACGGATTAAGCTTACTATTCTAAATTCGTTAGTCTTTATTTTGCTTATTGGCATATTGGGAAGCATTATTTATGCTTTTGTGCGGCAAAATCTATATTCAGATGTAGATAGGTCTTTACTACTGTCCATAGAACACAATGAAGGTCCAATCCCTGGCTTAGAAGTTCCACCGAGAGATCCGCGGATTACAGTATTAGTATGGACTAAGGATAACAAGATTATTGATCCTCCTCATGCTCCACCGCAAATGGATTTCTTTAAACAACATGAATCTCTCCTCATTCCTAAATCGTTTCAAACGTTACAAGATATAAAAATTGATAATTTTTATTTTCGCACTGATACAATATTAATAGAGTTCCAAGGACAACCTGTAAAACTTCAATTTATACGAAATATAAATGCTGAAAAATCCACGCTTAGTATGTTATTAATTATAATGGCTGCGGGTTGTGGTATTGGGAGCATTTTCGCCATTATTGCCGGGTTCTTTCTAGCAGAAAGAGCATTACGTCCTATTAAAAAGGCATGGGATAAACAACAGCAATTTGTTTCAGACGCCTCTCATGAGCTACGCACACCTTTGGCGGTTATCCAATCAAGAACCGAGTTATTGCTTCAGACTCCGTCCGCCAAGATTGAAGAAAAAATTGTTCATATCTCTACTATTTTTGGAGAGTGTCGCCGCTTGTCTAAACTGGTAGGCAACCTTTTAACTTTGGCACGATCAGACTCAAACGAAGTGGAAATAGAAAAAAAAGAATTTTCTTTAGATAAGTTACTAGCAGAAATTGCAGAACACTATTCGGAAGTAGCAGCCTATCAAGGAAAAGAAATCTGTTTACTAAGTGGTCCTCGTATTACTTTGATAGGCGATAAGGATAGAATTCATCAATTGATGGTCATTTTACTGGATAATGCGATGAAATACACAAGCAATGAAGATGGAAAAATTACACTTTCTTGTTATGAAACAAAGAATCATATTGGTATTACGGTTGAAGACAACGGTATGGGAATAAAAGAAGCGGATATTCCGCATATTTTCAATCGTTTTTATCAGGTGGATAAATCCAGGAAAAAATCTGAAAGTTTAGGATTGGGACTTTCCATTGCAGCATGGATTATTGAAAAACATCATGGAAAAGTAAAAGTGCAAAGTAAACTGGGAGAAGGGACTCGCTTTGACATTCTTTTTTCAAAGCGTAAATTGATATAAACGTTTGCCGGCGAAAAAACAACGATCTCCACTAAAGGAGCACGAGCTAACCAAAATAAATACAGCACTGCCCTTAACCAACTGCTGCAAACACATGGAGACTGGCTAATGAAAAGAGCGGAGACCGCTTTAAATGTATTGAATGAAACCAATTATCCCTCATTCTGCCGGAAAGCAGCCAAAAAGGGTACGCTCTGTCATGGAGATAGCGGCCCAAAAAATTTTGTCCTAACTAACCAGGGGAATTATCTGATTGATTTTGAGACATTACGTGTTGAATTACGTATCTATGACCTGTTTCGCCTGATTCGTCTCACCTGTAAACGTGAAGGATGGGGGTTCATCAACGCGCGTGCGATTCTTGACGGATATCAAACGGTTTCAAAGCTTGCAAGCATTGAATATGATTTGCTGAAAATTTGGCTTCAATTTCCCTATAAAGCATGCAAACTGCTTGCTTCATACGAGAAAGCAGGTCAGAAGCGCAGGCGGCTTATCGAACATAAACTGGAAAAATCATTGAAAAACGAGCGGTACATTTCCGGCTTTTTGAAGGATTTTGATAACTACATGCATAGGGAGTAATTAGAATGCGATGAGGCTCGCTTTCGCTATATTTTTATGTTCGAATCCACGCACAATAAAGCGTTTTCTTAAAATTATTTAAAAGTTCAATAATAACAACTATAATTAGAAATATCTGTGATATGTTTGGTTTGTGACATGTTCCACATTTACATGTTAGGGGATGAAACATGTAATCTTTTCAAATAACTTCCTTATGCAAGCAGGAAATACCAAGCTCAAGTGTAAGTAAAGCAGCCAATTTAAAAATGGAAGCAAATGGGGTGTTGTTTTGAAGGATCGAAAACAACTGGAAGAAATGTGGAAAAGGCTGATCTATGTTAAAAAGATTGACCCAAAGTTGGATCCGTTAGTCAAAGAATCCTGGCAGCGCTCTCTATTTTATGAAGTCGATCCTTTTCAAAAAAAGGGGAAACGAATCTTAACGTGTTCACAGCTTAAGCAGATAAAAAAGGAGAACGACGAATTTTTTTCCATTTCCCTGTCTGTTATGGAGAGTTTATACTCTTTTGTAAAGGGTTCCGGATTTCTTGTCATTCTCTGTAATGAAAACGGTTTCTTGATAAAGGTGATCGGGGACGAAGAGCCGCTGGAGCATGCAAGGAGTATCGATTTCGTGGAAGGGGCCGATTGGAGTGAAGAATCGATGGGAACCAATGCAATTGGAACCTGTCTCAAATTGAACCAGCCTGTTCAGATTTGTGGTGCCGAGCATTTTACCCAAATATGCCAAAGCTGGACGTGCTCAGCAGCTCCTATCCATGACCCTTCGGGAAAGCTTATTGGTGTCTTGAACATGTCCGGACCGTTTGAGCAAGTTCATTCTCATACTCTGGGAATGGTTGTTTCGGCTGTTCAGGCGATCGAACAGCAACTAAAATTGATCGATAAATCAAGGAAAAACGAGGTCATGCAAAGTTATATAGTAGCCACCATCAATACAATGACGGATGGTGTTCTAATCACCAATCAACAAGGATTGATACTAAAAGCGAACAACAGTCTGCTCCGATTATCAGGACGAAGTGAATCGCAAATTGTTGGACATACGCTGGACATCTTATTTGAAGGGGAAACGATACTGGAAAAGGCATTGGACAATCCAAAGACCATCCACGAAGAAGTAAATGTAAAACAGGCGGACAGCGGGCAGTTCGTCCCATGTTTGCTGCATGTTAAGCCGATTTATCATCCGAATGGAGAATGGATGGGGTCAATGATTTCCTTAAAGGAAATTAAGAGTGTCCGTAAATTTGTTAATCAAATTACAGGGAGTCAGGCTAAGGTTACCTTTTCAGATATCATCGGCTCTCACCCGCTTTTCGTGGAGTGTATAAAAGAAGCCAGATTAGCGGCTCGCTCGGACAGTACGGTGCTGTTGATGGGAAAAAGCGGAACCGGAAAGGATCTTTTTGCCCAGGCCATACACCAGGAAAGTGAACGAAGCCATAAACCTTTTATTGCGATCAATTGCGGTGCCGTTCCTAGAGATTTGCTTGGCAGCGAACTGTTCGGTTATGTTGAAGGAGCCTTTACCGGAGCGAGGAAAGGAGGCAGTGCCGGAAAATTCGAGTTGGCGGACGGAGGAACCCTATTTCTTGATGAAATAGGAGAGATGTCTTTGGAAATGCAGGTCCTTCTCTTACGGGTCTTACAAAATCGGGAAGTGATTCGTATGGGCGGACATCGGGTGATTCCGGTGGATGTCCGAATCATAGCTGCGACCAATAAGGATTTAGAAGAGGAATTGAGAAAAGGTCATTTTAGGGAAGACTTGTTTTACCGCTTGAATGTGATGCCTATTAAGATTCCGGCGCTGCATCAACGTAAGGAGGATATTCATCTGCTTGCCAGAAGTTTCTGCCAAAAGCTTAGCAAGAGGCTGAACAGGAATATCGAGGAAATTTCTCCTGAACTCATGCAGCAACTGGAGGCGTATGACTGGCCGGGAAATGTACGGGAACTGCAAAACGTATTAGAACGAACCATTCTTCGCTCCCAGGGGACGGTTCTATTACCGGAATATTTGCCGGCAGAACTGCAGTCCCGTTCACAACTGGAAAACCAGGTAGGCAGGCTTCCATGGAAGGAAGAAATGAAAAAACAAGCACTGGTTCGGAGCATTGAACAGTGCAGAGGAAATCTAAAAAAAGCGGCGATTCACCTGGGTATTTCCCGAAGCACGCTTTATCGCCAAATGGAAAGGTACGGATTACGGTCATCCTCTTAGTGTCCCACTTTGTGTCAATGTGTCCCTTTAGTTTAATGGGACACGTGTCCCAAAGTGGGACATTTTTTTTTTTGCGTATTATGTGCTTATCATGCCAGGACGGGGTTACAAGGACAGGAGCGATGGGGTTTTTGATCATGACAAAGGTTATTGGCATACTTCTTGCTCTGGATATAACGTGAACAAAACGTGAAGGAGGAAATTCAGATGTCAATCCCAGTGGATCACATGAAGTGGATGTACGAAACGATGTACAAAATTCGCTATTACGAGGAAACCATGGTTCAGGCTTATACAGAAGGAAAGCAGCCTGTCTTTAATATTGGTTCAGGCCCGGTACCAGGAGAAATGCATCTGGCACCGGGTCAGGAACCGGCCGCCGTTGGTATATGCGCACATTTACGTCCGGAGGATACGGTCGCATCCCCGCACCGACCTCACCACCATGCTATTGCGAAAGGTGTCGATCTTAATCGCATGACGGCTGAAATATTCGGCAAAGTCACGGGCTTAGGCAAAGGAAAAGGCGGTCACATGCACTTGTTTGACCCGGCTGTGAAATTTTCTTGCGGAGGAATTGTTGCTGCAGGGATGCCGCATGCTGTCGGTGCGGCATTGGCTGCAAAAATGAAAGGGAAGGATTGGGTTGCCGTCGCTTTTATTGGGGAGGGGGCGGCTAACGCCGGTGCTTTTCATGAATCTCTAAATCTGGCAGCTTTATGGAAACTACCGTTTATCGTTGTAATCGAAGACAACTCGTATGGAATTTCCGTTCCCAAGAAACAATCCACTGCCATAGCCTCCAATGATTTACGGGCATCTGCTTACGGTATTCCAGGTTATCTGGTAAAAGATAACGATCCGCTGGAGATGTACCGAGTTTCGGAGGAAGCGGTATCGAGGGCAAGACGCGGAGAAGGTCCATCCATCATTGAAATCGAAACCGATCGGTATCTTGGCCACTTTCAGGGAGATCCCGAGCTGTACCGCGACAAGCAGGAAGTACCTGGACTGCGCCAGAGGGATCCGATCGGACGGTTAGAAGCAAAGCTGCTGCAGGAAGGTGCTGTAAGCAAAGATGATATTGAACTGATGCAAACCCGTGCAAAAAAGGCTGTCGATGATGCCTATACATTTTCCAGAGAGAGTGCTTATCCCGCTCCTCAAGATGCCTTGCAAGACGTATTTGCCTAAGAAAAGTAGTGACAGAGAATTCTAGTAGAAAGGAATGGTGTAGATGAAAACGACGGAAAAACGATTGCTGACAGGGAATAAGGCGATGGCTGAAGGGATTGCTTTAGAAATGGAAAGAGACCCGAACGTGTTTGTACTGGGAGAAGACGTGGGTAAATACGGCGGGATTTTTGGTTCTACAGAAGGGTTGCTTGATAAATTCGGATCCACGCGTGTACTCGATACGCCAATATCTGAAACCGCATTCATTGGCGCTGCAATCGGTGCAGCAGCAGAGGGTATGCGCCCGATTGCTGAATTAATGTTTGTAGATTTTTTCGGCGTCTGCATGGATCAAATCTATAACCATATGGCGAAAATCCCCTATATGTCTGGGGGAAATGTAAAGCTTCCTATGGTTTTGATGACGGCAGTAGGAGGAGGTTATAATGACGCAGCCCAGCATTCACAAACGTTATACGCGACATTCGCTCACTTGCCGGGAATGAAGGTGGTGGCCCCTTCCACTCCTTACGATTTAAAAGGGATGATGATTTCCGCCATTCGCGATGATAATCCCGTCCTGTTTATGTTCCATAAGTCGTTACAGGGACTAGGATGGATGGATCAAATCGATGCCTCCCTGGGGCATGTTCCTTCCGAGGCTTACACGGTACCGTTAGGGAAGGCCAATATTATTCGAGAGGGAAGCGATGTCACCGTTGTTGGGCTTCAGATGACACTTCATTATGCTTTAGAGGCAGCGCAGAAGCTGGCGGAACAGGGGATCGAGGCTGAAGTCATTGATTTAAGATCACTGGTACCGTTGGATAAGGAAACCATTATCCAATCGGTTAAAAAGACGCACCGGTTGGTTATTGTCGACGAAGACTATCTGTCTTACGGGATGACTGCGGAGGTATCCGCCGTCGTTGCCGAGCACGCGCTGTATGATCTAGCGGCACCTATTCGCCGCTTGGCAGTACCAGATGTTCCAATTCCGTACAGCAGGCCATTAGAGCAGTTTATTCTTCCGAGCCCCGCCAAAATTATCGAAACGGTTTTGGATTTAATAAACGAATAAAATCATACAGTTCCAGCGATAGGAGGGAGATTTGGTGTATTCTTTCGTCATGCCCAGAATTACAGAAGAAAAAGTAGAAAGTTTAATTGTTTTCTGGCACAAATCGGAGGGGGATTTGGTAAAGAAAGGAGATGTTCTTGTCGAAGTCCAGACCGAAAAGGCAGTATCCGAAGTGGAAGCGCCGGTCAGCGGCCGGTTGGCAACCATTAACGCCAAACGTGGCGATGTTGTCGCTGAAGGTCATGTGCTTGCTGTAATTGAAGAGATGGAGGAGCATCTCGGATCCCAAAAAGAGGTGGCGGCTTCCTCTTCTGTACAGGAACAAGTAACAACGGTAAAAGGCAAACCGGAAGAGAAGAGGACCAATTCCTTTGTACAAGCTTCTCCATTTGTTCGGCGATTAGCTCAGGAGTTGAAAGTCGATCTCGCATCGATTCAAGGCTCGGGCCCTAAAGGCAGGGTTACGGAAGAGGATGTAAGGGCAGCAGCGGGTAATGATGTCGTATCCGGGCAGGAAACAATAAAAGAGCAAGTAAAACCAGATGCTTTGGCCCTTCACACCGGTGCTAACGCAACGCCTTTGGCGAAGAAAATAGCCGATGTGGAAGGAATCCCACTCGATACAATTGCCGGTACCGGTATCCAGGGAAAGGTACGTAAAGCAGACGTTCTCAGCAGCCTCGAAGGCTCAGATAGTACGCAGCTTGCGCAGGGGACAGACGATAGGATTAAAGTGGAGGGAGCGCGCCGCGTCATTGCGCACCGCATGGTCGAGAGCGCCTTTACCGCACCGCATGTGACGCTAGTGACAGAAGTCGATATGAGCGTCTCTATCGAGATGAGAAAGACACTGTTGCCTGTCATCGAGAAAAAGGACGGGCAGCGCCTGTCTTACACGGAGATTATCATGAAGGCAGTTTCCCATGGGCTTATGCTGCATCCAAAAGTCAATGCCTCCCTTCAGGGCGACTATATCGTCTTGCATCGGGATATCAATATCGGCCTCGCCGTAGCTGTGCCGAATGGATTGGTCGTACCTGTCGTCAAACATACGAATAGAAAAGGATTGTCCGATCTCGTTGAGGACTGCAAGAGGCTGGTAGGGCTGGCTAGGGAAAACAAGCTTATGCCAGATGACATGTCGGGAGGAACGTTTACGATTAGCAATCTCGGAATGTATGCGATTGACGCTTTCACTCCGATCATCAATCAGCCGGAAAGCGCTATTTTGGGGGTAGGACGGATTCACGAGAAGCCTACAGGCGTAGAGGGAAGGATCGAACTTCGGCCAATGATGACCCTCAGCCTTTCTTTTGACCATCGCGTGATCGACGGAGCGCCAGCTGCCGAGTTCCTCCAGACGGTAAAAGATGTACTGGAAAATCCTTATCAACTGATAGTGTAGGAGGAAACGATCATGAAATCATACAATGTTGTCGTCGTCGGCGGTGGGCCTGGCGGTTATGTAGCGGCTATCCGCGCGGCAAAAGAAGGACAAACCGTCGCTCTGATCGAAGCGGATCATGTAGGCGGCACTTGCCTCAACCGGGGCTGCATTCCATCTAAAACGCTCCTTCGGCACGCAGAAGTAATTGAGGATATTAAGGCGGCAGAAAACTGGGGAATCCATGCCGGAGAGCTTACCCTTTCCCTGGATAAAATGATGGCTCGCAAAGACCAGGTGATCAAACGCTTACGTACAGGGATCATTTCTTTGCTAAAAGCAGGAAAAGTGGATGTTTACCAGGGGGTAGGAACGGTGCAGCCAGATAAGACCATCATGATTTCGGCAAATGAAAATCAAGTGATTAAGGCTCACTCCATTATCCTTGCGACCGGTTCGGTACCGTTTGTTCCTTCGATAAACGGAATGGGTGAGGTGTCCTACCATACGAGCGATACGATTTTTGCAATCAAAGAAATTCCGGAATCGATCGTCATCGTTGGGGGTGGATTCATTGGGGTTGAATTTGCCTGTATCTTTCAAAGTTTAGGAACGAAAGTAACCGTTATAGAGATGGCTGACCGTCTGCTACCAAACGAAGATCCCGATGCTTCTGCCGCTCTTCGCAAAGCTTTGCAGAAAAAGAACATCACCCTGTTAACCCGGACGACGGTGGCATCAATAGGATTCGGCAAAAACGGAAAGGTGGTTCATGTTACCGATCACGCGGGTAACAGGGATGAACTGATTTGTTCCGAGATTTTGATGGCCGTTGGCCGCAGGCCGAACCTCTCTGGCATCGCGGATTTAAGACTGAAAATGACGGGTCCCTTTGTCGAGGTAAATGATTATTTGGAGACAAGCATTAAGGGAATTTATGCTGTCGGTGATCTCATCGGCGGTTCGCAATTGGCCCATACAGCCAGTGCGGAAGGAAGTGTAGCCGCACTCAATGCATCCGGTCAGCGGATCGCTATGAATTACAAAGTCATTCCTCGCTGTGTCTATACCCAACCGGAAATTGCCAGTGTAGGGCTGACAGAAGAGGAAGCGCGTAAAAAGGGGTATCAAGTAAAAGTAAGCATGTACCATCATGTCGGAAATGGGAAAGCACTTGCCATTGATCGGAAAGACGGTTTTACAAAAATCATCGCGGAGGAAAAATACGGCGAGATTCTTGGTGCTGTGCTTGTGGGGCCGCATGTAACTGAAATGATTTCCACACCCGCTGCCTTTATGCATCTCGAAGGAACAATAGATGAATTGGCCAGTATGATCTATCCCCATCCAACGGTATCTGAAACTATAATGGAAGCTGCCGCAAGCTGGCTTGGGAAGGGAATTCATTCATAAGAAAACCAACATGAAATCATAAATAGATGAGTCCGAGAATCTATGGAAGAGGCTCGGACTCATCTGCATCGGTAGTATAAACAGCACTTTTTCCGTCAATTCTTCCTAGAATTTGCCCTAACACTTCCTGCTGCAGCCATTGAAAAACAAAGATGTCGTCAAATCGATTGATAAATTCAGGGCTAAATCTCTTTTCTAACTGGTTAAGCACAAGATCTTTTAGAAAATCCTGTTCATTCATCCCCCAGTGAGAAGGACGAAGAAACCATAGCAGCTTGCGGATGGCATAGTTAAAGTTTCCATTTGCGTAACTTATAATCTCCTTTGCGCCAAGGTTACTAGTCATAAAAATTAAGGAGTTCCTAAAGTTAATCACTTTTTTTCACGAGGTCATAACCAATAGTCCATTGTCCATTACATTGAGAAGAGAGCAAATGACTTGATCGCTTGCTTTTTCTAATTCATCAAATAGCACAATTCCTGGCTTACTGTATGATCCTTCGATTTTCTGCGGCTTTTTTCTAACGGTTCTTCGACTTTAGTATATTGATTCAGATCCTTTAATTTACTTGTTATAAAGGTCATAATAGGCGCCTCCCATGATTACAAAGGAGGTCAGGCATCAACCCTGACCTTAATTACTTTGTTTTTTTACTTAGCACCGGCGGCTTGTTCTTTCCCTTCATGGGGAATGCCTGCAATTGGACATTCAGATGTACCTACTGTTGATCGCGTAAATTTCTCTGCATTATCCCGTGCTTTTTCTGCGTCAAGCACCCATGTGCGATAGAAATCAAATGGACACTCTGCTACGCCACGATCTCCTTCTCCAGAATTAATGAGCCCAGTGTAGCCACGATGAAGCAGTTTGAATAAGTGATTCTGCGATTGTGCATTTTTACGGAAATCACGGATTTGTGAGATCGAGATTTCGGCGTACTGAACCCCGTTTTCTTCCGTTCCACACTCCCCGAGAGTACGGCCATCGAATCCGATAATGGACGAGTGTCCAAAGTAAGAATACACTCCGTCAAAACCTGTTGCATTAGCCACTGCTACATACGTATTGTTCGACCAAGCCATAGCCCTAGCCATGATAATTTGTTGTTCTTTGGCTGGATACATGTAGCCCTGGCATCTGACAATAAGTTCCGCACCTTTCATGGCGCAGTCACGCCAAATTTCTGGATAGTTTCCATCATCACAGACGATTAAACTTACTTTGAGACCTTTTGGCCCTTCTGCAACATACGTACAGTCTCCGGGGTACCAACCTTCAATTGGACACCAGGGAATTATCTTCCTGTATTTCTGAACGATTTCGCCTTTATTATTCATTAAGATCAGGGTATTGTAAGGAGCTTTATTCGGATGATTCTCGTGTTTTTCTCCTGTTAAAGAGAAAACACCCCAGGTATTCGCTTTGCGGCAAGCTTCTGCAAAGATGGCTGTTTCTTCACCTGGAATAGAAGAGGCGGTGTCATACATTTCTTGTTCGTCATACATAATTCCGTGTGTGCTGTACTCAGGGAAAATAATTAAATCCATACCCGGTAATCCTTGTTTAATTCCAACCACCATATCGGCTATATTACGGCAATTCTCCAGAACTTCGGCTCTCGTATGCAGCCGTGGCATTTTGTAATTCACCACTGCTACGCCGACCGTGTCGTGACTGCTAGAAATGTCTCCATGTCTCATTTGTATACTCCTTTCCCCAATCAAAAAATTATGAGATAGGCAAGTAGAGGCGAATTCCTCAATTCATCTATCTGTCTTTATTTAAAAGCAAGAAGGGTGCCAAAAAAATTTATGTAGGAATATAAGCATTTTGGAATAGGAGAGAAAATAAACTTGTCGTATAGTAAAGCAGTTATTTTAAAAATTATTTAAAAATTCAATAATATCAGCTACAATTAGAAATGTCAGAAATATGTTTAATTTTGCGACAGTGTTTACTATTTATACACTAGGGGATGAAATATGGAACCTGTTCGAATTGGATTTTTGTTTTCCTTGACAGGAACAACTTCCTTGACGGAAGTAGGACAGTATCAAGCCGCTCTGTACGCCCTTAATCAGTTCCAATATGAAAGGGGTAATTTGGATTTTACGTTTACTTATGAGGTACGGGACATACAGTCCGATCCCCGGGAGAGCTATCGCCATGCATTAGAGATGGCCCAATCAGGAATAAAAATTTTTGTCGGTTGCTATACGTCTGCTTGCCGTAAAGCCGTCTTACCTGTTCTCGAAGCGTATGACTGCCTTTTGGTATATCCAACTCTATATGAGGGGCAGGAGATTCATCCAAACGTATTTTACATTGGGGAAGTGCCTAATCAGCAAATTACTTCTCTTCTTCAATTTATGGTGCAACAATTTGGGCGGCGGGTCTATTTAATAGGGAATGACTATATCTATCCACGGTATACTAATCAGCAAATTCGTGAAATGCTACAGAATATGAATGGAGGTGTAGTAGGAGAACAATATGTGCCACTTGGTTACACCCAATTTGTACATCTTTTTCAGGATATTCAACTTGCTTCTCCTCATGTGATCCTCTCTACCCTCGTGGGTGAAAGCGTCTTGCACTTTTATCGAACTTATTATGAATGGGGCTTCAATCCTGAGAAAATGCCAATCTTCAGCCCCATCACGACAGAACTGGAGATTCAGTCTATGGGGACCAAATATGCAGCAGGTCATTATAGTTGTGCAAGCTACTTTCAGTCCATTGATACTGTCGAGAATCGAATGTTTGTAGAAGGAATGAGGAAATTATATGGGGCCAATACAGTTGTATCTTCAGTGATGGCAAGTACCTATTCGGGCGTACAAATGATTTTACATGCTATTGTGCATTTGCAATCTGCAGGGCGAAAGCAGATTTTAAATTACTTGTATAGGAAGAGTTTTTCATCTCCTGGCGGTAGAATTCAGGTGGATTCTAATCATCATATATCACGCGAGGTGAGAATTGGGAGGGCAAATTTAGATGGCCAATTCTCAATTATCTGGAGTTCCAAACAGCCAATACCGGCTAAACCTCTTATGACGAATATGATTCTTAATGAACCGAAAGAGGAATCTATTTGGAAGTCTGTCGTTGAGACGTTAGCCCAGGAAATAAATCATGGTATTGTAGTGATCGATGACGATCGGACAGTTCTATATGTTAATTCGAGTGCTTTCTCCATACTTCGAGCCCAAAAGGGAGATCTACTTGAGGAAGATCACTTGCAAGAATTGGTTTCAACCTATGAGTGGGTTGAACGCTGGATAGATGATGATCGGCGGGTCGGTATCATCTTACTTAAAAAAAAAGAACAGGTTCCTACACTCGGAAAAAAACCGTTGGTTGAGGAATATCAGTTTGGACGGATAGTGACATGGAGCCGCTCCTTTCAAAAGGAACTCCACGTTGCAAAGATTGCTTCTCAATCAGATGCCAATGTTCTGATTTTAGGTGAAACCGGTTCGGGCAAAGAGGTTATGGCGCGCACCATCCATGAACAAAGTCCACGCTGTAAGGGACCGTTTGTCGCTCTTAATGCCGGAGCTATTCCGCGTGAACTCATTTCTAGTGAGTTGTTTGGCTACGTAGAGGGAGCTTTCACCGGCTCAAGGAGAGGAGGAAGTATAGGCAAGCTTGAGGCTGCTGATGGAGGTACCTTATTTCTAGATGAAATTGGCGAGATGCCCTTTGAACTGCAGGTTAGCCTATTGCGGGTCCTTGAAGAACGTAAAGTGGTTCGGATTGGAGAAAATAGGGAACGCCTTATTAATGTGCGTGTAATTGCGGCTACGAATCGGAATCTTAAGGAGCAAATTGCTTATCAAGGAACCTTCCGATCGGATCTTTACTATCGATTAAATGTGTTTACGATTCATGCACCTCCACTTCGCCAGCGGATTGAAGACATTGAATATTTGTCAGCTCAATTTTTAAATCAGATGCAACAGCATTATGGTAAAGGCCCTTTGCTTATCTCACGTTCCGCATTAAAAGTGCTCCAGGAACACCCTTGGCCGGGTAATGTCAGGGAATTAAGAAATATCATTGAAAGAGCTTTTCATCTTGCCATCGATGAACCGGAGATTCTACCGCGTCACTTTCCGGAGGATTTGCAGCATAGTAATAGGGTCGACCTGAAGCCTTCAGCTGTTAATTTGAGAGAGATAGAAAAACAACTGATTGAACAAGTCCTTCATGAATCGTCAAGTGTAAGTGAAGCAGCCCGAAAACTCGGTATAACGAGAAGCACATTATATCGAAAAATGAGTCAGTGGAACATCTATAAGGTAAATAAATCAAGGCCCTTTCAAAATTGAAAGGGGACAATTGTTCGTTTGGTACATCACGTGAGAAAAAGTTACGAGCGTTTTAACCATGTTGCAACGGGTAAGAATAGGATGTAAACGTTTCTTAAGGAGGAAGGGGTATGGAGGTCATTTTCATTGTCTCTTTTTCGGGTGCTATTCTTTTGTGCTTTTTTTGCAGCTATTTTTTAAAAGAAAGTCACAAGATTTTTTCTCTTTTTCTTGTCGTGATGGGTTCTTTGTGTTTATTCTTTGCGGCAGGGATTCTTTCCTTCGTGGGTCTTTACCCTGCTCCATCGGCTCCTTCCACGCCTATTGTAAAAACGCAGCAATCCCAGTCGTTTTCAGCCGAACCTACCGATGTTTTGTCTCTCACGAATTCAAATCCGTCTTTTCCGGCTGACAATAGCAATCGGATCGTTGCAGAGCCCATTCAATCATCAAAAAATCCGGGAAAAAATAATGTCGTTCAACCAAGTCAACCAGTTTCAGTTACATCTGTTAAAAACCACCCTGATGCACCTAAGCAAAAACCTCAACAAACGCTATCATCTTCCGCTAAAAAACAGGCTGTTGGATCGGAAAAAAAACCTGCGTTAAAACTACAGGCTCGGCCAAACGAGGAACAGCCGGCTTCGTCCACTTCCGCGCAAGACCCGGAACCAGGTCAACAAATAAACCAACTACCAAGCCAGCCATCCGCTGATACAAATACAAACACAAACAATATGCAGGACTCACAGACAATAATAGAAACTCAAACTCAGCCCAGAATTTCCTCATCGCCGGCGGAGAATCAAACAAATACAGATACCAATACGAGTTCAAATTCAAATGTGGATACAGGTACAGAGCATAAATAGTGCCGCGATTTTTCTTCCACAGAATCCTCCTCTTTTCGCCACGTGAGTCTATTCCAACATAAGGGGGATTTTTTTCGTGGGAAAAAGGAGTACTGACGCAAAAACAGAATTCTATACATGCGAATAAAATTTTAAGGGTGTGTATCATGATTGAACGGCGGGTGACGAGATGAGTTTTCACGGGCAAAAGATTTTACCGGCAGCCAGGAATATGAAGGATTTTGAGAAAATCGTCCATAGTTCTTATGAGTATGGCGTTTTTTTGGATACTCATATCGCGCAATTAAAAAATTTATATCAAATGGCGCATAAGTATAACAAAAAAATGTTCCTGCACGCAGATTTAATCCAGGGGTTAAAAAATGATGAGTATGCAACGGAGTATTTGTGTCAGGAAATCAAACCATTTGGGTTAATTTCAACGAGAGCAAGCGTCATTATGAAGGCGAAACAAAAAGGGGTGCTGGCGATTCAGCGAATGTTCCTCTTAGATACAAATGCTTTGGAAAAAAGCTATTCCCTCATAGAAAAAACTCAGCCCGACTTCATTGAAGTGTTGCCGGGGGCCATGCCGGCTATCATTACAGAAGTACAGGAAAGAACAGGACTCCCTATTTTTGCCGGAGGGTTAATCCGGTCGGTCGAAGATGTGGAGAATGCCTTACAGGCTAAGGCAACTGCCATTACCACTTCCAATCGAAGCCTCTGGGAGCATTACGCACGCTAAAGAAAATTCTAAAAAAATTGTGAAGATATATTGACGTTTTTTAAAATTTAAATTAACATAATAATCAAGTTAATAATCGTGATGGAGACACGGAGATCCACATCAAATTCCACCGTTTACGGGGGTTTTGTTGTGGATCTCTTTTTTCTTTCACAAGTTCCTCGGTCATTCGCTTTTATTAACCTTATTTTTAAAGCGCTTGCAAAAATATTTAAAGGAGGAAAGTCCAGTGTCACCATTTTTAGGAGAACTTGTAGGAACGATGATTTTAATTATTTTAGGTGGAGGTGTATGTGCGGGAGTTTCATTAAAAAAATCATTCGCCGCCAATTCGGGTTGGATTGTTATATCGTTTGGATGGGGGTTAGCCGTTGCAGTAGGAGCTTATTCGGTTGGAAAAGTAAGCGGTGCCCATCTGAATCCTGCTTTAACATTGGCGTTGGCTTTTAATGGTGATTTTCCGTGGACAAGCGTGCCGTCCTATATTTTAGCGCAAATGATCGGAGCTTTTCTTGGCGCTGTTATCGTATACTTGCATTACTTGCCGCACTGGAAAGAAACAGAAGACCCTGCTGCAAAACTTGGCGTATTTTCAACAGGTCCCGCTATCCCTAATCCTTTCGCAAATCTGCTCAGTGAAATCATTGGAACATTCGTATTGGTTTTAGGAATACTGGCAATTGGCGCAAATAAGTTTACGGAAGGACTGAATCCACTTGTTGTCGGGTTTTTAATTGTTAGTATTGGTCTTTCACTCGGTGGGACAACAGGATATGCGATCAATCCTGCCCGTGATTTAGGACCAAGAATCGCCCACTTTTTCCTGCCTATCCATGGAAAAGGCAGTTCAAATTGGGGATATGCATGGATTCCGGTGGTTGGCCCCATACTGGGAGGTTCGTTTGGAGGAGTGTTCTTCAAGGCATTTTTCCAGGGAAAAATGACAACAAATTTCTGGTATATTACAGTGGTTATGGTTGCGGTATTATTGATCGCGTATGTAATGGGGAAAAAGCGGCAAGGCAGCATTCATAATGAAAAGTTAGTTGCATAAGTTAAGATAAATAAAAGCATGGTGGAGGAGTTTCACATGGAAAAGTACATCTTATCTCTCGATCAAGGGACCACAAGTTCACGCGCGATTTTATTTAATAAAAAAGGGGAAATTGTCTATACGGCTCAACAAGAGTTTACTCAGCATTTCCCGAAGCCGGGTTGGGTTGAGCACAATGCGAATGAAATTTGGAGCTCCATCCTGGCTGTTATTGCAGCGTGTTTATCGGAGTCGGGAGCAAAACCGGAACAGATTGCGGGAATAGGGATCACCAACCAGCGGGAAACAACAGTCGTATGGGAAAAAGAGACGGGGAAACCGGTGTATAATGCGATTGTCTGGCAGTCCCGCCAGACGAATGAGATTTGTGAAGACTTAAAAGCCAGAGGTTTAAACGACCTTTTCCGGAATAAAACCGGGTTGTTAATTGACGCGTACTTTGCCGGAACAAAGGTAAAATGGATTTTGGACCATGTAGAAGGTGCGAGGGAGAAGGCGGAAAAAGGGGAGCTTCTTTTCGGTACCATTGATACGTGGTTGATTTGGAAATTATCCGGTGGTCGTGCTCATGTGACCGATTATTCTAATGCATCTCGAACGTTGCTATATAATATTCACGAATTAAAATGGGATGATGAGCTGCTTGAAATACTATCGATTCCCAAGTCCATGCTGCCGGAGGTTCGTCCATCGTCAGAAGTATACAGCCATACGATTGATTATCATTTCTTTGGCAAGGAAGTACCGATTGCAGGCGCTGCAGGCGACCAGCAGGCAGCTTTATTTGGACAAGCATGCTTTGATAAAGGCATGGCAAAAAACACATACGGTACAGGCTGCTTTATGTTGATGAATACAGGAGATAAAGCGGTCACTTCTACTCATGGATTGCTGACAACCATTGCATGGGGGCTTAATGGAAAAGTGGAGTATGCGCTCGAAGGGAGCATATTTGTCGCCGGTTCCGCGATTCAGTGGTTGCGTGATGGATTGCGTATGTTTAAAGACGCAAAGGATAGCGAACAATATGCTGTTCGCGTCCAATCCACGGATGGTGTTTATGTCGTCCCTGCTTTTGTTGGATTAGGAACTCCTTATTGGGACAGCGAAGTAAGAGGGGCTGTCTTCGGTTTAACGCGCGGTACGACAAAAGAACATTTTGTCCGTGCGACACTGGAATCACTGGCATACCAAACAAAAGATGTATTAGCTGCAATGGAAGCAGATTCGGGAATATCGCTGAAAACCCTGCGGGTTGACGGAGGAGCTGTCAAAAATAATTTCCTGATGGAGTTCCAAAGTGATATTTTAGATGTGCCTGTGGAACGTCCGGTCATTAATGAAACAACGGCTTTAGGGGCAGCTTATTTAGCCGGACTGGCGGTTGGCTATTGGGAAAGCCCGGCTGAAATATCAAAGCAGTGGAATGTAGATCGTTGCTTTGAGCCGACAATGTCTAAAGAAAGAAGAACGCAATTGTACGGTGGTTGGAAAAAAGCGATACAGGCAACAATGGCATTTAAGTAAAAGAAGGTTTGTGGTATACTGAAATTAAGTTAATAAATCGGTAGGAGCTTCGGAGAGACCGCACTGCATTATAGCTGGAAAGATGGCTATATTGTTTGTCGCGGTCTCTCTTTTTTATCCGTTAAAGAAAGTATATGTTGCTTTACAGTGTTAAAGCGACATATACTTTCCTCCATGGGTCACCTGAGAAAAACTCGCGGGAGTGTGCCGAACGTTGCTTTTTCGATGTGGAGCGTGTGGCCGGAAGGTCGCTCAGACCGACAATTGTCTCCATCATTGAGGTACCCGGATGTTTTGTCGGTCCGACCTTCCGGTCACTAAGCGGCCGTTTCGCTTCCCTGCAGAAAAAGGACGAGCGGCAACGCCCGCGAGTTTTTCTTATCATTAGGAGAGTATAACTTCGAGGAGGGCGATTCTATATGAAAACATCATTTTCAAGCAGGGAAAGAATGAGCATAGCTGACGGGTTGAACGAACAAACATTTGATTTACTCGTAATAGGCGGAGGGATTACCGGATCAGGTATTGCGTTAGACGCGGCCACGCGCGGAATGAAAACCGCTCTGGTTGAAATGCAGGATTTTGCGGCCGGAACGTCCAGCCGTTCCACAAAGCTTGTCCACGGCGGATTGCGCTATTTAAAACAATTTGAAGTCAAAATGGTGGCGGAAGTGGGAAAAGAGCGGGCGATCGTTTATGAAAACGGCCCTCATGTCACAACGCCTGAATGGATGCTGCTGCCCATTCACAAGGGTGGGACGTTCGGCAAGTTCAGCACGTCAATCGGTTTAAAAGTGTATGATTTTCTCGCAGATGTGAAGAAAAGTGAACATCGTAAAATGTTAAATCCGCAGGAGACGGTAGAAAAAGAGCCGCTGCTTAAAAAAGAAGGACTGAAAGGTGGCGGATACTATGTGGAATACCGTACGGATGATGCCCGGTTAACGGTAGAAGTCGTCAAGGAAGCCGTTAAGCAAGGAGCTACGGCCATTAACTATACGAAGGTGGAAGAATTCATATATCGCGATGGAAAAGTGGCAGGCGTCCGTGTTGTCGATCAAATTAGCCATAAAATGTACGAAATTTATGCGAAGAAAATTGTAAATGCCGCCGGACCATGGGTGGATTCATTGCGGGAAAAGGACGGTTCCCGAAGGGGCAAAACCCTTCAATTAACAAAAGGGGTCCATCTTGTCATTGACCAAAAGCGGTTCCCGTTAAGGCAGGCGGTTTACTTTGACACGCCAGACGGAAGGATGGTGTTTGCAATTCCCCGCGATGGCAAAACATATGTTGGGACAACGGACACTTTTTATGATGAAGATATTGCCCAGCCGAAAATGACGGTAGCTGACAGAAAATACGTGATCGATGCGATCAACTATATGTTTCCGGATGTCCGTATTACCGATCGCGATATTGAATCAAGCTGGGCGGGGGTTCGGCCGCTCATTCTGGAAGAGGGAAAAGATCCTTCAGAAATCTCCCGGAAAGATGAAATTTGGCAATCAAATTCCGGACTGATAACGATTGCAGGCGGGAAGCTGACAGGGTACCGGAAAATGGCTGAAACGGTTGTCAATCTTGTTGCGAATTTATTAAAAAATGAAGGACACAGCTCATTTCCTGCATGCAGGACGAAGAACTTCCCCATCTCCGGTGGAAATGTAGGCGGCTCAGCTAATTTCCCGGCCTTTATTAAGAAGAAAACAGCAGAGGGGATGCATCTCGGGTTTACAGCAGTGCAAGCGGAAAGATTAGTGCGCCTATATGGTTCCAATGTCGGCCGGTTATATGAAATGGCGGCGCTCTATGAAACAGAAGCCGAAGCGGGCGAATTACCGCTCGACCTTTTCGTTTCTGTCCACTATGCGATAGAGGAAGAAATGGCGTATAAACCGGTGGACTTTTTTATTCGTCGGACCGGTGCCGTATTCTTTCATATTGACTGGGTATACAAATGGAAGGAATCGGTTATCAACTATATGGCAAAACGGCTGCAGTGGAGCCGGGAAGAAAAGACAAAGTACAGCAATGAGCTTGAAATGTGTTTGCATGATGCGACCGTACCTGTAGATGACAAGAATCATAATAAAAAGTTTGCCATATAAAGCAGGTACTAATAGTATAAGAAGAAAAAGTATGTCCACCAGAAAAACTGGTGGATTTTGCTTTTAATTACTGTATACGGCTGTTTACTCTCTTAACGATTAAGGTTTTGATTTGGTGTTGTAATAACCTCTAGTTTTGTCTGAGGAATATAAATAGAAAAGCAGGTACAACAGCGTTGACATTTTCAATAAGCGGTGATTTTCCAAACTGTAAATAAGGATGAGATAATTGGACATTTTTCTGCCGCTCCAGCGTACGGGTAATGCCGCCCATTGCAATGTCATAACTTACTAATTTTATCCTTACGACAAATACTTTGTGGAGATCAATGAAAACTACCCGAACCTGTGCCGGCTTCTTGTCCATAAAATTTCTCATGGATAAAACCAGAACGGTGAACAAATGAACTTTTACACTACCATAATATCGGCTTCTATTCCTGTTTGCTGGTTGAAAGACAGGGAAACTCTCAGATTTTCCGGTATAAAATTATGATAGTCCGCCAGATAAACGGCAATTGCATCAATTAAATCCTGTTCAGTCAACCGGATATTTTGATACCCTTTACGGGCATCTGCCGCGAATCCGGAGCCGGGATTGAATTGAAGGTCGACATCTACCTCTTCAGGTATCCCAAAATGCCTCTTCGCTACAAATACACAGCAAGCATCCACTACATCCTGTTCAATAAAATGAATCTTCATATTACGTTCCCTCCGAAATTTTTCGTATAATAAGTTTTTAACTGAGAGCGTGGTACGGCGTAAAGTGGTGAGGTTTGATTGAGCAATGATTTGATTTTCTTTATCGTCGCTCTTACTTACTCCCCTGCGAGATGAAATATCACTTTGAACCTGTATCATAAAATGAACTGGGCCAGCCATACAGTGTATACGATAACGACTAATATGCCTGCTGCAAAAAATTATAGCACATTATTTATATTGATATACAGCAAACGATAAGAGAAGGTTGGGAATCATAACCCACTTAAAAGCATAAAGACGCCATAAAACTGAAATAATATAACAAGTAAAAACGTCATTCATTCATGTGGTATACGGCTTTAAAAGTTAACAGAGCGAGGAGAGTCACAGATGATTAGCCCCTACTTTTGCCCATCATGCAGAAACCGAACCAGGTTCACGGTGATTGAACAAGTCCCCCACTATATCAAAATTGACCCGGGCAGCGGTGAGATTATGGAGAAATATGCGGAGGACCTCGAACTGTTTCAGGTACGGTATACGGGCAGTCCGCAACGTATCCAGTGCGGGGCCTGCGGAATGATTGATGATGACAAAATCTTTATGAAAATGGCGCAAAATTTTAATCAAAAAGGCTCTATGTAGGTAACGAATCAAGGATTATGGCTCCCGCACAGCTTTTAACAAAGTGATGGGAGCTTTTTTTATTTCATCCAATAATTTTTATCACTTCTTGTAAAAGATTGTTAAACAAAGCGAAGGGAGATTCAAGAAAGATTAATAAAATATCAACAAAATCCTCTGTTGCATGATTGGCTTGATTATTTATTTATTCGCTATGCAATTTAGAAAACGCGTTTTGCAAAACCTGGTTGAGCTGTTAACGAATCAATCTTTGCGTGAAATACGTTCTTATTGCAGGACTTATTTTTATCATATATGCATCACAATGTATGAAATTCTTATTGACTCACCGACTTTGGAACGGACAAAAAAAGAAAATATGCGTGTTTAACAGTGGCTACGGCAGGAAGTAAGGAACTTCGACCGCTCTATCTTATGTTTGAACGAATGGGGTGTGCAGGATTAGATTATGACACTGTGCCTCCTATCCAATTACTCCGGACATCACGGCGGCATTTGGGCGCTAACGGTGTGATTGTACTTCTTGGTGATTTTTGGCGCCCATCATTTCCGATGGCAAGGTTTTTTGATCGAAACACCCGTAGTCCTGCAGGAACAGCGATATTAGCAATAGAACAACAGGTGCCTGTTGTACCTTTTTATGGATATCGAACTCGGGGGTTTGAACATCGTATAAAATTTGAAAGGCCTATGTTTTTGTATGAGAATTTTGATTCCAATGAACGAACGGAAGCCACGAATGCATTAAATGCCGTTTTAGAAAAAATAGTCGTCGAAAAACCAGCGCAGTGGTTTTATTGGTTTAATGCGGATGAAAGGTGGGAGGCAAACACAGTTCAGAAGAATGGCTTTGATAGTCAATGAGGAAAACGAATGGAGGAGACGATAAAAGGATTCACCTCGACATGCTAGCCATTTTTGAACCCTTTTTGTTTTTGCTCCATGCAGGAGGATTGATTTTTTGGTTTGGGCTCCATTATCAGCCCGATACCGGGGAAATTGTGTATGGCAGGGTGAATCTGGAGGATGTCTATTCAAAACAAAAAAAGGATGCCGTTATCCAGGCCACGCTTGCAACCGACACGGTATGTGTGTTTTTGGAATTTGCACAAACAGTAAGAAAAGGATATCCCTGAAATACAGTCATAGGGCATATTCATTTTCAAGGATATCCTTTATGTCGTTTATTCTTTTCCGGGTATATTCATATCCGGATTCTACACAAGCTATCGTTTTGGAAAAGTCGAGCATCCAATGGAGCGGACTTCAGGCTGCAAAACAATGTCGGCTTTACTTACTAATTGTTTTGCTTGAATGGCGAGATTTACGCTTACAACGCGTAATAAGATGTTTTTTTGCTCTCTGGAAGGGAGTGCAGGCAATGTTTGCAGTTTTTTTCGGTTTACTTCAAGTTCTCCGGATTCAATCCTTCCAGTTCAGGAACAACAAACTTTCCATCTTTGCGGATGAGTCGGTCGTCAAACCAGATTTCTCCGCCGCCGTATTCCGGACGTTGGATTAACACCATATCCCAGTGAATGGCCGACTGGTTGCCATTAAAGGCATTATCGTAGCACTGGCCAGGTGTAAAGTGAATCGAACCATCAATTTTTTCATCAAACAGGATGTCTTTCATCGGCTCACGTATATACGGATTGACGCCGATTGCGAATTCCCCGATGTAACGGGCTCCTTCATCGGTGTCGAAAACTTTGTTAATGCGTTCCGTGTTATTCGCCACTGCGTCCACAATTTTTCCATTTTCAAAAGTGAGTTTCACTTTCTCGAACACAAAGCCGTTGTAAGGGGAAGGGGTGTTATACGATATGACACCATTTACTGAATCCTTAACAGGGGCGGTATACACTTCCCCATCCGGAATATTTAAATCTCCGGCACATTTGATGGCAGGGATATCTTTAATGGAGAATTGCAAATCTGTTCCTGGAGCAACGAGGCGGACTTTATCCGTTTTGTTCATTAAATCAACAAGCGGACTCATAGCTTTATTCATTTTTTCATAGTCCATTGTACAAACGTTAAAATAGAAATCTTCAAACGCTTCCGTGCTCATGTTGGCCAGCTGGGCCATGGACGGATTAGGGTAGCGCAGTACAACCCACTTCGTTTTTTTAATCCTCACTTTTGTATGTACTTCGGCTCCGTAAATTTGCTGGTATAATTTTGATTTCTCATCGGGCACATCGGAGAGCTCGTTGATATTTGCCCCGCCGCGTATTCCAATATAAGCGTTCATCATGCTCATTTGTTTTGTATCGTATTCGGCCCACGTCCGGATTTGCTCGTCGGTAGCATTGAGAAGCAGTTGTCGGATAATCTGGTGGTCTCTAATGTTTACATAAGGATTCCCGCCTGCTTTATGAACTTCGCGTATAATTGCCTTAACAAGTGCGTTATCAATACCAAAAGCTTCAATCAGGACATTTTCACCAGATTGTGTTTTTGTGGAATAGTTAACTAATAAAGCGGCTAAACGTTCCAAACGCGGATCTACCATAATTGATTCCTACCTTCTGTGGAGTTTTGTTAGAGCTGTATTTAGCTAGGTAAACTGACATACCACAGGTTTACCATATTTAAATAACCGTATTCAAGTAATCATTCCATTATAACGGCCAATCCAATGGAGAACAACAGTAAGAATAAAGGCCTAGATGAAACTTCTTACCTTGGATTTCGTATAGATATACAGTACCGCGTTATCAATTTCCGGCTTGAGAAAGAAGGTGCTTCATGGAACAACCGGATGTTAAATCGTATACATTCCCTCAGCGGGTAGGGCGAAAAATAAAGCATGAATATTATAAGCTAATTAGAAATAAAGGGGCCTTATCTATTGTAGCCCGCAGTTTTGCGATTGGATTATTCATTGAATTTGTAACTCTGCCTACATTTGGGATAGCTTTCCTGGCGCTGTTCCCTTTAATTCGATTATTCGGAGGGATCACGAGTATAGCCCTGATCGGTTTTTTGTTAGGAAAAGTTATTCTGCCTGTATTCTTTTACCTTAATTTTAATGTAGGAAGGTTTCTCATTGGAAGAGATGTCGGGAATACAGTGAGCCATGAGCTCCATCATACGTTCTCCCTTGCTTTTTTTAAGGAAAAGGGGCTAGCATTATTAATGGGAAGCTTTGTAGACGGGTTAATTATGGCCGGCATCAGTTATTTTGTCGTCTATTTCTTCCTTCTTGTATATCGTAAAAGAAAAGAAAGGCAAACCAAAAGAAAAACATCCCGTTAATATAAAAAAGTACAAAAAACATAAACAAAAATCCGCTTGCTGTGTCTATCGGATTTTTTGCGTAGGGTCCATTTCAATAGCTCACCATCATACGTTTCTTAGTTGACAGAAAAATCGAATATAACTATAATTATAACGAACGTAGTCATTTACATTATAAAAATCACCAACGATTGAGCAGAGGAAATTCCTATATTATAAAGAGAGTAGGAGATCATATGAGCCTCAATCATTTTATGGATGTATCCCCCGCAGACGAACGTTGGGGACATGGAATGGCACCCGGAGTAGAAGGTGTACAACTGCATTATGTGCGGCAGGGAATGGGTCCGTCGGTTATTCTGCTGCATGGCTGGCCTGGCTTTTGGTATGATTGGCGGCATGTTATACCGAAATTGGCCTTACAGGCGGACGTCATCGCCCCGGATTTTCGTGGATATGGGGATTCAGAAAAACCGGATCTTCCTCCGGCGCAAGGATATACTCCGCAGGTTTTCGCAAAGGATATTATCGCTCTACTGGAACATTTGAATCTCGATAAGGTTATTGTGGCTGCACACGATATAGGAGCGACGGTGGCCCAGGCTCTTGTCCGAATCGTTCCCGAAAGAATTCACTCTTTAATTTTATTGAACCCGCCGTATCCGGGAATCGGCACGAGAAGGTTCGATCCTTCCGTTCAGGGACAGTTCTGGTACCAGCATTTACATAATCAACCCTGGGCCGAGCAGCTTATCGGGTATGACCGCAATACAGTAAAGCTGTACATAAGCCACTTTTATCAACACTGGGCCGGCCGCAAAGAGTCGGTTCGTCCGAAAGAATTAGAGGCCATCATTGATGTGTATTCCCGCCCTGGTGCTGTGAAGAGCAGTATTGCTTACTACAGGGCACGCGCCGGAGCCCGTGCGCAAGAAGCGGCTGCAGACCCCACATCCATTCAAGTCCACCATCCCACTACAGTACTGTGGGGGGAAGACGACCCGGTCATGCTTGCGGCCTGGTCTGATAAACTTGGTGAATATTTTAGCCGCTTATCGTTCCGCATGCTTCCCGGCATCGGGCATTTTGTTCCGTGGGAAGCTCCCAATGCAGTGATTGAAGCCATTCAGGCTCATTTGGAATGAAGCAGAAAAATGAAGCGCGGAATTTCCCGGCCGCGTTTTTAACCGTTAAAGAAAGTATATGTTGCTTTACAGTGTTAAAGCAACATATACTTTCCTCCATGGGTCACCTGAGAAAAACTCGCGGGAGTGTGCCGAACGTTGCTTTTCGATGTGGAGCGTGTGGGCCGGAAGGTCGATCAGACCGACAATTGTCTCCATCATTGAGGTACCCGGATGTTTTGTCGGTCCGACCTTCCGGTCACTAAGCGGCCGTTTCGCTTCCCTGCAGAAAAAGGACGAGCGGCAACGCCCGCGAGTTTTTCTTAGTATGGCGGTCGGGCATCAAGCCGACATTTTATTGACATATTGGAGAGATAGAATAGAAGAGACAGGATATAATTTCCGTGGGTTGGTTAGAAAGGGGAAACACAACATGAAGACATTGTTTTTGGCTGCTATGCTTGCGACAACATCTTTGTCCGGACATACCCATGCAGATGTCATTCAATTCCAACATAAAATGGTAAAATACGCTCAACAGAACCCTTCTCTTGATGAATGGATAAATAAAATGATTAACGATATGAATCGGTTAGAGGCATCTCCGGATAATATTGAGAGTCTTAATCAACAGATGAGCCAGGTTTTTGATGACATAGATCAGGTCCATAAGCTGATGACTTTGCACCGGATTGGGATTAAGCAGCTGCCTGGGCCGGGATCGAATTCGTCACAGAATGTATCGCCTCAAATACAGATTTCCGTCGGCGACAATCAAGTATCAGGCAACACGCTCGCTCTTGCCGGTCAAACGGTGAAAGATATCTCTCTCCCTATCCTAAAAGAAAATTTGGGCTACGTACCGGATAAATCTACGCATGTAGTGCTGTTTTCAACAAAGAATTCATATAGGAAAGCGCTGAAGCGAGCGGGAGTTCCGACTGATCAGATATCAAAAATTGTGAACGAGACGGGTGGACTCACCGTACAGTCTGATATTTGGATCCCTTTATACGCTCTGCAGGACCAATCCGAGTTAGCGAATGTGCTTACCCATGAGTTAACACACGTGGTGCTGAATCAGCAAAACATTGGAGATGAAATTCCGGTTTGGTTGAATGAAGGCATTGCCTGGCATGATGGAATGCTGGCCAAAAGTCAAGTAAGCCCATTAAAGGCGCAGCAGGAATGGGATGCTTTAAATGCCCAGCTACAACAGGCGGTTGATGCAGGTATAGCCGTCCCTCTTACCGCAAGTGAAGATGATATCTTAAACGCCCAGTATAATGTAGAATGGGAAGATTATCTCGCCGTTCGCCAGCTGATTCAAAATGGTGGACAGGAAAAATTCAAGTCGTTTATTCAGCAGGTAGAAAAAGATGGGGTAGAAAAAAGCTTCCTTACGACATTCGGGATTCCGATGAAAGAATATGAAAATAATTTTTACCAATCCATTTAACTATCAATACGACAGAAAAGGAACAACCGGCAAGGTTGTTCCTTTTTCATGATCTAAGAAAGAACATGGCTCACATACCCGCTTCTTCGGGATTATACTAAACGGCTTTCCACTTGTTTACAAATTTCTTCTGCCGTTAGTCCGCGGGCATCAATAACTGATCCGTTGGTTACAACGTTATGATACCCCATAACATTTTTATCGCTGCCTGTAATGACACAGCAGTCGCAATTCTTCGCGTCATTTTCCTGTTTGAGAGTGACCACTTGATACCCCCTACTTTCAAGCGCTTGTCTAACGTCTGTTAGAGATTGTTCTACACCGATTCTCGCCATGCTGTCCACCTCCTTGTTCATAATGTTCCCAACGAAATTCCGCTTATTCCCATACTCTATAAGAAAAAGGATTATTTATAGGCTTTTATACATAATGTATAAAAATAACGAAATTATTTATATTTTATAGACGATTGTGAGTATTGTGTACAAACACTATGATGTAAATAACAATGGAACCCAATTTATTCGGAGGTGTCATATGATTCGGGTACGCAGCTTAAGGAAATCATTTGGTTCCTTTGAAGTCCTTAAAGGAATCGACCTGACTGTGAATGAGAAAGAAGTTGTTGTTTTATTGGGAGCCAGCGGTTCCGGAAAAAGCACGTTATTAAGATGCCTGAATTTCCTCGAGATTTACGATCAGGGGGAAATTGTAATCAATAAAGAAGTAATCAAGCCCAATGAAACGGATTTGAATAAATTCCGTACCGAGGTTGGGATGGTATTTCAACATTTTAATTTATTTCCGCACAGAACTGTGCTGGAAAATATCATGGAGGCACCGATTTATGTAAGAAAGATGAAAAAGGACCACGCGAAAATGAACGCCTATGATTTGTTAGAGAAAGTCGGTCTGAAAGATAAGGCGCATATATATCCTGAAATGCTCTCAGGCGGACAAAAACAACGTGTGGCTATTGCCAGGGCACTTGCTATGAATCCTAAAATTATGCTGTTCGACGAACCTACTTCAGCGTTGGATCCGGAATTAGTCGGGGAAGTTCTTCAGGTAATGAAGCAGTTAGCTAAGGAAGGAATGACAATGGTCGTTGTCACACATGAAATGGGTTTTGCAAGAGAAGTGGCTGACCGCGTTGTTTTTATGGACGATGGACAAATTTTGGAGGAAACTACACCTGTTAAATTTTTTGAAAATCCTGAAAGTGATAGAGCGAAACAGTTTTTAAGAAGCATTATGTAACATTTAACAAATAAAGGGGGCAAAAAAATGAAAAAAACATGGATGGTATTTCTTGTTTCTACGGTGTTGGCTGGTTCACTGTTCGTAACCGCATGCGGCGGGAAGCAGGAAGCTGCAAAACCGGCACAAAATCAAGGCACTGAACAACAAGCGTTTCATTTTGGATTGAGCGGTTTATATAAACCGTTTAATTTCAAAGAAAATGGGAAACTTGCAGGATTTGATGTGGAGATAGGGGAAGCCCTGGCGCAAAAGATGGGGATGAAACCAGACCCGGTAACCAATCCTTGGGAAACCATAGTTCAAGGGCTGTTGGCCAAAAAGTACGACGCCATTCTCGGGAGTATGACGGTCACGGATGAACGTAAAAAGGTAGTTAATTTTACGAATCCTTATTATCGCTCAGGCTCGCAAATTTTTGTGGCTGAGAATAATGACACAATTAAATCTGCTGCCGATTTAAAAGGGAAAAAAATCGGTGTCGTAAAAGCGAGTCCTTATAAAACTCTCGCTCTTACGTATACCGATAAGGATAAAGTTATTGAATACGATAGCGATTTAACAGCTATTATGGATTTGCCAACGGGTCGGCTCGATGCTGTTATCACGGACCAGATGGTTGGATTTCGCGTAATAAAGGAAGGGTCGGCTAAAATTAAGGACGTTGGCAAACCTCTCAGCCATGATGATCAGGCCATTGCCGTAAGAAAGGAAGATAAGGAGCTCCTCGATAAATTAAATAAGGCACTGGATGAAATCATTAAGGATGGAACCTACGATAAGATTAGCAACAAATGGTTTGGTCGTAATATTCTAGGAGATGAAAAATAAGAAAAACACGAGGGTGCCTTCATGGCACCCCTGTTTTTCAGCAACCTAAACCATTCGGGAGTGATTATGGCATGATTGATATTTTTCTATCGACATACAAGGTATTTCTGCCCGCAACAGTTCTCACACTACAGTTAACTATAACCTCTCTTGTTCTCGGAATCGTGATTGGACTGATTTTTTCTTTTTTTCGCCTTTCTAACAATAAGATGTTAAATTATTTATCTACTTTATATCTTGCAGTCGTTCGGGGAACGCCGCTTATCGTCCAAATTGCAATTCTTTATTTTGGGATTTCCAGCGTTGTAACTTTGTCACAGTTCTGGGCGGGTGCCCTCGCATTAGCGATTCACAGCGGAGCCTATATTGCGGAGATTTTTCGCGGTTCCATTCAGTCGGTCGACCGGGGGCAGGTGGAAGCGGCCCGGTCTTTAGGAATGTCTTACCCTCTGACTATGAGAAGGGTGGTTCTTCCGCAAGCTTTTAAGCTGGCTATCCCTCCTTTGGGCAATCAATTTATTATCGGTCTTAAGGATTCCTCTCTCGTTGCTTATGTTGGTATGCAGGATTTATGGGGTTCAGGCTTGAGTGAAGCGGCCTCCAACTTTCAGCAGCTGACCACGTATATTGTAGTCGGGTTGTATTATTTTGCTCTTGTCTTAGCTTTTTCCTATTTTGTTACGAAACTTGAAGCCAGGTTTGATATAAGGAAAAAACAAAGAAATAATCAGGCGAAAAATTCGAGCGGCAATGTTACAGTGGTAGATATAAACTAGCCATTATTTTTGTGTTGGAGAAAGGGTGCTGTGTGTTGAATACGGACAAACCAAAGTGGCAGACAAAAGCTCAATTGACGGATCTTCTCTCAACGCTGGTAGGGTTCCCTAGTATAACCGGTTCCAAGGATGAAATTGCAATTGCTGAATTTATCGCCCGTGAGTTAGGGGAGACGGTTTATTTTAAAGAACACCCTGAACATTTGCGACTCCACACGATAAGTGACGGACGCAAAATCGTGACCGGCCTTGTTAAGAAAACGAATGAGACCAAAAACACGGTGATTCTTATTTCTCATTTTGATGTGGTAGAAGTTGAAGATTACGGCAGATGGAAAAGCATCGCTTTTCACGTTCGTGAATTGACCCGGGAATTTTATGCGAATAAGATTTCTATGCCTGTGGATGTACAAGAGGATTTGACGAATGGAGACTGGGTGTTCGGCAGAGGTACGATGGATATGAAATGTGGGCTGACGCTGCATATGTCTATGATAGAAAAAGCCTTCAGCGGGACGTTTGATGGCAATCTACTTCTCTTGGCTGTTTGCGACGAAGAAGTCAATTCAATGGGGATGAGGGACGCTGCTCCTCTGCTCGTGCAAATCGCTAAACAGCACCAACTGGAATATAAAGCATGCTTAAATTCTGAACCGATATTTTCCTGTTATCCCGGGGATCGTGGAAAGTATATTTACACCGGTTCTATCGGAAAGATTTTACCCGGATTTCTCTGCTACGGAAAAGAGACGCATGTCGGTGAACCGTTCATGGGACTCAATGCGAGCTACATGGCATCACAGATTACGTGTGAATTGGAGTTAAATACAGAACTATGTGAAGTGGTGGGAGGAGAAGTAACACCACCGCCGACGAACCTTTTTCAAAAGGACTTAAAAAAGGAATACTCCGTACAAATTCCCCACCGCGCCGTTTCCTTATTTAATTTATTCTTGTTCGAAAAATCCATGGGTGAAGTTCTCGAACAACTCCGCTTCCATGTGAAAAAGGCGGCTGGACGCATCGAAGAAGGCTATCACAAACAAGCCGAAAAGTTCTCTACACTTGCACATTCAACTATTGGCAAGATGAATATTAGGGTGTTAACCTATAAAGAATTAATGGATTATGCATTGGAAAGATATGGCCAAGAGGAAATCAGCCGTATCGAAACCAATGTGCTGAAAAATAAAGGAGATGACCGGGAAGCAACCATTCAATTGGTAGATGAACTGGCAATCCAATGTAAAGAACTGGCACCAATGATCGTTCTCTTTTTTGCACCACCGTACTATCCGGCGGTCAGTTCCCGGAACCATTCCCGAATTAGAAAAGCGGCGGATGAATTGATTGCATATGCCGGGAAAGAGCACGGTATTGCGATCCGGGAAAAACATTATTTTCCGGGAATCTCGGATTTAAGTTATGCAGGGTTAGAAAAACCCGCTTCTTCCTTACAGCCGTTGCTTTCTAATCTCCCGCTCTGGGGAAAGAATTATACGCTTCCTTTAGACAGTCTGGAAGAGCTCAACGTTCCGGTTATAAATTTGGGACCGGTAGGAAGGGATGCTCATAAATGGACGGAACGATTGGATGTTGACTACGCCTTTGAGCCTTTAGTGGACATGGTAGAGGTTTTAATAAATCAATTATTACAATAGCTAATAGCAGGAAGGCAAGGAGGTATAACCGCCCTTGCTTTCCTGCTATTTCTGTCTTGCTTCTATGTGAGTGATAGGGGATTTACGATTCTAGCCATGTTTTCTAAATACTTTTACATGGCTGGGATCCTGTCTCCCGTCAACATACTCTTGACATAATCGAAAGGTATAGTAAGGGTAAGGATACCTTAACATCGTGTCTTCGAAAATCGGGTCATTTTTTTATTTTTATAACAAGGAGAGAGAAAAATGACGAAGATTGAGAAAGTAATTGTAAGTATAATTTCAGGAGGCTATATTGGTTTTCTTTGCGGAAACGGGCGGATCTGGGCAGGCATCGTTTACTTTGCCTTGACTTGGCTGCTGTTTATTTTCTCCGAAGACAAAAATCGGGTCAATAAAAGTATGAGCAATCATGAATAAAGTTAATGATGGGAGCTTAGCAGGTAAAGATGTGAGTACGGAGTTTCAGATTATATTTTCCTGTTGTGTTTGTTGTTGAATCGTGATAAATTATTTCTTGTCGCTTCTGCAGCGCAAACTTATCAAATACGCTTTTCATTAAATAGAGCTGAAAAAAGACTGGTAATAAACTATCAATCAATTGGTAACAACGTGACGATAGACAAATATTGATGAAAAAATTACCGGTTGCGTTTTTGCTGGACATTTGATAAGATATACAAGTCGCCGCTGAGAGCGGATGGCGGGAATGAAGTTCCTTGAAAACTGAACAGTGAAATGCCAAATGTGCGATATAACCCGGATACAATTCTGGATTTTAAGTAAGACCAGCTTTTTAAATGAGTATTAAGGAACGTCGACTAAGAACGCAACATCGTGTTGCAACGTCGACGTTAGCCCATCCGTGGGCGTCAAACTTTTTTGGAGAGTTTGATCCTGGCTCAGGACGAACGCTGGCGGCGTGCCTAATACATGCAAGTCGAGCGGACTTTTAAAAGCTTGCTTTTAAAAGTTAGCG
>NZ_KE387182.1:0-19325 GCF_000430625.1 Aneurinibacillus terranovensis DSM 18919
AGGAAAGTATATGTTGCTTTAACACTGTAAAGCAACATATACTTTCCTTAACGGTAAAAAAGCCATCACGATTGTGATGGCTATACATAGAAATCCCAGACGCTACCTCTCTAGTCTTCTTCCCGATACCCGTATGGCGGTCTTCCGGCACCATATCCATAAGGGGAGGGGCCATACCCATATCCATAATGGTACGGGCCGTACCCGTAATGTTGATAAGGTCCATATCCGAAATGATGGTATGGGCCATATCCATAATGATGATAAGGATGATAAGGATGATGCCCATATCCGTAGGGATGATAAGGGCTGTATCCATATCCGTACTGAGAACCATATCCGTATGGCGGACGCTGTCTGTTACTTTCTTCTGTATGGCGCACCATCTCTGTTTCCGGCGTTAAACCTTGATTTGAAATTGTATTGTCTTCCATTTCGTCATCCTCCTTAGTTTCTCTCTAGTTAATCACTACGTTATTGGTATATGCCTAACCGAAAAAAAGGGTGAAACTTTTTGGGAAAATGATTCCCATTCTGCAGGGAATCGTCGGTATAAAGAGAAATTAAAGCAGGAAAGATGAAAACAGTCTGATAAGTACGGAGGACAAAATGGATGTAACTACATTACTTACTTTAATCGAACATTATGGATATGCTTCACTTTTTTTCTGTTTATGGCTCGGCATCGTCGGCATTCCCATTCCGGACGAATTGATTGTCATGATGGGGGGAATGGTTGCGTCTCTTGGGCTGCTGCATCCTGTTCCGGCGTTTTTTGTCACCTACTTCGGCGTTGTATCCGGCCTGTCACTCGGATATATACTGGGGCGTGCAATAGGTGGACCTGTCTTACGTAAGCTCCAAAAAAAGAAAAACATAGAGAAATACCTGACCAAATCATACAGTTTAATCGAACGGTATGGTTCCTCTTCCCTTTGTATCAGCTATTTTTTTCCGATTGTTCGCCACCTGGTTCCTTACCTTGTCGGGATCGGACGGATGTCATATGCCCGGTACGCACTTTTTTCTTATACAACAGGGTTTATTTGGACACTCGTGTTTTTTTCGATCGGACGCTTTTTCGGAAAGAACCTGGAAACGATCGGGGAAACTGTCCATCAATACGGACTGTGGGCACTCGTTTCAGTCTTAGTGATAAGCGGTTTATACTGGCTAACGACACGCATTAAAAACCGATTTGCCTAGTGTAACAAAACTACATACGTAAAATACACCATGTAAAAAACGCCCTCGTTTAATGTCAGCGGGCGTTTTTCCTTATTTCGGCTAGTTAGACTCATTCTCGTATCTTCGCATTAATTCTTTTGTGGATATCGCTATAATCTTCGGTACCAGCAGCTCTGTCTTTGTTTTTAACCTTTGTTTTCCCTGCGGATGGATAATAAATAACAATGAGCGCAGATACACGCGTGTTGCAGACGCGAACAATCCTTTCGGTAAATCCAGAATCGTAAAACCAAACTGTTCAGCGCCGCGATGGATGAGGGAGATTCCATATACTCCTTTGACATTGCCATAGCGGGGCTCTGTGCGAATCAAACGTAAAATTCTTGGCATAAGAGATGCAGTAGCCCGGATCATCTGAATAGCAAGTTGAACAGAAGACCTTGCATTCGTCTGCATCGTTAAAAGAACCTCATTATTCAGGTGGAGCTCAGCGATCAGGTCTCCATGTCTAATGAACTCTCCATCAGCCAGTTCAATCGCTTTTCCTCTGTATTTTCTTACCCTTACACTTAAAAATTCATTGTTTTTATCAATGGGTCTAACATGAAAAACCCTGTTGAACGTGCGTTCCCATATCATCCATACCTTTATTAGGCATTGTTTTTTCCAATTTAACCGAGCTAAAGCATCTTCGCGTATGATCTGCATATCGTGCACCTCCAATTTCACCGATCATATCTCTTTTCTTTGCAGCAGAGAAAGAGGCAAGAAGCAGTAAAACAGGGCAATTCCTCCTAAAAAAAGAGCGCTGAGCTGAACCGTCAAACTTTCGCTAAAGCGATCAGCGATCCATCCTCCTAAAACAGGGCCAATAATTACTCCGATTCCTTCCACACTGGAAAAAATTCCCCATCCCAATCCTTCTTGCCCCTGGGGAATATGATGTGACAACAGTGCATTCCAGGCAGGAAGAACAGCTGAATAAGATAAGCCAAGCACGCCTGCAAGAATAAAAATAGAATATAACGCAAACTGAAAAGTTAAGAAAAATAAGCCAAATGCTAACATGCCAAAGCCAATGACAAGAAACCACTTCCATCCCCACGCATCAGAAAGCCTTCCCATCGGAACCAGCCCGATAACGGCACACACGCCTCCAACAATGAGTATGTAGGAGTATTGGCTGTGAGTAAGCCCTAAATGACTTGCTGCAAAGGTTGGTAAGATAGGAACCAGCATGCCGGCGGCCGTAGTCTGTAACACCATTCCGGGGAGCAGCGTACGCATGGTCTTTAGCCGTTCCAGAAACATTTTCATCTGCTTTTTGACGGGAACCATTGTTACCTTTTCAACTTTATCATTCCTGATTCCCAGGGACAGCAGCCACCCGATCGCCCACAAACCGATCAAAATCCATAAAGATAAACGATAGCTTTTGTCCATAAAAAAGTTAAGAACAACGGGGCCAAGTCCAAGGCCTACGAGCCAAAATGTATACAAAAAACCCATTTGAGCCGCGCGGTTATCTTCATTCACTTTACTTAAACATACAATCCAAACCGGGGATATCCCAATCCCAAAAACGGTTGACGCAATAATAAGCAGCCACGATTGATGAATATACGGGATAAAAAGCAATCCAAGGAAAGAAAGAAATAAACCGACCTGAACAATGAAACGGAACGGAAATCGGTCCAGTAAATAACCGAATATACTTTTAACGGCGGTATCCGCAAAATAATGGGCCGTAACCGCTACCCCAACCACGGAGACAGAAAAGCCCAGCACATCGGCTGCGTACAAAGGTAAAAACGTAATCAAAAAAGCGCCTCTAACGAATTCGACGAGAAATAAAATACTAATGACTTTAAAAAAGTCCCAGGTTACTATCTTTTTATTGAAAATGTTCACCATATATTCCCCTTATCGCCACCTTATTTATGTAGGATTTGTTGTTTGTATCCAGGCTATCCAGGATGTCTTCAATAATTGTGGAGGATGCCCGCTGTCGATAAAGAGCCCGGACCGCCTCCTTCATATTATTCAAATGCTGCTTATGATCCAAAAGTTGTCCAATCTCACGGACAAGTTCGCCCGTATTGTTCACAATAATCGCCGCTCCTTTTTTATTCAGGTAACGGGCATTTTCCATCTCCTGGCCCGGCACTGGCCGGAAAATAATGATGGGTAAGCTTTGGGCAATCGCTTCCGAAAGAGTAATGCCGCCTGCCTTCGTTACGATACATGAGGCTACGCCCATCAGCTCATGAATGTTTTCCACAAACCCAAGCACCCGCACACAGGGATTTCCGGCGAAATGATGCTCCATTTCCTCCTGCAGCGACCGATTTCTCCCGCAAACAAGTATCATTTGCAAATCAGGTATGAGCGAAAAAGAACGGCAAATCTTCTCCAGGTTTTGCACGACCCCATATGCGCCCGCCATCACAAGAATCTGCTTTCTTGAAGGGTCCAAGCCGTATTTTTGATAGGCATCACTCGGTGACTGGCCCGTCTCAAATCCCTTTCTTATGGGAATCCCGCTTACCTTAATCCGGTCGGCCGGAATTCCTTTCATCATCATCTTTCTTTTCACATCGTCTGTAGGCACATAAAATTTATCAATTTGCGGGTGAATCCATCGATTGTGAAGTACAAAATCGGTTACCACAGTATACGTTGGAATAAATACCCCATCTCTCTTCCGCAGTTCCGGCATGACCAGCATTGGAAACGTATTGATTACCACGTCGGGTTGTTCTTCCCGGATAATATACCGTAATTTTCTGATGCCGAATGAGTTAAACCATTGCGTTATTCTCGTTTCATGCTGCATTTCCTTCGTCCGGTGATACATCCACCCATACAAAAAAGGGGCGAATGAAAAACTTTTTATATATAAATATCGGGTCAGCGCATTAATGAATGGGTGCGATTCAGCAAACAAGTCTTTTAGGATCACACGACTGATCCCGCTGTCCAAAAAACTTTTTTGTAAAACACGCGATACTTGGATATGTCCATCCCCGTAGCTGGCAAACAGGATCAGTACCTTTATATCTCTATTCACTCTTATTCATCCTCCATTATATACCGCTACCATTATTCTTTAACTTAGTTCTCTTTTTTACACAAAAAGAATTTTCTGCCGATCGGAAAATGTATATATTTGTACATTCCTTCTGCTAAGATATTGGCTCCAATGACATCCATGACCACGTGCTGTTATTAATGGCTTTCATCATTAAATAGCTGGACAAGCAATGGATGCTGGGAAAGGCATTAAACGGATTGTCATAGCTATACACATACAATATTAACTTTATAAGAAAATCATGCCCGGTGATATCAGGTCGGGGAGCAGCGGTTTGGTAAATATAGAAGCAGCCGAAACTGACGATCAGGCAGAGATTATACGCGGTAACGAGCTCCATCTGTTCTGTAGTGTTGTTCTGTTTATATCCCTTACTACCACACACAGAAACATAGACAAACGTAAAGACCTCATTTAAACGGCAGGTTGGTTTAAAACAAGGTCTTAGAGCGTTCTTATGATGAGCTTCGTTCTATACTATGTTCTCTATAAACCATTATACGCCTCTGCGTCAAGCCCGGTAAGTGATCTTGATTTTTATTAGATAATCATAATTCTCATCTATCATAAACTCCTATAACTTTTTTCAACTTTTTCATTTTTTATGCAGCCTACCTGTTTGTAATGGGTATACTCCTGGTAGGATAATAAAGAGAATATGACTATCGATAAAAGGAGATTTCTCATGGTTTCAATCGTTGTTGCAATGGACAAAAACAGAGTGATAGGCAAGGATAATAAATTGCCGTGGCATCTACCGGCTGACCTGGCTTATTTTAAATCGATTACAATGGGTCACGTTATTGTAATGGGAAGAAAAACGCATGATTCGATCGGCAGACCCCTGCCCGGCAGAAAAAATGTAGTCCTCACAAGAGATAAAACATACGCTGCTCCAGGCTGTATGATTATGCATTCCGTTCAGGACGTTCTCGTCAAATTCGGCGATGAAGTGATAGATGTAATCGGAGGGGCGGAGATTATAGCTCAATTCCTTCCTTATACGGACAAACTGTACATGACACGAATAGAAGAAACCTTTGACGGTGATGTATTCTTTCCCCAAATTAACAGGGATGATTGGGAGTTAATCTCAAAAGAAAAAGGAACAACTGATGAAAAAAATCCATATACGTACGATTTCTTCGTTTATCAAAGAAAAAAATAATGAGTTCTCTCAAAAAACAACATCCTCCGCCCTTCTCTTGTAACATTCTGTCGGAAGTCTCAATATTCCAAAACAAAAACCAGGGATTTTTTTGGTGGTATTATAGAGAGGAAGCGTTAATGAATTAAGGGGGGAAGTTTGTGACATTGGAAGATTTAATCAACGTGTTTATCCAAGTCAAGAAGAATCAACCTTTAAACTCAAATGAGCTGTTAGATTTTAGCCAACAAAAGTATATTGGTGGAGAAATATCTATTGCCGAGTATCGCAACTTGTTTCGGGAACTTAACGCACGCGGGGCCAAAAAACCGGATTCCGGGCAATTGCTTGATGAGCACGAAATTTCCATGTGATGAATAAAATGCCCCAAACATTTTCCTTATTAATTGTAATAAATCGTTTAATTTGATGACTGCCAACAAAGCCAGCCTGTAATTCGGGGCTGGCCTTGTTTTGCTGTGAAAACGAATCTTATTTTAAAAAAGACAGCTGCTCCTACAAGGATAGCTGTCTTTTTAACGATACAGGGTGACCCGCTTATGACACGTTTTCAAAATTGCGGATTTCTTTCATTTTCGCCTTGTTTTTTAGCGTCAAATACAGGTAAAAAGGAACACCCAGCAGCATCAGGAGAAAACCATACATCACGGTTTCCGCCCCTGATCCATAAATGGTCCAGCCTGCATAAACAAATCCTAACAGCGGCACGAACGAACTTTTAATAAACGTGAATAGATTAAACGCTTTTTCCTTTTTAACAATGAGCAGAATTTCCGAAGCTGCGGTCATGGCATATACGGGAAGGAATGAAAGCGTCGCAAGCATGATCACGAAATTAAAGGCTGATGAGAAACTTTTTGAATAGTTCATAAGCAGCAGGATATTCAGTAAAAGTGAACCCATGATTAAAGAAACATGCGGTGTTTTAAACGTAGGGTGCACTTTGGCAAACATAGCCGGGAACATCGCATCTTTACCTGCGGCATAAGCAACCCGTGCCGTCGATAGGAGCCAGCCAACGGTTGTACCAAGTATACTGATGAGCGCACCGATCGTCATCAAGGTGCCCATTCCACTGCCGAAATAACTTGAGAGGATATCGGCAATCGGCGCTTTACTGTTTGCTAACGTACTTTGCGGCACCGCGCCCATAGCAAAAAAACTGATCATAAAATACATCACGGTTGAAATAAGGATGCCAAGGATGGTACTTCTTTTTACGTTTTTTTCCGGGTTTTTAATCTCGCCTGCAGCAATCGAAGCACTCTCCAGCCCGATGAACGCCCACAGGGTAGACGTTGCGGCCGACGAAATCGTCTCCGCGCCTTTGCCGGCCGGGAAGATCGGCAGAAGATTACTTAATTTAAAATGGAAAGCTGCGGAACCAATGAAAAACAATAACAGCAGCATTTCAAAGACGGTAATGGCGGTTTGCAGCTTACCAGCCACGCGAACGCCGCGAATGTTAATGATGGTAAAAATCCACAAGATAACACTTGAGAAAATAAAACCAACCAGATGGTTATCAGCGATAATAGGAAATAAATTGCCAGCATAGCTTGCAATGGCAAGAATGACGGCGGCATTTCCGATCCAGGAACCGTTCCAGTATAACCATGCGCTCATAAAACCCATGAAATCTCCAAACGCAAGCTTTGAATATTCGTAGGGACCCCCTGTTTTTGGTATTTTCGATCCTAAATTAGCAAACGAGAGCGCCAGAAAAATCGAACCTATGCCTGTTAAAATCCAGGCAAGCATGCTCGCGCCGGGCCCCGACTTTTGCGCCAGGGTTGCCGGAAGCATAAATATTCCTGAGCCCATAATATTACCCGCCACAAGGGCGGTGGCAATAAATAAGCCAATGTCTTTTTTCAGGTGTGACTTTTGTTGCACTGATGTCGTCCTCCTATCGGTTTTTCCAATAATCCGATAAGCGAATATCTAAGATGAGCATATAAAAAAGCCCTAAGCATACACTCAAGGCTTCGGAAAACATATAGTGATTGATCAGATATGTTTACTTTGTTATTGAATGATAGCTCTCCACAAAAAATGTGACAGTCCTGCACATTTTTTGTGCAGTCCCAGCATACAGCTTTAAAGCATCCACTGTACGCTTCGGCGATCTTTCCTTTCCCGCTGCTTCCCTGTGCTTACCTCCACAACGATACTATTAAAAACCGCGCCTCTATCTCAGTTATTCACTTATAGAATTAATTTACTCATCAATTATTCACTAAAACCACGATAAAGTCAACCGCATGAAAATGGCTTTTTTACGTGATTTATATCATTTCTACATCGCTTCAAACCGATTTAGGGCTAATCGAATTAGAGCCTCCATTGCTTTCTCTTCATCTTTTCCATTGATGCGGATGGAAAGTGTACTCCCCTCCTTTGCTTCCAATTGAAGCAGACCAAGGACACTTTTTCCCTGGACAATTTTCCCCCTGTATTCCACTTCAATATCGGAACAAAATTTCTGTGCAATCGTGGCCAGCAAGGTTGCCGGACGAGTGTGGAGACCGTGTTTGCAACCGATTTCCACTTGTGCCGTAATCATTCGCTACATCCTCCTATGAGCTTATATTCTTATTTACCATCATTGAATCATTTATAATCCTGACGATTTCTTCGCAGGAATTCGAATGGATGAGTTTACTAATCTTTTCGTCCTTTTCGATAATATAGGCTAAGTGTGACAGAATGGAAAGCTGTTGGGATCCCTTTCCCGCTATAGCAATTAAAATATAAGCGGTGTTCCCGTTCCCAAATTCAACACCGTTCGGATACTGAGCAATCGAGATACCAGGCCGCTTAATCCGGCTGCTGTCCGCATCAATACCGTGGGGGACGGCTACGCCATTTCCGATATACGTGGAGAGCAGTTGTTCACGCTTCTTCATTTCATCAATATACAAGGGATCAACATGGTTTTGTTCAACCAGAAGGCGGCCTACCTGCTCAATGGCCTCCCACTTATCCCGCGCCTCCGCTTTAAAGAGAATATGTCCACACGTTAATCCGCTTATTTCACCCGGCAAAGACTGTTCTTCCCCGCCCTTTGTTACTAAAGAGGTAAGCTCTGTAATCAACGTTTCGTAAAAAGTTTGATCCACATACGAAGTAATGGGCACATGTTCGGCGTCCGGGGCGGAAGCTTTCGCCCGTTCGGTCAAATGTGCCTGGGATATCACAATATCTGCTTCAGGAGGAATGTCGTCTACAGATGAATTCGTGACCGTTATTGACAGATTCGCCTGTTTCAATTTTTTCCTTAACAGCGCCGCCCCCATTGCACTCGATCCCATTCCTGCATCGCAGGCAAAAACAATATGGTTTACCCTCTTTTTTCTTTTCTGGTCGGATTTATCTTCCTCCTTCGGTGCGGAATGCAGAGCCGCCTCAGTGCTTTGAGCCGGAATTTCGTCGGCTTTTACTTTGTCCCGGGAAAGCACATAGAGCGAACCAAGAAAGCATATAATGGCTGACCCGATAAATCCGGCTATAATAGGAAGTATGGAATTCTTAGGCGCCATGATAAGCAAAACGAATATACTTCCCGGTGAAGGCGTTGCCACCAGCCCGGCTTTGAGAAGGTAAAAAATGAAGTCTCCCGTCAGGCCACCCAGAATGAGAGGAATAATGACAAGAGGTTTCATAAGGGCGTACGGAAAATACACTTCATGGATTCCGCCTAAAACGTGAATGACTAGAGAGGATTTCACTGTTCCCTTCTCCTTGGCCGCGGCGCGTAAATAATAGGCAAACAGAAGGCCAAATCCCGGGCCCGGATTAGACTCCAAAAGGAAAAAAATTGATTTGCCAACATACTTTGTCTGCTGAATTCCTATAGGTTCTAAAATACCGTGGTTAATAACATTGTTAAAAAATAAAACTTTTGCCGGTTCTATCACAAGAGCTGCCAGCGGCAAGTACCCTGATTCAACAAGGCGTTCCGTTTCCGCAAAGACCCAATGCATCCCTTTAATAAACAACGGGCCGATAAATACATAACAAAGGATTGTCAGGCCTACACCAGTAAATCCCGCAGCGGCATTATAAAGCAACAATTCGAATCCGATAGGAATTTTGCTTTCCAGCCATTTGTCTAGTTTGGCGATCACATACCCTACGAACGGGCCTATCGTTAAAGCTGGCAGAATCATCGGGGACGATGACGTGCTTCCCGCAATCAAGCCAAGGGTAACGAAAGAAGCCATAATACCTCCCCGCTGCCCCCCTGTCATCTTCCCACCGGTATAGGCAAAAAGAATCGGAATGAAATATTTCACCAAGCTATCGATAATCGGATAAATCTCCTGATGAGGCCACCATCCGGTCGGTCCGAATAAAATCCTGATGATGCCAAGAGCAATCAGTCCGGAAATATTTTGAAACACCAACGTGCTTAGAAAACGGCCTATGCGATTTAATCGTTTCATAAATTTCCCCGTAAAACAGAGTTCGTTTTCTCTAAATACCCCTGTGCCAATATCGTCTTTATCGTATTTTTCACAGCGGAAAAATTACTATTTTTCAACGCTTCGATAAACTCATCCTCAATCAACGCAGCACTGATTTCACCTATCAATTCAATATACTCTTTGGGAGCATTGCGCGGAGCGAGCAAAACCAGAATGGTATTCACAGGCATGCCCATGCTGTCATCACGGCCAGCCCAATCGATATCACCTGTTAAACGAACAAGGCAAACACACATCTTACTGACAGCCTCACTGCGGCAGTGAAGCATCGCGAGCCTGTTGTCTTCCAACACCAATGCTCCTATCTCTTCTCTTTTCCGTAAGTCGTTTTCCAATAAGACAGCTTCGGTTTCTGCAAATCTTGTTTTCACATACTCCGCGATATACGTAATCAATTTTTCTTTCGACGTCATTTCCACGTCCGGCAGGAAATAGATATGGTCAAGAAGATGGACCATGGCTTCCCCGTAGCGGTTCATTTTCATCACTGTATCTTTAATTTCTCCGGTGTCTTCGGTGATTTTTCTGTGTTCCTTTACCAGACTGTTCAAGCCGCTTTCTATTAATTCAACATCCCGAGCCTGGAGAAAAGGATTAACAACAGCTACCTTGTAGCTTTCATGGTGAAAGGGAACGGTGGAAATAATTAAATCAACCGGTGGTTTATTCTTTAACCATTCTTCCAGAGTAAGCAGTGAAACCGTATCGACAATTTGGACATGCGGCAGCTCTTTCTCAATTTGAGTCGCCAGCAGCCGGGAAGTGCCCAGCCCGCTCGTACATACGAGCACCACCCGGTAACGATTGTTATTAATTTCTTTTCTTCTTACAACCGCTGCGCCGAAATGCATAACCAGGTAGCCGATTTCCTCCTCGGGAATCGGACACCCAAGCCGCTCTTCCAAATAATCGGATGCCTTGCGGGCAGCGGCAAATACATCCGGGTATTTCTCTTTAATATGACCGAGCAGCGGATTTCGGATATCCATTTGAAGCGAGATTCGATTCACCGCGGATAGCAAATGCGTGGTCAAATGTTCCATTAGAGAAGCATCGTTTTCTAGGTTTAGTTTAAGCTCTCTTCCTACAATTTGAACCATTTTATACACGTAATGCTCGATATCGTTTCGCAGCGCTGACGCTGAATCAATTCGCTTCGCTTTTGCTCCCAGAAGGTGCATGGCAATATACCCGATTTCGCTTTCGGGAATCATGACTCCTAATACAGAGCTTAATTTTTCCGATATTTGATAAGCCCACCGATATTCATTTGTATCTTTCAATTTTATCAGCATTGTATCGATAGTAATGTTTTCCCCATGTTTTAAGCGCTGTACGGCTAAAGCAATGTGCACAACCAGGCCAATATATGCGCTGTCCGACATTTCGTAACCCCACCGTTTTTCCGTCTGTTGAACCACTTGTTCGATTTGCGCAATCGTCTGGGGATCGATAAAATGCAGGAGATGATTCCGAATGGAAATTTCCAGCTTCATTTTATCTGAAAAAGAATAAGCGTAGGACGTTAAGACTTCCATCAATTGTTCCTGGGAGAAATGCCTGTAAATTAAGTCAATGATTGCTTCCCGGATGCTTTTCTCATCGCCCTCGATATATACTCCCAATCCCGGTTTGCGGATGAGCTGGATATGATGCTTCATAAACCACGGTTCCAGCTTGGACAGGTCATTGCTGATGGTCGCTTCCGTTACATCGAATTGATGGCTGAAGAAATAAAGCTTGGTTGGCTCCCTTAATGAGAGAAGCATCTGCATCATAACGTACTGGCGTTCTTCCGGTGAAAATATTTTAATCGACTTGTTGATAGATAAATGCTGAATTAATTTTTGTTTCGCCGGCTCATCGCCTGCTACGGACAATCCAACCCCTGTTTTTTTATTCAGTGTAAGGCCATACTTGTGCAGGATATCATCGAGCGCTGCTAACTCTCGCTGGATCGTGCGAATGCTTATACGGAGTTCTTTAGAAATGACCTTTAATGTCATTGAAGCCGATGATCGAAGAAGGAGTAGCAGAATTTGCTGCTGTCTTGAGTTCAGTTGAATACACTCCTGCTTTGCCATCATAGACCTCCTCACAAGTTTAATATCGAAATCATTATCGTGCAATAAATTAGACAACTGCCGCCTGACTCACAGCTAGTATATAGGATGCAACCCATTTACAGTTGATTTAGTAAAATAATTCTTTCGCCGTTCTATAGAGGGACTGATATTTTTGAAAATAAGTCTGATACATCGCCTGCTTTTTTTCATCGGGAGCGATCCGGCGGCTCTGTGCTGATTGCCCGCGCACAGCATCCTGAGGCGTTTTCCAGGTTCCGATTCCGATTCCGGCCAGCACAGCCGCTCCGATCGCCGGACCTTCAAACATCGCGGCAATCTGCAATTCCTTACCGGATACATCCGACAGAATCTGGCTCCATATGCCGCTGTTTACAATTCCGCCGGTAAGGACAAAGGACGGGACTTCCTTCGTTTTTGTTTCAAGGAGCTGCAGGCAATCCAATACGCTGTAAGATACCCCTTCCAGGATTGCCCGGGTAAAATGTTCCCTCCGGTGCCGCAAGTTGATCCCAAAGAAAACACCTCTTGCGTTCGCGTCATCATGCGGTGTCCTCTCCCCGGTAAGATAAGGTAAAAATAGCAATCCGTCCGAACCCGGCTCGACTGTCTCCACCGGCTGGACAAGCGCGCTGTAATCAGCTCCCGGGGCAAACGCTTCCCTAAACCAGCGCAATGATCCGCCCGCAGCCAGTGTAACCCCCATCGCGTGCCACGTATTCGGGATCGCGTGACAGAATAAGTGGACCGTTGGGTTTCCCTGCTTTCTGTCCTGAACGGATGGAAGTTTTTTCAGGGGAACAAAGGCAACACCCGAGGTGCCAACACTGATCATACCCTGTCCGGCCCGGTATATCCCGTTTCCAACGGCGGCCGCCGCATTATCGCCCGCTCCGGCCACCACCGGAACCCCTTCCGGAATCCCGCTTTCCTCTGCTGCTTCTTTACTAATGGCGGAAACGATCTGGGAGCTTTCATACACCGGCGGAAACCATGCTGGCGGGAGCCCAAGCCTCCCGATGATTGGATTCGCCCAGCATCTCTCTTCCACATCAAATAGCGCGGTCCCGCTCGCGTCCGTCACATCGGCAGCCAGTACGTCCGTTAACCGGTAGCGAATGTAATCCTTGGGCATAAGGACGTGGGCAATTCGCGCATATATTTCCGGTTCATGCTTGCGAATCCATAACAGCTTAGGGGCAGTAAAACCAGGCATGACTGTATTGCACGTAATGCTCATCAGGTCATCCATTCCGATTCTTTCTTTTATCTCTTCACATTCTTCGTTCGTGCGCTGGTCATTCCAAAGAATCGCCTTTCTAACCACTTCCCCGCTCTCACTTAAAAGGACAGCGCTGTGCATCTGTCCCGTCACCCCGATGGAAATCACACGTTGCAAGTCAATCCCTTTTTCTGCAAGAAGCCCGAATGATTTTTTTACCGCTTCCCACCAGACTTCCGGGTCTTGCTCCGTCCACCCTGGTTGTGGAACTTCAAACGTATAGCTAACCTGCGCAGAACCGATAAGTTCTCCTTTTTGATCCAGCGCAACAGTTTTGACTCCTTCCGTCCCCACATCGATTCCAATAAGCAGCGCATCTTTTCCTGCCATCTTCTCACCGCTCCCCCTGCTGAACTTTGTTATACGTTAGAAAGAAATAGCCACTCTTCAGTGGCTATTTCGATTTTTTTATAGTTTAATCTGTACTTTGAATAAATCCGGGTCCTTCGGTTTTGCCAGGAAATCTACTGTTTCTTCCAGCGAGATCACCTTGGAAATCAGCGGCTCCACCTCGATTCTCCCCTCTTTAATCCACTGGAAAGCAGGCAAAAATGTAAAGTTAATCGCCATCGATCCTAGAATTGTCCAATCCTTATTATATAATTTAAAAGGGTCGATCTGAATTCTTGAATTTTCCGGAGTGACCCCGAATTGAAGAAACTTCGCGGCAGGCCCCATAAACTCAAAAGCCTTTTCAATTACAGCCGGAATGCCCGTGACATCGACAACTACGTCAAACCCAAAAGGGTAGTTTTCTTTGCTAAGCTCTGTATTCAAATTCTTGCTGAGAACGCCTTTGGTTGCTCCATATTTCAACGCCATAGCAAGCTTTTCCTGTGATACATCAACGACAACAAGTTCGGAAGCACCCGCTTTGGAAATCGACTGAATCAGTTGCTGGCCCATAGCCCCGGCTCCAAACAGAATCACGCGGTCTCCCACCTGCAGTTGCAAACGATTCATGCCGTGCACGACGCAGGCCATCGGCTCGATAAATGCCCCCTCTTCAAAAGACATCGTATCCGGTAATTTCACTACATTTCGCACCGGAACGGAAACGAATTCAGCCATGGATCCGTTTACGGTATTGCCCAGTGCATTCCAATTCTCGCAATGGTTCCCCCGATGTGTCAGGCAGAATTGGCAGGCGCCGCAGAAAATAGACGGGTCTGCACTTACCCGGTCACCGGCCTGAAACCCTGTCACTCCTTCACCTACTTCATGAATCGTACCGGAAAATTCATGACCCGGAACAATTGGAAAAGGGGCAATAAATTCACCTTCATAAATATGAAAGTCGGTTCCGCAAATCCCCACGTTTTCTACTTTAATCGTAACCTCACCGGCACCCGGTTTCGGGTAGGGAATGTCTTTAATGACTGCCTTATGTGGTGCTTCAATGACAAGTGCTTTCATTTTTGTATGCCTCCATTCGGATATATCATAACTTTAATACTCTTGTCTTTTTGAGTTCTCGCTACTTCCACTGCCTCTTTAATTTCATCTAATGAATATCTGTGGGTAATCACCTTCTCAATATCCGGCGTGCTTCTGCTAAGTGCCTGAATGGCAGCCGGATATGTATTGGCATAGCGGAAAACACCATACATATCCAGCTCGGAGTCTACCAAAAGCGGAATATCCATCGGAATCGCATCCGTAGCAGGCAAGCCTACGAATACGATCCGGCCTCCCCGCTTCACCATCCTGACTGTATCCGAGACCGCCCTGGCGTTTCCGGATGTTTCGATAATGACATCAACCCCTTTCCCACCGGCCAGTGAAGAAATCTGTTCGAGGGCATCACCGATTGGGTTGACGACACCGCTGGCCCCCATTTCAAGAGCTAACTCCCTGCGGAATGGGAGCACGTCACTGCCATAAATTTCAGTTACTCCAAACAATTTCGCCGATTGGATAGCGAGAAGTCCAATCGGCCCAAGGCCAAGGACCAAAACGCGATCAGCCGGTCCGACTTTTCCTCTGCGCATTGCGTGAAATCCCACAGAGAGCGGTTCCAACAGCGCTCCCTGTTCGTAGCTCATCTCATCCGGCAGTTTAAATAGAAAATCGCTTCGCACCGCTACATAATCGGCCCAGGCACCATCGACAGGAGGAGTCGCCATGAAGACGACGTCCGGGCACAGATTATAGCGCCCTGATTTGCAATAGTCACAGCGACCGCATGTAATCCCGGGCTCGACGGCCACCCTGTCTCCAACGGAAACGTTAGTCACCTTCTCCCCAACTTTTACAACTTCCCCTGCAAGCTCATGGCCAAGGATAATCGGCTGTTTAACTTCATATCTCCCGATTTTTCCGTGTTCATAGTAATGAATATCGGAACCGCATACTCCAATACAGTACACCTTGATCAGGGCTTCGTCCGCCTTCGGTTCCGGCATTTCCACCTCCTTTATCTCAATGGAAAGCGGTTTATCCATAACAGCCGCGGACATGAATCGTTTGCTCATCGGCTTTCTCTCCCTTTCATACATAGAATGTAAACGGTACAAAATAGAGGAAGCCGATTACCCTTTAACAGCCCCCATGGTCATACCACGAACCAATTGCTTCTGAGTAAACCACCCTAAAATTAAAGCGGGAAGCACAGCGATGGTTGCAACAGCCGACATTTTGGCCCAGAACAGTCCTTCCTGTGTCATGAATGATGCCATATATACAGGCATGGTTGCCGCATTCGTAGAGGTTAACGTGACTCCGAAAAGAAATTCGTTCCAGGCAAAAATCAGGCACAGTAAACCGGTTGAAATCACTCCCGGCCTGGCCAGAGGAAACGTTACTTTAAAAAATCCCTGCAGCCCGGAAGCGCCGTCTACCTGTGTTGCTTCGATTAATTCATACGGAATGTCTTTAAAGAAAGAACGCATCATCCATACAACTAATGGAACATTCATCGACGTGTACAATAAGATGAGTGCCAGCGAAGAATCCAGCACATGCAGATTTTTATAAATTAAATACATGGGAATCACAACACCGACAGCCGGCAGCATCTTCGTCGATATGAACCAGAAGAGAATGTCATCGGCTTTTTTCAGCTTAAACATAGCCAGTGCATACGCCGCAGGCACTCCCAGGAGTAAGGATAATAATGTGGACGTTATGGAAACAACAGCTGAATTCTGCAGGAATGAAGCGGCGCCAGAGCTCCAGATCAACTGATAGTTATCAAGAGTAGGTGTAAAAAACAACGAAGGCGGCATGATTACCGCTTCCCCTTCATTTTTAAAACCAGTAATAAACATCCAGAGGATGGGGGAAAAGTAAATGAGCGCGACAAGATAAGTCACCAACGTTAGAATGACAGACAGCGGCTTTTTCATGACAATTCCCCTCCAAACGTTCTGCGCAAAAATTTAAACAGCACGGTCATAAAGATTAACGTGATGATGACGATAATGACGCCAATCGCTGAGGCGCCCCCTACGTCCCAACCCTGAAACCCGACGCGGTATACGTAGAAAGGAAGGTTCGTCGAAGCATACCCGGGTCCTCCCGATGTACAAACATAGATTTCGCCAAACGTCTGCATAATGAAAATGAGGCCCAATAAAACGACTACTTCCAAATATCTCAACAAATGAGGAACGATCACATAGAAAAACTGGTGTATTTTTTTAGCCCCGTCAAGCAGCGATGCTTCCATCAAATCTTCGGGAACTGATTGAAGCCCGGCCAGGAGAACAAGCATAAAGAAGGGTGTCCACTGCCACGAAACCATAGACATGATGCTTCCCAGAGGATGGGCGCCTAACCAGTCTGTCGGCTTCCCTCCTGCCAGGCCGGCTATATAAGAAGTGAATCCAAAGTTTGGATTTAAAATCATTGTTTTCCAAATAATTCCGGAAACCGCTGGCATTATAAAAAATGGAGAGACCAGCATCGTCCGGACGATGCCCTTGCCAAAAAAGTTTCTATTCATCAATAAGGCAAGGCTCATACCTAACACAAGACATATAATGAGTGAAACCGCGGTCAGCAAAAATGTGTTTTTAATCACTTCCAAAAAAGCAGGATCTTTAATAATCTTCGCAAAATTAGAGAAACCGGTGAAGACAACACCCTTATCAGGCCGCATAATATTCCAGTCTTGAAAACTATAATAAATGGTGACAAGAAAGGGGATTTGTGTAAGAATCCCGACAAAGATAAGACTCGGCCATAACAATCTTTTTACAGGAGGAGTCAGGATACTTTTTGTTCGATTTGATCGGCTGACATCCGTGCTTGCTTGATTCATAACTCCAACCGTTTTCATACGCCTCTCCTTTACTTGAAGTAATGGGGGAGAGAGCGGATATGCCGCCGTTCCCCCTGATGATGTTACTTTTTATATCCGCCGTCTTTTGCAACTTTTTCCGCTTTATCCTGAGCTATTTTCATTGCATCTTCTACGGACTTCTGCCCGGAAATCGCTGACGCAATTTCCTGACTCACATCGGTGCCAAGCTGCTGGAATTCCGGAATCGCTACATACTGGACCCCTTCATACGGCACGGGATTTTTCGTTGGATGTTTATAATCGGCATTTTCCATTGACTTCAATGTTATGTCAGCAAATGGAGCAGCTTTTTTATACTCCGGATTTTCATACGTAGATTTACGGGTTCCGCCCGGGGCAACCACCCATCCTTCGCTCTTTCCAACCTTCTCGATGTATTTTTTGCTCGTTGCCCAGGTGATAAACTTGAACGCATCCTCTTTATGCTTGCTGGAGGATTCCATCCCTAAAGCCCAGGCCCACAGCCATCCGGTGTTGTCTTTTACTTCCTTAGGAGCATACGCGTACCCGATTTTGCCGACAACTTGCGAGCTTTTCGGATCATTCAGGAAGCCGGCAGCTGTTGTAGCGTCATACCACATCCCCGCTTTGCCTGTCTGCATAAGTGTGAGCGCTTCCGTGAATCCGGTGCTTGTTGCGCCCGGTTCACCCGCATCTTTTAACAGGTCAACGTAGAATTTTACCCCCTTTACTGTCTCAGGGCTGCTAAGTTTGGCATTCCAATTCATATCATACCAGGAACCCCCGAACGCGTTGATCACCGTATCAAGCGGCGCGAGGATTTCTCCCCAGCCCGGCAGGCCGCGTAGGACGATTCCCGGCACATTGTTGGCTGCTTTTACTTTCTTCGCAATGTCTGCTACCTGATCCCAGGTCGGGTGTTCCGGCATCGTTACCCCGGCCTTGGCCAACATATCCTTATTGTAGTAAAGCATGCTGCTTTCCCCGTTAAATGGAACCGCATACAATTGTTTGTCATACGAAAGGGCGTCTCGTAATGACTGGAAGACGTCTTCCAAATTATAGTCAGATTTCTCACTTGCAGACATTTTATCGAAATACGGCGTCAGCGGTTCGATCCACTTGTTCTTCGCCCAGATTGGCGTATCATATGTACCAATCGTAACGATGTCAAATTTCCCGCCGCCGAGCGCTACATCTTCTGTAACCTTTTTGCGGAGATCGTTTTCCGGCAGGACAACGAAGTTAACTTTTGTTCCTGTTTCCTTTTCGTAATCCTTTGCCATCTTCTGCATGATCACCATGTCCGGATTGTTGACCGTCGCGATCGTTACCACCTTGTCCCCTGCGTTTCCCCCGCCTGATGCGCCACCTGATCCGGATGGTGCGGCTGTGTTTGAAGCCGAACTGCATCCTGTCAAAGCAAGAGCCGTCGTCAATGACAGAGCGCTTAAAACTTTAAACCATTTCTTCAATACATTAACCCCCTTTTTTACTATCTAGCCCTCATGTAAGCCCTTTCGTTTTTGATAACATGAGGACAAAATTTATTGGAACTCTTTCTGTTTTAATTATAACGAACAAATAGCCTGAATAGAGCGACTACATACACAAGTTTGTCACAAAGAGAATTGCGACATTTTTTAAGAATGGGGTAGGTGGATTGGGAGTAAGGATAAGGAAGGAGAAAATTGTTAATTATGCTATTGAGAAAAACTCGCGGGCGTTGCCGCTCGTCCTTTTTCTGCAGGG
>NZ_KE387182.1:19450-47697 GCF_000430625.1 Aneurinibacillus terranovensis DSM 18919
GAAAGTATATGTTGCTTTAACACTGTAAAGCAACATATACTTTCTTTAACGGAAAAAAAAGGACCCGCAGGCCCTTATCATTGATAAACTACTCATTTAACAGCAATATTTTTCCCTTTACAGTTCCCGGTGTCTTATACAGGTCAAAGGCTTTGTTTATTTCATCCAGAGGAAATTTCCCAAAGACAACATCTTTAAAATTCAATTTTTGTTTGGCAAGAAAGTGGGCGGTAAGCTCCCATTCTTTTCCGGGAAAAGGTGCGCTATACGACATCCAGGAACCCGTTAACGTGAACTCTTTCCGATTCATTTGCTCAAATCGCTTAAATGGAAAGGTAATGTCTTTCGTAGGCGTGCCGACAAAGCATACTTTTGCTTTATTGGCAGCAAGCTCGAAGCTGAGGTTCATGGTAATCATAGAACCGGCCGTTTCCATGACAACACCAAAACCGCGGCCGTTCGTAATCAATGCGTATTCCTCTTTGAAATCCGGGTGGAGCGTATTCATGACATAATCTGCCCCTAGTTTTTTGGCCGTTTCCAGCCGATCATCATCGATATCAAACACGGTCACAGTTTTCGCTCCCAGGACTTTCGCCCACTGTAGGGTAAGCATTCCGATATTTCCGCCGCCCAGAACGGCTACATCCTCTCCGCCTTGATAACCGATATGGTGAAGCGCGTGAAGCGCAACGGCAGACGGCTCAAACAACGCGGCCTCTTCAAAGCTCACATTATCCGCGACTTTTACCGCATTGATTTCCGGCATTTTTACATATTCGGCCCAGCTTCCGTAGACGCGTGACCCGATAAACGTATAGTTCTTACACTGGGCATAATTTCCTCTCTGACAATCCCTGCATTCATGGCAGGGCACAAGCGGGGCACCCGCAATGCGATCCCCTGCTTTTACCTTTGTAACGCCGCCTCCGACTTTCTCGACCACTCCGGAAAACTCATGGCCTAATACGATCGGATAATAGTGCGCTTCGTCACCCAGCACACGCGGCAAATCCGAACCGCATATGCCCGTAGCCATTACCTTTACCAGGATTTCATGGTCAAGCAGCTCTGGAACAGGCATATTCTTTATCCGCAAATCGTCCCGACCGTATAAAACTGCCGCTTTCATAGCTTCCATATACTCACCTTCCTAATCTGGGGAATAAATCTTTTAAACGTTGATACGTTTCAAGGTAAATCGCATAGTCTTTTTGATAGATTTCATAAAATGCTGAATGAGGGTGGTGTATCCGCTTAATTTGAATGGCTGTAGTCACGGCCTCATCAAAATTCTTATACATTCCCACACCAACGCCTGCCAGTATCGCGGCTCCTAATGTCGTTGCCGTATCAGAAGAAGGAATCCTGATGGTCTTTCCGGTCACATCTGCCTTAATCTGGGTCCAAATGCGGCTGTTTGCTGCTCCCCCTATGCTAAACAATTCACCGGCACACACTCCCCCGGCTTCTGCCGTTTGAAGATTATGGTGCAGGGCGTAGGCGCAGCCTTCCATCATCGCCCTGATCATATGGCCCTTTGTTTTTTCATAGGAGAGCCCTAAGAAAACACCTCTGGCGTTCACGTCCCAGATCGGGGATCGTTCCCCCGCCATATACGGCAAATAGATCAGTCCGTCGCTGCCGGGATTGATGCGGCCGGCCGCTTTATTGACAAAATCAAAAAAATTCTGATTTTTAATCCGACCCAATTCGTCGGCAAACTCTCTGCGAAACCATTTCAAACTGCCTCCGCCTACCGTTCCTCCCTGCAGGAGCCATTTATCCTGAACCACATGATAGCCCAAAATCAGCTTTTCATTTTTTACCGGATGATCCATGACGATGCTCATTCCACCGGCCTGGCCGCCCTGCTCCTGTGTTTCCCCCGGATGAATCGCTCCGGCTCCCAACGTTCCACAGGCCGCATCCAATCCCCCGGCAACAACAGGAATTCCTTTCTCCAGCCCGCTTTCTTCAGCCGCTCTCCCGGTCACTTCTCCAACAACGGCACTGCACTCATAGATGTCGGGCAGCATCCCCGGCTCGATGCCCATCCGGCTGCACAGGTCATAATCCCATCGTCCACTCTCCATTGCAAAGGCATGGATTCCATACCCCTGCGAAACATCCTGGGTTAATTTTCCGGTCAGCTTATACACAATGTAGCTGTTGCACTGCAAAAACTTGTACGTTTTCCTGTAAAGCTCCGGTTCGTTTTCTTTCATCCAGAGGATTTTACCTGTCGTATAAGAAGGGGATAACGGATTGCCGCTGACGGAAAATATTTTGTCTTCCCCAATCGTGCGTTTTAATTCTTCGCATTGTTTTACCGCTCTGCGGTCAAGCCAAATGATGGCATTACGGAGAGGCGTACCGTTCCTGTCAACGGGAATTGCCGCCCAACTCTGACCATCCACTCCAATCCCTTTGACTTCTCCTCGGCTGATACCGGATTCCGCCATCATGCGGCCGGTTGCCCTGCACACCGCATTCCACCAATCTTCCGGATTTTGCTCGACATAACCCGGAGCCGGATGCAGCGTCTCATATTCCTCCGTACGCTGAAAAGCGACCTGCCCATCTTTTGTAAAGGCGGCTACCTTGCAGCCGGACGTACCTATATCGATACCAAGCAGGTATTCGTTTCCCATACGTCCCCTCCTCTCGATTTATCCTTTGAAAATAATTCGACAATGGGTGGCAGCAAACCGAAAGCACGGGTGAAACCAATTCCATGTAAGACACATGCCTTTTCTATTTTGTTAATTGCTGTAGCGGTCATGAGCGGGGCGACTTCTTTGCAGCATCGTCCAATTTCGCAAAAGTGCCCTGTAAATTTTTATAAGCGTCCCGGAAAATTTCATACAGTTCCCGGTACGCTTCATGGGCGGTGTCGTCCGGGTATACGGTATCAATGGCGGTCACCCACGAATCTGCCGCTGCTTCGACGGTAGGAAACCAGCCGATGCCAACGGCCGTCAGTATAATCGCCCCGTACGCGGAACCGCCACGGCTCGTACAGCGGGTAACCGGCACGCCGAAAATATCCGCGGCCAACTGCCGCCATCCTATACTTTCCGCCGCCCCACCGGTCATACAAATGGACAAGGGGAATGGCAGACCAATCTCCTGCATGATGTCGATACATTCACGAAGGGAGAATAGAACGCCTTCAATGACGGACCGAACCATATCCTTCCGCATATGGTGAAAGTTAAAACCAATGAAAGCCCCTTTTGCCTTGTCATCCATATGAGGAGTCCGTTCTCCGAATAAGTAAGGCAAAAAAATGAGCCCATTGGCTCCGGGACGGGAATGGGCCACAAGATCCACCAATTCGTTATAAGCCCCATCGCCCTCCATATGTAAGATATGGCGGGATAACCACTGCAGGGACATGCCCGCTGACAGGGTTGCCCCCATTACGTGCCACATTCCGCTGACACCATGGCATAAGGTATGAATTCGTCCCTGCCTGTCTGTATTGGCCTGTGCGACCGGGGTGAAAATTTGCCCGCCCGTGCCGATTGTACATAACCAAGAATTCGGGCGCACAATTCCATTGCCAATCGCCTGCGCCTCCGCATCCCCGGCGCCGCAGATGACAGGAATGCCTGAGGAAAGCCCCAACGCTTTAGCCGGGCCGTCCGTTAGCACACCTGCCTGAGATGAGGAGGAAAGCACCGACGGCAAACGCTCGGCGTCCAGGGTAAACGCTGTAAGTATGTTCTGAGACCATTCTCTGTTTACGATGTCATACATTAATGTGGCTGACGCATCCGTTTCATCCGTCGCGCGTATTCCTGTAAGGTAGTATCTCAGGAAATCTTTTGGAAGCATAAAAAATGCGGTCCGGTCAAAAAGGTCCGGCTGATTGCGCCGCATCCAGAGAATTTTAGGGAGGGTAAAACTTACATTGGGACGGCTGCCGGTTGTGTCCATCCACTTTTCGAGGGGAATCTTACTTTCAAGTTCTCTTACTTCTTCTTCGCATCTGCGATCCGCCCATAGTACGGCGTTACAAACCGGGTTTCCATCAAGGCCAACCGGCACAAGCCCGTGCATTTGCCCGGTGATCCCGATTCCTTGTACCCGGCCTGCTTCATTCGGAAAACAGGTGAACAGCTCATTCATCCCATCGTGCAGCGCCTGAATCCAGTCAGCCGGATCCTGTTCCGCCCAGCCCGCATTTGGAGTCACCAATTTATACTCTTTTGTTGTCGAACATAAAACGCTTCCACTTCTATCTGCTAAGATTATCTTAATGGATGAGGTTCCTAAATCAATGCCTAACAGAGTATCCATCTTCCCCCTCCTGCTGCCTGGCTTTTCTCTCTTTTTATTATAACGTTTCTTTCATTGAATAGAGGGAATACATACACAATTTTGTCACAATTGATTTATGACAATATTTAATAGGGTAAGGTAAGCCAAACTTTCTCTTTTTTATGAGGTAAAAATCGATCTGGAAGGATGGACCGGTGTCTGCCTTGAGTACATGATTCATAATATAAAACGCATGCCCGGTTCCCTCTTCTGTATTAGCGGCCATGCAATCCTCCGGTGCGTAGATATAGAAATCGTGGACATAAGCGTCATGAGCGGTGAACAAAACGCAGCTGCAGGCGGAGGTCCCTGTTATTGCCGGCGTACATCTTCCAACCCCTCCACTTGTTTTATTTTTTCACTACCCTTCTGTTTTTTTAATTAAACGGCGATCCTTTTTACTTAAGATGATGTTGGATGAGGTGGAATATCTTTTTCTTGCGGTGAAGCAGACGAACCTTGTGGGGAAGTGGATGCAACAGAGGCCTTCCGCCCAAGAACCACGCTGATGACGATAATAAGAGCCGTCCCGACGGTGGTGATCGTTATCCTCTCGCCTAGAAGGATAGCAGACCAAACGATCGTGAGAAACGGCTGCAGGTATTGAAGCTGGCTAACCCGTGCCACTCCTCCCACAGCAAGTCCGTTATACCAGGCGATAAACGCAAGAAACTGGCTGCCTATGCTGAGATAAGCAAAACTTCCCCACACCTGCGGCGGAGCGGTCAATGCCTTCATTGGGAAGGTCACGATAACCGGAATAACCAGGAAGGGGGCTGCAACGACAAGCGCCCAGGCAATAACCTGCCATCCGCCGAGAACACGGGACAACTTTCCGCCTTCTGCGTAGCCGAAAGCAGCGGCGACCACCGCTCCCAACAGGGCAAAATCTTCTGTGTGCAGGCTTCCTAATCCCGAATACACGGCATAGCCTAACACCGATAAACACCCGGCAATACTGGCTAACCAGAAGCCGCGTGACGGACGCTCTCCCGCCCGCAGCACTGCCGCCCCTGCCGTTGCCAGCGGAAGCAGTGCGAGAACAACCGCCCCGTGGACGGCCGGCAACCTGCCCATGGCCCATGCGGAAAGAAGGGGAAATCCTATAATAACACCTATGGCAACCAATACAAGCCCTTTTATTTGCGTATAAGTTGGAAGCTTCTCCTTTCGTGCGAACAGGACAATACCAGCCAGAACCGCAGCCACTACCGCCCGGCCCAGCCCAATCATTGTCGGGCCAAAATAGTCAACAGAAAACCTCGTTGCCGGCAGGGTCAGACTAAATCCAAGCACACCCAAAAATCCATACAAAATTCCACCCGTTTCCTGCTTCTTTTTTACACAGGATAAACTAGCGGTTTTTCTGCCTTTCATTCCACTTCCCTCATTCCCTAGTATTTTTGAGTTTTCTGCGATCATACACCGTACCTTTATCCTCATCATAAAGGGGAAGAAAAGGTTTGTATTCAGCCAATTGGAGGTTTATTTATCCGGCCAATTTCGCTTAAGATGAAGAGGAAGAGAAGAGGGGGAAATGTACGATGAAACTGGATAGGGAAAGCAGTGTCCCGCTGTTTCGCCAAATTGCCAGCTATTTTGAAAAACGAATTATCAACGGTGAATTGTCCCCGGGTATGCCGCTACCCCCGGAACGTAAACTGGCGGAGCAGGTGGGGGTTCACCGTGACACGATTACGGCCGCGTACGAAGAACTTCGGGCAGCAGGCCTCATCCAATCCGTGCGGGGAAGTGGTACGCGGGTGAGCGAACATCTGTGGGGCCTGTCTCTGAAAAGCTTTCCGAATTGGCACCAGTACACGAACGGTGGATTTTTCTTACCGACGCGCCCGCTTGTGAAACGAATGAAAGAAGCCGGCAAAGAGCACAACACCATTAATCTGGCTGGAGGAGAACCTTCCCCTGATTTATTGCCGTCGAAAACGATCGATAGCTTATTACGTCAGCTATCCCTGCCCTTTCCGCTGGGCTATCCGGATCCGAAAGGCGAGAAAACACTTCGGCGTGCTCTATCAGCCCATTTGATGCTGAACTATGGAATCACAGCCGACCCGGATGAAATCTTAATCACATCCGGCGCTCAGCAGGCTCTGCTGTTAATCGCGCAATGCCTGCTGCGTCCAGGGGATGCGATAGCGATGGAGGGGCCTTCTTATACATACTCTCTCCCCCTGTTTGCTTCAGCAGGACTTAGACTTTTCCGCCTGCCGCTTGATGAACAAGGGCTGCTTCCTGATGAAGTGGTGAATGTATATCGCAAGCATAGAATCCGGATGGTCTTTACCAACCCTACCTATCAAAATCCGACGGGCACCACCCTTTCTCTTACAAGACGAAAGCAATTGCTCACGATTTGTGAAGAGCTTCGCCTTCCTATTGTCGAAGACGATGCTTACGGTGCCCTTACACTCGGAAAATCCCCTGCCCCCCCGCCGCCGCTTCATGCCCTGAATCGGCAGGAAGGCATGGTGATGTATGTAGGCAGCCTATCGAAGACGGTTGCACCGGGAATACGAATTGGCTGGATCATCGGATCCAGGGCCGTCATTGAGCGCCTGGCAGACGCCAAGCAGCAGATGGACTTTGGCACAAGTGCCATTCTCCAGCAGCTTGCGCAAATGTATTTATCATCCACTCAATGGGAAACCCATGTGAAAGAGTTGAGAGCTTCACTAACGTTTCGGCGAGATGCTATGCTTAACGCTCTCGAAGCCGTTGTAGGTGACCAGGTTAAATGGACGGTCCCCAGCGGAAGCTATCATATGTGGTGCCGGATTCCATGGGAAGTAGATGAAGAGAAACTGATGGAGTGCGGCATTAAAAACGGCGTCCTGTTTTCACCCGGCGGGGTATACGGCGCCGAAAAAGGATTTGTCCGGCTTACGTTTGCCGGTGCAGATGAGGCAACGATTGAGGAAGGAATACGGCGATTTGGGCGAGCCATCAGAAGTGTTTCTTCTTGAAAGTGATTGATAGTGGAATCTCCAGAATTCCATGGACGCCACTTCGCAAGGAATGAACTCGCTACCCGGGGGTGATCATAAGCAAAGAGGCCCCTTGTGTTGTACGGCTGCCTCTTTGTTTAACGCTTGAGTTTTCTCGTATGGCACTATTGTGTCATCGCCCAGATCGATAAAGAAATCTCCTTACCGGGATTTACGTAACGGTGGGGAGTTGTACTTGGGAAAAAGATACTGTCCCCTTCTGTCAAATGAATTTCCCGATCTTTGATAATGATAAGAAGCTCGCCTTGAATCACATAGCCCGATTCTTCCCCGGGATGAGAGACTAACTCTCTTTCCAATAACTCTCCGGGTTGAATCTCAACAAGTAAAAACTCTATTTTTCCCGACGAATCGGGTGACAGGAAGTGATAGCGGACATTGGAATTGGACAGTTCAATCATACGCCGCTCTTCCTTGCGGACTACCCTGTATTCTTCTTTGAAATCCTGAAAAAAATCATTGATCGGAACATTTAACGCAGTACAAATCTTCCAAAACGTGCCCACAGTAGGATCCACAATCCCTCTTTCAATCTGCGAAAGTAGGCTTGGGCTTAACCCTGTTTTTTCCGCCAGTTCCTTAAGTGTATATTGTTTGTGTTTTCGGAAGTTGCGAACGAGTTCACCGTTAAACATGAACAGATACCTCTTTAAAATGGCAGGAAATTTGATGCCCATTTTCCAGACATTCAGTCTCAGGAGCAGCGTGACGGCATTTATCCCAGCGGGCCGGGCACTTTTCATAAAAAACACAGGACTCTTTCATCATTGGAGCCGGTTCCGCAAACCCCATTCCATTTGATGTTTCTTCATGCACACTTGGAAGCGACGATAAAAGAATTTTTGTATACGGATGAACGGGTTGTTTAAACATGGACTGTGAAGGGCCGGTCTCAACAATGTGCCCTTTATACATAACCGCCATCCTTTCACACATGTACCGGATAACGGACATATTGTGGGAAATAAAAAGATACGTTAAGTTTCGCTCTCTCTTTAATTCTTTTAGCAGATTTAAGACTTGTGCCTGAACGGAAACATCAAGAGCAGATGTAGGTTCATCAAGAATCAGAAAAGACGGGTCGGTGATTAACGCGCGGGCAATCGCTATGCGCTGCCGCTGCCCGCCGCTAAACTCATGCGGATAGCGGGAAAGATGATCTTCTTTCAACCCGACCCGGCGGATCAGCAGTTGTAAGCGTGCCGGTGAGCCTTTCTCTTTTCGTTCGGATTCAGGCAGTGCATAGAGCGGTTCGCGAATAATATCTTTAACCGTCATCCGAGGATCCAGAGAAGATTGCGGGTCTTGAAAGACGATCTGGATATCTCCTGCTCTCGGGTTTACAAACCTGCCGTTTTTCCAAAGCGGGCCGCCCGCATAATTGATGTCCCCCGCAGTTGGCGATTCTAACCCGATCAGCATCTTGCCAAGCGTGCTTTTACCGGAACCTGATTCACCAACCAGCCCGAAGGACTCTCCCTTTCCAATGGTCAGGCTGGCGTTTTTCACCGCATGAAGAATATGATTTTTCGTACTGTATTGTTTATGAAGTTGCTGAATTTGAATGAGCGGACCCATTTTGTTCCCTCCCTACCCAGCATGCAGCGTAATGGTTCCTTTTATATTCTTCCAACGCGGGTGCAGCCTGTTTGCATTGATTCGTGACAAGCTGGCACCGCGAGGAGAAAACACAGCCAATGGGCCTGTTTCGAAGATCAGGGACTTCGCCAGGAATCGCTTCAAGGGTATCGTTCACATCAGCTAAATCCGGGAGGGCATCGATTAACGCCCTCGTATAAGGATGCTGCGGAAAGTGGAGAACTTCCGAAGTACCCCCTGTTTCTACTACTTTGCCCGCATACATAACGGCAACTCTATCACAAAGCTGCGATACAACGCCAAGGTCATGAGTAATCAATAAAATGGCAGTACCGCGATTTTGCGACAGTTCTTTCATAAGTTTTAGAATTTCAAACTGAATGGTTACATCAAGAGCTGTAGTCGGTTCATCCGCAATCAACAATTTGGGTGGAGCGGACATGGCGAGGGCAATCACCACTCGCTGCCGCATGCCCCCGCTCAATTCAAACGGATATTTTTCAAATACGGATTCCGGGTCATGGATATGGACATCTTTTAATGACTGTAAGGCTAACTTTGCCGCCTCTTTGCCGGATATGTGACGGTGTCTCTTAATTACCTCTACAAGCTGCTTTCCTACCCGCATCGTAGGGTGAAGAGCAGTCATCGGTTCTTGAAATACCATGCCTATCTCTTTACCACGAATTGCCTGCTTTTCTTTTTTGTTTAACGCAAGGAGATTTCTGCCCGCATACAAAATTTCTCCATTTGAAACCGTCGCATTTTTCTCTAGTAATCCCAGGATGGACAAAGCCGTAACAGACTTTCCCGAGCCGGACTCACCGACGACACCGACAATTTCCCCTTCGCCGATGGAGAGATTTATATTTTCCAGCGCTGTCATCATTCCCCGCATTCCATGAAACTCAACAGTTAAACCTTTGATTTCAAGCAGCATGTTCATTCCTCCTAACGGCTTGATCTTGGATCGAGAATATCCCGAATGCCGTCGCCGATCAGATTAAAGGCGCCGGAAGCTAAAAAAAGAGCTAATCCGGGAAATGTAGGATACCACCAATAATCCAAAAGGTATTTCCAGCTCACGCTTATCATCGCTCCCCATTCGGGAGTAGGGGGCTGCGCGCCCAATCCAAGAAAACCAAGCGAGGCAACTAAAAGAATCGCATCTCCAATATCGAGCGTAACTTGAATGATAATCGGGGAGATCGCATTCGGAATAATATGTCGGAAAATAATGCGCCATGGCTTAATCCCGAAAGTTATGGCTGCTTTCACATATAACTTTTCCCGCAGCGCAAGCGTTTCTCCGCGCGCCAGGCGCACATACACAGGGATTTTTACAATTGCGATCGCAATCATCGCATTTTGTAAGCTAGGGCCAAGCGCGGCCGCAAGCGCCATCGCTAACACCATAGACGGAAAAGCGAGAATAATGTCCATGATACGCATAATCACCTGGTCCAAGACTTTGCCGGCGTAACCTGAAACGGAACCTACGATGGTTCCAATCAATCCGGCTGACACAACGACAACCACACCTACGCCTAACGAGAGGCGTGCTCCATAAAGGATGCGTGTTAAAATATCTCTTCCGACTTCATCCGTTCCTAAAAGATGTTTCGTGGAGGGACCTTGAAACCGTTCAATAATATTAATTTTCGTAGGTTCATACGGTAAAATAACCGGCGCTAAAAGAGACAGGATAAAAATGAGCAGAAGAATGCCTATCCCAATTAACGTCATCGGGTTTTTTCGAAGTTTGTACCAGAAAGGATTTACATCTCTGACGGGGAGAACCGTTTCCGATTGAAGTTCCATTAGAAAATTCCCCCTATTCTTTAATCTGCGGATCGAGATAATAATATGTTAAATCAACAATCAAATTGATTAGGACGTAACCGAATGAAATAAAGAGCGTAAACCCCATGATGGCCGGAAAGTCCAAATTGGCAATCGAATCCACCACATATTTCCCCATGCCCGGCCAGCCGAAAATCGTTTCTGTTACGACCGCGCCGCCGAGTAACGAACCAAACGACAAGCCGACAACGGTAACAGTAGGAATAAGAGCATTTCGCAAAGCATATCGGATAAGCAAAAAGGGGCCGCTAATTCCGTTAGCGAGGGCCGTACGAATGTATTCCTGGCTGAGAACTTCCAGCATACTAGCCCGCACCTGACGGGTCACAATGGCTAACTGTGCATAAGAAAGAGTCACTGCGGGAAGAAAAATATGCCAGAAACTGTTTTTAAACGCAGTGAGATTTCCTGTCAAAAGACTGTCCACTAAATAGAGGCCTGTGATTGTGGTCGGAGGCTTAACCTGTAAATCGATTCTTCCGCTCGAAGGAAACCAGCCGAGAATACCGTAAAAAATAAGAATGCCCAGCAGGCCGCTCCAAAATACCGGAATGGATACACCGGCAATCGAAAAAACGCGCCCCCCGTGGTCCCAGTAAGTATCATTTTTTACCGCGCTCAGTATGCCAAGAGGTATTCCTATAATCATCGCAAACAAAAAGGCAAGCAGCGCGAGTTCCAAGGTGGCCGGGAAAAAGGTCAGGAGGTCACTCGTAACAGGCTGCTGGGTGCGAATCGAAGTTCCCAGATTACCATGTAATAGCCCGTCAACATACATGATGTACTGATCCAAGACGGGCCTGTCTAAACCTAATTGATGCCTTACCGCCTTTAGCGTTTCCTCACTGGCCCGCTGCCCCACCACCATCCGGGCGGGATCGCCCGGAATGATGTGTGAGATTAAAAAGGTAATCAGCGTAACTCCAAAAACGACAAGCACTAACAAAAAAAGACGTTTAATGATGATTTGTTTCATGGTGGATGCTCCTGTCTAACATTTATTTAGACATTTGAGATAAGTTGTAAATTCCTTCAAGCATAGGATTGTAAACGAATCCCTGAACATTCTTGTTCATAGGCAATAGAAAATCTTTCTGATACAAATAAACGTACGGCGCCTCATCAATCACGATAGTTTGGGCTTGTTGATATAGTTGCTGCCGTTGTGCCTGATCATTAATTGAAGCAGCTTTGCGGACTAATTCATCTACTTTATCGTTTTTATAAAAAGCCCGGTTGCCTGCCAGACCAAAATTCTGCGAGTCGAACCAATAATTCATAAACATATAAGGATCGCCGAAATCAGGGCTCCAAACGCCAAGTGATAGATCAAAGTCTCCTTTATCAATAGATTCACGCTGCGTCGCGTAGGCCACCTTTTTCAGATTTACTTTGATTCCAATATCGGACAAATACGCCTGCAGGGTTGTGGCCTCGATTTCCCACCACGGTTTATTGTCGGAATATACAAGATTAAGGGATAAATTATTGACTCCCGCTTCCTTAAGCAAAGATTTCGCTTTTGCCGGGTCATACGTGTACTGCTTGGCATTATCATCATGACCCCATAACCCCTTTGGAATCGGGCCTCTCATTTGTGTTCCATATCCCTGTTGCACAGCTTTGGTAAGCGATGCATAATCGATTGCATAGCTAATAGCCTGGCGAACCTTAACATTTTTCAGAGCCGGGTTTCCTTTGCTGGAATTCAAGTACACGTAATCTACCAATAGGCTTGGCTTTTTTAAGAGAGTCACGTTTGGATCGCTTTCCAGGTCTTTTAGCTGTTCAACCGGAATCCCTTCAGCAAAGTCAATCTCACCTTTTTGCAGTTGCAAACGCTGGGCGGAAGAGTCCGGAATGATTTTGAAATAGACTGTTTTCAAAGCCGGCTTAACCGCAGAGTTAGGATTGGTTTCTAACTTAATGTATTCTCCTTTTTTCCACTCTGTTAACTGATAAGGTCCGCTCCCCATCGTATGGTTGGCCAGATAATTTTGCCCTAAATCCCCATTTTCCTGATGGTCTGCGACTTTTGGATTCACAATTCCACCATAGTTGGCAGCAAGTGTGGACAGGAACGGAGGAAAGTCTTTTTTCAGTACAAAACTGACCGTACTGGGGTCTACTATTTTCACTTCGTTGATCACACCATAGACATCATACGGCCCCTTTTTAATTTTGAGGATGCGATCGAAGGTGAATTTAACGGCATTTGCATCTACCGTTGAGCCATCGGCAAATTTATGTCCTGTATTTAATGTGAATGTCCACGTCAATCCATCCTTGCTTACCTTCCACTCTTTTGCGAGCCCCGGTTTCACATCCGTCTTTTCCCCGTCATACTCGACAAGACGTTCATACGTGGGATACGTAATTTTCCAGGCGGAATTGTCCATTGTTACGGCAGGGTCAAGTGTTCCCTGATCCGCGGTCATCCCCACAACTAACGTATCTTTTGCAGCCTTCGTTTGCGTGGTGGCCGTGTCCTGTCCACCGATTTGTTTTGAAGCGGAATCACTTAGATTTTTTCCGCACGCAGTGAGTGAAACCATGAGAAGAACACTAAGCAGCACAACAAAAAACTTTGGTTTCATTGTGAAATCCTCCTTTTATTGATTTGTCTTTATTTATGCGATGTTTCATATGTAAATAGATTTAGTTTTGTAAATAAAATCGAGAGAATACGAGTAAATTCTTCGTTTTCAAACAACTATAAATGCAAAATTCCCTTATATATCGCTTTTTGACCATATTTCAACGCCCAGCGCTGATTTCCATATTCGTAGTGCCACCATTCTTTTTCATAGTTTACAAACCCCGCTTCCGACATCACACGGGTTAACAAGCGCCGGTGTTCCCGCGCACGCTGTTCCAGATCATCCAGTAAATGTTTCGTTTCAAACCACGATGTATGGGCCGCTTCCGAAAGTTCATCAAAATCGGTTCCCATTTCCAACCAGCCCTCGTTATTGGCAATCGTTAAATCGACAGCTCCCCCGGTGATATGGGGAGACGGCGCATCAGGATTTTTTGAGGGGCGGGCTACAAATTTTGCAAGTTCGGCGTACAGGACTTCACCCTGCAGCCCTTTGGCCATCAGTTCTTGTTTAAACATCTGATAGAGGGCCTGTTGAACTTGGTAAGGTCTCCACCCGTCCAGTACAACTAACCAGTAGTCTGCCGGAAGAAGGTTAGCCGCTTTCACCAATCTCTCGGCTACCCCCTGCCTTACATAACAATCCGGCAGAGCATTCGGGATGTTTTGCTGATAATAATAAGGAAAGGTTTTTATTTTCGAAGACAGGTTGGAAACAGACACCAGAGGTTCTCCAATCTCGCAAATAGGGATGTCCACATGCGAGGCTTCCTTTCGAGACAACCGGGAAGGGTTATCCACTTTTATCACCTCCTTTATAATTGCATTCTACTATAAAACAAAAATTCAGTAAACTTAATTTTTTTACATTATTCTAAATAAATCCAAGTATAGAAATAAAGAAGCCTTCAAAAGAAATAGCTCTTTCAAAGGCTTCCCATGGTAATTTTAAAATTTGAACGGGACTACAAAATGATACCCCTCACTGGACGACCCACAAATGCAGCTACCAGTGTTCCGTTTGTTAAATCATTTGTTCCTTTAGGAGTATAATCTACCGTAATAGTATCTCCAAAGGTGATATTGTTATTAAGTGTTAATGTAACCGTGTCGCCGGATACGGCTACATTTATTACATCGGGACTGGAAGCTGCACCGTGAATGATAAATGCTGCCGGGTTCCCCGCGCTCCCTGTCAAAGAACTGCTAAATGTCAGTAGGATAGTATCAGCCGATGTTAATACTGCATCAGTGACGGCTGGAGCGTCGGCAGCCGTGACTATGTTAAAACTTGAGGATCTGGAAAAAGTTTGATTGCCATCGCTGGCATATACATAATAATCATACGGGGTTCCAGGGATTGCAGTATCGTCGGTATAGCTTCGAACACCTGGATTGATATATCCCCCTATGAACTGTGCATCGGACGGGTTGCCTGAATTTGCACGATAAATCGTATAATTTTGTACAGATGGCGAGGCACTGTCCGTCCATTGTACAACGTTTTGCACTCCGCCGATAGCAGCAGGCTGAGTATCCGACGTTGAAACCGTAACATTGGCAGGAGGGGCAAACTCGGCATCATAAGCTTTTGGCGTAACCTCACTTTCAGACTTACCAGAGTTTGTTAAGGTAACATAAACAGTTCCACTGCCGGTTCCTAACTGTGGAATGCTTACTTCGGCAGATGTTTCCCCGTTCCCAACCGTCGCGCTGCCCAACCGGTATTGAGCTGTACCGCTTGGATCACTATAAACGTTTATCACATCACCCGTGGTTAATCCCGTTACTTCCACATAATCTTTCATTGGTTCATTGTTGTTGTGGACAGTAATGTTCGCTGCGGAAGGAGGCTGTGTATAGTTAGCAATACCTGGATTAACATCCCCATCCATCAGCTGAATATCAACATACTTGACGATTTTGTTATTTCCATCCACCTCATACAGACGAACCCACCACCCGGCAGATACTCCGGTAATATCGTCTCCCGAGCGGTATGGTTTACCGCTAAATTCATCTGCTCCCGAAATAGGAGTCGTGGGATAAAGACCCCCGCTGATTGGAGAAGTTACCACCTTAAGTGAACCTCCTGTCGTAGGTGCATACGTAATCTTCGTGGAACCTGCCACACTGCCCTGGCCTACTGTATATCCGGTAAGTGCCGGAGCCGGGGCCGCGACATTGGCGGGTGTAAGAAGAATATCGAAGAAGTGTACAATGTTGTTGCTGTCGTCTACCTCATATAAGCCTACATGCTGTCCGACTGAAACATGAAACAGTTCCATTCCGGCCGTATAATCCTGTGCACCATTCGGCACGGGCGTTCCCGGTGCGGGCGCAGTAAAAGGCCCTGGTTGAACTATCGTTTTCAGTTTATTTCCGGCTCCAGTGGTATGCATAATCTTTGTGGAATTTACCTCATATCCCGGTTGCGCTACAGGTGCCGGAAAAGGGGTATAGGTCCCTGTTAATTCCCCCTGCGCAATGATTTTGCCTGCCAGCGCTGCCTGTATATCATCGAACGAATAATGACCGTCAGAATTTAAATTAACAGTAGGTGCATTCAAAGCGTAAACCACCGTTTTATAATGGTGCGTTCCGCTAGGTGGCTGCGGCCCGCCATATCCCTGTATGCCAAATCCGTTATTTAGCTCTATACTGCTGCCAAGAGGCATGATATCTAAATTCATCGATGCCCCTTCCGGAAGTGATGTAGTCGAAGCAGGCAGGTTCACAACCGCCCAGTGAACGAAGTTCTGTGCATCCGGATCATACATAACCAGGGCAAACGACTGCGTTCCAGCAGGTTTGCTCCAACTGAACGGCAGGCTTGTGTTCTTCGCTTCCGGCAGGTTGCTTCCATCCCTGTTAAATCCATACTTAATCGGAATCGAGCCATTTGCAGCAAAAGCAGACGAGGTAACTTGAACGGATTGAGCAGCTCCTGTGTTATCGGCGGCAGCCACTCTTACGCTTACGGCTCCCTGTTTAATAACCTCGTTGCTTCCATTCTTAACTTTAACTACGACTACTGCTGTGCCCGCTTTTTTTGCTGCCACAGTTAACGTACCATCTATCGTTAAAACATTCTCATCGCTGCAGGAAACATCAAATGTCTCTCCACCTTGCAGCGTATATCCGGTAATCACCCCTGTTGTTTTGCTTCCAATTTTCAAATCTGTTGGCGCTGCCAGATCAATCGCGATCACCGCCGTTCGGCCGGCATTTACACCCTGTAAATTCAAATGGTTTACGCCCGGTTTTTTCATTAAATTCCCAATATTCCCCGTCCCACTTATGTTTGCATCCCCGCTTACAATTACATTTTGAACCGGAACATTAAATTGGATGAGAGAGGACGGATCGCTAGGATGGACGTCAGTTAATGCATTGTCAAAAGCATTCGTTGCCGATCCCCCAATGGTTGCCGGGGCATTAATGCCAACATTTCCGTTAATCTGTGTCCCGCCTTCTACATTCAGATTCGAGGGCGCGTTCACCTGCAATCCACCGGATAACGTAGAACCAGTTATCGTCGTGTCAGCATGGGCGGGTGAAATCAGCGTACTAAATGCGAAGGTTGATAACACAGCTATCACCGAGTTTTTATTTACCCTATTTTTCATTCAAATCATCACCCCTAAAATTTTTTTACAAAAACATTCAAACGATCTATTTTTTTCAGAAAATAAATTCCGGAAATTTGATTTGATTATCTCCCCTTAAAGTTCTTTAACAGCGAACCATTATTGTAAGGTTGTCACACCGTCAACCGTAACGTTTTCCAGATTGATCTTATTCGCTGCCGTCATTTTTAAGTTTCCGGGAATATGAACATTTTTCAGGGTGAAGTTATTGGCTGTAATGGTAACGTCTTGCGAAACCTGAAGACTATCCAGCGTTCGACCGTTATAGTCACTACCGATCGTAATCGAATTTCCGGTTAACACCGAACCACTGCTTCCGCCGCTTCCCGAGCTAGAGCTGGAACCGCCTCCGCCACCACCGCCGCCGGTTGATCCAATGGAAACCTGGATTCCCTGGGCTGTTTGCAAATTAACCGGCTTTTGCGCGAACGATACGCCGTTTGCATTTGCTTTTGCGTTTTCGATTTTGCCCGTACCATTCACTTTTACCGCATCGTTTGCCGTGAAATTTTTAACAGTTATGTCAGAGAGAAGAGTGATCAGGGGATGATTGGCTCCTTTTTCTACTTCCAGGTTGTCTATCGTACCACCGGACAATTCAATGGAAGCATTGCCATGGATCGAAACGCTGTTGAAGCTACCGCTGAGCGTAATAGCCGCTTGATCGGAAGCCTCGATTGTTACATTGCTAAAACCTTTCGCCGTTCCCGTTAACTTGCCTTGTTCAAGTTTTCCTCCGGATTGAAGCGTTACACTATCCATATTGGTTGCACCTGAAGCAACAATATGGACGCCACCCCCTTTTTTATTTACAACCACTTTAGAAAACGTAGAGTCGGCTGCATACACCGAATTCGCTCCCCCGCCTTTAATCGTCGTTGTGCCTTTAACCGTTACATTTTGTAAATGGGCGGTGCCCTCTCCAACCGATTCGGCCAGCGTTAAATCCCCGGTTATGATCGTATTTTGCAAGGTTACATCGGAAGCAGCAAACACAACATTGCCTTCAATTGTTTCTGTGCCTGCTGCCGGTCCATATGTACCTGCTTTATCATATTGTGTGCCGGCAGGCTGTGGAGAAGCATTTATCATGCTTAATGCCTGGTCCAGCGTAACAACCGATTCCGCACGTGAAATCGCGTTACCGGGTTTAAACATCTTATCGGGATAGCCATGCATGATCCCTTTTCCAGTGATGACCGCAATCGATCCTTTACTCCAGGATGCCATGGCCGAAGAATCTATGAAATTCTGCGCATTATTTTCAGCAGTGGCTCCATTGATTTTCAACAACTTTCCGACAATTACAGCTGCTTCTTGACGCGTAATTTTGTTGTTCGGCCTTACCGTTCCGTCTTCATAACCGGAAATGTAACCGGCCGCTTTTGCAATGGCAAACTCATCATAAAACCACTGACCCGGTGAAACATCTTTATAATCAACCGATGTTTTTTCGGTAAATCCAAAAGATTTGTTTACAAGCGTGATAAACTCGGCGCGTGTAATACTATGGTCCGGTTTAAAGCTGCCATCCTCATACCCGGCTATGTAGCCTTTGTCCATCCATTTTGTAATTTGCGAAGATGCCCAATGTCCGCTAAAATCCTTTGCTTCTGCAAAAACGGAAGCAGGGTTGGTCAAAACAAAGCTGCCGGCCAAAACAGCCAGTAACATCCCGTGGGAAATTTTACTTCCTGATTTCATTTTACCCCTCCTTGAATCATTCGTTTTACCTAATAAGAAAATTGTTAAAAAATACATGAAGTCTACTAATTAATTTAATTATAAAAGCTCCTTCTTTCCTTTCTCTTACCGGCAACTTACTGTTTGCCGTTGATTTTCAAAAGAAAACGATTGAGACTGATTGGTGGAAAGGATTTTCTCGACCTGACAGCGAATTTTCTGAGGAATACAACTACTAGAGGTTGAAAGAAAGGGAACTTGCTTCGTATGAGGAAAAATATCAATTGGAGATACTTAATTTTTTTATGTGCATTCCAAGGCTGGGTCCTTACTAATCCATTATTCGGCACAATACTAGCAACCTTTGCCTCAAAGAATGGTATTGAACCAACATCGTTGGTTCATCCATTTCTGCTTGTTTACTCCCTATCTTTCGCATTCTGGGGAATCTTGTTCGCAAAAGTATCGCTTTCTGCAAGAATTCAAAATGTCGTATTATCTTCCATTCTTGTTACTACAATTGGTTTGAATCTTTCCTGTTTATGGGTATCTCCTGGGGATTGGAAGTGGGTTTTTGCTATAGTGGGGTTGTTGTCGTCCTATCCTTCATTTATATGGTTAAATTTGATTCGTCAACGGGTACATTCGCGATATATCGGTTGGAATTTAGGAGTGACAGGTTTTTTTATTGAATCGACTGTTTATATCATCAATATTTTAAGTGAAAACTTTCAACCTTTGTTGTCTTTTCTTTTATTTCAAGGGTTAATTTTGGTTGCTTTTGCATGCTTCCTCTCTTCACCTGCATTGTTTGTGGTTCCACAGTCATCGATAAAGCCCCAGCGTTTCAGAAAAAAAGACAATATGGCGATGTTTGTAGTGTTGTTTTTTATATATATCATCTTTTTAGAAGGCGGATTAATGTATCAAGTAATCAATCCATACCTTCAGCAATTTCCAAAATTCTTTCTCTATTACACTCCTCTTCCGTATACGATTGCGATGCCATTGGCCGGGTTTTTAGGAGATAAAAAGGGAATTCGCCCCATAACATTGTTTGGTCTCGTCTTGCTAGGTGGAGCGTATGCAATTTTTGCAATTTCGCATGCTTTTCCTGCGGCAGTCATCGGCACTACAGCGATCCGCGTTTCCTTTGCATTTCTCGACTTTTTTGTCTTGTTCGTGTTAGCGAAACGGGAAACCCGATGGAATACAATGATTGGGATTGGCGTAGGCTTATGTGTATATAATGGATCCATTCTCTCCGGTTCATGGTTCAGTCGTTTGTTTCTTATCTTTAGTGATAAAAATTCTTCAATAATGATATATCTATTAGCCATTCTTATCATTTTTCTATCATTTTTATGTGTGGACTGGGTGAATCGGAGAGAAATTCAACTGCATTTAGATGAACAAGGAATGGAAAAGGATTTACAAGCAGCACAGCAAGTACAAAGGGGGATGTTGCCAAAAGTTCACGAATTTCCTCAAAGTCTGGAAATATCTGTGTGCCTGCATGGAGTGAAGAAAGTGACCGGGGATTTTTATGATGTAATATTCTTAAGTCCCACGCGACATTTACTCGTCATTGGTGATATTATGGGGCATGGGTTAGCGCCAGCCTTGCTGGTATCTTCTTTGTTATCCAACATTCGTTCCGAATCATTTTCCGATTGTTCGCCAAAAGATATTTTGCAAAAAGTGAACCGTTATTTTATTCGAGATGTTCGCTCTTCCATGTTTGTCACAATTGGTCTTGCCCTTGTCGATCAAAGCCAACAAACGATTACTTATGCAGGCGCAGGCCATCCTTTTCCTTACTTGATTAAAAAATCAGGAGTGCAGGAAATCGATTTGCCATCGATTCCTGTGGGTGTGGATGAGCAGGCGGCTTTTGAACAGCAGATAATCTCAGTGCAGCCGCATGATATTTTAGTGTTATACACAGATGGTTTAATTGAAGGAAAAAATGAAAAAGAAGAAATATTCGGTTTTGAACGTTTTCACAAACTATTGCAAGAAATCAATCCGGCGGATTTTTTGGAAAAATCCAGTCATACAATTATGGAAGCCATTCAATCCTTTTGTACTGACACGATGGAGGATGATTGTACCCTAGTTATGGTTCGTTCAAGAATGAATTCGTGAACTTTGGTTTACTTCTCAAATGTTCGACGAGCATGCAATGTTTCCAATGCGGTAAATTCATCCGGAAACAATTCCATGTAAGACATTAATCCAACAATCCGGAAAATTTTTTGGTAATGCGAGGATATACTATGTGCGTAACAAGAGTAATTTCGCTGCTTTGCTTCTCTGACAAAACGAATTAGCAAAGCGATACCTGCACTATTCAAATAGTGAACTTGACTCATATCAAACAAAATGCAGCGGTTTCCATCATATGGATGTAACCATGGGAACGTATGAAAAAAAGTTTCTTCTTCATTACGTGTTAATTCTCCTATGATGCGAATGCACCATATATCGTCTTTAACAATGGTTGAAATCTTTGTACTTGACTCCATGCTATCTTCCCTCCTTGCCATGTTTCAAAATCACTTGAATTTCGATAAAAGTTCTCCCATTCTCCATTCCGAAATCCCAACTATCAGCCAAATGGTCGATAATTTGCAATCCCCACCCGCGTGTCTCAAAATGATTCTGAAACACACTCGCTATCGTTCGAAATCTTTGAACAATATTTTCCTTATCCAGAATCTCTTGCCGATGATCAAAGACTCGTATCCATAAGCTATTGTTTAGTATTTTCAATTCAACTGCATACGTTTCTGGAGAATTCCATGTTTGTCCGTGTTCGATCGCATTTAAGCAGGCTTCAGAAAGAATCGTCTTTATATCTTCCATTTGCTCGTTTAAAAGGTGGTAGGGTGACAAAAAATACTCGGCCATATTGAATACCAATTTTTCTGAGCCGATCCGTGTGGGAAATGCAGAATATAGTTGTTGACTCGAGCCTTGTCTCATTCATCAAACCTCCAAACGGATCATTTTCGCTACCCTTTACCTTTATACTAATGCTCTAACACCTGGCTTACCATGTTTCATTTTTGGTCGTATGATACGCAGTATTTCTTTTGATAGGCCTTAAGCCACTCAGGGATCTCTTCATGTTCTTGTCTTAGCAATCTTTCATACCGATTGCAAGTTTGAATGATCTGCCACGTATCACCGGTATTCTCCAGCCCTTGACATAGTTGATACACCGTCGATAAATCCCATTCATTCAGTTTTAGTAGTTCTTCACAATAGTGGATCACCTGTTCATGTAAATTGTTTTGATTCGCATGTTTAATAAGCCTGCCCAGCATTTTTTGTTGGTTATTTAAAACCTCGGCACGTAATGACGCAACCCAATCATCATACTCAAATTCCGGCGCAATGACGTCCCGAAACATTTGTGTTGCCTGGCGATACAATACAACCGCATCCTCCTGATCGTCCAGCCACAGCTGATGCCCGACAGACGCACGTTTCAAAAACTCTTGTACATCTACTCCATTTACCCGATCCTCATTAAAGAATACCAATCCGTCTTGAATCCAAATCCAGCCCTCTTGAATACCTGTTTGCCGGTACAAAAGTTCACGCAATCGGTGTATAAGTACATGCAGGTAATTGGAATCCTGATTGCGTTCGTCATCTCCAAACAACTGATTTAAAAGGATTTCTTTTACCATTCGATAGTGAGGTTGCAGTAATAACAGTGCAAGCAATTGCTTCACTTTTTTTCTTTTATATCGCAGCGGAAAAAGTTTTTGACCGTTTCTAGAATATGCTTGGAACGATTCAAAAAAAGTAAAACGATACTCATAATCAGAAGCCTGATCCACAACATCTGTGATTTGCTTTTGTCTTGTAACAACAGAAAGCTCATCGGAACGTTCCATCCAAAATGGGTCGCCGTAGGCTCGTGCGATATACCTGGCATGCTCAATTGCCTCTATAGTTGGCATTCTCCTTGATTCAAGTATTGCCAGTAAAACTTGAACTTCTTGATCATTAAATACATCTTCTCTATTTGCTCGAATCGGTCCATCCATATCGTTTCCATTTTCAAAGGAAAGCCTCCAGATTACGATCGGATGTAGTTCGGATGATTGCAAGGATTGTGATTGCAAACATTTTTGCAATCGCTTTATTATGAAACTATCAGCAAACCGTTTACACCATTGTTCTGCAGCAACTCGCCAACGCACTTCAAGAATATTAAGATTACGTAATATATAAATGGCCGATTTTTCATAAATTCGCCCAAGTATCCACACAGAAATAGGTTGAAAGGGAATTCTTCCGTCTATTAACTCTCCATATAACTGCTCAGTTGTCTGCAACTCCCCTTTCAATACGGCCGCTTGCGCAAATAAAAAATGTCGCAATACGTATTCATAAGTACCTATCGCCACCGGCTCATTTTGAATCTGTATGCAGATCGCTTCCAACTCCGAATCGAATCCCCGCTCTTCTACAATAGCGAGACCTAGCAGAGAAAAAGCAGCTACGATCTGTCCAGGGTTGCCGAATTTTGCTAGGGTTACGATTAAATTTCGCAATCTCTTTTCCAGGTTTGCCTTTTCTCCCAATAAATACTGGCGCAAAAGCAAAAGAAGAGCCTTGTCCGGATGGCAATTCAGCAGCCATTTTTCTTGAGCTTTCCAAGTCTCCGCAACAGTTTTCTCGATCCAATCCGGCCATGTACGACCCAGATGATTTTCAAGCCATTCCAATCCAGATGGTCCCCATAGTTCTCCGTGTTCTTCCACTGCGGTTTCTCCTATCTCTGTGAATTACGAAATCTAAACCGATGATCTTTTGCAAGCCGATAACTATGATAGTTCTCGAATCGTATTCAAAATCCTTTACATTTCATATAGTTTTCATAATAAGTGTATATTTATGCTTGGACAAACCTTAACAAATGTATCAAAAATTCTCCCTCTACTTTTTCGATACAAACGGATTGCCTTTGATATAAAAGCGCCACGGATAGTGGACAGCCTCCTCCGCATAAGCAATACCGACGCGGGGAGCAGCTACGATTTCAAACCTTTTTTCCCTACTTTCCCGCTCATCCGGCGGATATGTAATATAGAGTTTTTTACCGGACAGATCAAGCCCATTGTCCTCACGGGTTATGGAAAGGGCCTGACATAGTTTACCGGGTCCGCTGCACAAATTACGATACTCCCGATCCGTTAATGGCAATTCTTTGCCAAATCGGGCGAGCGCCATTTCCTTAATCCCGGCAACCGGTTCCAGCGCCCGTATTAGCACCGCTTCCGGCTTTTCCCTGTCATTTGTAACTACGTTCACACAATGATACATCCCGTATATAAAATAAACATACGCATATCCCGGCGGACCATACATGACTTCATTGCGCGGGGTTCTTCGGCCGTTATAGGAATGAGCCGCCTTGTCATGCGGGCCAAGATAAGCCTCCACCTCTACAATTTTGCCGACCCGCTCGACTCCCTCTATGTTATGGACAAGGTATTTACCCAGTAATTCCTTTGCTACGTCCAGTGTATTCCTATGATAAAAACTTTTAGGAAGCTTCATTTTATTCTCCTCGGCACTTTTATTTTACAGCTATTTCTGTAAACGAAAAGGATATAACCCATATTTTGTTTAATTTACATTATTATCCTATCTTTGAGCAAGAAATTTCTCAGTAAATGATAACGTGAAGTTAATCTGCATACTCCGTAACAAAAATTTTTGGGAGGTCAAAACTATGTCAAGTAATGAACCTTTGCACATGAATGGATAAAGATGTACTGAATCAAATGATTAATCCATTCTTTACGACAAAAGAGAGCAGTTTAGGTTTGGGTTTATCTGTTTCTTACCGTATTATTGAAAGCCATAACGGAAAAATCCTGGTTTTTTCAGAAAAAGAAATCGGAACAACATTTGATATCATTCTTCCAAAGCGATATTAAAAAAGAAGGAAACCGTTATTCAGAGTTTCCTCATATTCCAGTCACTCTATAAACCAGTTTCAACGTCGCCGGCTATTTCTATTTCACCTGTACTCTGAGGATTAAAATCAACACAAAGTGTATACTTGCTGCCATGGTCATCCGCAAAAAGGCATGAAAATGTCAGGCACAAGTTCCCTGTTGCCAGTGAAATGTACGGCTCTGTATTAAAAATTTGAATCGTTGGGTCGATGGTAAGTTGATAGAAATAATCCTTTAACGAATGGTCCGTTCCTTTTAATGCCGGTTGAAAGATGAACCGACTTTGCGGCGGTGTTCTCTGTTCGTTGCAATGTGTATCGCTAATCTGAACGCCTTTGGCATCTAAAATGTATGTACACTCAATCGCAGAGAATTGGCTGGTTACTTCTCGGAGGATTTCGTCAAAGCAGGCGGAAGACTGGCTTCCTATTTCATTTCGAATCATTTTTACTATACCGTCACAATACACTTTTTGGCTTTTATATCGGGACAATTGCTCATGCTTATAATGTTGTAACTGATAAGATAGCCCTTCAATTCGTTCATGTAGACCATACCGGTCAATCTGTCCAATCTGTTTCGGACGCGCAAAGTAATAACCCTGCAGGATATCAATGCCTATATCGAATGGAAAACACGCTTCTTGTCTCGTTTCAATTCCTTCCGCCACGACAAGGGCGCCAATTCTTTTAGACAGATTAGCCAGAGACTTGACAATTTCTTGTTTATGATACTCCTCGTGAATATTTGTGATAAGGGAGCGGTCAATTTTCAGAATATCCGGTTTAATCAGGGGAATACGGTCTAAATTTGAATATCCGGCCCCCACATCGTCTAAAGCAAGGAGGAATCCAAAATTACGGTACGTGGTTACAAATTGGGTTAACGCAGTAGAATCGCTAACTTTGGATTCAATAATTTCAAGAACGATTTGATTCGGGTTGACTCCTGTTTCCTGAACCTGATTGAGTAAATAGCCGGAACCAACAATTCCATTGTCAATAATTAAGGTTTCGAAATTCATAAACAGAATAAGGTCAGGGTTTTTCGCGCACAACCGTGCAAAGCCTTCCAACGCTTTTTTTCGGCAAAGCCGATCCAGTTCCAGGACTACCCCTTGTTTCGTTGCCTCTTCGAATAGCTGAACCGGTGAAATGAGGGGACCCCCTTCACTATTGACACCGCGCGCCAAAGCCTCTATACCAACGATTGCTTTTTGCTTGATAGATACCAGAGGTTGAAAGTACGAAATAACCCTCTCCTCCATAATCATTTTTTCTATGTCCAAACTTGAATGATTAACTAAACTCATCCTCCCCTGCTCCTCCTTTATCATAATATAAAAATACTCAATCGTTTTTCCATTATTATATCTTTATGTAAGGTTTTATTCCATTGTTATGTTATATAAAAACAAGGGATTTTTTATTTGGTGACAATTATTGAAGAAAATACAAAAAGCACCACCTAAATGGAAAGGTTCGTTTCGATTCAGGGAGGTGCTTTTGTATATCATGTCTTTTTTTCATTGTGATCCGGCACGTAATTAAGGTGTACAAGGTCGAAAAACAATCAGAAAACAGCAAGAAGAAGAGGAGTTTTTTATTCTTCCCTTAGAATCGTAGTCGCCGAAGGGTTACGGTTATCATTCTCCTGCTTTACTTTATTTTTCAAGCGAAGATTATAGTACAAATAACAAGCGGCCATAAAAGGAATTCCACAATACAGTGCGATTCTTTGATTGGGGTCAAACGCTAAGCTTAGTAATACAACGATGTTTAGCGCGAGCCCAATAATCGGAAGAACCGGGTACAGTGGTGTTTTATATTTAAGGTCTTCGATTTTGCCGCCCTTTGCCAGGTATTTCTTACGAAAAGCTAACTGAGAAGCACTAATGGATATCCAGCCGACCTGTGCTCCCAGGCCCGCAACAGAGATTAACCAGAGATAAACCGTTTTCTCGGCCACCACACTGGACAGCAAGGACATGAAAGCAATCGCAAGCGTAAGAATCAGGGCGTTCATCGGAATCCCTCTCGCTGTCAGTTTCCCGAGTGCAGGCGCTGCCATCCCGGTTTTCGAAAGGGCCCACAGCATCCGGGTGGCGGCGTAAAGGCCGGAGTTCGCCACAGACAACAGCGCAGTTAAAATAACAAAGTTCATAATATTGGCCGCATACGGAATCCCAATTTTATCGAATACGACGACGAACGGGCTTTCCACGACCCCGGCTTCTTTCCATGGAATAAGTCCCGCAAGGACAAAGATCGCAAGGACAAAGAAGAAAATTGTCCGCCATACCGTGTTTCGAATCGACTTCGGTATCGTCTGTTCGGGGTTTTCACTTTCCCCGGCCGCAATTCCAATTAACTCTGTTCCCTGGAATGAAAAGTTTACCGTGATCATGGTTAGCAGCAGACCCTTCAACCCATTAGGAAACAGCCCCTCACCATGAGGCACATAATTCGTAAACAGTGGGGCTGCCTGACCTCCCCGCATGCTGACAAAGCCAAACAGCGCAGCACCGCCAAGGATAATAAATAGAATAATTGCAGCGACTTTCACACTGGAGAACCAGTATTCGGTTTCACCGAAAGAGCGCGCTGACAGTGCATTCAAAAAGAACAGCGCTGCCCCAAAAATCGCACACCACATCCAAACCGGCGAATGGGGAAACCATCTTTGCATAAGCTGTCCTGCAGAGAGCAACTCCAGCGCCACTGTGACCGCCCAGCCAAGCCAATAAATCCAGCCAACGGTAAATCCGGTCGCCGGCCCGATAAATTTGGTTGAATACGTTTGAAATGATCCCGCCACCGGAAGGGCCACAGAGAGTTCACCCAGGCACAGCATCGTTAGATACATAATAAATCCGCCTACCAAATAAGACAGAACGGCACCAAACGCCCCTGCCTGGCTAATGGTATACCCTGACCCAAGAAAAAAACCTGTACCAATGACCCCGCCGAGGGAAATCATGAACAAATGCCTGCTTTTCATGGTTCGCTTTAATTCATGCTTCTGATTGTTCAATTCTGTCATGGAACCTCTCCTTTATAAAAGTTTTTAGCCATGTACGCCGATAAAAAGAATGCGCTTTCATAACAAATAAGATAGTGCAAATATCATACCAATCCTGATTATTAAAGAATACATAAGAAAAACCGGGCAAAAACCGCCCGGTCCTTTTTTGTTTAGAGAATATCCGATAGTCTGTACTTTATGCCATGTACTCCCTCATAATATTCCGGATACATTCGTCCACCACATTTTTCGCATGAAAACATCGGGGGAGTGGTTGGATCTCCATCGTCCATTAAGTCAAAGTCCCTTACAACACTTAAAGGAATTTCCTCTTTTTCATGACACGTTAAACAAACAAAGCTGACGCTCTGTTTCTTGGACTGGTTTAGATTTATGTTTTTCTTCTTTTTCTTCCCTTTTTGACGGGTTTTTGATACCGGTGAGATCGCTAATCACCCTTTCTAAATAAGCTCTTGTTATGGGGCAT
>NZ_AUMJ01000050.1 GCF_000430625.1 Aneurinibacillus terranovensis DSM 18919
TCTTAAATTCTGCCGTATATCGATTTCGTTTCTCCATGTCCTCAGTATAACTTATTTATCGCCTCCTTGTGTCTCACCTTATGGGTTCATTGTACGTCGTCCTGACCAAGTGGAAGCTACAAGCGATATTATGGGCTGGAAACTGTTAGATGAAGATAAAGCTACGATTAATCGTATTCTAGAAAAAGTTATTAAGGATCCGGTAGGCCCCGAGTTTATGGCTCCTCCTACCAAAAACGAAATATAAGTAATATTCATTATCCTGCTATCTTTGTGACGGCAGGATTTTTTGTGTATCAAAGCAAAGCGGAATAATAGAAGGGGCAATACTTTATGAATTCAATATGTCTAAAATGGCACGATTAGCAATTTCATTCTTTTTTATTTGGGCAGCTTGATTCAATGAAAAAAGTTCCACAGGTGAAATTGGCAATTCGCCACAGACATCCAATCCAATGACTTTTTTCTTTTGGTTTATTTGTCTAAGCAAAAAAATAAGTTGAAGGAGTGACATGCTCCCCTGGTCCCAATTTGTAAAAGCATCTTCCCGATACAAAACATCTTTATCGATACTTAAATATATAGGGTCACCATCTAAAAAGGCATTCATCCTCTTTTCGATAGTCTTTATCGATAATGAACGAATATCTTTTTCGGTAATAAAGGATACATTGGAAGGAACGTTTTTGTGCGAAAAAGCAGGATCTACATCATTCACCCCTATGATTAAAACCTTTTTGAGTAGGGGCAGTTTTTGAAGGGAGTAAGACACCCAGGACCCGCACGTTATCATTGGGGCATTGTTACTTTCCAACATGTCTGCATGATGATCAAAGAGGACTAAGGAAAATGGTTCTTCCACTTCCGACATTAATAGAAATGAAATATAATGATAATTCCCATTTCCAATCAACGTAACCTTTTTATAATGCCGCTTTGCTAATCTTTTCCTAATTCTATTTAGTGAACAGGTTTCACAATATCCTTGACTGTGCCCAATATCACTACAATCGATCCACTCATGAGGAAAATCCAATAACAGTCTTTGCTTCACTAATGTTTCATCTAAATGCAACAGGGTAATCCCATGCTCTCGGATATTCACATCAATCACCTCTTGCTAGCAAAACCGTTCCCTACTCTATTTTAATGCTAGAATAAAAAAATATCTATATCGCCCAATCTCTTAAGAAAAAAAGCATAAAGACTCATTTTCCCCTTGACCTTTATTGTTTGGTTATAGTATTAAATCATATAGAGGTGATGAAATGCTTCAGCTTATGACTAGAGTTAAGATTATATCCGATTTATTAAATCTAGGGTTGCCTGTGGGGAAAGAAGCGTACATTATAGGTCACAACCGTCGGATTGATATTGCTTACCAATATTTGATCCGTGTTCCTGCTTTAAAAAAAGAATTTTGGGTTGTAGCAAACGATATTAAACCCCTATCCGACTCGGATACTTCACTAGATTATTCAAGTGAAGTGAATAAGTTACTAATCGATGTAGCTTTAAAAACCAAACAGTTTGATATTATTAAAAATCTTAAAGGAACTAAGGAAGATTAATTTTTAGGTAAATAGATACTTTCTCAATGACTTGAAAGGTAAAAACCCGATTTTGGGTGAATTTGTGTGATTTTGCCCAAAAACGGGGTTTTTTTAGATGGTGAAAGAAATTCATTAAATAATGAATTTCTTTGATTACCCGTTCATCAAGTTCTATTTTCTTCGTTACTAACGTTTTTACATAGTCGATTGCTCTGCATGATTAATTAATGTGCAAAAAATCCTTGTTCATCCCCTATTCCTATTTAAGAAACAAAAAGCCTACCGGTGTTTAAAAAAATCATCAGATTGGCAGGCTTAGGCGTCGATATGCTATTGTCTTTATTGTATGCGATTCCCTGCTTGTTTCAACTTATCCGATAGCTTTATTATCCGTTTTGTCCCAGTTAATTTTTTAGTCTGCCACCTATGGCATAAAAAAGGATCATAATATAAGCTCAGTTGATTTTATGATGGTAATCCCATATTTCTTTTGGAAGTGAGCAAATGTTGCTGCTGTTACCTCTTCAAACCCCGGGATTGAACTCATACAGTCTTCTAGAATATAAATTTTCGAAGTCATATTTTTATCATCAGAATAATATTCGGTGATTTGCCTAACCGATTCTAATACACAATGTGATTTAGCTTCTCCCGCAACGATAATTTTGTCATAAGACTTTAGTTTTTCTAGAAAGGTTTTATTGTGATAGCCTTCTCTGTCGTACTCAGGTTTAATAATGCCATACATTTCACTTAATGGATCTTTCCCTTTCACTACTTTCTGTAAAGTCGATTTTCGAGCGACAGAGTAAAAGTGAATCATATTTGAAAATTGGCCTTCCAACGCAGCACCACTTGTTCCTTCAATACAATGGTATGTCCAAATACACAGCTGTTTTTTTCCTAACTTCTCCAGATTTTGAACGTACTCTAAACTTTCCTCTTGCTTTTCAACTGCCATCCATTTCCCATCTTCAACATCTTTGGCCGTTATGATAGTAAAAGGGGCCGGATGGTTTTGATTTTTATCAATCCACCAACTAGGATGGAAGATTTGCTGTGGTTGGTGGGTATCTAGAGAAACGGCTATCGTTGTAATTTTCTCTATATTGTTGTAAATAAATCTTGTTATATTCTCTATGTCCTTATGTGAGTTTGGAACAGCTAGTTCTCCGCCTTCCATAAAATCATTTTGGAAATCAATTCCAATTAATAATATCCTTTCGTGATCGGCAGTAGAAAGATTTAAATTTTCAGAGGCTGCAAGATCTAATAACTCATTCATTTTTTTCGTATTTTCGCCACCAATGGCTTTCACATCCACAATTTCTTCAAACCTCGTTTTCATTATGAATCCCCCCTTATACGGAAGTAGAAAGGATTATGCGTTTAGCAACACTACTTAGTTTTTAAAAGGAATCATAAATTTAGAGTTTTCCATGTTTCCCTGAATGACAACCTCTTTTTTTGGCGTTTGCAATTTAATATTATATGGGCTATTCCATTAAAGGACTGGACTATAATATTTTCATTAACTTGTGACGATAACTTTATTATCTATCCATTTTTTGCTTTGTCAATTTATAATTTTATTTTTGTTAAAAGTTAAGATTTGTATTATAATAAAATTTACCACTTGGTGATCACAAATCATTTACTTTTAATAACTTTATCTTTATTTTTTATAATACGAAATATGTCTTTCGATTTAAAGTTGATTATATTTCTGTATCTTTTCCTTGTCAATCAGTAGTCCGATTGAATTTTTGGAGGTTTATATATGCTATCGATCGAAAAGCAAATTCTTTATATCCTAACCCGAATTGCACGCATAGAGGTCCAAGAACTGGTGAAAATTTATAAAGCACGCGGATACTCGTCCCAATATATTCGAAATACACTGTCCCAATTAAAGAAAGGGGGATACGTCAGCTCGCCTGCCCGTTCATCCTACTCCATCACTGAGCAAGGGAGATCCTTTGTTCAGTCGATCAACCGAAAACCAAGCCAATACCAAACTACATGGGATAAAACCTGGTATATTGTCATGGTAGAAATTCCGGAAGGTGACCGTAAAAAAAGGGATCAATTCAGAAATGATTTGCTTCAACAAGGTTTTGGCCCCTTATATAAAGGCGTATATATTTCTCCCTGGGACTATTCAAGGCGAATCATTGAGCTGGCTAAGCATTATCAAATACAAAAGCATGTCACGTTAGTGAAAGGAGTACTTTTACATAATGAAGTTACGCCTGAAAAGGCAGCTGAAATCTGGCATCTTGATCAAATCAAACAAATATATGTAGAAAAGTGGAATTATTTTAAAAAACAATTCTTACCGGACATTGAACAAAAATTAATGAACGTTCCAGATCCTTTGGATATTTTTCTCCACTTTTTACAGTTGGGTGAGATTATCACCGAATTAAGTTTGCGTGATCCTATGCTGCCAAAAGAATTACTTCCTAATAATTGGATAGGAGATAAAACGATTTCTGAGCTTTGGAACTACAATACCTATCTCACGAGCCTTATTCCGCCAAACTCCTACTATTATCAATTCACGAGCTAATTTTATTCGTGTATGGTACAATTTCTGTTCCTCCTTGACAATGAGTACTGCTAGTGAAAACAAAAAAACACCTTGAACCCGTTCTGTTTTTTTACAGATGGGCTACAATGCATTTCTTTTAAACATATTATTCCGTTAATGGATACTCTTTTTCTTAAAGTTTCCACCCTTCACATCGTTGATCGACCCGACAGCCAGAAACGCATTTTCGTCAATTTCCTCAATTATGGACCTTAGCTTCGCTTCTTCTAACCTTGTAATGACACAAAAAATCACCTTTTTATCATCCCCTGTATAGGCTCCTTCGCCATTTAGATACGTCACGCCACGACCTAAACGAGCAAGAATGGCCTCCCCGATTTCTTCGGGTTGGTCACTGATGATCCAGACGGATTTGGATTCATTAAATCCTCCAATGGTAACATCGATCATTTTAAAAGCAATATAATAAGCAATCAACGAATACATGGCATTGTTCCAGCCAAAAACAAACCCGGCGCTGCCTAGAATAAAGATATTGAAAACCATGACGGTTTCGCCAACAGATAAAGGAATCTTTTTGTTAAATAAAATCGCGATAATTTCGGTTCCATCCAGCGATCCGCCATAGCGGATTACCATTCCTACCCCGATGCCAAGTATGATTCCCCCAAATACCGCTGCCAATAATGGGTCATATGTAAGCCCGGGTACGGGTTTTAAGAACGCGGTTCCGACCGACATCACAATGACACCAAAAAACGTAGATAAAGCAAACGTTTTTCCGATTTGTTTATACCCGACGAGCAGGAAGGGAAGATTTAATAAGAACAAAAAAATGCCTAAATTAAAACCACTTACATGGGATAAGATAATTGAAATTCCTGTAATCCCCCCATCAATAATGTTGTTAGGAACTAAGAAAATTTCCAATCCCACGGAAACTAAGCTTGCTCCGATCAAAATAAATAAAGCTCTTCGAATCAATTTGACCTTTGACAATTTTTTATGTGCGGCGGACTTGGTTTGAATATACTCCACTTCTCATCCCCCTTTTAAAATTCTAGATAAGACAACCCATACATATAGTGTAACAAAGTGGATCATTTTGCTTCCGACACCCATCAGGCACAATCCATTGACTTACTTACACGTTCCCTTTATTTTAGCACCATTACCCTGCTTTCTGTAGGGTATGGCGACATTACTCCATTTGGTTGGGCAAAAGGAGTTGCTATGATTGAGGCAATGATTGGATATATTCTACCCGCTTCCGTCGTGATTAATTATTTGAAAATCTGTACTAACGAGGAGATACCGTTAAAATAAAGAAACAAAAAATGTAGCTGGTCCTTTATTTTTATGGTACTTGTCTCCCGGTTGAAGCCTGCCAAATCTCAAACCACTGCTGTCTTGTGAGAGAAACAGATAAAGCAGTAACCGCATTTCGGATTCTTTCTAATTTTCCAGATCCAACAATAGGAATAATCGTAGATGGATGAACGAACAGCCAGGCATACATGACCACATCAATCGAATCTATATCTAGTTCCCCCGCTATCTCTTTTAGAACGTTTTGAATGCGGACAGCTTTTTCATCTTCTGATTTAAAAATCTTTCCGCCGGCAAGTGGTGACCAGGCAAGCGGCGGGATTTTCTTCATCTGACAGTGGTCAATGCTGCCATCCACAAAAGGATCGACGTGCATGACGGAAATTTCAATTTGATTCGTTACTAAAGGAACGTCTACATATGATTGAAGCATCTCATATTGAGATGAAGAAAAGTTAGACACACCAAAACTTAACACTTTGCCTTGAGCTTTTAATTGAGAAAAAGTTTCTGCGACTTCTTCCGGATCCATAAATGGATCGGGCCGGTGAATTAATAGAACATCAATATAATCCGTTCCGAGTTCTTGTAAAGAATTGTCTACACTTCTTAAAATATGTTCCTTACTGGTATCGTAGTATTTAATTTTATGTTCCGGGTGCTTAGGAGATATGAGTTTAATGCCGCATTTTGTAATGATCTCCATTTTTTCTCTAAGGGAAGGTTTTAATTGTAAAGCCCGGCCAAATATCTTTTGACAGGAGTAATCACCGTATATATCAGCATGATCAAACGTCGTAACTCCCATCTCTAAACACTCTTCAATAATATGCAAAAGTTCTTGGTCGGTCAATTTCCATTCCGCTGCCCGCCAAAGACCGTGAATAATTCGAGAAAACTCCACACGCTCATCTAAACGAATTCTTTGCATAATTCCCTCCATAGTTTCTGCCAGTTTTCAAATAGTTCCTTATCCATACACGTTTTTTTATATAGCCTTCGTTCAATCAACCATTTATGTCCGCTTGTTCTTCCATAGCAATTTGGGCGAGAATTTCGTAGGATCTAAGCCTTGCCTGATGGTCATAAATTTGAGCATTGATCATCATCTCGTCAGCCTGGGTTTCATCGAGGAACGCCTGCAGTTTCTCCTTTACGACCTCCGGGCTGCCAACAATGGAAGAGCGAAGCTGCTGTTCGATCGCCGACTTTTCAAAATCGTTCCAGAGACCCTCCATGCTTTCTACTGGTGGATCCAGTGGACTTGGACGACCACGCACCAGGTGGAGGAATTGCTGTTGATGTGAGGTAGCCAGCCAGCGGGCTTTTTCATCAGTATCGGCTGCAATCACATTGACACCAACCATTGCGTAAGGCTCATCAAGCACTTCCGAAGGACGAAAATTGCTGCGGTACAGTTTCAGAGCCGGCAGCGTATTATCTGGCGAGAAATGGCTGGCAAAGGCAAATGGAAGGCCAAGTCGGCCGGCCAGCTGAGCGCTAAACCCGCTGGAACCTAGCAACCAGATTGGAATGTTTAGGCCCTCACCCGGAATCGCCCTCACTTGCATCTTGCCGAAAACTAGAGACGGATTAAAATAGGAACGCAGTTCATCTAATTGTTCAGGGAAGTCCTCACCATGGTTCCTGAGATCACGGCGAAGTGCGCGGGCGGTAACTTGATCAGTTCCCGGCGCGCGTCCCAGGCCAAGATCAATCCGGCCTGGATACAGGGACTCCAGAGTACCAAACTGCTCGGCGATTACGAGGGGAGCATGATTGGGCAGCATAATCCCGCCAGAACCTATGCGGATGGTTGAAGTACCCGCTGCCACGTAACCAATCACGACTGATGTAGCCGAACTGGCGATGCCGGGCATATTATGGTGTTCAGCCAACCAGTAGCGTTTAAATCCCCACTTCTCGACATGCCGGGCAAGATCCAGGCTGTTTCGCAAAGAATCGGCGGGCGTACCACCGACCACCACCGGAGAAAGATCAAGGACCGACAATGGAATGTCACTCAGTCGTTTCGTATTCGAATTGGCGGAATTTTCTTTGGACATTCTTTCGTCCTCCTTCTATACAAATTGGCTCTGCTAAATGGACATTCCCATTTTGCCGGATTGTTCTGATAACCGACTGGTTGATTCCTACTATTCAGTGCGGATGAAGATGTCGACAATTGATCCTGTGTAATTCCATTGGAGTTGTCTTCTGCTAACTTTTCATCACGCGTTTGATTTAGCAGGATGGCCGTTACCCGTCCTGAAAGCGTACTGCTATTCGGATTGGAATTATCATTAGCCGCCGGCGTTGGGTTTGCTGTAGGTACTGCAATTTGAAAGAAATGGCTTTTCATGGCCTGCACAGTTAGGGTAAAAACCCAAAAAGCCTTTCTGCTTCCGCATCCGGGCTTCTATCAATTGGGTATATACATTGGTTTTAGCCTTCATAATAGTGGGATAATTCGATAATCATTGCACCCATTCGTTCGTTTTCAGGGGAGAGTACACGTTCAATTCCCTCTTCCTTAAGTGCTTCACTGGTGACTTTTCCGACCGAGACCGCCAGGACGTTCTGCTCAAAAGCAGTCTTGACTCGGGCCAAATAACCGGATTCTTTTGCATGATTAAAAAGGGATCGAACCTGAACTGCGGTAGTAAAACAAACGGCATCCACCGAACCTTCGGCCAGCTCATGACATAATGTTTCTACAACTTCCGTTTCAGGAGCGATATGCCGATAAGGTAGCAGCAGTGTAATGGACGCTCCCCTTTCTTCAAGGAAACGCACCAAAGCAGGAGCTGTTTCACCATGAAGCTGTACCATCACCCGCTGCCCTGCAAAATCAAAGGATTGCAAAGCACGGGTCAATCCCCGGGTCGTCCCGTCATCATCGACCGCAACCGGTGCAATGCCAAGTTTTTTTAAAGCTGCATGCGTTTTGTATCCTCTCGCCGCCACCTTTGCCTGCTGAATAACGTTCATAAACGATGTACGAATCCCCAGTTTTTCCGCGAAATCCAAAAGCGTTTCAATACCGATTCCGGTTGTGAAAATCGACCAATCAGCTCCATCTTCCACAAAATGGCGGAGTTCCGATTCAATTTCCTTCTCTGCCAGAAATACCGTACCCTGCAAAGGGCGATGAATAGGGATACCTCCCTGTTTTTCAATTAACGTGCTCATTTCTTCAGTTTTACGAGATCCGGCGATCACAATGCGCTTACCTGCCAATCCTTTTGCCATTCGTTTCAACTCCTCATTGCATTTAACGTATTTCATGTTTTCGGTTACTGTACAGTATGTCACAACTTCTATATCATTGCACAAATTTCCTAACAGGGTTCGGCGGCTCTATTTTCGTCTGTTTCATTGCCTGAATCCGCAAGGTTGCGAGAATGACACCAAAAACGATAAGCGTACTGCCGACCAATTGTGCTCGCGTGATCGGTAGTCCCAGTGCGATATATCCTACAATCATGGCTACGAACGGTTGAAAGTTGAGGAAAATCGATGCTTTAGAGGCGCCTACTTTGGTAATTCCCTGATTCCACAGCAAACCGCCCAATCCCTGCGATAAAACACCGGATAAGGCAGCAAGAATCCATGGCCAAACAGAATGGGCGATCACAGGGTGCTGATCGCTTACATATGCAACAGGAATGAACATGCAGGCACCAAAAACGGTTGAATACACGGTGGTTGGAATCGATTCTAGTGTCTGTGTAAGTTTACGAATCAATATCAAGCTGATCGCAAACGTGAGCATCGCTCCTCCTGCCAACAAGTCGCCCAATCCGATTGCGGCTTGTTGCTTACCAAAGGCAACCAGCATATATACGCCAGACACGGCAATCATGGAACCGATAATCATGCGAATGCTTAATGGCTCGCGGAGAAAGAAATATGCCAGAATACTTGTTACAATAGGAGCTAGGGACATGATCAAAGCGGCCTCGGTTGCGCTTGTATAGCTTAAAGCCTGAAAGAAAAATGTCTGATTCAGCAATGTTCCTACAAAGCCAATTAGGAGCAGGTAGGTCCATTCACGTTTTTTGATACGAACCAACCGATGTGTGAAAAATGCAAAGCCGAGCAAAAATGAAGAAGTAAATAAAATTCGGATCGTCGCCAATACAAGGGGATGGAATTGCCCGACTAACCAACTACCGACAACGAAATTGCTTCCCCATATGGTGACGGGGATCAGGAGAAACAAATAAGCAGATACCATATGTAACTTCCCTACCATTCTTCCATTGAATTCATTCAGTATACTGCGATGCCGGCAGAGAAGCAATTCGTTTTTCGAAAGGTAACTAGCAAGAAAGGGCTTTTACTATTTAAAATCTTAAAATTTCAAGGTTTTGCTTCATCTTTTATTTATGCAGATTTGCATTCTTTTACAGAAGCAGCAACAGAAATGGCCTTTCCCTATTTTACACGGTACTTTATCCATAGCATATAACAAAATTATCACCAAAAATATGAGCTAGTAGTAACCGATCTATTTTATCTTTCCTATGATAGCTATAAAAATGTTTCTTTGTTATGGGTACTCTTGTAAATGTATATATTGCTACAATGGTAACTATACATCGTTATCCTTTTTTTGGTTATATCATGACATAAAGTTACAATAAATGTAGTGATTGAGGTACGACCGGGATACTCTACATAAAACAACCCATTATCTGTACATGTTTGCTTTAAAAAAATAGAGTATGGTATAATTGTAAAAAAGGGAGGTATCGACATGAATGATTCCCATACAATGAAATGCAGCTATACACCGTCACATGAAACCTTTCAAGGCCGAGTTCATCGAATAGCGATATATCTGCAAAGTAAAGCATTGGAGATTATCGATTCGAATCACTCGGTTTTTTATTTGGTCTACTTCAAAAACATCTTACTTGGCGGGGGGAAATTAGATGAAATAAAACAGGAGACCTTTCTGTATAAAGTGTTTGAACAAGGAATCACTTTACTCCCTTCCCACCCTCTTTTTTCCGTGTTGCTCCCTAAGAATCGAAATGCCCATATTCCTCATATGAACGATGTGTTTACTCGATTACAGAATCACCTTTCACTTTCAGAGATTGCATTGGCAGCCACTTTTATGGATAATTTTATTGAGCACCAACAACTTGTTGGCATTATCCGTCAGATTTTTGATCATTTTAAACGAAATGGCCAGTTTTCTAAAGCGTATCAAACAGCAAAAATACTTCTTCTTTTCTCACCGGACATTAAAGCCATACAGGAAATCATTCGAACCTCAGCATTTGAAAAGTACCGGAAATTAGAGGACACGAGTCCAGAAACCCTTCTCGAACACCCCCCCCTGCTTATGGAACAATTCTATTATCAAAACCGTAAAGAACGGAAATATGAAATTCATCTCCACCAGCTGCTAAAGCAGCAATCACGTCCCCTTGAACGGCTGATCTTATTTATGAACCTCTTTGAAATGAAACATGACTTTTATGATTATAATGAGTTTATCCATTTGTTGCAGCATGAACTAAAGCCTGAAGACCAATATGCGGTTTTGACATTTTTATGTGAATGTTCACTCGCCTATCCCCCATTAATTGAACATCTGCTTCAAGAACAAATCCGTTTAAAACGATATTCCGAAGCTTTGTCTTTCATCGTCAATCAGATTCCCCAGCCGTCTTCGACTTATTCCGGGATCATCGAAATGATCTTAGAAAATGTAGATACTCCTTCCCTTTTAAATGTGAAACATATCAATCGAGTTATTAGTCCCCTGTATCCTGCCGAAGCCGAAAAAAAAGAAGCCCTCGTACGCCGTTTAGTCATCTCGTTGCTTAAACAATATACTCCTTCCCAGGTGAAGGTATGGGTTGAACCGATAAGAGAAAGCAGTCCAGATCTTTGCGTATTGCAAGAAGTGGATCAACTGGAGTCTCTATCTGATGATCTGGACCAGCTTATGAAATTGGGGGAATTGTATTATCAATTTGGACTGCTGGAACAAGCCATTGAATGTTTCACCTGGGAGATGGAGTTAAATCCAACTTCACTTGATCCGATACGCTGGTTAAGTAAACTATATCATGAAAAAGGAATGAAAGAAGAAGCGGTCAGTTATAAAAAGCTTTCTATTCAACTGGCAAAAAGGGCCTGATTTTCAGAAATCATTCTATCCAATGAAACATTCGTTCAACCGCCACTTGATGAATCGCGGGTGGAAAATGATGCCCGTACCCTTGATAGCGGTGGATGTCGACGTTAGCCCCAAGTTCTTTCAACTTTGTATACATGTTTATTCCATGAGTGAAATCGACTTGAGTGTCCTGCGTCCCATGAATGATGAGGACCGGACATTTCAAGCGATCTGCCATGAGTAGGGGGGAACGCATTTCGTAAGAGCCAGGAATTTTAGCAGGTGACCCCCCGATTACACGTTTGAGCATTCTTCGCAAATCTATCCGCTCTTCATAAGTGTGGGCCAGGTCCGATACTCCGCTCCACAGGATTAATTTATGTACCTCCGTTGTTTCCACAGCCGTCAGCGTGGCATTAATAGCGCCGCGCGAAAAGCCCATAACGGAAATTCGTTCTGGACTCACAAACGGAAAGCTTCGCAGGAGACGATAAGCGGAAAGAACATCTTCCCTATCCTTCCCGCCAAATTCATCGCGTCCTTCTCCTCCTTCATTTCCCCGATAGCTGGGGGCAAAAATAACATGTCCACAATTGGAAAATTGTTCAAGCCAATCAGTTTTCACCCTGCCGACTTTTCCTATGCCGCCCCGACAGTAAATGAGAGCAGGTAACTTGAACATTCGAATATCCTTTTTTTCCCGATTCATCGCATTCGTTATTTCCGTTATCGGGAGTTGGGAAGCACCGTAAAATCGGTTGACCATCCCTCTCAATTCCGAAATATCGAGTTCAAAACGATTCGGCAGACTGAGGTACCCTTTCACCTTCAATCCATCTGACAGGTATGTTACATGATAAATCATAATTAAGCGTTAACATCCACCACGATTCGCCCGCGCACCTGTCCTTTTAGAATTTCTTCACTGAGCGAGAAAAGTGCCTGCAGGGGTACAATACGGGTTACCTGTTCATAAATCTCAGCGGGGAGCTCTGCTGCCAGTTTCCACACCTCTTGTCTCATTTCAAAAGGACTGTTAACAGAATCAATGCCCAGTAAATTTACACCGCGCAGAATGAATGGAAAGACGGTGGTGGGAAGCTCATTTCCGCCAGCCAGGCCGCATGCGGCCACACTTCCACCGTAAGCCGTACTGCGGAGCACACCGGCCAACGTTGTGCCTCCCACGGTATCAATGGCCCCGCCCCAGCGCTCAGACTCTAACGGTTTGCCTGGGGAAGCCAGCACCTGGCGGTCGATGATATCACTTGCTCCGAGAGATCGAAGGTAATCATGTGTTTCCGTGCGGCCAGTCGAAGCGACCACTTTGTATCCGCGCTTGGCAAGAATAGCTACAGCCATACTGCCTACCCCGCCTGAGGCACCCGTAACGACGACTTCCCGTCCGTTAGGTTGTACGCCGTGCTTCTCCAGTGCCAGAACACTGAGGATAGCGGTTAAACCCGCCGTACCAATACTCATGGCCCACTCTGGCGAAAGCGACTCGGGCAGTGGAACCAGCCACTCTGCTTTTACGCGCGCAAATTGCGAATAGCCGCCCCAGTACCGCTCTCCAACGCCCCAGCCGGTTAGAATGACCTTATCCCCCTTCTTATAGCGGGGAGAGCGGGAATCTTCGACCACCCCTACGAAATCAATTCCCGGTACGAACGGGAAGCTGCGTACAATTTTCCCCTTTCCCGTAATCGCCAGTCCGTCTTTGTAATTAAGGCTGGAATAAAGGATCTGAACATCCACTTCCCCTTCAGGAAAATCTGACTTTCTTAGTTCCTTAATAGATGCTTGCTGTTTGCCGTCCGTGTTGTCGAGAACGAGAGCTTTTACCAGTTGATCCATGAAAGATTACACTCCTTTGATCACAATTAAAATACCTTTAATCAGCATTGAATGAAAAAACAATAGTGAAGGTAAGTATCTTAACATATTCGAGATTAACATAACGAACTCCTTTTTAAAAATCTCTTAACTACACGTTACCACATATTCCTCTTAGAAGTAAAAAATTACCTTGCTAATTGTGAAAATACATAATCACAGTTTGTTTAATTCGATTTTTTACCTGAAAAGTATATTTCTTACATGATTGAAACGGAAAGCCAGCATTCTTCGTTAAAAAAAGCTTTAACTGCATTTGATTTAACCATGCTCGGAGAATGGAGTTGTTTTTACACCTGGAAGTTCTTTATGTACAAAAATAAGGATTTGTTAGATTTACTTTTGGCCGAGCTTATGAGGATAAGATTCAGGAGGGAATCGCTAAATTCTCTAAAGCATTTTATGAACTCATGTGACCAGTCTCAATCGGCTGCATATCACCGGCCCATTCCTATTCTAGAAGAACAGGGAAAAAAGTTTCCGAGATTCATTACGTTCCCAATAATGCAGGCTGCGAAGTGGACGGCACTCATGTTTCAGATACTCAAAACAAAGCTTATAAAACAACTCATTTAGCTCAGACTATAAAAATCTAATGGAACAAAGATGTTTTACGTGTCCGCCTTTGGCTGGGTTTACAGCAAGAAATGGAGGGGGTTTTATGCAGCTTATGCCAATTGTTCCGTTTGAACCTGTTTTAACAAATTCAATCCCTGAGGGGGAAAATTGGATTTCCCAGATAAAGTGGGATGGTGTAAGAGTTTTGACCTACTTTGACGGCAAGGATGTTAAGCTTTTTAATCGCAAACGAAATGAACGGACTTTACATTACCCGGAGTTATGCGATATTCGTTCATACTGTAACGCTGATTCCGTCATACTTGATGGTGAGGTTATTGCATTAGGTGTAGATGGCAAACCATCCTTTCATGAAGTGATGCGCAGGGATGGGATCCGCAGAATGGAAAAAGTTAAAGATGTTTTGATGCGTGTACCGATTACTTATATGATTTTTGATGTAGTTTTCTACAATGGACAGTGGATAGATAATCGACCTTTAAAGGAAAGAATAGAAATATTATCTAATACCATACTTCCTAATGATTCGATTCAGTTGGTTACCGTTCATCACGATGCGGAGACGTTGTTTGACGTTATAAAACAACAGCAAATGGAAGGAATCGTAATAAAGGATTTAAACAGCAAATACTTTATCAACACAAAAAATGTGCATTGGAAAAAGAAAAAATTTTACAAGGATATAAATGCTGTAGTTGCAGGTGTAACGCTTAGCGGGGGTATAGTTAATGCTGTACTGCTTGGCCTCTATGATGACGCCGGTCAACTGAGATATATCGGACACTCGGGAACAGGCAGACTGACTAAAGATGAATGTCGGGAGTTTACTCATTTAATCAAGCCGTTAGTTACTGGAAACCGGCCCTTTCTAGAGAACCATGCCAGGTTTAAAGATGCTGTTTGGCTTATCCCAGAAATAACCGTGAAAATTCAATTCATGGAGTGGACGAGTAACCACACATTGAGACAGCCAATCATTCAAAGTTTTATTCAGGTTGAGCCTACAGCATGCACGTTTGAATGATACTAAATAAGTTCTAACCCGGTGAAAAAGAAGATCCAATGAGTTCGCAGCATTTAAAAAATCAATCGTGCCTATTTTTAAAAACCACGGCCATTGGTTTTACGAGATTTTCTCATCTATACATAAAAGAACTCCCCTCGATGGCAAGTAATGAGGGGAATTCTTTTTGGTCTCACACTATCCTGATGGGGCTTTACATTACCAATTGTATTAAACTCGTCCGACGTCGTGGACAGTAACATAATAAGCTGGGGTAGAAGAAGTTTCTACTCATCCCATCAAAAAATTGTTAGAATAAATAAGACTATTCTTTCTATTAGAAACTTACCTTAAGGAGGATGTTATAGATGAAAATTGTACTGGCGCCTGACTCGTATAAAGGCAGCCTCACAGCGAAACAAGCTTGCGACGCGATGGAGAAAGGGATCCGCAAAGTTCTCCCGGAAGCGGAGGTTGTGAAAATTCCGATGGCAGATGGAGGAGAAGGAACGGTCCAGAGCCTGGTGGATGCGACCGGCGGACAAATCCTTCAACATAATGTGACCGATCCAATTGGCGAGAAGATTATGGTGAAATATGGAATTCTTGGGGATGGAATGACCGCCGTGATTGAGATGGCGGAAGCATCGGGATTATATCTGGTACCTGTGGAACGGCGGAATCCGCTGATGACAACGACTTATGGAACCGGTGAATTAATTCTGGCAGCTCTCGATCAAGGATGCCGTACCTTTATTTTAGGAATCGGGGGAAGTGCCACGAATGATGGCGGCATGGGAATGCTTCAGGCACTCGGAGTAAAGTTTCTGGACAAGCAAGGCACGGAACTTGGTTTTGGGGGAGGCAGCCTGGCGTTATTAGACCGGATTGATATGTCAGGAATGGATTCCAGACTAAAAACCTGCACGTTTACGGTCGCCTGTGATGTAGATAATCCCCTCTGTGGACCGAATGGTGCCAGTCATGTATTCGGTCCGCAAAAAGGAGCTACCCCGGAGATGGTTATTCAATTGGATAAAAACCTGAAACATCACGCGGCAGTCATTGCAAAAGACCTTGGGGTCGACGTGAAAAATATTCCGGGTTCCGGTGCCGCCGGTGGATTGGGAGCGGGAATGCTCGCTTTTCTCGGTGCCGCTCTTAAAAGAGGGATTGACATTGTCATCGAAGCGACAGGATTAGAACGCCACTTGGAAGGGGCCGACCTCGTAATATCCGGCGAAGGGCAATGCGATTTTCAGACGGAAAGAGGAAAAACACCGTTTGGGGTAGCCAGAACCGCACAACGTGAAGGGGTTCCGGTTGTGCTGATTGCCGGGTCGATTGGCCGTGGTGCAGATGTCCTTTATCAACACGGAGTCCAAAGCGTCTTTTCGATGGTAGACAAACCGATGACAATGGATGAGGCGATGACGAACGCCTATGAATTGTTGTCAAATACAACCGAACGAATCGTTCGCCTAAAAGTGTAATTCGCATTGCTTCTATGCACAAAAAACCCCTGCTGAACATGGGCGTGAAGCAGGGATTTTTGGCTCTTTTTTTAATGAAAAGATGCATGCATTCGTTTACCAACCGTGCAAACTGCCCGATTTATTTCTCAACTCTACTAGGCCGAATACGACTACGATCGTAAGGCTGGCACGCCGGCCGGACCTTCACTATGCTCTAAAAGTGCACGTCGTACTTCAGCCGACAACGGGACAGCCTTTTTCAGCGTAAAATCATACTGCAAAAGCGTAGCCTTTCCCCGCGCAATCCAATTTCCCTGCTCATCCTCAATCGCATGCTCGACTTGAAAACTGGACGTGCCCAGTTGGCTGATCCAGCCATAGACGGTGAGTTTCTGCGCGTAAACGACTTCCTGGAGAAAATCGCAGCTAGTAGAAGCGAGTATTAGATTCCAAGAGGAAATATTCAAATCAGGATTAAAGATGCGGAATAATTCCTTTCTCGCTTCCTCAAAATAGGTTAAATACATGGCATTATTGACATGGCCCAGTGAATCACATTCACTGAAACGCACAAACAAATCATGTGTAAACATCGGGTCTCTCTCACCCTTTCCTCTATATTATTGCCCTTCAATCGTCCGCTTTAGCGCTTGTATATATCCGGTATGATTGGCCTCATGATAAAGCGCCAGATTAAACACGTCATCGCTTGTCTCAAGCGTTCTGCCGGATCCTAAGGGATAGGGTTTGGCAAGCTTCCTGCCGGATCGTCCGGCTAAAATATCTTTAGCCCTCTCTCCCTGCTCTTTTAGCTGGCCAACCAGCACTTCAAGCGATGGAATATCGCCCGTCCAGTCAGCAGGCTTCGTGCCGTTGCCAAACAGGTCTTTATATTCTTTTGGCATCTGCATCTGTTCCGCCAACAGACCAAATAAAAACTGTTCTGCTACCACGAGAATATGGCCCGCATTCCAGCGGATTGTGTTACGAAAACCGGGAGGCATAACATCCGCCATGCCCGCCGGAATAGAATCAAGCACCCGCAATGTCCCTCCCCGCGCATGTTCAAACTGCTTCACAAAATTGTTAAGTTCCACTACACTTACTCCTTTCCAATCATGTTGATTCATGTTAAACTACTTCTCCTTTCGCATCCGATCTTCCTGCTGCCACTCTCCCTTGATTGCGTTTCGGTAGTCTTCTTGTTACCATCAAAAGGGAAATACAATGAATGGGAGGAAAACGAATCGAAATGAAGATAAGTATACTCGACCAATCACCCATTTCGCACGGAAAGAGTGCCGCAGAAGCACTGGCTGAGACCGCCCGGCTGATCCAGCGGGCTGAGCAGCTGGGCTATACGCGCTACTGGGTAGCCGAGCACCACGGAATGGACTCCCTGGCTAATCCCTCGCCTGAAGTGCTGCTCGGTCAGCTTGGGGCCCTTACCTCTACCATCCGCATTGGTTCGGGTGCGGTGCTGCTGCCGCACTACAGCCCTTATAAAGTAGCTGAAAACTTCAACCTGTTGGCTACCCTGTATCCAGGAAGAATTGACCTCGGCATCGGACGGGCGCCAGGCGGGTCCGCCCATGAGACATTAGCCCTACGGGAAAATTACCTGCAAAACGTCTTTCGCCTACCTTCCCTGCTCTCGGATTTAATCGGGTACCTTCAGGACGAACTACCGCCTGATCACCCGTTTGTCGGCATTCACGCCCGCCCTCAGCCACCTGTTGCGCCGGAATTATGGCTGCTTGGCACGAGCGGAAAAAGTGCGGCCTATGCCGCTGAACTGGGTACATCGTTTGCCTTTGGCCATTTTATGAGCGAGATCGATGGAACGGCTATCCTGCAAGACTACCGGCAAAACTTTCAGCCTTCCCGCATGCAGCAGCAGCCAAAAACGATTGTGACCGCATCCGCTATTTGTGCTGAAACAGAAGAGGAAGCAAACCGGCTGGCTGCAAGCCTTGATCTGTGGGCTGTACAGACGGACAGCGGGACAGCTTCCGGCGGCATTCCGTCCGTAGCTGAAGCACTCGCCTATCCCTACAGTGAAGCGGAGCAAGAGTTAATCCGAAAGAGACATCGACGCATGTTAATCGGCACGCCAGGGCAGATCAAGAAGCAAATAAAAGAACTACAGGAGGCGTATCAGGCAGATGAATGGATGTTTGTCACGATTACCCACGATTACGAGACCCGACTTCGCTCTTATGAACTGTTGGCGGATGCTCTGCTCAGAGAATAAAAGCCTGATAATCGAGTAGGAGGGGGCGATGAACCCCCGACCTCTCACCTATGAAAAAATGCAAGTACTTCTCGAAAAAAATATTTTAATGTACAACTCGAGCGTAGGTTATATCCTTGGATTTGAATAAATCCGTGGAAAACTTTACATTTCTGTATCTCATTTATTTATTCCTTACACGTCAATCCGGCTACATACGTGTGTAAAATATGAATCAAACTTTCATCCGTATTTACATCCATATTGAATCCTTTTCTTAATTCGAGGGAAGCAAATCCATGGACGATACTTCGAAGACCACGTACCGTATGGATCGCGTTTATCGGATCGAGTTCAAATGCTTCTAAAACATGTAATAAAAGAGCAACAATTTCATTTCCGGCCGCTTGAATATCCGGATTTAAAAAATCCGGCGCTCCCATCATCGCTTCATAAAGTCCCGGATGCCGGCGAACAAATGAAACATAAGCAATCCCGATGGAATACAGAGCTTCTGCGCCGGATTTACCAATCGCCGCTTCCGCCAGTTGATTCTTTAATTTTCGAATCGAATACAAAGCAAGTTCTTTTTTTAGGCCAGCCAGCCCTTCCACATGATTGTACAACGAAGGAAGCCGTATCTGTAATTTTTTGGCCACCGAGGCGAGTGTGATTTTGTCAAACCCTTCACGATCGGCAAGTTCGGCTGCCGCCTTAAGAACCGTCATTTTATCAAGACCTCGCCGCATGATTTTCCCCTCTTCCCCATGATTTCTCCGCGTCTTTTATTGCCCTGCTCATCACCTCAGATGGGTCGGTTATCATAGCTCCATGGCCTACAGCCAGTATGGACGGATTAAGATCTTTCAATCTTCGCGCACTTGCCAATGCCACTTCCTTATTCCATGTTCCAAAAGCCGGGAATGGAAATAATGGTTTCACTTTTCCGGCAACGGCTATACCACCGTATGTCTGAAATGCATCTCCGGCAATTAATGCCCGGTTTCTCTCATCTAAAAACGCCATCGAACCAGGGGTATGCCCCGGAGCAAAGATAAAACTAATCATATTAGTATTATAACTAATATGATTAGTTTTTCAAGTGAAATTTCTCACCCAATGCAACTCTTTTTTATCTCTTCATTGATTTATAGCCATCAAAATAAAAAAAGATATTGTGTTTTTATATAATCAGATAATAATATAATCATTGAGTTATATAAATGGAGGCAGATATATGGAAGATACAATCGAAAAGCTGTCTTCTCTGCTTAAGGTAGTGGGAAATAAGACACGTCTTACGATTCTTGGTTATTTGAAGGAGAAAGAACTGTGTGTATGCGACCTGGTTAACTTATTAAGTATGTCACAACCTGGTATTAGCCAACATTTAAAAAAGCTGCGGGCAGCTGGTATCATCCATGAGCGAAGAGAAGGGACATGGGCATATTTTCGAATAAATACAGAACTTGAACCTTATCTTGCCCAAATTATTGAAGCTATCCCTTCACAAACGGATCGTTTGAAAGATTACGAGGCATCCGTGCAAAACAACTGCTGTGATGTTGAAGTAGAAAACAAATAGAAGTGGAGAAGAACACATGCATGCTTGGAGTGCTTTTATTATTTTTGCCATCACCTTAGTGTTTGTGATTTGGCAGCCCAGGGGGTTAAATATCGCGTGGTCAGCGACTGCCGGTGCGATTTTAGCTTTATTGTTCGGAGTAGTAACATTTGGCGATGTTGTGACGGTTGCACATATCGTTTGGAATGCTACTCTGGCATTTGTAGCCATTATTCTTATCTCATTAATTCTTGACGAAATTGGATTCTTTGAATGGTCTGCTCTGCATATGGCACGGCTGGCGAAAGGAAACGGCAGACGGATGTTTGTTTACGTTGTCCTATTAGGAGCTGCTGTAGCTGCGTTCTTTGCCAATGATGGAGCAGCCCTTATCATTACGCCGATCGTGCTCGCACAAGTTCGTGCCCTAAAATTTGATGAGCGGATGGTACTCCCATTCATTATGGCAAGTGGATTTATTGCTGATACTACATCCCTCCCTCTGGTAGTAAGCAATCTGGTTAACATTGTATCAGCCGATTACTTTGATATTGGATTTATCAAGTATGCAAGCCGGATGATCGTCGTCGACTTCTTCTCGTTAGCAGCAAGCCTGTTGGTACTGTATCTGTTCTTCCGTAAGAGTATTCCGGCAGACTATAATGTATCACAGCTAAAGAAGCCGCAAGAAGCGATCAAAGATCAAGGAATGTTCCGTTTATCTTGGATCGTATTAAGTATTCTTCTGGCTGGTTACTTGTTCAGTGAGTCCTTCGGTATTCCTGTATCCGTGATTGCTGGAGTTGTTGCCATCATTTTTATTCTGGCAGCACGTAGAAGTCATGTTATTCAAACGGCGAAAGTAGTAAAAGATGCACCATGGGCCGTCGTTATTTTCTCGATTGGTATGTACGTTGTTGTATATGGATTAAAAAACGCTGGCTTAACTAACATGCTTGGACAACTCATTCAAACAACGGCTGACAAAGGATTGCTTGCAACAACCATAGGAATGGGCTTTATTGCTGCGATTCTCTCATCCATTATGAACAACATGCCAACTGTCATGATTGATGCTTTAGCAGTTAAAGTGACACAAACACAGGGAATCATTCGGGAAGCTTTGGTATATGCAAATGTGATTGGCTGTGATTTAGGACCAAAAATCACACCCATCGGATCACTCGCGACACTGCTGTGGCTTCATGTTCTCTCGCGAAAAGGTGTAAAAATCACCTGGGGCTACTATTTTAAAATAGGAATTTTATTAACCATTCCAACGCTGTTTGTCACACTCGTTGGGCTGTATCTCTGGCTCAACACAGTTTCATAAATCTCATATAAATCTCATTAGTGGAACGCCTGGGAGGTATTATCATGGCAGATAACAGAAAAATTATCTATTTTCTTTGCACAGGGAATTCCTGCCGGAGTCAAATGGCAGAAGGATTCGGTAAAAGATATTTGGGCGACGAATATGATGTATACAGTGCAGGCATTGAAGCACACGGACTCAACCCGAATGCGGTAAAAGCAATGGCGGAAAAGGAAATCGATATTTCAAACCAAACTTCCGATATGATCGATCCAGAATTATTGAATAAAGCTGACTACGTTGTTACTCTGTGCGGAGATGCCAACGATAAATGCCCAGTGACACCTCCACATGTAAAGCGCGATCATTGGGGATTTGATGACCCGGCTAAAGCTACTGGTACTGAAGAAGAAAAATGGGCTTTCTTTCAACGTGTACGGGATGAAATTGAAGAAAGAATTCAACGTTTTGCTGAAGAGGGAAAATAAAAGTTTCTTTCCACGGATTTTGAATAAATCCGTGGAAAGAACGACACCTTTTATTAAATAAAAAAGGGAGAGAAGAATGGAGAGAAAAAGGGGAACGGAATAAAAAATCGATTGAAAAAGAAAGGGCGTCTAAAGAAAAAAGGACGTCTAAAAAAGAATTGGGCTATTTGTACATCTTCGCTTTGAGTTTTGATGTTTTGGCCAATTACTTTAAGGGCGGAATTGACACTGTAAAAGTCAGGAAACAAAACCGTTACTCCCTGGTTATCAACCTTTTCAATCTTTCCATAATACGCGCCGTACTTTGTGTTAATCATCGTCCATTTCCCAACACTTTCAGTCAACGTCTGCCGAAGATTGGACATTGTTGGTTTCCTCCTTATTAAAACTTTTTTCTATACTGTATGACACAGCAAAGCTTCTTGTCCTAGTTAAATATCTATTTTATACGGCTTGCCGGGCACACAATAAAAAAACAGCCCGTAATCATTATAAAAGTCGTACGTGCAATTTCTAAACTTGTCTCCTGATTCATTTCTAAATACCTTCCGATGCTTCTCCCAGAGTTCCCCTAACATTTTCCCTTGATACGCACCGTTTTTTATGATGCTTTGCCCATGCGGATGGGCGGAAATCGCCCAGTATTCCCTTTTCGAAAGATACGTGTCATTACATTATGAACAACCGTAAAAAAGTAAAGAGGGCTATACCAGGAAACATGCGTTTCCTGGTATAGCCCCCTATCGACTTGTATTACAGCCTGTTAATCATCTCTGTCAGAGTGGGGCGATCCATGCCAAATACGTTTCTTTCCATATAAATATGGTAGATGAATTCTTCTACGCAAAGAGCAATCGTAATCAGGCTGAAGAGAAAATAATGGCCGTAACCCAAAGAAACGCCGAGCCATACATGCACCGCCCAGACTCCTGAAAAGATAAGAGGTGCGTCGATAAGCAAGGCTACTGTACCGCCAAATCTAGGTAAAATAAACAAATCCCCAATCAGATAAGTTGCTGGTGCCAGAATAACAATCAGAATTAGTACGTGGCTGAACGGTTCATTATAAACAAGACCAATAAACAGTGAAAAGTTAACTGTAAACCTGAGAAGTTTAATAAGCAGCGCTTTCACATACTTGCTCATAACGGGAACACGCATCTCCTCTCGCTCTATTCTATTGCCTGTTTTAACTGATTCCACGCAATAACAAGGACGGCTTTTTTCCCCAGTCCAGAAACCGCGCTTTTCGGATAGTTACACTTTCCGTCCGCTCCGCATACTCTTCAGTATGCAGTTTAAGTCTAATTATACAATACTTTTAAAAGTAGTAACAAACAAAATAGTAAGAATAATACAAAATGTAGAAAAGCCCGTCTTATGGGCGGATCCCATGTTAAAAAGCGATTGGCAAACGATTTTTGGCTTTATTCCATTTTTCGGAATATAACCATAATATTATATGTACACTTTCTCTTTGAAAAAACGTGCTGTCGAAATGAAAATACGTTTTTTCGAACCTAAATAACTATTTAGAATTGTTTAATTTTTTAATTGAAAATTAATTTTTTACTGTTATAATAGTATCAATTATAAAAAATACAGGAGTGATTGGAATGAAATATGTTAAAAATTTTGCTTTCGGTATGGTCTATGGAATTTTTGCGATCGGTGGCGTTCTCGTATTGGCAATCAAGGAGTTGGCAAATCTCTAACATGAAAACACTGTTTATTCAAACCATTAAAAAAACAATACCTTTTAGATAACAACCCCACTCTGCAAATAGATGGGGTTGCTTTTTTGCGCCGGGACAGGAATCAACTTTTTTCTTTCGATTGAATTTTGGATTTCTTTTTCCATCTTTCCCTTTCCCGGACTGAGAATGATTGGTAGTAGGAAGGGCCCCGACCGTTTGTTTTTTCAGGGATACATGTATCCCTTTCCGCGCAATCGCTGAACTAGAAACGGACCATGTTCTTTCGTTACGGCTTGCACCGTCACATGTCCTAAAGAAAGACGCTCTTCAATTTGAACTCCAATCAAAATACCAAGACTATAACTTAAACAATAAACAATTAAGTCGATTGGCTCATTCAGGTGATCGAGAACAATTTTAAACCCAATCACATAAATTCCGATTTCGCCGACCGGTACGCTTCATCGATGTCCTTTTCATTCGCTAACCGAATTTCAGCAAGAATGTCATCATTATATGGATTTTTATCTGCGTAGACTCTTTCGCTGTTTCCCTCTCTCCATTGACCACCAATAAATTGCTTGTTCCATTTTGCGTTCATTTGGCCTCTTCCTTTCCATCCTACTGATTGCTTGTCTATGTTTAGTTTCTCCTTGAATATTCCAAGGTTACACCGGTAATGACCTCTACCTATACCTACTCTTTCATTGATCCTTCAGTAATCTTGTCCTCCTTGCCGTCTTGCTTCACACTTCAAAATCTTTGATAGCTGCAGTAGGACTTAATACTTTTTCCGGATCAAACTCTTCCAGTGGTTCATCATTTTTTACTTTATTGACCCAATCCTCGTTTGCAAGGGCTCCACGGCCGATCGTAATTACATCGGCATCGCCCTTTTCGATGATTTCTCTCGCTCTTTCTGGATCATGGAGATATCCATTTGCAATAACCGGTACATTTCCATACTTTTTAGCTAGTGCGGCAAGAGTAGCACCATGGTCACCAAAAGCAGGGTCTAAGGCCCTTGTCCCCTCATTTTCTGAGAAAGCAGGCTGCCAGACCTGGTATTCTGTTACATGAATAAAATCAACCCCGGCCTTTCCTAATTGTCCGAAGATAATCTCTGCATCTTTTTCTTTGCCTGCCCATTTATGATGGTGATCATTTACCTTTCCTTGCGAAATACGTATGCCGACTGTAAATTTATTACCAACAGCCTCACGAACAGCTATACATACTTCTACTAACAAACGGACACGATTTTCGGTGGAACCACCATATTCATCTGTTCGTCGATTCATATAATCGGTTAGGAATTGATCCAGTATGTATCCATTGGCACCATGAATTTCAACTCCGTCAAATCCTGCCTCTTTTGCTCGTTTTGCTGCATCAACAAAACCTTGGATTATTCCTGTAATATCCTCTTTTGTCGCTTCCTTTGGAACGGGAAAGAAACCTTTTCCACCGTAAATCTCCAATTGTTCCCCTTTTGGTTGAACAGCAGAAGGCCCGAGTGTCTGCTCAGTAAAACGATTTCCTTGTGAAAGGGCACCTGCATGCATTAACTGAACAAAGATTTTACCGCCTTCTTTGTGAACTGAATCCGTCACTTTTCTCCATGCTGCCACTTGTTCATTATTAATAATCCCTGGTTGGTTCAAATACCCTTGACTATATTTATCATCCGGATAAACACCTTCCGTAATAATGAGTCCAAATCCACCACGAGCAAATTTTGTGTAGTATGCTACCATTTGATCCGTTGCTAAACCCTCAGGTGTTGCACTTGTGCGTGTCATTGGAGCAACACCTACCCGATTGTCTAACGTAATGTTACCTAACTTTATTTTTTCAAACAAAAGTTTTGTGCCCGTCATATTAAAAATTACATCCTTTCTAAAAACATTTCATGTTATGTTTAATTTGTCAGTACATAAATTTTACTTAGCAGCCGTCAATTCCGCAGGTCATTCCCTACCGATTGTTTCCACGTACTTTGTAAGTAATCGCCTTCAGGACGCAAAGTTTCATTAGGATAGGGGCGTAACTCGTAAGGCATCCATTCAACTTCTATATCTTTTCCTTTTATGGCTTCTTCAAGCGGTTTTTCTGCTAAGAAACAAAAAGGACAAACGTAGTCTGAATAAACCTTTATCTTTACTGACATATTTACATGCCCTCCTGTATTGTTTTCATACCGATACTTGTAATGTATCGAAATTATTTTTCAACCCACATTCATGTGCCTACACCTGCACTTACCCTTCCATTACACCGAACTTTCTTTAGAATTATTATTCTTCTCTTTAATCATTGTAATTCGCTAATTATTATTAGTAAAATAGATAGATATGAATGATTCGTTCATTAAAATCGAACGCAAGGAGACACACATAGAGTATGGAGCTTCGACATCTTATCACTTTCAAGACCATTGTGGAGCGAGGTGGTTTTAGAAAAGCCGCTGAACATCTTGGTTATGCCCAATCTTCCGTGACGACTCATATCAAAGAATTAGAAGAGGAATTAGGAAAACCTTTGTTTGATCGACTAGGTAAGAAAGTAATTCTTACTGATTCCGGACAACAATTTTTCCCTTACGCTATCAAGATTATTGAACTTTACTCCGAAGCAAAATATACGCTGAATACAGAGGATGAACCTACAGGTGATTTAATTATCGGGGCATCAGAATCTTTAACTGTATGCCGGATTCCTTCCATTCTTCTCGATTATAAAAAGAATTACCCTAAGGTTAATCTGTCGCTTAAATCCCTTGACCACGTTAATCTTGCATCAAGTCTCCAAAATGGAGACATCGATTTAGCATTGGTATTAGAAAAAGATGACTGGTCCTTACCGGAACTTCACTGTGAAAAAGTAAAAAAGGAAAAAATGGTTCTAATAAGTCCGATAGAAGGCGACGGAAATAAAAAAACAGTTCTCTACACCGAGGGGAACTGTAGTTATAAAAATGTATTTGTTGAGTATATAAAAGACAAACAAATGGAGGTTAAAGAAAGCCTGGATTTTGGGAGCATCGAAGCCATCAAACAATGCGTGGTAAGTGGATTAGGCATTTCCATGATGCCTTACTTTTCAGTGAAAGAAGAGATCGAGAGTAAAAAATTAAAAGGAGAAGTCATTGATTCAAATCAGCCTGCAATCTCCACCTTCATTACTTATCACAAAGATAAATGGCTTTCTTCCTCAATGAATGCCATGATTTCATTAATAAAAATTCATTCTCAAAAATGGCTCTATTAAAAGCTAGATTATGGAAACAAGGGAAACTCCTTTCAGATAATCCGAATAAAAACCAGGAGAAAACCAAAAAGGACACGATTCAGATGGTTTCAATCGTGTCCTTTTTTACATAACTTTTACCTGTCGTACTCATTAGCGGGGGAATTGGAATTACCCCTTTACTCAGCATGTTAAATACCATCGTAGACAAGCAGCCACAACGTCAGGTTACTTTTATTCATGCAACAACCAATAGCAAAACACACGCTTTTAAAGAACACTTGGTTCAATTAAAATCAAATCATCAAAATGTAAAATCTTTTGTACTCTACGATTCTCCAATTGAAGAGGATCGGGCTGCCCAGAATAGAAATCTGGATGCTGCTTTCATTTACGAGAGGATGTAATGACACCTCACCATTATTTGAGTAAGTTAATAAATTCACGCATGAATCCTGGCAAATCCGGCCATGCTTGACCTGAAACAAGATTTTGATGGGTGTGAATGTTTTTGTTGATATACGTAGCTCCACAGGCTCTTACATCTGGCTCACAAGAAGGATAAGCTGTGTACTCTCGGCCCTTCATCAAATCTGGAATCACCGTAAGCAGCTGTGCAGCATGACAAATCGCTCCAACTGGCTTATTCTTCTCAAAGAAGTGGCTGACAATCTTCGGTACTGCTTCATACATACGGATGTATTCGGGTGCCCGGCCTCCCGGAATAATCAATCCATCATATTGTTCAGGATTAACATCAGCGAAAGCTACATGAGATTCAAGATCGTATGCTGGTTTTTCCACAAACGTCTCCATTCCCTCGATAAAGTCATGACTAACTGTGTGTAGCTTTTTAACAGAAGGGGATGCGATAGATACATCAAACCCCTCTTCTAAACAACGGTAATAAGGATAGAAAACTTCAAGGGCCTCAACTGCGTCTCCTGTTACAATTAGTACTTTTTTACTCATAAATATAACCCCTCATTCAATAATGTAATAATAATGTGCTAAAAGTTTGCTTTCTCGCCTTTAAATGCAGCAATGTAAATTTGTTTCATTTCCTCCACGGACACTTCTCGTGGATTGGATGGAGTACAAGGGTCCTCGACCGCTCCTGCTGCCATCTGATCCAAATGTTTTTCGAACTGGGCTTCATTGACACCAAATTCCTGGAGCGTTAATGGCAGGTTCAACGTTTTATTTAAGCGGCGAAGCAAATCGGTTAATGAATCGATTTGCCGCCCTTTTGAGCGGTTTGGATAGACGGATCGTTTTCAACACCTTCAATAAGTTGAGTTTCTATGCCAGCCTTGTGCAAATAGGACTGGATTTTATCAAGGTAACCCGATTTTCTAATGGATTGACCCCCAATAACGATGGTTGCTTTTTTCCCTATACGCATCGAAGCTCATCTGCATCATTCACATGGCAAAAGCCTTGGACATTAATTCAGATCGACCTGCACCAGCAACAAAGATTTTCTTTGCCTGGAGTATCGCATCGACCAATTTTTCAGCTTCTTCATTTATTAGCAAACCGGCGGTCCGATGTAATTCATTTATAATTTCAGTAAAGTATCCCGTTGTCTGCATGTTTTCATTACCCTTGTTTAATCATTTTTTGCATTTGGGCAGCTACCGCTTGTTTATCTTCTTGTCCGGTAATCCCGCCCCCTACAATGACAAGGTCAGGATTGGCTTTAATCACTTCTGGCAGTGTCTCTAATTTAATACCACCTGCAATCGCTGTTTTTGCATTTTTCACGGCACGCTTAATCGTCCGAAGATCTTCGAATGAGTTTTGCCCGACCGCCTGAAGGTCGTACCCGGTGTGTACACAAATATAATCTACACCGAGCGCGTCCAACTCTTTCGCCCGTCCTTCAAGATCCTTTATAGCAATCATGTCAACCAGGATTTTTTTACCTTGTTTTCTCGCTTCTTCCACTGCACCTTTGATTGACTCGTCTTCCGCGGCCCCTAATATCGTGATAATATCAGCGCCAGCTTCGGATGCCTTCATCACTTCATATCCGGCTGCGTCCATAATTTTCAGGTCTGCCAGCACTTTTAAATTAGGGAATTCTTCTTTAATCTCTTTTACTGCCCTAAGACCTTCATTAATAACAACCGGCGTACCAATTTCTACAATGTCAATATATTCTTCAACCTCTTTTACCACCTTCTTCGCTTCTGGGATGTTTACAAGGTCTAACGCTAATTGAAGTTCCATACATTCATCCACTCCTACCAAAAATGTAAATACCATCTGTAACGGATTGGCACTAATGACAAGTTGGTTTTTTCTCAAGCGCCATTAGTATGACCATTCCCCGTGTTTGTTATTTCCAACACAGTTGTTAGTATAATATGTATCATTTCACTTTGTAAGTATGCACTTTATTATCATATAGTGATGAAAAAGTTATATAGTATCAAAAAATATACCATTAGATGTAATGTGGGTAGAGGATATATTCCTCCATGCCGGGCATATAAACTGAAAACCCTGCACCGTAAGTACAGGGCCTTATAAATAATTTTCACATGTAACAAAACCTTATTTTCGGAGCCAGTCTGTATGAAAAACGCCTTCCTTATCTACACGTTGGTATGTGTGCGCACCAAAATAATCTCGCTGCGCCTGCAGCAAATTGGCCGGTAACGTTTCTGTACGGTAGCTGTCATAGTAAGCTAGAGCGCTAGAGAAGGATGGCACTGGAATACCACGCTGAATAGCGAGACCTACAACCTCACGTAGTGCGGATTGATAACTCTCCACGATTTCTTTAAAATAAGGGTCTAGCAATAAGTTAGCTAAATCAGGATCACGATCATAAGCCTCCTTAATTTTTTGCAGGAATTGCGCGCGGATGATACAACCGCCGCGGAAAATCATGGCGATATCCCCGTAACGCAGATTCCAATTATATTCTTCAGAAGCGGCACGCATTTGTGCGAAACCCTGGGCATACGAGCAAATTTTACTCATATATAAAGCCTTACGGACAGCTTCTATTACCTCTTCTCTATTGCCTTCAAACGCTTTGTTTTCTGGTCCCTTTAAAAGCTTGCTTGCTTTTACACGTTCTTCTTTCATAGCAGAGATAAATCGGGCAAACACAGATTCCGTAATAATCGGAAGGGGAACGCCTAAATCCAACGCACTTTGGCTGGTCCACTTCCCTGTCCCTTTTTGACCTGCTGTGTCTAAAATCACGTCAACGAGCGGTTTCCCTGTTTCTTCGTCTACCTTTGTAAAAATGTCTGCTGTAATTTCAATCAAATAGCTATCTAATTCACCTTTATTCCATTCTTCGAACACTTCATGAAGTTCTCCGGCGCCTAAGCCAAGAACATGCTTCATAATAAAATAAGCTTCCGAAATGAGCTGCATGTCCCCATATTCAATGCCGTTATGAACCATTTTTACATAATGCCCCGCACCGTTCGGCCCAATATATGTACAGCAAGGGTCTCCATTTACTTTCGCTGAAATCGCCTTTAAAATCGGTTCTACAAGCTCATACGCTTCTTTTTGACCGCCCGGCATAATAGAAGGACCTTTTAATGCACCTTCTTCGCCGCCTGAAACACCTGTACCAATAAAATGAATACCCGCGGCTTCTAATTCTTTGTTGCGTCTTATTGTGTCCTGGAAAAATGTATTTCCACCATCGATAAGAATGTCTCCTTTTTCAAGGTAAGGTTTTAACGAATCAATCGTTGCATCCGTTGGCGCGCCCGCTTTTACCATTAACAAAATTTTACGCGGCTTTTCCAGTGAATTTACAAATTCTTCAATCGTAGAGGTGCCGACAAAATTTTTCCCTTCCGCTTCCGTCTTTAAAAACTCTTCGGTTTTTTCGAATGAACGGTTGTAAACAGAAACAGAATAGCCCCGGCTTTCAATATTCAGAGCAAGATTTTTCCCCATCACCGCCAAACCAATTACACCAATTTGTTGTTGTGCCATTTGTAATCACCTCTTATTTAATTTAACTAGCTTATTTGGATAAACGTTTCTCAAGTTCATCTTTTTCTTTTTCAAAGCCTGGCTTGCCAAGTAAGGCAAACATATTCTTCTTATACGCTTCTACTCCTGGCTGATCGAACGGATTGACGCCAAGCAGATGGCCGCTGATACCGCACGCCTTTTCGAAGAAGTACACCATTTCACCAAACGTGTATTCATTCATTTCATCCAATTCAACAAGCAAGTTAGGGACTCCCCCATCCACATGGGCCAAAAGAGTACCTTGAAAGGCTTTCTTGTTCACCTCATCCATCGTCTTACCAGCCAAGAAGTTCAATCCATCGATATTTTCCGGATCTTCTTGAATCGTCAACTTAACTTTAGGTTTCTTTACCTGCAGCACCGTTTCAATAAGATTTCGGCGGCCTTCCTGTACGTATTGTCCCATGGAATGCAGATCCGTTGTAAAATCAACGGATGCAGGGAAAAGACCCTTCTGGTTCTTCCCCTCACTTTCTCCAAACAGTTGCTTCCACCATTCGGATACATAATGAAGCGACGGTTCGTAGTTAACAAGTAATTCAATGGCCTTCCCTTTACGGTAAAGCGCATTTCGTACCGCAGCATACTGATAGCATTCATTATTCAACAGATCCGGGTTGTTGTATTTGCGACAAGCCTCTGCCGCTCCTTCCATCATCCGGTCAATATCAAGTCCGGCAGCCGCAATTGGCAAAAGGCCAACGGCCGTCAATACAGAATATCTTCCGCCCACGTCATCCGGAATCACAAAGGATTCATATCCTTCTTCATCGGCCAACTTTTTTAACGCTCCCTTTGCCTGGTCAGTGGTAACATAAATACGCTTTTTCGCTTCCTCTTTTCCATATTTCTTATCCATATAGTCACGGAAAATACGGAAAGCAACCGCAGGCTCCGTCGTTGTTCCAGATTTAGAAATGACATTAAGAGAAATATCTTTGTCTTTTATCACTTCTAACAAATGGGATATATAGGTGGAACTGATATTCTGGCCAGCAAAATAGATTTGTGTTGTATTGTTCATTTGGTTATGGAAGGTATGGGATAAGGCTTCGATCGCCGCCCGTGCACCTAAATAGGAGCCGCCAATTCCAATAACAATCAACGCATCTGAACTGTTCCTGATTCTCTCAGCAGCTTGTTTAATTCGCATAAATTCGTCTTTATCATAGCAAAGCGGTAAATCAACCCAGCCAAGAAAATCAGAGCCTGGTCCCTGTTTTTCATGAAGCATACTGTGAGCGACTTTCACAAACTCACTCAAATAATCGACTTCACTCTGTTCCACAAAAGATAATGCATTCGAATAATCAAAAGAAACCGTCATACAACATCTCCCTTTTCAATTAAAATTATTACTGCTAATATCATCTCATTTATTTTGGTCTTTTGACCTCAAATCATGCCCGAACGGCTTTTCAATAATCAGACGTTTCCACCCTTTTGTAAAGCCTAATCCACTCTCCTTGATATTCGACGTAATCACATCAAAAAACTCTGGCCCAACGGATAAATAAAACATCCGATTTTCAGGAAGATTCAGCTCCTTTTCCCTTTGTTGGACCAGTTGAAGGGCATTTTTGTATCCTTCGGTATCCGTTACATCTAAAGAGCGGTACCGAAACGCGTGCAAAAACTGTCCCATTTTATAGCTGTCATTTGTTGAACGCCTGGAAAACGTTCTTAATGATTGTTCCACATAGGTTTGAAATTCAGCATCAGACATTTCTCTTCTGCCTATCCCAATAATTGAAAATGAATGAGGCATTTTTTGATCAAGAAACAAATTATATATAGCAGGGAAAATTTTCCTTTTTTGCTAAATCCCCTGTCGCCCCAAACAAGACAAAGGTCATTGGATCCACTTTTGATTCCTCCCTTTTTTAAAACATTCTCCTAGAAGAAAAATGTTCGATTCCTTTTTTTACTTGTACAGCTAGCAATGTCTCTTAATGTTGCCCTTTGCATGTACAGATACTACTATACCGTGTATAATATCATTTTGTAAGTATACACTTAATTATCATATAGTGATAAAAAAAACACATAGCATCATAAATGATACCAAGTGTTGCAATGGATATGGAGGTGAAACAAATGGCACGTGTTCCTAATAAGACGTTTAACTGTGAAAAAGAATTAACACTTTCCATCATCGGTGGAAAGTGGAAGATGATTATTTTGTGGCATTTAGGAAAAAGTGGAACCAAGCGTTTCAGCGAATTGAAAGCCCTTATCCCAGACATTACACACAAAATGCTGGTTAATCACCTGCGGGAACTGGAAGAAGATCAGATTGTCCACCGTGAAGTATACCCTGTTGTCCCGCCAAAAGTGGAATATTCATTGACAGAGCACGGAAGAAGCCTGATGCCTGTCCTGGATTCTATGTATGAATGGGGTAAAAATTATATGGAAACTGCAATGAAAGACAAGGTAACCATTAAGGAATCCAGCCAGTAGGAAATCTTTGCTAACCAATAACAGTTCTATGTTGAATCACTCTTTATTTTCCTTTTTTATATCTAATCAGAAGATTATGGATAAAAAGATGAAACCTAGTATATATCTAGGTCTCATCTGCCTGTTGATAAAGATACCCTGTTCGTCTATACCTGCGTTTTTCATTAATTCAAGTTGTCTGTTTTCGTTCTGCTGCCTTTCCACTATTTTTTTCCATATCCTTATTTTCTAATCAAGCCGTTCCGTAGGATATGTTGGCGGGGTAAACAGTGATTTTCACGTTATTTCCCAAAAAGAAAAAACGCCGATTTGGGCTAAATTCAAATCAAAACGGCGTTTTTTATGCTTCTGCTGTTTACTATAACGGATGTTATCAGTTGTCTCTTCATTTATTATTTATCCAAGAATACTGATCCATATTTTGATCGCAGTCAACGATATTAAAATTGCCAGACTGAAACGCAAAAATTTTACATTTAACAAACCGCTTACACGAGAACCTAACGCTGCACCAATTAAACTCCCGACCACGGTAAAAACCGTTGGCCAAAACGGAATATGTCCGGCAGCCAGTTTTCCAATAATTCCTCCCATTGCAGAAGCAAACACGATGGCCAACGAAGAAGCTATCGTAATTCGTGTAGGAATTTTAAGAACCGTTAACATGATTGGAATCAAAATAAAAGCTCCCCCAGCTCCTACGATACCTGAAATAATTCCTACCAAAAATGCCGAAATTCCGGCTATCGATTTGCTAAAAGCCACTTGTTTAACATCGATGTCTTCTTTAGTTCCACCGCTTGGAATAAGCATCATAATGACCGCAAGGACTGCTAAAACACCATAAACAATGTTGATCGTATCACTCGGTAAAAATTTAGAACCCAATCCCCCAATTAAACTTCCGCTTAAGATGCTGACACCCATTATGGTGACTAGTCCTTTATGGACAACTGTTTTGCCAATCTTACTTTGTTTACGGAATGAAAGAACACCCGCTAAAGACGCAAAAAAGACTTGAAACATGCTTATAGATGAAACTTCTTTAGGAGTAAATTGACCAACACCAACCCACTCAGGAACATATAATAAAAGAGGAAAATTGATGATTGCCCCACCTATACCTAATAACCCTGAAAAAAATGATCCAATGAAGCCAATTAGAAACATCACTACCAGAAGTGAAAAACCCATTAGTTCCCCTCCTTCTACGGTACTTTTTATGAGTATAAAAAATGATAATTCACATATTCTAAACAAATACAATGGGATATAATAATTCTAAGTCACGCATCGGATATAAGAGGTGTTGTGTATGATTCCACTTTTGAAAAAGTTATTTGCAGATCAAAAATGACCTGAAGTCAACATACATTAAAATGTATTAATGATAGTCTATGCTTGATTAAGACTTGCCCAAACGGTCACTATACGGAAGAAACGAATTACCATCTTGAAGTTCGTGTTGTTTACAAGTGATAAAACGAACACCCCAATAATGGGGTGTTACGTCATCAGCCTTATTTTATGCTGTATGATGAATAGCGCAACGATTCGGCCCGATTTCCAGTTCTTGTTGGCGTTCATCGACGGCTTCCTGGATGCCTTTGTTAATGGCCACGATTTCTTCAAAGTTTGGTGGCGTTTCAGCATTTGCGGATTGAACCATGGCTTCAATGAAATCCTGCTCTTGCTTGTTGTGCATCATTTCATTATTTTTACGGATTTCACCTAATGTCGCCCCGATATATCCTCCTTGACTCATTTCTTTATTAAAATCAGCATAATGGGCCGGGAACACGATCACCTCATCAGCTATATTTGCCACTTTACCATATACCGTTTCGTACAGGTCTTTTGCCCATTCACGAACTTTCCCCCCTAAATCCGGACGGCCTAACCCACCAACAAAGATGGTATCACCAGAGAAAAGTAATTTTTCATTAACGAAAAATGATACACTGCCGGGTGTGTGCCCCGGTGTTTTTAAGGCTACTACCTGTAGGTGAACCTGTTCAAAAACAATTTGCTCATGTTCTTCAAAAGGCTCGTGTTCAAACACGGCACCTTCACTTTTCATCAGATAGTACTTCGCACCAGTTTGATCAGCAAGTTTTTTTCCGCCAGAAATATGATCCGCATGAAGATGAGAATCCACCACATGAGTAATGGTGACTCCTTCTTGTTGGGCAACTTGTTGGTAGGCATCAATCATACGAGCCGGATCAACGACCAATGCTTCTTTTCCGGAAATAATCATATAAGATAAACATCCTTTACCTACACGGATGAATTGGTACACTTTCATTTTTGAATCTTCATATACTTTAACTTGGTGTAAATGATCGCTCCACGCTTTCATTCCACCTTGCAGGTAATAAACATTGCTTTTACCAGCTTCTACAATTTGCTGTGCCACAAATTTGGATGATCCCTCTTTCGCACAAACCACCAAAAGTTGTTTATCCTGAGAGATTCTTTCTAAAGCAAGGTCAACACCATCTAACAAGTCAAAGTAAGGGATATTGGTGATTTCAATACTTTTTCCTTCTATTTTCCAATCCTCAAATTCACGTTGATTCCGAACGTCAAGGATAAACAAAGGTTCTTTATTTTTTACAATTTGCGTAACCTCTTCGGATGTCATAGGTTTCAGATGAGTTTGAACGTTAGCTTCCATCTCCCTCCACTCCTTTCTTTAGAAGGTTAAAGTAATATTTGCATCTTTTGCAAAGTCTAAAAAAGTAACAGCTCCACCGACATCTATTCCATCAATAAAATCCTCTTTTTTAAGGTTCATGACATCCATTGTCATCTGGCACGCAATGATTTTTACACCCATTTCTTGTGCCATTTTCACCAAATCAGGAATAGACGGTACATTTGCGGCTTTGAAACCTTCAGCGAAATATTCTTTTCCGGCAGGCATTGGAAGTTGTTGATATGCTTGCTTATGAATAAGATGCAAACCTTCAAAAGTGAAGAAAATGGCAACTTCGGCATCGATCGCTACCGCAGCAGTTGCGATATTAAACACTTTATATGCGTCGAACAAGCCTCCGTTACTTGCAATAATGGCTACTTTGTTTGCCATGGGCGATTCCTCCTTAAATAAAAATTAATCTTTTTCAATTTCGCCTTTCCATTCAGCCATTCCAGCTATTACATTATTTACGTTCTTAAATCCCTTCTCATTCAACGTACGAGCGGCATAATCACTACGATTTCCTGTCCTACACACTACATATATTTCATCTTCCGGATTCAATTCATTAAAACGTGACTCCAATTCCCCTAACGGAATAGACTTTGCACCGGGGATTCGACCAAAAGCATATTCCGCTGGCTCACGGACATCTACCACCGTTATTTTTTCTCTATGTTCGATTCGTTTTTGTAGCTCTTCCGTTGTAATTGTATACGGATACTTGATTTCTTCTTTTGTTTCTTCAGTACTGGCCTTTCGCAAATAATGTTTAAAAACATCTCCTTCTTCTCTTGTTCCTAGATATTGATGTCCAGTAGTCTTCGCCCATCCTTGAATATCCGCTACAGAACCTTTATCCGTTGCCTGTAATTCCATTACTTGCCCCGGCTGTAGTTCTCCCATGGCTTTTTTGGTTCTTACAATGGGCATAGGGCAGGAAAGACCTTTTGCATCAACAACTTTATCGACGGTAATTGTTTTCATACGTTGCAAAACCCCTCTCCATGTTGCTTTTGATTCGTCATGTTTAAGACCCCTTTCCCTAACCGTTTTACAATCTTCATATAGGCAAGGTATTGTGTCGAGCAACATATACCCCCATACGTATTTAAACGGTTAAAAAAATATCAGGTTTATACCCCGGTAGGTATATAATAAACGAGATATAGTTTTTTTACAACATTTTTTTTATTGTCGATAACTTAAAATAATTACTTGGTTATTTTAGAAACATGCCATTAATGGTTAAGGAAGACCAGACCGTACTTTTGCGTTACATTAATGTTTAGAATATAGAGGAAGGAAGAGAGGATCTAATAAAAATCAGGGAAGTCGCAAACAAGTTAAAAATATCACCACGGGCTATTCGTTTTTATACTGAAACAAGTTATTGAAACAACTGACCGGATGATTCAGCTTCTAAAACAAAACCACTCAAACTTTTTGTCGATTCCTTATGCTGATAGTTCATTTGATTTTGTAGTTACAAGCTTTGCTTTTCACTATTTAACCGATGAGCAGAAGTTATTGGCGTTAGGAGAAATGCGCAGGGTGTTAAAGCCTCACGGGAGGATATGTATTACGGATATCATGTTTGAAAATAAACAAAAGCAAGCAGAGTACGCAGAAAATTTAAAAAGTAATGGGCAATCAACTACCATTGAACTTATCGAGAACGGACACCCTGCTATTTTAACTAATATACTTGATTGGTTTGAACAAAACCAGTACATCACCAAACACCGCCAAGTAAATAAACTGTTTCATATTGTTTACGCGGTTCCAATCTAATATTCATTGTTGACCTTTACGTTGCGTTAATCTTTACAATAAGTGTTGTATAACGAAAAGGAGGTTTTAGGAATGGATAAAGTATTTTGTATTAAGGGGGGAACCGTATGAGTGTTCTAAGTGAACTCCCCCCCACTTAGCTAACGCTTGAAGTGAGGGCTTCTCAAGTAATATCTGCCAACGCAGATAAATTGATTGAGCTAACCCCGTTGTTCCAACGGTTAGTAGAAATCGTTTGTACGTTGGAATGGTCATAGTAAGCTTGGATTTCGCCTATGACCAAAGTGACGGTGCAAACATTTTACATGGCAACACATGATTTGCCACCACCCCATATGTTTGATTGTCAAAGAACACGCACAAGATTCTTACTTGTAGATTAGCATATCGTCGGACAATTGAACAGGCAAAAGCCTGTCCTTGTCCGAAGCCAAGAAGTTGAATTTGAAAACTCAAAGATTCTCCTTTAGACGGGAAGCACGGGAGGTAGCCCACGCCTGCAGTAAAAACAAGGCGATGGTACCAACGATGATGATAGTAGCTACAGCTGCGATGGTCGGATCAACTTGCGTGCGCAGATTCTCCCACATCACAATGGGTAGGGTCTTGCTGGTCGCTCCGGCTAAAAAGAGGGTCACAACGACTTCATCGAGTGAGGTAATAAACGCAAACAGACATCCAGATAGGACTGCGGCCTTGATCAAGGGCAAGGTCACTTTAAAAAAGGCTCCAAGCGGTGTGGAACCTAGACTCATCGCTGCCATCTCGAGGTTTCGGTCAACCCCTTTTAAGCTAGCCGTTACGGTAACAAAAACAATAGGTATAGCTAGAATCGAATGAGCCAGCACTAAACCTAGTAAGCTATTGTTTAAGTGCATCTTAGAAAAGGAGTGATAAAGCGCGATACCAACAATGATCACCGGAATAATCATCGGGGCCACCATTAAGGACATGAATACCCTTTTCCCCCAGAAATGTAATCGTGTAGCGGTCACAGATGCCATCGTACCAAGCAGGGTGGAAACCACGGCCGTCCACATCGCCACGTTCAGACTGCGAAACAATCCATCGATCCAATCCTGGTTTTCCAAAAAGCTAACATACCACGTTATGGAATAACCGGGAGGTGGAAAGTCAAAAAAGCTAGCAGAAGTGAAGGACAGTGGGATGACGACAAGTATCGGGGCCACTAATACAACGAGAATGATTGCAACAACCATCTTCAGCCACATCCTACATGTCCCCCTTCAGCATCGGATTATTTCGGGTCAGCAAAAACGCGAGAAACAGCAACAATAGCGTTACAATAAACAGCACCAAGGCGATGGCCGATGCGAGATTCCAATTCAGTGTGGTAGTGACATTGTCTTGAATCAGCATAGAAACCATCATATTATTTGATCCTCCAAGTAAAGCTGGGGTGATAAAATAACCAAGACCAAGCACAAACACGAGTAAGGATCCAGATAGCACGCCTGGAACCGAGAGCGGAAGAAAGACCTGGCAAAACGCTTTCCATGGACGTGCCCCCATCCCCTGAGCCGCTTGCACAAGTCGCTGATCGATTCCTTCCATCACGGAGTACAGACTAAGCACCATATAAGGGAGAAGAACATGGGTCATCCCGATCACAACACCCGTGGTGTTATATAAAAGAGGCAGCGGTTTATGAGTTAGCCCGATGGCTAACAGGAATTTATTAATGACCCCTTCATCCTGCAGCAGGATGGTCCAGGCGAAGGTACGAACGAGCAGGCTGATCCAAAAGGGGATGAGCACCGCACCCAAAATGATGCTTTTCCATGTTTTCGATTCGATTTTCACGAGTAAATACGAGATCGGGTAGGCCAGAACCATCGAGGCGACCGTCACTAGAAAGGCGATCTTTAGCGTCAGCCACAAGACCTGCAGATAAACCGGCGTAGAAAAGATGCGCGTCAGATATTCCAAGGTAAAGCCGTGCTTATCCCAAATACTCAGTTTGAATAGATCGAGCATCGAAAAGACCATGAGGATCAACACATACGCTAATGGAACAACAAGCAACATCCATTTGAGTCCTGGTAAACCAACCAATTGGTAAACACTGGGTACCCTTTTCACAGGCACCCAGGATTCCTTTTTAACTTCGGTCATACCCTTCCTCCTTGTTTACTGCAGTAGCCACTTCTCAAAACGCTCATTGACTTTATCAAAATTATCCACCCACCAATTGATATTCACAAACACTTGTCCCTTGGCCCTGTCTTCCGATTGACCTAAACGTTTCTTCACGTCATCCGACATCAACGCTAGGGCTTTCGTGTTGGTAGGTGCGTAGTCGATGTAAGAAGAGAAAGCCGCTTGCTGTTTCGCTTCGACGGCAAAGGCGATAAACTTCATTGCTAAATCTTTATGCGGTGCCCCTTTTGGAACAACCCAAGAATCCCCCATAATCAGCCCTTGGTTAAATTCCACATCCTCCGGAGCGCCTTTCGCTTTTGCTGCGGACACCCGTCCATTCCATGCTTCGGCCAGCTTGACTTCCCCATTTGCCAGCAGCTGCGGAGGTTGGGCGCCCGCATTCCACCACACCTTCACATCTTTTTTGATCTTATCCAGACTCTTAAAGGCACGATCCACATCTAGCGGATATAGCTTCTGAGGATCTACCCCATCAGCCAGCAAAGCGGCTTCAAGCGTACCAGTTGGATATTTCCAAAGGGATCGGGCCCCAGGGAACTTCTGCGTATCCCAAAAATCTTTCCAATTCTTAGGATGATTATCCCCGGAGAACGTGTCTGTATTATAAGAAATAGCCGTGGAGAACAGCTCTGCACCAATTCCATACTCATGGACAAGCTCAGGACGGACGCCATCTTTGTTGATTACATTGTAGTCCAGTTTTTCTAATAATCCATCTTTTCCACCACGTATGACGAAATCGCTGTCCACGTCCACAATATCCCAGTCCACATTTCCACTCTGTACCATCGCTTTAAACTTCCCATAGTCCGTTGGAGAAACGACCGTAATCTTGACATTATTTTGTTTTTCAAAGGGCTCGAAAATGGCCTTTTTATGAGCATCTGTGATGGCTCCGCCCCAATCCACAATGACCAGTTCTTTTGCTTGAGCGCTAGTTTTTGCATTGGAACTCGATGCTGGTGCAGCTTTGTCACCACCACCGCTGTTGACACTTCCTCCACAAGCCGTCAGACTTAAAGCGAGAAGCAAGTTGGTAGATGCGATACCTAGTTTTTTTAACATGTTAATCTCCCCGTTTTATGTATTGATTTCAAACCATACTTTGGTATGGAAAATACGGTTATGCGCTGACTTCCTCCGGAATCAAGGTGGCGTCTTTGCTGTTCCAGCCTAGGAGTAGTTCCTTGCCACAGTACACCGTGTCGGCTTGGGTTGCGGGAATTTTGACGGTGATAACTTGCCCCGTCATCGTTTTTGCTTTCGCCTTGATGGCCTCACCGACATAGATAGTTTCATAGACTTGGGCATGAATGGTGTTTTCAAATTCAGCTTGTTCACCCGCCACTTGGAGATTTTCAGGACGCAGAGCAAGGAGCAACGATGTTACCTTCTTCTCTTTTTCCCATCCTTGCACCACGACCGTGGCCATCTGATCCTGAAGGATCTTGACGATGGCTTTCTGATTTTCTACGGTCACATATTGAATAGGAATGAGGTTGATTTCCCCGATAAATTCGGCTACAAATCGATTTTTGGGATGTTGATAGAGATTGGTTGGCGAATCCACCTGTTCGATTCGACCGTGATTCATAACACAAATCCGATCTGACATCGTCAAAGCTTCTTCCTGATCATGCGTGACGCTAATGGTTGTAATTCCAACTGTTTCTTGAATATGTTTAATCTCTAATTGCATCTGCTGACGTAAATTTTTGTCCAATGCCCCTAACGGTTCATCAAGCAGTAAGAGAGGAGGATTAAACACAATCGCTCGAGCTAATGCCACTCGTTGCTGCTGACCGCCGCTCAACTGTTTCGGGTATCTCGAGCCATAATCCTCAAGATGCACCAACTTCAAAATCTCCTTCACCTTGTGTGCGATTTCGGATTTAGGCACCTTCCGAAGATGGAGCGGATAGGCGACATTTTCGAATACCGTCATGTGTGGAAACAGTGCATAGTTTTGAAACAGCATCCCGATCTCGCGCTCATAAGCTTTCTTTTTCGTGATATCCTGCTGGTTTAATAGAATTGATCCACTGCTTAGCTCCTCAAAACCAGCAATCAATTTCAGCAAGGACGTTTTACCCGAACCACTTGGACCCAAGATCGTCAGAAATTCCCCCTTGTCGACTGTTAAATTGACATCATCAACGGCTTTGAACTTCTTATAGAATTTAGTAGCATTGACAATGGATAGGTGATTTCCAACCGCCATCCTTCTTCACCTCGTATGTATTCAATGTTTGACTTATAAGAATAATAAGCCAACTGGTAGACAATGTCCCCGATGTTGTTAGAAAAACTGACAAAAAATAATTATTTTATAAATTACTCAACTCAACTTTCGCAGCACAAATTAGGCAGGTAATCCTTGATATAGCTGAGTAAACTTGCAATCCATTGCTGGAGTTGTGTTTGGATTAGTGTTTCTTCGCTGTTATGAATGATTAAGGAAGCAAATAACCGTCAATACTGGAAATAAAGAGAACCAGTAGAGGACGGTGTTTTCATATGTTTGCAGCGAAATGAAAGATATCGCAGATAAAGATCGGAAGTGGCGGCATCTTAACTTTTTTGAATACCCCTGCTACATCCATGCCGAGCTTCCGCGTACGAACTGCGACTCATGCAACCGAATCATGCGGGTGCATGTGCCATGGGCATTGAATAAACCGAAGCATTATTTTACGCTTCACTTTGACGCGCTGATCATGCTTTTGTCTAAAGATATGCCGATGAATGCGGTTAGCCGGTTTGTCGGAGAGCACGACACCCGATTATGGCGAATTCTTCACTACTACGTGGACAATGCAATCGCAATGCAGGATTTATCATACGTGACGAAAATCAATACGGATGAAACATCCGCCAAACGCGGACACAACTATATATAGTAACTTTTTGATAACCTGTTGAAAAAAATCATCAGGAAGCAACTTATACACATTTCCGTCAATTACCTAGCATTGCTTTGTCTTCCGATGCTGCCCAAGTATTGTTATTGCTGAGTAATCATTTCGCCTTCCAGCTTTAATAGCACGGTCAATGTACATCACTACCTCCATCTCTTCAAATTCACGCAATCGATCCCAATATTGAATCGTTCAAAATATGTATTCGTCAGTGGAACGGGGATCATTTTGCAATTCCTTATAGAACAATTTTCCCCCATCTCTTGCTTCTTGCACATGAGATAATAATAATCCAAGTACTCATACCAAAGACTCTCAGTCCCTTCAAGCATCTTCACTTTATGGGCATGAAAAAAATACTTCTGACACCTGGTATTTTACCCTTTAACATTTTTCCAAAAGAAGTCTCCCATTTCTAAACGTGAAGGTGCGATAGCACCAGTGAAAGTGGGAGATGAATTTCGGTTAGACGCAGCCTAACATTGTTCCTTCTCTTATGTCGTGATATAATCAGTATTAGATAAATGAGAGGGTGTTATATAAATGAAATTAGATAGTAATAATCATTCAGTATTCTTACTGTATTACCATCTTGTGCTCGTCGTGAAATATCGCAAAAAAGTGATGGATGACCCTATATCTGATTATGCAAAAGATATGTTTGTTCGATTAGGTGAAAATTACAACATTTCCTTAGTCGAATGGAATCACGACATTGATCATGTACATATTTTGTTCAAAGCGCAACCGAATAGTGAACTATCAAAGTTCATCAATGCTTATAAAAGCGCAAGTTCTCGACTTATCAAAAAGAATTTCCCACAAGTGAAAGGGAAACTTTGGAAAGAATATTTTTGGTCAAGAAGTTTCTGCTTACTTACAACAGGCGGTTCGCCTATTGAAGAGATAAGAAACTATATAGAAAATCAAGGGATGAAATGAGGGGATTCGATATGGCAAACAAAGCCTATACGTTTCGTCTGTACCCAACTCAAGAGCAAGAACAACTTCTTGCAAAAACCTTCGGTTGTGTTCATCAGAAGCCATGTTGAAAACACAATTACGCCACATTGACTTTCAGGATGAGGAGATCGAAAAACTGGATGCGGAAGTGAAGGCACGCATGCTCCTTATTGAGGAAGACCTGGAGCTGTTGGATACCATTCCCGGAGTCGGCCGGCGCACGGCAGAGTAAATTCTATCCGAAACTGGAACTGCGAAGTGCCCTTGTCGAAGCTGCCCGAGCGGCAGCAAGAACGAAGGATACGTACCTCTCAAGTCAATATCGTCGAATTGCAGCAAGGCGTGGTACGAATCGCGCAGCGGTTGCCGTTGCCCATAGTATACTAAAGATTGTCTTCCATATTTTAATGCGTAAACAACCATATATCGAACTTGGTGCATCCTATTACGAGGAACGGAAACGAGATACCGTCATTAAACAATCCATTAAAAAGCTGTAATCCCTTGGTTACAAGGTTACCGTTGAGTCCGCAGTGTAATAATTGCTAAACATCATGGAATGCCGCCATTTTTTAAAAACAAGGAATTACCGGGTTAGTTTAGTATTGTCTTTTTTAACAATGTTTTTGAGATATTTTCAAGATAGAAAAAATCCTCCTCATCTAGTATCTTGAGGAGATTATCTCAAATACAAAACGAGCTTAGTAGGTGGGAAATATGATGGTAGACTAAATAGTGGACACAGATTTTTGAGATCAGTAAATGGATAGGACAGCTCCTCTTGTAGTTCCCGTTAATGGTGGAAAAGGACCGTAACTCCGAAGAGAGCCTGACCGAAGGGAAGGCGAACGAGGGGAAGCCGTAGGCGGCCGCCGGGTTTGTTGCATTTCACCTATCCTGTATAATAAAAAATGATCTTACAATCGAGGTGTCTCCATCATGAGAAAGACAAAACAATACGATGCAGAATATAAACGCCAAACAGTGGAATA
>NZ_AUMJ01000051.1:0-17582 GCF_000430625.1 Aneurinibacillus terranovensis DSM 18919
GTATAAAAATACCAAATGGACAGAACGACCTTTACTATAGTGTTTACCTTTTTGGCTTATAACTAAGGAAGATGTAAATCTGATAATTCTGTATTCATTTATGCAACACTAGTGATGATTATTATTATTATTCAGATGCAGATGAGAAACACATTTAACATTACAAAAAAAATTTAAAATTGTGCAACGAAACAGGCAAATTTCTCGTTAAGAAAGGAAGAGGAAAAATACGATAAACAAGGAAGGAGTTTTCTATTATGAATAAAAAGTCCATCGCAGTGAAAGTAAGTAAAACTCTTATATGCTGCACGGTTTTGAGTGGAATTGCCGTTGGGGGAGCCGTCCTTCCGACTCACAGTGCAGCAGCAAAACCCGCCGCCCGACAGGGACAAACCGTAAAAACAGGATTGTATAAACTGGAACTGCCAGGAGAGATTATCGTTGTAAAAGGCAGCGGGAACATGCTCGTATTTAAAAAGAGTGGGAAAACGGTCGGCGGGGTAGAGGTGCTTGGCTACTACGATAATCAAACGATGCAGAATCTCCTGCCCAACCACAGCCAGGTTATACAAAAGCGGAAAGTAACCAGGCTTATCCTTCCCGCTTCTCGCTACACACTCCGCTCTGACGCAATAAGCGGGAAGAAACAGGGGGATGAATTTCACACGTTTCTTTTAAAAAAACCTCGTGCTTATGATGTCTGGATAAAAAAAGGAGCCTTGAGCGAGGCAGAGTATGGGAAGCTGCTGAAAAGTTTTGCGCTCCTGCGGTAAGCGAAAACGTGGCTAGCGCCAAGCCGAAGGCGCTGGCGATGGCCTTAGTTGCACTTACGTAGATAAGAAAGTTATGCTTTCTTATCTACCAAAAAAAGCCGATGGCCGCCCGGAAAAAGCGACCATCGGCTCCTAAATAAAGCGTTTTGTCCAATGGTTCTTATATACCTCAATATATGCTGTGAAAACATGCGATGGCTGGCTGTCAGGTCAATGGATAAATTCTTCGGGTTCTTCCCCTTCACCATAATAAACATCGTCCGCATAGGAAACTTCCGCTAATTCTCTGCATCTTGAACAGTAAGAACGATTTTTTTCCCAGAGTACCAACTCTTCACCACAATAAATGCACCTGTCATCATTCATGTTAGTCCCTCCTTGTACTCGTGGAATGGGTTGTCTAATTCATTTACCCTCTGTCGTCTTTCGTTAAACCTAAGAGAATAAATTTTTCTAAAAAATCGGAAGAAACTTTAAGGACTCGAGAAACAAGAAGAACAGGAAGGACTATGTTACAATAGAATTTCAATCATTTCATTTATGAGGAGAAATTGACATGGAACAATGGCGTTTTATTGATTCAGGCGTTCGTTCTTCGGCCATGAATATGGCAATAGATGAAGCAATGCTCGTTTTACATAGTCAGGGGAAAACAAGACCGGCGATTCGGTTTTATACGTGGGATCCGGCAACACTCTCCATCGGATACTTCCAGAAGGTCGATAAAGAAATCAATATGGACAAAGTCAAACAGTACGGGCTTGGTTTTGTGCGCAGGGCGACAGGGGGCCGGGCCGTTCTTCATGATAAAGAGCTTACCTACAGCTTAATCGTATCGGAAAGCCACCCGGCTATGCCATCCGGTGTCACCGATGCTTATCGCGTGATTAGCCTGGGTCTGTTGGAAGGGTTTAAGGCGATTGGCCTGAACGCTGAACTTGCTGTGCCCGATGGGGATAAAACGAAATATGCTGAGCCGTCTTCGGCCGCCTGCTTTGACGCACCATCCTCGTATGAACTCATTGTCGAAGGGAAAAAAGTAGCGGGCAGCGCGCAAACGCGGCAAAAAGGGGTGATTCTTCAGCATGGATCGATCCTGCTTGATTTGGATGTGGATATGCTGTTCGACGTCATCCAAACTCCGAATGAACGGGTAAAAGAGCGTTTGAAAAGGAGTTTTCTAGACAAAGCGGTTGCGATTAACGATGTAAGAGAGAAGCTGCTTACTATAGAGGAAGCGAAAAAAGCATTTCGAGAAGGATTTGCGAAAGGTCTTCAAATAGAACTGGTGGATGATGAGTTAACGAAAGAGGAGAGAGAGTTAGCCGAGCAGCTTGTTAAAGAACGCTACGGAAATGACTCGTGGAATTTTAAACGGTAGCGGTTAAAAAAGTTTGCGGAAATGTTCCGGAAAGCTGTTATGTTATCTATATGTTGTGGTATTGTTAATTAAACACACAATATATTGACTCGATTGCCAGTTTTACTGTAGACTGAAAGAGCACTTATCAAATGTATCAAATTGGATAACATACGGTCAATCCGTATATATCCCTATTGGAGGTTGAAAGATGGAGGCAATGACAGCAAAAAAAGCAAAATCCAAGCTGGAAGGATTAAGCGAGAAAATATTTTTGGACAGGTATGCACTAAAAGATACGCATCCCGAAAATATCAAGGTTGGTGATACTGTCCTTGTTTTAACGAAAGATGATCCGAAATTCCCGAAAAAAGAAGTGGGAGTCGTTGAGGCGCACGAAGGGAACGTTCTTCACGTGAAACTGCGCAATGGTGACGTGGTAACGTCTGAGGCCGATAAAGCGCTTAAAACCATTGAGAAAACTCCGGAAGAAATGTGGGATCGGTTGGCACGCACCATCGCTTCGGTAGAAACAACGCCTGAGAAACAGCAGGAATGGACAGAGAAGTTCCGCGAACTGCTGGATGATTGGAAACTTGTGCCCGGGGGGCGGATTGCAGCCGGCGCCGGCGCCAATGATGAGTTAACTCTGTACAATTGTTATGTTGTCCCATCTCCACACGATAGCCGTGGCGGCATTATGGAAACGCTGAGCCAGATGACCGAGATTATGGCTCGCGGCGGCGGTGTTGGAATTAACCTCTCAAGCCTGCGTCCCCGCCGGGCTCCTGTCGTCGGCGTAAACGGTTCGTCCAGCGGCTCTGTATCCTGGGGCGGATTGTTCAGCTATACGACGGGATTAATTGAACAAGGCGGGAGTCGGAGGGGAGCCCTTATGCTTATGATGAATGATTATCACCCCGATCTGCTTGAGTTCATTACTGTTAAGCAAAATATGGGCATGATTACAAATGCGAACTTATCCGTATGCATCAGCAACGGGTTTATGAAAGCTGTCAAAGAAGATTTGGACTGGGAACTTAAATTCCCGGATACGACAGACCCGGACTATGATACAATCTGGGACGGCGACCTCGACAAGTGGGTGAAAGCGGGCAAAGCAGTGAAGGTATATAAAACCGTTCGTGCGCGTGATGTTTGGCATACGATTATTGAATCGGCCTGGAAGTCCGCCGAGCCTGGTATTGTCTTCATGGAATACTACAATCAGATGTCCAACAGCTGGTACTTCAACCCGATTATCTGCACAAATCCATGTGCGGAGCAAGGGCTGCCGGCGTGGGGGGTATGCAACCTGTCGTCCATTAACCTGTCGAAATTCACCAAAGACGGTGAAGTGGATTGGGACAACCTTTCGACCGCGGTCCGCTACTCGGTTCGTTTCCTTGATAACGTGGTGGATGCAACTCCGTACCACTTTCCGGAAAACGAAAAGAATCAGAAAGGCGAGCGCCGCATCGGCTTAGGTACGATGGGTCTGGCGGAAATGATGATCCACCTGAAAATCCGCTACGGCAGCCCGGAATCGCTTGAATTCCTGGACAAGTTGTATAACTTTATCGCCCGTGAATCTTACCTGGCGTCAGCGGAAATCGCGGCGGAAAAAGGAAGCTTCCCGCAGTTTGACGCCGATTTGTTCTTGCAGAGCGGATTTATGAAGCAATTTGACGATGAAGTTCGCAGCACGATTAAAAAGAAAGGCATGCGGAATGTGACCGTTCTTACACAGGCTCCTACGGGAAGCACAGGAACAATGGTCGGCACTTCTACCGGAATTGAGCCTTTCTATGCCTTTGAATTCTTCCGGCAAAGCCGCCTTGGATTTGACAAGCAGTATGTGCCGATTGCAAAAGAATGGCTGGAACAAAACCATACGGACAAGCTGCCGGATTATTTCGTGAGTGCGATGGATTTAACCGCCGAAGATCACATCCGGGTGCAGGCAGCTATCCAGAAATGGGTCGACAGCTCCATTAGTAAGACGGCGAACGCACCGGCTGACTTTACGGTGGAAGATACAAAAGCGCTGTATGAACTTGCCTTTGACCTTGGCTGTAAAGGGGTAACGATTTACCGCGACGGCAGCCGCGATGTTCAGGTTCTGACTACGAAGGATCAAGACGACAAGAAAGATAAGAAAGAAACAAAACCTGCAGAGAGCGCACAAAAAATTTCTCCTGATGTCGATCTGGATGAAGAGCCGCCTACAAAAGATTACCTTCGCCGTCCGCTCCGCTTAAAAGGTGCTACATATAAAATGAAAACACCTCTTGGCAAAGCGTACATTACGGTGAATGAAGTAGACGGTGCTCCGTTTGAAGTGATTGTAAATGTCGGGAAAGCGGGCAGTGATGTGTTTGCGATGTCCGAAGCCCTTGGCCGCGTATCCACCCTATTCCTCCGCTTCGGGGAACTTCCGGACGGAAATAAAGCGCGCCTTTTGATTAAGCATCTGAAAGGGATTGGTGGTTCCGGCGCGGTTGGCTTCGGCGTAAACCGTGTAGATTCTATCCCGGATGCGGTAGCTAAAGCAATCGAGTTTTATCTCGATGGAGATGAAGAGGATGTCATTGCATCCGCCAGCGAACTTCCCTACACACCTTCGGCTCCCCGTACCCATGATACAGATGAAGACGGCGATATTTACCGGGAAGGACTTGACCTTTGCCCTGAATGCGGAGCAGCGGCGCTTGTAGCGGAAGAAGGCTGCAAACACTGCGAATCCTGCGGCTATTCCAAGTGCAGTTAAGGTAGATAAATGAAAAATAGGATCCAGTCTGTGATTTGTCATAATTAATTGGATTTGTGTCATAATTAAATGGACAGTTTTTCACAATTAATTACATTTGTGAATTCTATTTGTTTAAATTAATAATTATGCAAATGTGGCGGATCATAAAAGAGGAGAATCAATTCGTAAAAGTCGAGAAAAACAGATCATATAAAGTGAAAGAAAAATCTTTATACTAAAATTCGAATTTTTATTCGCTATTGTAAAGTATGGGATTTTGATAAAAGTTAATAAAAATCTTCCTGTTAACAAGGCAGACATAAGATTTGCAAAGCAACAAGAGAAACGGCATCATATGATTATTCGATGGTGCCGTTTTTTTGAAAAATTATTATAGTAGAGTTTCATTAGAATTAGGATTTATATTTGGAGGATAAAAATGGTGCAGAATGCCATTCCACTAGAACAAGATTCTTCAATAGAAGAGTTGACTACTTTGGTTAGGTCGGTTACAAAGGATGAAGTTCTATTCTTACTTGAGAACAAATATAAGGTAACTGGGCTAAATAAACCTACTTTAGAGGATTTAGTTAATGTAATTGAAAGACAACAACAGTCAGTTGATATTATTCAAGATTTGGACAACATCAGAAGTTGTGCAAGGGATGCAGATGAAAAAACGTTTGTACTCGATTTTCCCCTCACTGTAAACGGTTCGCTGCGCCCAACAGTGTGCATTCATATTCGGAGTGCGAGGTGGAATTCTTTCGTGTTCTAACTTCCATTCCTTGCAAGACTCCCCAAAACGATGACTCACAAATTGTGGCCCGTTATCGAGCGAATCACTGGCTTATCTTCGGCTTTCCATTGTTTTCTTTTTATCAATGCTTGTTGCAACGCCTGGACCGCATGTTTCGCTTCACACCGCAATCCGATATGATAGTCAACAATTTGTCGATCAAATACATCCAGATAGGAGAGAATATAGAAAAATCGGTCTTCTCCTGCAACATACCCGTATTTGATGTCGACCTCCCAGAGCTGATTGGGTGCCGTAATATCTCGGTTGCGTGCCAGTTTCCGTGGGTGTTTGCTTTTTATCACGCGTTGTGGTTTCAGTATTTCGAGTTCCTTGCATAGCCGATAGACCCGTTTTTTGTTAATGACCAATTGATGCTCGTTTCGTAGCCAATGGGTTAATTTCACGTAGCCATAGGCGGATTCGTCACTTGCGATTGCTTCCATGATCCATTCTTTTGTCTGCTCATCCGAAACTTTTTTGCCCGATGTCGTCAGACAGTATCCAGGTAGTGGTCGTCCAGCACCTGATTTCGTTTTCTCTGCTTTCTCGGATTTTGGCTGTATTGAATTATAGTACGTGGATCTTGCTACCCCAACTATGCGTAATACCAGAGATACTTGATACCCGGCTTTGATCCACTTGTCTGCAACTTCTAGTTTTTCAGCAAGTGAGGGTTTTGCTTTTTTACTAAATCACGAAGAATGGCTATTTCTAAGTCTTTTTCACCCAATAACTTCTTTAACTGGTCGTTTTCTTGCCCAATCTGCTCATGTTCCTGCAGCAGTTGTTGATGCTCTATATCGGTGACACGGGTGGGACGTCCTTTGGTTGGCGGAACAGTACCTTGCTCTTTATATTCACGAACCCAACGTCCAATCACGTTAGATCCCACCTCATGCTTTCTCGCAACAATTGAGATATTTCCTGTTTCTAAGCACTCTTGAATGACTTGCATTTTAAATTCTGCAGAAAACTTTCTTCGTACCATGAAAATCCCTCCCAATATTTATTATCTTTAGATTAAGAGGTTTTGTCCATGTTAATTACGGGGCTTAAGAGGTACCCATATAGCCATAATGGTTGCCATTAAAATATTTTTTTCATCTTCATTTGGAGGGCGACTCGTGGAAGCATGGATAAACTGAAATCTCTTGCCTCTTCTGGAACAATTTTTCTAAGCTATCAATACGGAGTTTACGGATATCTACATTCACTCCTTCAAGATCATCGATATGATCAGAAATCCATTCAAAACGTTTCCATAGTGCGTTTGTTCTTTCCTCGAGATATTTTCTCAATTTTTGTCGAAGGATGTTTGACTTGTAGATTGATAAAAATTTGTTAAACGCTTACATTTTTGCGGATTGAAGTTGCAAAAAGATGTACTAAACATTTTGAATATAACAAAATACAATCAAATTAAGAAAGGAGTTAAATCCAATGAAAGAAAGGACACAACGAGTTTTTACAAGATTCTTAACAGTAAATACCTATTTAACTTGCGAAGATTTAAGTAAAGAATTCTATATTAGTGAACGTACTTTGCGAAACGAATTGGTTCTGATTAATAAATATTTGGCTGAAAATAATTATCCGACCATTACTACGACAAGAGGAAAAGGGTTGAAATTAGACCTGTCTGATAAAGATCGTGAAAAGCTGCTGGCACAAATTGGTGATGACAGGGAAACAGATTATTTTCGGCCAAATGAGCGTTTTCTTGCATTACTTTTAGATATTGTAGATACCACAAAAACTACAATTTTATATGAAATGGAAGAGAAGTTACAGGTATCGAAAAGTACGTTGGTTGAGGATATGCGAAAGCTTCGTTTGTGCTTAAAGGATTATACCATTTCTGTAGTGAGTTTACCAAAGCAGGGAATTGTATTACGTGGGTATGAACGGTCAATACGATCCATGTTGTACGACGTGATTAATAGTATGACAGATATTGATTATCTAATGGGGTATAGAGATACTGATGCAGTGATTACCTTTGCAGATAAACTTGTATTGGATTATTTAGATACGAGAGTATTAAAGGTCATTGGAGAACTTTATGATGACGTCTTGGAAAAGTCCAGAGTAGAGATTAATCATGTGTATCGTAATCAGATAATTTTATTTTTAGGTATATGGGTAAGACGAATAAAAGAAGGAAATACCCTTAGTGAATTAGCAAAAGTTAGAGCCGAGATAAAAGAAGGTCCTGTCAGAAATTTTGTTGATTCCATCTGTATGGAGTTTGGTTTATATCCATCATTAAATGAAATCAAATATATTACCTTTACAATCGAATCGTTCAATCCAAAAGATATGAATAATTCATTTGACTGGGGTACAGCACAATTATTAACCATTCAATTAATCGAGCATGTAGAGAAAGTCACCGGAATCCCTTTTTCTCAGAGAGAAGAAGATTTGTATGAAGGTTTGTATAAGCATATCACAGGGTTATTAAGCAGGGCAAAGAACGATTTACAGGTATTTAATCCGTTGAAAGACACGGTTAAGGAGTCCTATGCAGATATTTATCAGGCAGTCACTTGCTTTAGAAAGCAAATAGAGGACTACACCAAGAAACCATTATCAGAAGATGAAATCGGGTTTTTGACGATTTATTTTTCAACTTCAGCCAGTCAGATGAAGCAAGAAGAACAATATGTTTATCAAGCGGTTGTGCTTTGTAATTATGGGATTTCAACAGGAAAGCTGTTGGCTGCGAATTTGAAAGAGCAGTTCAATATAGAGATTGTAGCGGTATTAAGTTCGTATGAATTATCCTTTATTGACAAGTTGGATGTAGATTTAGTCTTTACTACAATTTCAATTGATTATCCAAAAAAACCTGTTTTATTACTTAATCCAATTTTAAGGGAAAGTGATAAGAAGGAAGTAAAAGCATTTTTACTCAAAAATAAGGATAAGAGAAGAACCGTATCCAATAAGTTAGATGCGACAAAGCTGCTGCAGGATATTCTGGCGTTGATTGTAGAAAGCGGCGGTACGGTCACGCAGGAAAGCTATCAGAAAGTAGAAGAGACTTTTAAAGAACATCATCTGAAAATTAATACAAGGGAGATACAGCCAATGTTGCAGGATATTTTGAAGGATTCAAACATTTTATTAAAGCAAGTATGTAAGGATTGGAAAGAGGCGATCACGAAAGCTGCCCAGCTTTTAGTAAAAGAAGAGGTCATTGAAGAGCGATATATAAACGCCATGATTAAGTCTGTTGAAGAATTTGGGCCTTATATAGTGGTAGGGAAGCATTTAGCATTAGCACACGCACGTCCGGAAGATGGGGTAAATAAATTAGGCATTAGTGTCATGACGTTAAAGGAACCGGTAAATTTCGGTAATCAAGATAATGATCCGGTGAAAATTGTTTTTTGTTTAGCCGCAGTGGATTCTTATTCGCATCTAAATATGATGAAAAATCTGATTGAGTTAATTAATGATGAAGAAAAATTAGATCAGTTAATTACAGCACAAGATGTGAACACATTTAATCAGGTGTTATATGGAAGTGAAGTGATGTAGTGAAAAAAGTAGCGGTTATAACAAGTGGTGGAGATTCAAGTGGTATCAATGCTGTGTTTGAGGGGATCTTGACATGTGAAGAAATTGAGTTGTGGGGGTTTCATGGCGGGTACGATGGGATATGTGAAAATGAACCATTTCGATTAACAGAGAAGATAGTAAAGGAACATATCCATACAGGAAATGCTTTAATACGCACAGCAAGATCGCAGAGGACCTTTTCAAAAGAAGGCAGAGAAGAAATTGTAAGTAAATTAAAAGAATATGAGTTTGATAGGTTAGTAGTTTGCGGCGGCGAGGGTTCAGGTAAAGGGGCTAGCCTGTTATCAAAAGAAGACATGAGTACTTTATTGATACCTATGACAATTGATAACAATATCTATGGCACAGACTATACTGTTGGCTATCATACCGCTTGTCACTATATTGCCGATGCAGTGAGGAGATTGCGGCAAACTGGAATGAATTTACCGGATCGCATTTTCATGGTGGAAACCTTTGGCGGCCATTCAGGTCAACTGGCATTAGGCGGGGCGATTGCAGGGGGTGCTGATTATGTGTTACTTCCGGAGCTGCCTATTGACATGGAGAAATTATTGCAGAGAGCGAAAGAATGTTTAGAAAAACAAGGGCAGTTTATCGTTTTAAATTGTGAATCCAATACCTTAAACGGAGACTGGATACGGGGAAAGCAAGGGGCAAGTTTTGAAATTGGAACTGAGATGGAGAAAGTCCTCAATAAGCGTGTGAGATATTCCATTTTAGGCTATACCCAGCGGGCAGGAGATGCTATAGGGGCAGATATAGTGGATGCCATCAAGTTAGGGTTAGCAGCAGCGGAAGAAATCGTAAAAGGGACTACAGACAGGATGGTAGGCCTTGTAGATGGGAAGGCCGTATTGGTTCCTTTAGAGGATGTATTTAGTAAAACAAAGGATTTAATAGCAACAAACAAATATATAGCACAAAAAATGAAAATAATTGATTAAAGGAGAGAGTGACATGAAAAAGATAAATATCTTATTTGTATGTGGAGCAGGTTTAGGAAGTAGCTTTGCTTGTCAAATGGCTGCGGAGGATGTGCTAAGTAAGTTAGGTGTAAATGCAAAGCTGGATCATAGTGATATCTCGTCCGCCTTATCAGCAAAACCGGATATTATTATCACTGCCAAGAATTTCCAATCTCAATTTGAGAAATTCTCCGTTGATCCTAAACAAACGACCATTGTTTATTTAAAAAATATTGTATCTAAACCAGAGATTGAAGAAAAAATCAGGCCGGTATTAAAGGAAAAAGGCATTATAGCTTAATTGATTAATAATAGCAGGAGAGAACTGGAGGGATAAAAATGGGCGTAATAAACTTTATTATTCAAAATATTTTGACTCAGGCATCAGTCACAATCGCTTTGATTGCTATGTCGGGATTGATTTTGCAAAAGAAATCAGTGGGGCAGGTTATTTCAGGTACGTTAAAAACAATGTTAGGTTTTCAGGTATTGTCAGCAGGTTCTAGTATTATCGTTGGCAGTTTAACCTATTTTGGTAAGATTTTTACCAAAGGCTTCCATATGCAGGGAATTATTCCTTCGATTGAAGCTATTAACGGTCAAGCAATGAATCAATTAGGTTTAGGTCGTGATATCGCATTAACTTTCTTAGCTATTTTTGTTTTTAATATCTTAATTGCGCGGTTCACGAAATGGAAATACATCTTTCTAACCGGTCAGGCTATTCTTTGGATGGCTACTATGACAACGGTGTTTGGTTACGTTGCAGGGTTACGTGGTGCTGCATTGATTTTAGTAGGTGGTTTCGTTGGCGGCGTCTTTGCAGTAGCGATGCCGGCGATTGCACAGCCATTTGTACGTAAGATTACTGGTATGGATGAAATTGCTTTAGGACATTTCTGCACCATTGGGTATGTGTTTGAAGCAGGTGTAGCCAAACTATTTGGTGAAAAGGGTGAAAAGAAAAAATCGGTTGAAGATTTGAAATTACCTTCTCAATTAGAGTTTTTACAAGACACGTATCTATCCGTCATGGTAGTTATGGTTCCTCTTTTTATCATTACGGCAGCGTTTGCAGGCGAAAAGTTTGGTTCTACATTATCTGGAAATACCAACTATATAATGTTTGCCTTCTTACAAGCTGTTCAATTCGTAGTAGGGGTGTATGTGTTATTAGCAGGGGTTCGCTTATTGCTGGGTGAAATTGTTCCGGCATTTAGAGGGATTGCCATGCGTTTGGTTCCGGATGCGGTGCCTGCGCTGGATTGTCCGGTCCTGTTTCCCTATAGTCCAAATGCCGTCATTTTAGGATTTATCACAACGACGATTGGTTCTATTATTGCCATGTTTGTATTACCTGTCTTTGGTTTAGCGATGATTTTACCAGGAATGCTGACCAACTTCTTCGCGGGTGGTTCGGCCGGGATTTTTGGCAACTTAACAGGCGGACGCCGCGGAGCGATTATTGGCGGTATTTTTCATGGCTTCTTCATAACGCTATTACCGGCACTGTTAGTCAACATTTTCACTCATATGGGATTTGTCAATGCAACAGCGACAGATGTGGATACCGTAACAGCTGCATTACTATATGCATGGATTATTGGTCCAATCTTAAAAGTATTCTAGAGTAGAGGGTGAGATAGAAGGAGGTTTACGTAATGTTTGGATTTAAAAAAAAGAAAGATAGTGAGATAAAAAAAGAAGTAACAGAAAAAGTAGTTTTAACAGAAGAACGTAAAGAAGAATTATTAAATACTATCTCTTTGAAGAAAGAAGAAGTAAATCAAGCAGACCGGGAGGCACAATCGAAACTTTATGAAGAGATTGGCTTAGCGTTTCATGAGCTTGGTGATGAAGATCAAGCTATTGATGCGTTAGAAAAAAGTATTCAGGAGAAAAAATCTGTAGGTGCTGGTTACAAGACGTTATTAAAACTATATAACAAGAAGCGTGCAGAAGCAGCAAAAGCAAATGATGATGAATTATTACAAATCTATCTAAAGAAAATGGATCAAATGATGCAGGTTTCTAAAGATGTTACGCGCGGGGTGCTTTAAAAAAGAATAGGAAAAAGGGAGAATGATAGATTATGTATACTACATTAAAGGAAGTAACACGTAAGGCCGAGGAATTGAATTATACCGTTGGGGCATTTAATGCACATAATTTAGAGATGTTACCTGATATGATACGTGCAGCGAAAGAGGAAGGGGCCCCTATTATTATTCAAACAAGTGTAGATACTGCGAAATATATTGGTCATGAAAACTTAGTTGCCGTATGTAAGTCTATGGCCACAAAAGAAATGGTAGATGTGGTTTTGCATTTGGATCATGCAAGAGATTTTGATGATATTAAAGAGGCAATCGACAAAGGGTATACATCGGTAATGTTTGATGGTTCTCATTTACCATTCAAAGAAAATATCATGAAGACATGTGCAGTAGTAGAATATGCACACAAACACGGTGTATCCGTAGAGGGGGAATTAGGGACAATTGGCGGTACTGAAGAAGGGATTCATGTAGATGATGATAAAAAGGTTTATACAAATCCAAAAGATGCCGTAGAGTTTGTTAGAGCAACTAGGGTAGATGCTTTGGCCATTGCCATCGGTACTAATCACGGTCAATATAAATCTAAAACAGAAGTTAATATACCACTATTAAAAGAAATTAAAGCGGTCGTAGATGTACCTTTAGTGATTCATGGGGGTACAGGTGTTAAAGAGAAGGATATTCATGAATTAATTGATAATGGGATTCGTAAATTTAATGTAGGTACTGAGCTGCTAGTAGCATGGACCAAAACAGCGAAAGAAACATTTGCAGAAACAAAAGAAAATAAATCCTTACGTCATAATATCATTCCATGTAATAAGGCAGTAAAAGAGATTGTAAAACATAAAATTGAAATCTTCATGAATAAAAGTGGGCATCTCAATAAAGTAATATAATGACAAAAGTACGTTGGTCTATTTTATAAGGAACATAGAAAATGATGATCATATAAGAAGAGTACGGGGAATTCCTTGTGCTCTTTCTTTATTCGCAAAATATGAGGTGAACGGTATGAATAAAGTCTTGATTTTACTAGCAGGTTTACCAGGAACAGGAAAAACATACCTGAGTACTATTATCAAGGAAAGATTAGGCGTATTTTATATGCTTTCACAGGATGAGTTGAAAGAATATTATTGTGATTTGTATGGTTATAATAATTTAGAAGAAAAGCAGGAATTAGAAAAGATCGCTTGGGCAAAATATTATGAAATAATGGAATATCAAATGCAAGCAGGAAGCAATATCCTATCTGATTACCCTTTTAGTCAGAAACAGAAACCTCATATTCAGCAATTAGTAGAAAAATATGGTTATAAGGTTGTTACGATTCGGCTTATTGCCGATTTAGATGTTTTGTTTGAGCGGCAAAAGAAGCGGGATTTGGACCCGGTAAGGCATTTGAGTCATATTGTAACTTCTTACAAAAAGGGAGATTATTTAGCTGATAGAAGTAAAGCAGATAATTTATTGACCTATGAAGAATTTATAAAAAGAAGTACAACCAGAGGATATGACACTTTTGAATTAGGAAAGTTATATGAAGTGGATGTAACCGATTTTACAAAAGTAAATTATTCTAAGTTGTTGGAGGATGTAAGACTTTGGGTTGAAAGTGATGTAAGCGTTAAATGAAGTGAACCCAGAGACTGTCAAGAATTTTGTGTAAACTCGGTTATGCCTGCCGGACTTGACATGGAGCCTCTGCGGGCATGATTTCTCGCTATTGGGCGATGCTGGAAAGTGAGCATCGCTTGACTTAGTAGCCTATCATGCCCCCCTCCATGTAAAGTCCTTTAGTGAACCTGTACACGATCTGGAAAGTGTACAGTGAGTTGCAGCAGGATTTATCCCCAGTTTTTGCACGCGTCAGGTTCATCTACGAAGAACGTCCATTGTCGCAAGGTACAGCATTTTGAGTAGTGCTTCATCGTTGTTCTCTTTGTGACTTTTCGCAACTGACGGTTGTAGCTTTCAATCATATTCGTTGTGTAAATCAATTTTCGGCCTCTTCGCTAAATTAAATGGGTAGCTGAAAATCAAGCTTTCCTAAGGTCAGATAGATCATGGTAATAAAGTTTTCAATGGTACGGTAACCTCTTGCCTTTCGTTTGGTAGATTGTATGAGGCTATTCAATCCTTCTGACAGACCATTGGTGATTTTAGATTTAAACCATTCCATGATTCCCTTTTTATGTTTCTTTATGCTTTTTGCCGCCTTTATGATGGGTTCTAATCTGGAATGTGTAGCCCAGAAGTACCATTGTTTTAGGAATGCTTCCGCATTCTCTTTTGGTTGTTTCCAGAAGTCTTGAAAGGTAAGGCGTATCTGATACGCCTTTGCGGTTTTCAAATTCAGTTTACTAAGTTGTTGGATCTGCGATTGCTGCTCCTCCGTTAAATTGGATGGATTTTTAAGCCAAACGTAACGAGAGCGTTTTAATTCGGGTCGCGATCTTTGTTCACTGCGCCTTACTTGATCGACTGCATCTCCCAGTAACTTGCTGACATGAAATTTATCAAACGTAAGGCTTGATTTTGGAAAATGCTTTTGAATCCCAGAGATAAAAGCTGGTGATAAATCAGAACAGAACTGTTCAATCGAAAGTGGATCTCCTCCGTGCGCAAGCACATCTTGCCTGAACGCATCGAGGGTATGGGGATCATTTCCAGGTGCCACGAATAGAACTTTCGATTGTTCCACATCAGTAAATACGGTTACATAGGAATGTCCCTTTGCAGCTGAAGTTTCATCTACAGCAACAGAAACGACATCTTTCATGCTGACTCTAGAACGTGCGTCATCAACGTAATAACGAATGACACGCCACAGACGTGTATCATGTTCGCCAACGATACGGGCTACTGCATTAACAGGCATCTCGCGCGCAAGCGATACAACATAAGCTTCAAATAAAAACGTAAACGAACTATTGGAACGTGCCCAAGGTGGTGTAACGGTTTTGTAAGGTGGACCCCATCGTCAAGACACGGATTTTAATAATTTAAGGTAGGTATTATGAGGTGGAACAGTAATGGTGGCAGAGGACGTAGCCCCGTAGTGAGCCTGACCAAAGGGAAGGCGAACTAGGGGAAGCCGCAGTCGAATATATTGGGGACTTGTAAAATGACTCCCCTGGTCGCTGTTAAGAATTACCGGTCTATGTTGACCTAAGGCACGTTTTACTGCTTCCAAGACGAAATCGATCTCTAAACTTTGATCCAACTCCCAGCTCACGACATAGCGTGAATACCAGTCCAAGATGGCTACAAGATACATCCAGCCTCGTTGAAGTCGAATATAGGTAATATCAATACCCCACACATGGTTGGGATAGAGGATGGCTAACCCCTTGAGCAAATAAGGATAGACTCGGTGCTGCTGATCACGTTTACTTAAGTTAGGACCGGGACAAATACCGGAGGTCCCCATTTCTCGCATATGCCGTTGAACAGCTTTTCGGTTCACCACAAATCCCTCTAGTCTTAATTGGGCTGTAATCCGTCGAGAGCCGTAGAACGGATATTGAGTGTAAATTTGATCAATCCGGTGCTTCAACGCAATTTCTTCCGGTGATGGCTCTTTAGGCTTGTAGTACAGACTCGAACGGTTTAAACCAAGGAGTTCAGCCTGCGTCTTAATCGGCAATTCGGGGTTCTCCCAATCAATTAAAGCCATCCGTTCCTCTCTAGTCATGGAGGCCAGATTTTTTTTTTGAGCCACGACAATTGCGTGGTCAGGCGGCCAATCTCAGCATAAAGATCTTCGATCTGCTTTTCGTAATTGGACTGCATTTTCTCTAGCTCTTTGCCTTCTTTAGCAAACATGCCAGGCATGTTTATTGCATAATGAAAATGGACAAAGTTGCAAATAAAATTCCCCACTTTTGCAACTAAGAATTCCCCATAATTGCAAAGAGGCCATTGCAGGCACCAAACCATAAATCATATCCTTGTAGCTGGAAATAGATATAGGCTATAAGGAGGAGAATGGAGGTTGCTTACAATGACCCAAGTACATAATATCAGGAAATTGTACTTTGAGGAAGGAAAGAGCATTTCACAGATCTCACGGGAGACCGGGCATGATCGGAAAACCGTGAGGATGTATCTTGAAAAAGAGAACTGGAATGAAGATCAACCTCAAGTACAAAAAGAGTCGGAATTCCCAAAGCTTAGCCCATTTAAGGGAGACATTGATGAATGGCTGGAGGAGGATAAAAAGGCTAAACGGAAACAGCGGCATACAGCAAAGCGAGTTTATGACAGACTGCTAGAGAAATACGGCGATCAATTTGACTGTTCCTATCGGACGGTAGCAGGATATGTGGCGCAGAGGAAAAAAGAGATCTTCGGAAAGAAAGCAGGTTACCTTCCACTAGAGCATATTCCCGGTGAAGCTCAGGCTGACTTTGGTGATGCCGAATATTACGAGAACGGAAGACTCTACAGCGGGAAATATTTAAATTTATCCTTTCCATACAGCAACAAGGGCTATTTTCAGCTCTTTAAGGGAGAAAATCAAGAATGTTTGTTTGAAGGACTTCTTGCCATTTTTGAACACATCCGTGGGGTTCCACATAGAATCTGGTTCGACAATGCAAGTACCATGGTCGTGCAAGTAATGAAACAAGACAGACGACAGTTGACCCAAGATTTTTTGAGATTTATGGAGCATTACCGGTTTGAAGCGGCCTTCTGTAATGTGAATGCCGGACATGAAAAAGGTAATGTTGAGAGGAAAGTGGGCTACCACAGAAGAAACATGCTGGTCCCCATCCCGGTGTTTGTCAATATAGTTGTCGCACCTTCTTGAAATTTAATAGAGTCTAATTGCACTGCTCCTCAGCAGTTGCCGAAATTGGCGCTTTTTCTGGATTGAGCCATACCTGATCGTCTAAACTCCAATCCCTCGTCTTCCCTGACCAGCGACTCGGATGGTTCTGCCTCGCTGTTTCGTAGACCTGTTTTCTGTGCTCAAAAATTTGTTCTGCTTGCCCCTTATGTCTTTGATTGGGTGTTAAGAAATTAAGCCCGCTGTGCCGGTGTTCGGAGTTGTACCAGTGTACAAACTGCAATACCCATTCACGCGCCTCTGACATCGATTCAAAGCCCTTTACGGGATAGTTTGGTCGATACTTACAGGTCCGAAACACAGACTCTGCATACGGGTTATCATTACTTACGCGCGGTCTACTTCTTGAGGGCGTTATGCCTAGACTGTACAGCGTTTCAAGCAGGGTAGCTCCTTTCATCGGACTGCCGTTATCCGAGTG
>NZ_AUMJ01000051.1:17592-43367 GCF_000430625.1 Aneurinibacillus terranovensis DSM 18919
TGGCGAAGATGGAGTAATGAGTACCTCTACAATGTATTGGGGCTGTACTGGGATTGGAAAGTCCATCCTCTTAAAAACGTAGAGGCATACCGATGAAAGTGGTCGCCATTTGATAGGTCACATAACCCTTTTGACGAAGTTTACTGGGTGAGCTGCTTGAGGGAAAACCTCACGAGCAGTTCTTATGGGGAGGGGCTGGAAACGGATTGCAAACGACACCGCGCCAGTCCTTTACCCGACAAGTCTTTTTTAAGTGCACCAAGTCATTGCTACGTCTGCAAAAAGAATTTCAAGGACGCTCCTATGACTTGCTTATTAGTCATACGACAATTGTATTCTCCCGGTATATCCTGCTTGAGTGGCAGCACCGCCAAAGTACGGAACAACGTACGTTAGGAGGTTTATTTCATTCGCTTTGCGATGAAGTCAGTGACCTTGATTGGGCTGTCGCATTAAATCAACTCATCGAAATCCTTGATCAAATTGCAAAGAAGACCAGCAAGAAGATTACAAAACTAATCCAAACACAACTCCAGCAATGGATTGCGGGTTTACCCAGCTATATCAAGGATTACCTGCCTAATTTGTGCTGCGAAAGTTGAGTTAACTATATATTAAAAATCAGAAAACAGATGATTATGTAACTCATGGAGGGAATAAGGCATGTTTTCGTTCATTAATTTCTTACTTTTTTTCGCTGTTTCAGGATATGCTCTCTTTCTATTTGCTCATTTGGTATACAGCCGTTTTACTTATATAAAACTGGGACGTGTGGGTAATCTGCGCGAGGATGTCAGCAAAACCCTTAATCAGTTTTTCGTCAATGTATTTGGACAAAAGAAGCTGTTAAAAGACTCCAAAAGCGGTGTCATGCACATTGTGTTATTCTACGGGTTCCTGCTTGTTCAGTTTGGAGCGATTGACCTGATCTGGAAAGGGTTGAAGCTAGGTTCACATCTGCCGTTCGATTCAGCCTATCCATATTTTCTATTGTTCCAAGAAGTTGTTGTTATTGCTATTTTAGCTGCTATTTTCTATGCATGGTATCGCAGGAATGTTGAAAAATTAAAGCGCTTAAAACGAGGCTGGAAAGCCAATCTAGTCGTTTGGCTGATTACTACGCTAATGATTAGCACGCTGCTCTCAGAAGCGATGGAAATCATATGGCTTCACTCGGATGAAATCGGTTTCCGTTCTACGCAGCCGGTCGCTTCTAGTCTGGCGGTTACTTTTTCAGGAATCGGTTCTACCGCAGCGGGCGTCTTATTCTATGTATTCTGGTGGGTGCATCTTTTAACGCTGCTATTCTTCTTGGTATATATCCCACAGGGTAAGCATGCGCACTTATTGTTTGCGCCGTATAACTGGCTAATGAAAAACAAAACTCGTCCTCCGGGGAAATTAAGCACCATTGATTTTGAGAAGCTTGAAGAAGCAGGTGCCGAAGAATTTGGTGTTGGACGGATTGAAAACTTTACACAAAACCAGCTCATTGACTTGTATGCCTGTGTAGAGTGCGGCCGCTGTACGAATATGTGTCCGGCTGCAGGTACAGGAAAGACTCTGTCACCAATGGACTTGATTGTAAAAATGCGTGACCACTTAACCGAAAAGGGTGCCGCGATTACAGGCCGTATTCCGTGGCTGCCGGCTGGTCTGTTTAAAGAAGCAAAAGGAATCGTGCTGGCGATGCAAGCACGGGCCGCATCAGGTCAAGCTGCCGAAGAAGTGGCAGCAGCAACCGAAGGCTCTTCCACATTAAGAATCGAGTATGATGTCAATCTGATTGGAGATGTCATCACGGAAGAAGAATTGTGGGCATGTACGACCTGCCGGAACTGTGAAGACCAGTGTCCGGTCGCCAACGAACACGTTGGTCATATCATCGACATGCGCCGTTATCTCGTTATGACAGAGGGACAAATGCCATCAGACGCACAGCGTGCATTAAGCAATATTGAGCGTCAAAGCAATCCGTGGGGCATCAATCGGAAAGACCGGATCAAATGGCGCGAAGGCATGGAAGATCTGGTGCCGACAGTGAAAGAAGCCGAAGAATTTGAGTATCTTTTCTTTGTAGGTTCGATGGGTTCTTTTGACAACCGAAGCATTAAACTGACCCAATCGTTCGTGCGTGTCATGAATAAAGCGGGTATCAAGTTTGCAATCCTTGGAAACGAAGAGAAGAACTCAGGGGATACGGCACGTCGTCTGGGAAATGAGCTATTGTTCCAGGAGCTGGCGATGGAGAACATCGGCAATTTCCAGAAATATGACGTCAAAAAAATCGTCACAATGGATCCGCATGCGTATAATACCTTTAAAAATGAATATCCTGAATTTGGACTTGAGAGCGTTGAAGTATATCACCATACAGAACTTCTAGTTCGTTGGCTTCGTGAAGGTCGTATTAAACCGGTTAATGAAGTGAAGGAGCGAGTGACGTACCATGACTCCTGTTACCTTGGCCGTTACAATGATATTTATGATGCGCCGCGTGAAATCATTTCTGCGATCCCTGGGATGAACATTGTAGAAATGGAACGTTCTGGATGCGATAGTATGTGCTGTGGTGCAGGCGGCGGTATGATGTGGCAGGAAGAGCACCAAGGTACGCGGGTGAACATTGCACGTACTGAGCAGGCATTGGTGGTACAGCCGACAACAATTGTCAGTGCCTGCCCATACTGCTTAACAATGCTGTCGGACGGTATAAAAGCAAAAGAAATGGAAGAGCAGGTACAAACACTAGATATGATAGAAATTTTAGAAAAATCATTATATATAGTTGAACCAATGAAGCTACATTCGAATGCATAGACAATCGATGATTTTCATTGGATCCTTCATGATGTTATTCATGAATGCAGCAACATTCTTATTAATCTCAGCGGTCTTGTGATAAAACACATTATTGATAACATCGGCTTTTAACCATTTCCAAAGCCCTTCCACAATGTTGAACTGAGGGCTATATGGAGGCAGAAATACAAGTTTAAGACGAGCTTTATTTTCAGTCAAGAAGCTCTCCAGTAATTTGGCATGATGAATGCGGGCATTGTCCAAAATCATGACGATTTTGCCGGTTGGATACGCTGCAAGGATCTGTTGCAGGAAGGACAAGAAGGTCTCGGCGTTATACTGTTCATCTTCTTTCCAGACAATTTTTCCTTCCCCATAATCAAGCGTTGCAAGGAGATTTACGCCACGGTGTTTACCAGTCGTCTTGATGATTTGTTGCTTGCCCTTGGCAAACCAGGTTTTCTGAAGGGCTTGGTAATCTCGAATCATGCTCTCATCTTCAAACAATACATGATCAATTTCGCCGTTCTTGTATTTTTTTAACCTGGGGAAAATGGTTTCGACAAACTCCTTTTGCTTTTCTTCGTCGGCAGCCGCCAAGGTATAGGTTGGTTTGGTGTAACTGAGATGCATACGATGCATCAATTTGGAGACGCCACGAATGGAATACCGCTTTCCAAATTCTCGTTCAATGTAGACTCCGATAATTTGTAATGTCCAGTTAAAATTGGCTGTAAATCCGACATCATGGGGCACAAAATCCAAGATGGTCTTCTTTAGTTGTTCTTGTTGTTCTTTGCTCAGTTGTTCTGGCGGGCCGGGGGAGAATTTCATCTGCAAGCCGTCAAGCCTATTTTTACGATATTTTCGGAGATAGGTACTTACAGTGCTTTCTTTTCTCCCGATACTGATCGCGATTTCAGCATTGTCTTTACCGAGAAGATGAAGGCGCACGGTTTGATAACGCTCAAACATCCGCCGGCTTTTTTCGTGCTTCAGCCGTTTCTCAACTTCTTGCAATTGCTCGTTAACTGTTTTCATAACACATCACCCGTCCGTAAATGTTTCTTTATAAATTCGACAAGTGATGTTTGGAAATCCTTTCTAATCTCAAGTCACTTTTGTTCAACTTATATAGCATCACTTCATATAAAGTCTACATTATATATATTCGACAAAAATGTTTTAGAATTGGACACATAGCCGATCAACGGTAGCCGCAGGAGTCTCGTTGATATGACGAATAAAGCCTTGGACGGCTTTGCGAATTTTCTGAACAGAATCAAAGAAAACATGGTTGATCACCGATGATTTCATCCAGCCCCAAAGTTCTTCAATCATATTAAGGTTAGGACTATACGGTGGAAGGTAGACAAGCGTAAGCAGTGCTTTGTTTTTCTCCAGAAAAGGTTGAATAAGCTCTGCGTGGTGTATCCTGGCATTGTCCAAAATCATCACGATACGCTCTCCTTTATATTTCACCGTTACCTTTTCCAGAAAGGATAAGAACTCTTTGGCTGTATACGGTTCTTCTTGTACGCAAAAGACTTCTCCAGTTTCATAATCCAGCGTACCGATCAACTTAGCTCCCAAATGTTTTCCATAGGTTGGAATGATTTTTTGCTGACCTTTGGCAAACCAAGTGCGGGATAACGCTTGGTAATCCCGGATCATGGATTCGTCTTCAAATAAAATGCGGTCAATTTCCCCATTCAGGAGTTTTTTTATCTCTTCCAACTCTTGTTTAAATGCTTCTTGCTTAACTGGATCTGCCTTGGCAAGCGTATACGTCGGTGTCGTAAAGCTGAGCTTTAGACGATACAGCAGCTCCCGTGTTCCGCGATCCGAGTAGCGAACGCCAAATTCCTGTTCAATCCATTTGCGGATGATCGGAGAGGTCCAATTCATCTTCGCTGGAAAGCCGACATCAGTCGGTGTCTTATTCACAATCGTTTGATATAACTGCTGTTCTTGTTCGGATGTTAGTTGACGCGGACGACCCGTCGAGTGATCCATCTTCAAGCCTTCTATACCATTTTCGCGATAAGCCTTACTATAATTGTACAGTGTTGAAAGAGCGCGACCTGTCACTTGAGTGATCCGTTCATAGGATTCGCCGAGCAAAACCATCAATATCGTTTGATAGCGTTCATGCATCCGTAGGTCTTTGTTCGCTTTCATCGCTGCTTTGATTTCCTGAATGGCTCCATCCTTCTCGTTCACTTGTATCCCAATTCGTACGCTCATGTATAATATCTCCAATTAATAAATATGAAGTCTATTATACAAGGTATTGCTCGATTTGTTCAGTAGTCAAATGTATTTTATTCCATTTCTTTGATGCCGAATATATAGATAGAAAATTTGATAAATTTAACTTAGAAAAGTGTAAACATTTAAAAATAGCGTAGGGGGAAGTCTGTACTTTCTAACTGTAAATATTTGTTATTAATTTTACTCATTTATAGTTAGTTACTAAAATGATTAGCAGAATTATTTTCATCACTATAATTTTTGATAGCAAAATATAGGAGTAAACAATGTTCAAAACTATCTATGTCTAGTGATGTGAGTTCCCCTATTTTTTCTAAACGATAAACCAATGAATTACGATGCAGAAATAAACTTCGTGCAGTTTTGCTTAAATTCATATTGCATTGGCAATAGGTCATGAACGTGGAAGCTAGAGTAGCAAAGTTATCGTGATGAATAAAATCATTAAGATTATTAATTAGTTTATCTTTGATGTAGGGGGTCAACCCTTTTGCTAAGAGTTCCAACGTAATGTTCCAATTATTATAATGGTATATTCTAGGAGACATGTTTATTCTTTTACCGACAGCTAACGCTTTAGCTGCATTTTGATAAGAATCTCTTATTCCTTCAATCCCACTATGTACATTTCCCACAGAGATGGCTGCAGTTGAATTGTAATTTACTGTTAAGTATTCATTTAATTTCTGTAGTTTGTGCTTGATTGTTTTCATGAATATTTCAGAGTTTTCCTTTGTATTAACTGTTTTTAAGATAATGCACTGTTCGAGGGTTAAGAACGAAATTATATCTTGTTTATTGTCTACAAAATAATATTTCAAATTATCCATCATTTTTTTTTGGAAATATTGTACCGAAATTTTATCGGGTGAATCATTATTTTTGTCGGATAAATTAAAAGAGAGTATATCTATATCTATATCTATAAGTAAACAAACCCTATTTAAATCTAAATCGTACCCTAACATTTTTCCATATCGAAAAATATATTCATAATCTTCATAATTATTAGAATTGATAAGGTGTTGTATAAAAGTATCAATTGTTTTTGATTCAAGTACGCTCACTTCCTTCTTAAAAGATTCATGGCACATCATTTCAACATGGCTTTTAACAAGCTGAGCATATTTTTTCACCTCAGTTGGATCACCCACAATACCAAGTACACCGATGGGTTCTTTATTAAACATAATTGGCGTCGCCACACCTGGTAAAACATTTTGTAGCATTTTCACCTGCTCTACGTCATAGCAAATTGTTTGCTTTCTTTTCAACACATCAAGTGATGGTTTATGAAAACTCCCCAATCGATTCTGATCAATTGACCCAATAATATATCCTTTTTCATCCGTTATGCTTATTGGATAGCCTATTATTTCTGACGTATTTTTGACCACTTCTTGAGCAATATATTCTAAAATCATTAAACTCCCCTCTTTATGCATCCAGAATGTTATTACAAAGATTTCTATAATATCTTTCAGTTATCCCCTTGTCAAAAGTGACAATTTTATCAATAGTTAATATTCAGTTTTTTGTGAAACTTGTACGTAGTTTTACATTGTATATAGTTAGTACACTTATATCAGGCACTTATTGATTTTAAGAAAAGGTGGTTAACAGATGACTAATAAAGCAGATACTATCATCGTTGGTGGTGGAGTTATTGGTTCTAGTATAGCTTACAATCTTTTAAATGATGGTTTCACGGGTAAAATTGTGGTTCTTGAAAAAGATAGAATTTATGAATTTGCCTCTACCCCTAGAAGTGCAGGCGGTTTTCGTCAGTTATATACAACTGATGTAAACGTTCAGCTCAGCCGATACAGTCTGCAGGTTTATAAGGATTTTTCTAAAAATATGGCTGTAGATAATGAAGAGGTTGAAATTGATTTTAAACAGAGAGGATATTTATTCCTTGCCACGGAGGAGATGATGCCTCGGTTTGAAAAACATTTAAAGCTTCAACACAGAAATGGTGTATCTTCCCAATTGCTTGTAAAAGATGAATTGCTGGATATTATTCCTGAGTTAAATATTGATGATTTAGCTGGTGGGCTATTTTGCTCTGAGAGCGGATATTTAGATCCGTATTCTGTTATGCAGGGATATATTAAATGTGCAAAAAAGTTAGGTGCAGAGTATGTGTATGAAGAAGTTGATAGCCTCCTGATAGAACAGGATCAAATCAAAGGTGTACGTCTTGTTGATGGGCATGAGTATTATGCACCTGTTGTTATTAACTGTGCTGGCGCATGGGCGGCCATATTAAGTGAAAAGGCAAATCTACCACTTCCTGTTGTACCCTTGCCAAGACAAATTTTCCAGTTTGATGTAGAAAAACCGTTACAAAAATATCTTCCATTGACCATGGATCCAACAGGCGTCTATTTCCGTCATGAAGGTGAAAAGTTTATTGCAGGTTATGCAGAGGAACTGGAACCAAAAATTGATTTTAGTTGGAAACGCTCTGCTTTTATTGAAAACATTTGGCCAATTATTGCCCATCGTATTAGTAATTTTGAACGTGCAAAAATTGAGAGAGGATGGGCTGGATTATATGATTTCAATACCAAAGACCATAATGCAATTCTTGGTCAATATCCGTCCATCAAGGGATACTATGTATCATTTGGCTTTAGTGGACATGGTATGCAACAAGCACCAGCAGTCGGCAAGTGTCTTTCAGAGCTGATTAGAACAGGAAAATATGAAACACTTGATTTAACTCCTTTAAGAGTAGAACGATTCGCAGAAAATCAATTAGTGATCGAGGATGCTATTTACTAAATATTACCGTTACTTTAAATGAAAGGGGAGTTAGGGATGGATAACTTAACTGTAGTCGGCTCCGGAGTGATGGGAAGGGGGATAGCTTATGTCAGTGCACTTGGCGGGTTTCGTGTTCACTTACATGATGTAAACCAGGAAATTTTGGACCAGGCCAAAAACTATATTGAAAAAGAAATGAAAAAAAGTGTAGATAGGGGATACTTGAACCCTGATCAAGTAACAGAATCATTGCAAAATATAGTTTATACTACGAACTTAGAAGAAGCAGCGGGAGATGCGGACATTGTAATTGAGGCTGTCTTTGAGTTAATGGAACTTAAAGTAGATATTTTCAAGAGACTGGACAAGATTTGTCCAAAACATACGATTTTGGCATCAAATACATCAACGATGAGTCCAACTGAAATTGCTGCGCAAACTTCGCGTCCTGAAAAGTGTATTGCTATGCATTTCTTTAACCCGGTACACAAAATGAAACTCATTGAAATTATACGAAGTTTGGATACATCGGATGAGACGATGGAAAAAGCCAAAGAAGTCGGAGCAAGATTAGGAAAAGAAACCGTTGAAATAAATGAATTTCCAGGTTTTGTTACAAGTCGTATGTCCTGCTTAATTGGAAATGAAGCGATGAACATGTTAATGGAAGGTGTAGCAACGGTACAAGACATTGATAAGTCAATAAAATTAGGGTTGAATTATCCAATGGGCCCGCTAGAGTTGGCTGATTTAGTTGGATTGGATACACGGCTAAGAAATATGGAATACCTTTATAAAACATTGGGAGAAAAATACCGTCCTTGCCCATTATTAATTAAGTATGTAAAAGCTGGTCGTTTAGGTCGTAAATCAGGTGCTGGCTTCTACAATTATGCCGGAGACAAATAGATGTGTTCAGCATAGGGGGACAATATAATGAACGAACTTTTAAATTGTAAAAAGCTAAAAACTGCTGAACAAGCCATAGCATTTATCAAAGATGGGGATCGTCTATTAGTTGGTGGATTCGGTCTTTGCGGAACCCCTTTTACATTAATTGATACTATTTCGGAACAGGATCGAGCAAGAAATTTAACGGTGGTAAGCAATAATTTAGGAGAATCAGGTAAAGGTCTTGGGAAACTTTTACTTTCAAAGCATATTAAAAAAGCCGTTGGCTCATACTTCACATCGAATCGCGATGCAGTAAAGGCTTGGAAGAACGGGGAGTTAGACATTGAGCTAATTCCACAAGGAACACTAGCTGAAGCGATAAGAGCTGGTGGTGCTGGAATTGCCGGTTTTTACACAAAAACAGCGGTCGGAACCATGCTGGCTGAGGATAAGGAAGAAAGAATATTTGATAGCGAAAGGTATATTTTTATCAGGAGCATTCGCGCGAATGTTGCCTTAATCAAAGCGAAAAAAGCGGATACGATGGGAAATCTTATCTATTCAAAAACAGCTCGTAATTTTAATCCAATGATGGCAACAGCGGCAGACCTTGTTATCGCCGAGGTAGATGAAATTGTAGAGACGGGAAGCCTCGATCCAGAGCGCATTGTTACGCCTCATTCTTATGTAGACATTATTGTTCTAAACGATCGATATGAAAAAGTAGGGGGTGAGTATATTGAATGCAGTAAGTAAGAAAAAGGACACTGATAAAGTGAGAATTGCCAAGCGAATCGCTATGGAACTACAGACGGGAACTGTGGTAAATCTGGGTGTCGGAATCCCTACGCTAATTCAAAATTATTTAAAAACAGATAGTGGGGTATTTTTACAGTCTGAAAACGGATTGCTGGGAATGGGACCAACACCTCCCAAAGAAGTTATTGATATGGATTTAATCAGTGCAAGTAAACACCCCATTACACTTACCCAGGGATCCTCTATCTTTTCGAGTTCAGACTCCTTTGTTATGATTCGCGGAGGACATATTGACGTGGCGGTATTGGGAGCCCTTCAGGTCAGCGAGATAGGTGAAATTGCGAATTGGGCTGTGCCTGGGCAGGATATTCTTGGTGTTGGAGGAGCAATGGATTTAGTGGCAAATGCAAAGAAAATTATTGTAGCCACTACCCATGTAACGAAAGATAAGGAACCGAAAATCGTAAAAACCCTTACTTATCCCACCAGTGGTATACGTTGTGTGGAAATGATCGTTACTGAAAAAGCGGTATTTCGTATAGCGAATGGCACGATGTATTTGAAAGAAATTGCGAAAGATAGCTCCCTTGAGGAAGTGCGGGAATTAACAACAGCTGATTTTAAAATAGCAGAAGAAGTAAGAACAATGCCTGTGTAAACAGAATGAGGAAGATGGGGGAAAACATGAAGTTTACTAACATTGTTACTGAAACGGAAGAAGGTATTGGTTTTATTATCATTAACCGACCGGAAGTACGAAATGCTTTGAATGTAGAAACGTTACATGAAATAGAGCAGGCCCTCGATGGGTGGAGAAATTGTTCAGATATAAAAGTAGTGATTTTTACAGGTGTAGGAGAAAAATCATTCGCTGCCGGTGCCGATATTGCCCAGTTAAATAAAAGAACCATGATCGAAGCGCTTGAGCCTAATATGACGGCAACTTATCGGAAAATTGAGGAGTATGATAAGCCGACTATAGCTGCTATCAATGGGGTTGCATTAGGTGGTGGATTAGAGCTTGCGCTTGCCTGCGATATTCGCATTGCTGCTTTGCATGCAAAAGTAGGGTTGCCTGAGGTCGGATTAGCTATTATGCCAGGCGCAGGAGGAACACAAAGACTATCCCGGGTTATTGGTAAAGGAAAAGCCATGGAACTGATTTTAACAGGCGATATCATTACAGCGGAAGAAGCAGAACGATTTGGACTGGTGAGTCGCGCTGTGCCACAGGAAAAATTGTTAGACACAGCAAAACAGTACGCTGAAAAAATCAGCTCAAAAGGACCGCTCGCACTCCGCTTAGCTAAATTTGTGATAAACCGGGGAGCAGATATTGAGATGGAAACGGCTCTGTATTTAGAAAAACTTGCCCAGACCATCCTAATAGGATCCGAGGATAAGCTTGAAGGAACACAGGCTTTTCTTGATAAAAGATCACCAAGATTTCAAGGGAAGTAATCATTCCATATTAAATAATACTTAGGAGAAAATAAAATGAACTTTAAATTTTCCGAAGAAACAGAAATGTTAAAGCGGGGCGTTCGTGATTTTGTGCAGGGAGAAGTTGAAAAAGTAGCTATGGAAATTGAAGAAAATGATGAAATTCCTGGTCATATTGTAGATGCGTCAAAAGAACTTGGTTTGTTTGGATTAAGCATTCCAGAAGAATATGGTGGGCTTGGACTCGATATGGTTGGGAAATGTGCCATTTATGAAGAACTAGGAAAAACCCACAATGGGTATACCACACTTATCGGTGCCCATACAGGAATTGGGTCCGTTGGAATCGTAGAGTTAGGGACAGAAGAACAAAAAAGAAAGTACCTACCCAAAATGGCAAGCGGAGAATGGATTGGAGCCTTTGCTCTTACAGAACCTAGTGCAGGATCTAATGCAGCCAACTTAAAAACAACAGCCGTTCGACAAGGGGACAAATATATTTTAAATGGTTCTAAACATTACATTACTAATTCTGTTTGCGGACATGTATTTACCGTCATGGCAGTTACGGACCCAAGCAAGGGGGCAAAAGGAATTACTTCGTTTATTGTTGAAAAGGATTTTCCAGGATTTAAAGTAGGCGCGGTAGAGAAAAAAATGGGGCTTCGGGGTTCTCATTCCGCAGAACTATTCTTTGAAGATTGTGAAGTTCCAGCAGAAAATGTCCTTGGTGAAGAAGGAAGGGGCTATGTAAATGCGCTAAAAATTTTAGCAAACGGAAGAGCAGGTCTTGCCGCAAGAAATTTAGGATCGTGTGAAAAGCTTCTGGAACTTAGTATGGACTATGCGATGCAAAGAGTTCAATTTGAACAGCCGATCTTTGAATTTCAAGCCGTACAGCATATGTTAGCAGACATGGCTCTGGAAATTGAACTTCTTCGTTCGCTTACGTATCGAGTTGCCTGGATGACAGATCAAGGGATGCGTGTTGTAAAAGAAGCTGCAATGGCAAAATTATATGGATCTGAAGTATACAATCGTGTTGCCGATCTTGCGGTACAAATCCATGGGGGCATCGGATATATGAGAGATTATCCGATTGAGAGATTTTACCGTGATGCGCGGATTACCAAAATATACGAGGGTTCAACACAAATTCAGAAAAACATCATTGCGTCTGAATTGAAACGGGAATTCGCTTAACAATTTGAAAGGGGGAAAAAAATGAGAGAAGTGGTCATTGTTGATGGGGTGCGAACAGCCATTGGAAGAATGGGCGGGACATTGAAAGATATAGAGGTTGATTTTTTATCAGAGAAAGTCATGCGAGAGGCTTTAAAGAGAAGTCAGGTTCACGGTGAAGATGTGGATGAAGTCGTATGGGGACATTCAAAGCAAAGTTCAGATGTTCCTAATCTTGCCCGTTTGGCTGCACTTCGTGCCGGGCTTCCGATTGAAGTGCCGGGATATACTGTTCATCGTCAGTGTGGTTCCGGATTACAGGCGATTAATAATGCAGCACAACAAATTTTATGTGGTTTTGCTGACGTTGTTTTAAGTGGTGGGGCCGAAAGTATGAGTACAGCTCCTTATTATCTACGAAAAGCACGTTATGGCTATGGAGCGGGAAATGCCGAGATTGTTGATCCGAATACAGAAAGTCAACCAAGAGCACAACCTATTGAAGTATATGGTCACCTTACCATGGGATTGACAGCAGAAAATTTGGCAGAGAAATATAACATTAGTCGTGAAGAGCAAGATTATTTTTCAATGATAAGCCAGGATAAAGCAGCTCAAGCCATTAAAAACGGAATTTTTAAGGATGAAATTATTCCATATGAGATTAAAAAGAAAAAAGAGACAATTCTATTTGATACGGATGAACATCCACGTCAGACAAATATGGAAAAGTTAGCCGCGCTCAAGCCGGTTTTCAAAGAGGATGGGACGGTTACCGCGGGGAATTCAAGTGGCCGAAATGACGGGGCAGGAGCTTTAGTCATGATGTCGGGAGATGTAGCAAAGAAACGTGGAATCATTCCTCGTATGCGTATTGTTTCGCAAGCAGCTGCAGGTGTTTCTCCTGAAATTATGGGAATTGGACCAGTACCTGCTACGCTTAAGGCGCTAAAATTAGCCGGATTGACAATGGAAGATATCGATTTAATTGAGCTAAATGAAGCTTTTGCAGCTCAGGCGCTTGCTGTAGTTAAAGAGCTCCATATTGATATGGAAAAGTTAAATGTGAATGGTGGAGCCATCGCTTTGGGACATCCGATTGGAGGCACAGGTGCAATTCTTACAATTAAACTTATGAATGAAATGGAACGCCGTGGGAGTCGATATGGATTGATAACAGCTTGCATCGGGGGCGGTCAAGGAATTGCAACCATTGTAGAAAATTTACGAGTATAGACGTACCAGGAGTCTGACCGACGGTTTGAGTTTTTTGAAGCTTGTTCCGTGGAGTAATCTTTGAATTTTGCCATAACCATACACCCTTTGCTTGTTTACTAAGATTTACTATACGAATTCGCGATGGAAGGGGCATATCCTGTTTCGTCGGACAGACTCCTAGAGGGGAGAGAAACAATGAAGAAACCCAAAGTATTGCAAATATTGTCTATGTATCACGAACAAGGTGAAAAAATTCTTAGGGAAGGTTCGGAGGTTATTCAAACGGGACAATATGATATTCCCCACCTGTGTAATCTAGTTAAAAATGTAGAGGGAATTGTTCTAAAAGCCCCGGCAAGGATTACACGAGAAATCATCGATGCTAATCCCAACCTGAAAGTTATATCAGGGGCAGGTGTTGGCCTTGATAATATTGACGTTCAGTATGCAACGGAAAAAGGAATTCCCGTTCTTCATGCCCCAGCTGTAAATAAAGTGTCTACTGCAGAACATGCAGTCATGCTAATAATGGCATTAAGCAAATCGGTTATACCTTTTCATGATGAAATGAAAAAAGGAAACTATGAATCAAGGGATACCCTAGTCACAAGGGAACTAAAAGGTAAAAAAGTAGGTTTAATCGGTTTTGGAAATATTGCTCAACAAGTGGCTAAACGTTTAAAACTTGGATTGGAGATGGAAGTTTCAGCTTGGGTGAGAGAGTTTCAACCGTCTAAACATGGTATAGCTGATGATTTAGGCGTGGATATTACAACAAATATGGAAGAAATATTTACTGAGTCAGACTTTATCTCTCTTCATATACCTTTAAATAAAAAGACTAAATATTCAATTAACAAAGAGTTACTCTCACTGATGAAACCATCTGCATACTTAATAAATACAGCTCGCGGAGCAATTATAAATCAAGATGATTTATTTACTGTATTAAAAGAAGGAAAAATAGCAGGAGCTGGTCTTGATGTATTTGACCAGGAGCCTCCTGCAAAGGAGCTTCCGCTTTTATCTTTGCCCAATGTAATCGTTACACCTCATGTAGGAGGGACAACAGTGGAATGCAATTATATTATGTCTACTACAGTCTCTACAAATGTAATACGCGTTTTAAGAGGGGAAGAGCCAGAATTTATTGCTAATCCAGAAGTGCTTAAAAATAAAATACAACAATAGGAGAACAAATATGGAGCATTATTCAATAGCCTTACTGCCCGGTGATGGAATTGGGGTTGATGTAGTCCGGGAGGGAAAAAAGGTATTAGATACAATTTGTAAAATCCATGGTGGCCTGTCCTTATCCTTCACCGAATTTGATTGGAGCTGTGAATATTATAGTACCCATGGGAAGATGATGCCAGATGATGGTTTAGACATTCTTAAGGATTTTGACTCCATTTTCTTGGGAGCTGTAGGATATCCAGGCATACCGGATCACGTATCTTTATGGGGATTGCTTCTTCCTATCAGACGTCAATTTGAACAATATATAAACTTACGTCCTGTTAAGTTGCTGAAAGGTCTTAAATCGCCTCTAGTTGGCAAAACTTCCGAAGATCTCGATTTTATTGTTATTAGAGAAAATAATGAAGGCGAGTATTCGAATATTGGTGGCCGTATGTACGAAGGGACAGACCTAGATATGGCGATTCAAAATAGCGTATTTACTCGTAGAGGGGTAGAAAGGGTTTTACGCTATGCCTTTAATCTGGCTCAGGAAAAAGGGAAACAGAAACACCTAACGGCTGCCACCAAGTCAAATGGGATTAATCATACGATGCCATTCTGGGATGAGTACGTCCAAAAAATTAATCAGGAGTATCCAGATGTAAAAACGAGCACTGTTCATATTGATGCACTATCCGCTTTTTTTGTCACCAAACCAGAAACACTTGATGTGGTGGTAGCATCCAATCTTTTTGGCGATATTCTAACCGATCTTGGAGCTGCTATTGTTGGTGGGCTTGGTATTGCACCCTCTGCTAATATCAATCCAGAAAAAAAGTACCCATCAATGTTTGAGCCGGTGCATGGTTCTGCTCCGGACATTGCAGGGAAAGGGATCGCAAATCCCATTGCAGCTATCTGGTGTACAAGTATGATGCTTGAACACTTAGGGCAGACAAAATCAGCAGAAGCGATTATGCAAGCAGTTCAGGATATCTTACAAGAAGGGGAAGTCCTTACACCAGATCTGGGTGGCAGGGCAACTACGGAGGAAGTAGGAGACTATATTTGTAATAAATTGAAGGTAAATTTGAAGTAATTTATAGGAGAAATAGGAGGTTATTATGAACATTCTTGTTATTTTAAAAGAAACGTTTGATACAGAAGAGAAAATTACAATTCAAAATGGTCAAATAAGTGAAGATGGTGTGGAGTTTGTTATAAATCCATACGATGAGTACGCTGTGGAAGAGGCAATTAAACTAAAAGAAGAATTTGGTGGGGAGGTCATCGTTGTTACTGTTGGACCAAGCCGTGTAGAAAGTGCTTTACGAACAGCATTGGCAATGGGGGCAGATAATGCTGTGATTGTAGATGATGAGTCTTTATCCGTAGATGAGTTTACTATCTCTCAAGTGCTAGCGGCTATAGCTAGAAAACAATCCTTCGATATTATTCTAGCGGGTAATATGTCTGTAGATAATGGAGCAGGACAAGTTGGTCCTCGGCTAGCTGAGGAACTAAAGATTCCTCATGTAACTACGATTACGAATTTGTCAATTAAGGATACTAAAGCAACTGTTATCAGAGACGTGGAAGGAGATTCAGAAGTAATAGAGATTTCTCTTCCTTTTTTAGCTACAGCCCAACAAGGATTAAACGAACCTCGGTATCCTTCCCTACCTGGTATCATGAAAGCAAAAAAGAAGTTAATAGAAAGGTTAAGTGCGGAAGATTTAGGATTAAATCCGTCCGATTTGAAAGCAAAAACTCAAATTATTGATCAGTACCTTCCGCCTAAAAAAGAGGCTGGACGTATATTATCAGGCGAACTAGATGGTCAGATTAAAGAACTCGTACATCTGCTGCGTACTGAAGCGAAAGTAGTTTAGGAGGTTATAAAAATGGACAAAAAAGTACTTGTATTAACTGAAATCCGTGATGGAAACCTAAGGAATGTTTCTCTTGAGGCTTTATCCGCAGCCAAGAGAGTAGCTGGAAATGGAGAAATTGTTGCTGCCGTTTTTGGAATTAGTGGGGATGAAGTAGTTGCTACTTTAAGTCGACATGGAGCACAAAAAGTTTACATAGTTGCTAATGAAAAATTACAACAATATACAACGGATGGTTATTTCCAAGCATTTTGCCAAGTAATAAAAGAAGTCAATCCAGATGTAATTTTCTTGGGTCACACGGCAGTGGGAAAGGACTTAGCTCCTCGCGTAGCCGCTCGATTAGGATTAGGATTAATATCTGATATCACGGATCTTTCATTAGAGGGAGAAGATATCATTTTTACGCGACCAATTTACGCAGGAAAAGCTTTTCAAAAGAAAAAAATTGTGGATGGCAAGATGTTTGCCACAATTCGCCCCAATAATATTGCGTTAGAAGAAACAAGCGCTAGTTCTACCGCTGAAGTAATTAGTTTTTCGGTAGAAATTACAGACATTCGTACAACCATAAAAGAAGTTGTTCGTAAAACGTCCGGTGGTGTTGATCTTTCTGAAGCAAAAATCATAGTATCGGGTGGTCGTGGTGTTAAAAGTGCTGAAGGATTTACAATATTGAAGGAATTAGCAGATGTATTGGGTGGTGCTATTGGTGCTTCACGTGGAGCTTGCGATGCGGGGTATTGTGATTATTCTATGCAAATTGGACAAACCGGGAAGGTTGTAACTCCAGATCTTTACATTGCTTGCGGAATATCTGGTGCTATTCAGCACTTGGCAGGTATGTCCAACTCTAAAATTATCGTAGCAATAAACAAGGATCCCGAAGCTTCGATTTTTAATGTAGCTGATTATGGAATTGTAGGTGATCTATTTGAAGTTCTGCCTAAGTTAACTGAAAAATTCAAAAATTTAGTGATTACTTAACTATTGAGTTAAGCTCTTCTTCGAGACATATAAAAATAATAAAACGATTATGGAGAGCGGTTGTCAAAGCAGATCAATTTACTAATTATTAAAACTATATGTAAGAGCAATGCCATTCCACAAGTATGGGAAAGATCATGATTAAAAATCTAGGGGGGAGAGATAGAGTGGGAGAAATTAAATCGTTTAAAAAGATTTTAGTGGCCAATCGTGGAGAAATCGCCATCCGTATTTTCCGTGCGTGTACAGAATTCGGCGTTCGCACAGTTGCTGTCTATTCTGAACAAGACAATGTCGCACTACATCGTTTTAAAGCCGACGAAGCCTATCTGATTGGTGAAGGCAAAGGACCCATTGAAGCCTATCTGGACATCGAAAGTATTATTGAAGTGGCTAAGCGTCATGATGTTGATGCCATTCATCCCGGCTACGGCTTCTTGTCAGAGAACGAACAATTCGCCCAGCGCTGCGAGGAAGAAGGCATTGTGTTCATCGGACCGAAATCCGAACACATTCGTCAATTTGGCGACAAAGTGATTGCTCGTCAGATGGCAATAGAGGCCGATATACCAGTCATCCCTGGAACTCCGGAGCCTGTACGTACATTCGAGGAAGCTCTGCGCTTCGTAAAAGAGAACGGCTACCCGATCATTATTAAAGCCGCATCGGGCGGCGGCGGGCGCGGCATGCGTATCGTCCGTAAGCAAAGCGAACTCCAGGACTCACTTGATCGTGCTCGTTCCGAAGCGAAATTCGCTTTTGGTAATGATGCCGTATATCTTGAGAAGTATCTTGAAAATCCAAAACATATCGAAGTTCAGATTCTCGCTGACTCTTATGGTCACGCTGTTCATCTATTTGAGCGTGATTGTTCTATTCAGCGTCGCCATCAAAAAGTAATCGAAGTGGCACCAAGTCTTTCATTAACTGAGCGACAGCGTGAAGATATTTGTAATGCGGCACTGCGTCTTTGTAAGACTTCAAATTATATAAACGCGGGAACTGTTGAGTTTCTTGTAACACCCGATGGAAACTTTTATTTTATCGAAGTGAACCCACGAGTGCAAGTAGAGCATACGATTACGGAGATGGTCACCGGTATCGATATTGTCCAATCTCAAATTCGTATTGCCGAAGGCTATGCTCTTGAAGATAAAGAAATTGGCATTTCTTCTCAAGCAAGCATCCAGATGCGCGGATACGCTATTCAATCTCGCGTCACAACAGAGGATCCGGAGAAAAATTTCCTTCCGGATACAGGACGTTTGCTTGCCTATCGTTCAGCCAGCGGTTTTGGCGTACGTCTTGATGAAGGTATTGGAGCACCAGGTGCATCTATTACGCCGCATTATGATTCCCTATTAGTTAAGGTTTCTACACATGACCTTACTTTTAAACGAGCGGCCCGCAAAATGTTGCGAACTCTCAAAGAATTTCGGATTCGTGGTGTGAAAACGAACGTCCCATTTTTAGAAAATGTAATGCAGCATTCAGATTTTCTGAGCGGTTCCTATGACACCTCCTTTATCGATACGAAACCAGAGCTTTTTGAGTTTACAAAGAAGAAAGATCGTGGAACAAAGCTGCTTACTTATATTGGAGAGACGATTGTTAACGGACATCCGGGACTAACAAAAATGGACAAAAAAGGATTGTTTGATATACCAAGAATTCCGGAAATTTCCATTAACCAACGGTATTCGGCTGGCACAAAACAAATTTTAGAACAACAAGGAGTGGAAGGGCTTATCAAGTGGATTCAGCAACAGAAAAAACTGCTCGTTACGGATACAACGTTCCGTGATGCCCATCAATCCTTGCTTGCGACACGCGTACGTACGTATGATCTGGTGCAGATCTCTGAAGCAACAGGAAAGCTGGCTCCTGATTTATTCTCTTTAGAGATGTGGGGCGGTGCTACGTTTGATACAAGCATGCGCTTCCTAAATGAGGATCCGTGGGATAGACTAATTCAGCTTCGGGAAAAGATTCCGAATATCTTGTTCCAAATGCTGTTCCGGGGTGCCAATGCGGTAGGATATACCAATTACCCGGATAATGTCATCAAAAAGTTTATCGAGATCGCAGCAAGATCTGGCATCGATGTATTCCGAATCTTCGACAGCCTGAACTGGGTTGAAGGTATGCGCTTAGCCATCGAAACTGTGCGAGAAAACAATGCGGTTGCGGAAGCGTCCATTTGCTATACAGGAGATATTCTTGATTCGAAACGTGATAAATACAGCTTGAAATATTACGTGGATCTGGCAAAACAAATTGAAAAAGCAGGCGCTCATATTCTTGCCATTAAAGATATGGCCGGATTACTGAAACCATATGCTGCTTATGAGCTAGTGAAGGCACTCAAACAAGAAATCAGCATTCCGATTCACCTGCATACGCATGATACTAGTGGAAATGCAGGGGCGATGCTTCTTAAAGCAAGCGAAGCAGGCGTGGATATCGTAGATACTGCATTGAGCTCGATGGCCGGTCTTACGTCACAACCAAGCCTTAATGCTTTGGTCTATGCACTGGAGCATGGCAACCGAAATACAGGATTTGATGTCGATAACTATCAACAGTTGTCCGATTATTGGGATGATATCCGCAAATACTATGTTGGATTTGAAACGGATATGAAAGCCAGCAATGCAGAAGTGTATAAGCACGAAATGCCGGGCGGTCAATATACCAACCTTGAACAACAGGCAAAAGCGGTCGGTCTTGGTGACCGATGGGGCGAAGTGAAGGAGATGTATACCACCGTCAACGAGATGTTCGGGGACATCATCAAAGTCACACCATCGTCGAAAGTGGTCGGCGATATGGCGTTGTTTATGGTACAGAACAACCTGACAGCAAAGGATGTATATCAACGTGGAGAAAATATCGACTTCCCCGAGTCGGTGATTACCTTCTTCCGGGGCTATCTTGGCCAACCGCACGGTGGATTCCCGGAAGAGCTGCAGCGTATCATCCTGAAAGGCGGCGATTTTTTCGCAAGCCGTCCAGGTGAACTATTGCCTCCAGTGGATTTTGATGAAATCAGCGCCATGCTGGAAGAAAAGCTGGATCGTCAGGTCAATGATCTAGATGTGATGTCCTATGTGATGTATCCGCAGGTATTTCTGGATATGCAAAAGCGCCAGCAGGAATTCGGTAACGTATCTGTACTCGATACGCCGACTTTCTTCTACGGCTTACGATTGGGCGAAGAAATTGCAATAGATATCGAGGAAGGGAAAACACTGATGGTAAAATTGGTTTCCATTGGGGAAGCAGATCCAGAAGGCATACGCACCATATATTATGAATTAAACGGTCAGCCGCGTGAAATCAATATCCGCGATTCATCCGCTAAAATAACAGTCGCACAACGTTTGAAAGCCGATCCAAGTGATCCGGGTCAGATTGGCGCTTCTATGCCTGGTAAAGTGCTAAAAGTCTTCGTAAAACCTGGGGATAAGGCGAAGAAAGGGGAACAGATTATTGTTACAGAAGCAATGAAAATGGAAACGACTATGCAGGCCCCTTTCTCCGGAATAGTAAAAGGAGTTCATGTAAAAGCAGGAAATAGTATCGAAACGGGAGATTTATTAATTGAACTTTACTAAAATAAAATAACCTATCCCTTGTTCTTAGAAGGGATTCCTAGTAATAAATGTAGGCTTAAGATTTATATATAGGTAACTATATATATTATAGATAGCCTGGAAATAGAAAAACCGGATTGTATAGAGGACAAGCTCTTAAGAAAGTATAAAATATAAAGGAAAAGTAGGAATTCCAAATGAAAATCTGGAGAAAAGTAGATATTAAAAAAAGATTAATAATTTCTTTTCTTATTTTATTATTAATCCCGAGCTCATTCATCGGTATGTTTTCTTACAACACAGCCAAACAAAAAGTAGAGGAACAGGTTTTAAATAATGCACAAGGGAATCTACAACTTCTAAACCATATTGTTAATAAATTTTTAGAGCCACAACTTCAAAATGTAGAAATGCTTTCAGAGAATATCAACTCCTTAATGTACCAAGGGCAGTCAAGTCCACAAGTAATGAATATCATTCATCAATTCCAACGGCTTCATCCGGAAATCACCTCAGCTTATGTTGGTACAGAAGTTGGTTTTCTTATTGCAGATGGAACAGATAAGCTTCCACCTGATTATGATCCACGTAAACGTCCCTGGTATCAAAATGCAAAGCAAGCCGCTGGAAAGATTGTTATTTCAGAGCCGTACACTGATATGCTTACTGGAGAAATCATAATTGGAATTGACAAAGTTTTAAAAGATGGCTCAGGAGTTGTTGGAATTGACATGAAAGTTAAGAAAATAAGTGAAATGATTAGTTCGGTGAAAATTGGAAAAGAAGGATATACATTTATTGTTGATAAGAACAAAAAAATTGTTGTTCATCCTCTTTTTAAGTACGGATCAGAAGTAACGAAAGCAATATCAGACCCATTATTCAGACAGCAGACCGGGAGTTATGATACAACTGGGAAAGGAAGCGTAGAAAAAACATTCTTTGTGACAAATGAATTAACAGGATGGAAAATTGGTGGTGCCATACCTATGTCGGAAGTCGAAGGAGAAGCAACCCCTATTTTCCAAACAACAGTAACTGTCATTTTTATTGCACTGCTATTAGGAGTAGTCTTGGTATACTTTGTCATTTCATCCATTACTCGTCCCTTAAAGAAGCTCAACCATGCATCGGAAGCAATCAGTAATGGTGATCTTACAGAACGAGTCCTGATCGAATCGGACGATGAATTAGGTCGTTTGGGGGTGAGGTTTAACCAAATGAGTGACTCACTACAAACAGTTTTGCAAAATATCATGGGTAAATCAGAACAGCTTGCTACTGCCTCAGAAGAATTAATGCAAGGGGCAAAAGAAGCAGCACATGTTGTGGAGCATGTTTCTAATACAATACAACAAGTGGCCGCCGGGTCCGAGCAGCAAGCAAAGAATTCAGAGGAAACATCTGTAACTATCACACATATGTCAGAAGCGGTGCGGCACATTTCATCGAATGCACAAAAAACATCAATAGCTATTGCAAAAACATCGAATATGGCTTCCCTAGGCAATGAAGCGATTGGATTAGTGATATATCAAATGGATTGTATTAATAAAAAAATCACTGAGCTATCAAATACAGTTAGAGGACTAAATGAACGCTCTAACCAAATTGAAAACTTTGTTGATATTATCACCAGTATTGCTGAGCAAATAAATCTGTTGTCACTAAATGCAGCCATTGAAGCAGCGCACGCAGGTGAACATGGTCGCGGATTTGCTATCGTAGCAGGGGAAGTAAGAAAACTTGCCGAACAGTCTTCACAATCCGCAGGAAAAATCACGCATTTAATTCATGCAATTCAGAATGAAATCCGAGATGCCGTTGTATCCATGGATTCTGGCGTAAACGAAGTACAAAAAGGTGTTGAAGCAGTTCAAGCAGCGAGTTCTTCATTTAAGTCCATCTATAGCTCCGTTGAGGAGGTAACAGAACAAATTCATCAAGTATCCGCCTCTGTACAAGAACTATCAGAAGGATCGAAAACTATAGCTACCTCTGCCCATGTTATTGTGCAAATTAGCCAAAGTTCGGTCGATGGTATACAGAGTGTATCATCAATAACTGAAGAACAACTTGCTACGATGGAGGAAATCGCAGCTTCAGCACAAACGCTTGCATATATGGCGGATGAACTAGAGGAGATCATAAAAAGCTTTAAGATGTAAATATCAATTCAAACAGATTAACGTTAAGCCATACTTTGAGAAAGTAACGATTGATACAAAGATCAAAACAAGTGAATCGCAGGAACGTATCAACTTGTACAAAAGCACACAGAAATGTAACAATAAAAAATATGAAAAGAGAGATGTGCATTTTCGCATCTCTCTTTTCATCAGAGTGTAGAGAAACCTTCTTTGTGCTCTTCTCGGCTATGACAATGATTAAAAAACGATTTTTTATAGGCCTGCTAAGGAATATGAACGAGCGTGATAAGTGAGTAATTATGAAGAAATTATACTTCCCATTCCAGAGGGACAGCTGATAGAAGTTATCACGCGTGTTGAATTGTACATTTTTTCATACACTCATCTTCGATATACATTCATACAGTTATGATTCTCTCACAATTTGTAACAAAGGTATATTGACATCGGTTAAATAAAACCATAATATGGTTTTTGGCTAGTCGCATAATGAATCCATTTTATCATGGTAATAAAATCATATACAGGGAGCTTGATGGTTCTTTGAATTTCAGATGCATATGGCGGTAAATCACTACACTCTAAAAGGATGGCTCCTATATCCGGATTCTCATCTACCATACTAACAGCTGCCTCTACTACTTCTTTTTTAACTTTTTCATTTTCAAAAGATCCTCTGTTTTCAATAATAGCGGAAAATTCCGTTAGTGTACTTAAATCTTTTACTATGCAAATACTTGGATCATATATACCGCAACTCTCAAATAAGTTTGAAGTCATTCCTTGTGCATATGCTGTTAACATACCAATTTTTTGGTGAGGTTTTAAACCAGTTTTAATCCAAGGTACTTGAACAACGCTTGAAAGGTATACTGGAATATCAACAGCAGCAGCTACTTTATCCTGAAAATTACCGAAGAATCCACATGCTGCACTTATTGCACGAGCCCCTTCTTCTTCAAATTCTTTTGCTGCCTTTATTACGCTGTCCAATAATAGGGGATCACCTGCAAGGAGTCTTGATGTATCACAATTTGGAACTACTTTTAATCTTACAGGAAAGTCATATGTGGATAGATTTGCAACATTTCCAGGCAAAACAGGATACCAACATTCATCTAGATAAAGGATCCCTACTGAGTATCCTGTTACATACTGTCCTCTTTTTTGCGTAAATGCTTTCTTTTTTGTTTCAGCCCCAATATATCCGTACTCTCTTTCTTGAATAAGCTTTTTTGTGTTCATTTCTAATTTCTCCCCTTTTAAATTTCTCATAAATAATAAGTTTTCTGCCTTACAACTTCTCGTCATGAACCTGGAGCGGCAATTACGGGTTCTCTTTTTCACGTTTTTCAGATTCTACTTTCCAAGCTTTAGACTGGGTACTGTTATTGGATAACGAATCGTTCAGCAAGCCCTAAATAGTACCATACTACGATGTCCACAGGTGGAGGACGTAGCCCAAGCGAAGGCACGGGAGAAAGAATCTTCTCCTTCGCTATTTACATGTGGATGAAAGTATGACCTCACGGTTATGCACAGCAGCTAGCGTATAGTTTTGCAGAGACTGATGAGGCAAGTAGTGATTGTGTAGATGGATGTAGCCGTTCACACCCTGCCGAGTCTCTCTCGGACTGCTGTAGTTGTTGATATAGACCTCATTATACTTCAGGCTACGCCAGAAGCGCTCGATGACGATGTTATCTTTGGCACGCCCTTTGCCATCCATGCTGATGCGAATCTCTTTCTCCTTCAGAAGATGATAGACTGTGGACTGGTAAAGTGGCTGCCCTGATCACTGTTGATAATTGCAGGCTTGCGTTTTGCCAGAGATCGTTTCATCGTTTCTAGCACGAAACCGATCCCGAGACTTTGATCCAACTGCCAATCAACAATGTAGCGGGAATACCAGTCCATGACGGCGTACAGGTACATCCATCCGTGCTTCATCCGGAGTAGAGTAAGAGATAAGGCGTAGTCGAGCTATTTCCTTACCTCTCCTCTCCGAACCGGACTTGCACCTCTCAGCGCATCCGGCTCTCCATTTAAGTGTTGCTCAAAGCAAAGGCGACTTCATCGTAATATGATTCAATAGTACGGTGTTTATCTGTACGCAAAATATACGGATTTTCAGCTGGATTCCGCCAAATGAAACGTCCTTTACGGCTGGTTATTAGCCTTCGGAGAGCCACTTCTCCATAGAAGCCTCTACTGTTCTGTCCCTGTAGTACCCAAGTTTTGGCCTTGCCCTTATTAGGGGAGCGGACATAGTCTCGCATCAGCAATCTGAAACCCCGTTTGTATTTTCGAGCCAGCCAGTACCCAAGCTTCCAGAATACCGTGCGATCTACTTTGCTGAATATAGTCGCTGTATGGTCAGTGTATTGGTAAAAGTTTGCCCAACCCGCAATTTGTCGGTTCAGGCTTTCGACTATGTCTACTGCGTTTGCACCGTAATTCCCTGACAGTTGCTTGACTACCTTCTCGGTAAAACGGCGATGTTTCTCCCACGGAATCGTTGTCACAGGTCGCATGCGTCCACGTGGTCCTCTCTTGCGAATGATGCGATGGCCAAGGAAAACAAAACCGTCATTCACATGTGTGATATGCGTCTTTTCCATATT
>NZ_AUMJ01000052.1 GCF_000430625.1 Aneurinibacillus terranovensis DSM 18919
TTTCACACACCATACAATATGGTATTGGATAGAGTACACATATCCTCTACCATGTTTGACTTCTGCCATGTTATCCACCTCAATCACAGGATAACATATGTCAAATATTTTTTAAATTATTATCGCTAAAAATCAGTGTTTTTTTGTTAATAGACAAGTCAACATATGTCGGACAATTGATGTGTCAAAAGATACGCCTTGTCCGAAGCCGATTCATCTCATGACGGAAGTCACGAGTGTTCTCGGCTAATTCATAAAAAAGATTTATGATTATGAATCGATGCAGAAGTTTAGCGAAGTCGATTTGTCGAAAATTATAGCGCGGCTGAAAAAACAGGGGAAGTTATCTTGTGAACAGTATAACCCTTACAACAATGAGGACAAGTATAATTGAATATGATAGTAACTAACTGAAGTTTGACAAATGAGCTATCCCCACAACAGCAACACTGCCATTGTGGGGATTTCTGTAAAGCTACATCGAAAAAATCGCTAAATATTCATGTGTGCTTCTTCATCCACGATATTCATAACAACCCGGGTTCCGGTAATCAATCCCGCACCGACACCGATGACGCCCAGAATCGCCCCATAGATTACTTTGAATCGGGGGTCTTCGGATACGTGGCTGAACACAGACATGATTTGCGTAGCAGCAATTCCTAAATTTTGCGGGATTTTCAGCACATTGCTTACTCTATTATACGTTCCGTCAACACCTTCCCAAATAATCAAAGCAATAAACAACCCGGCGTTAATAAATCCGAGTACGGTTTCCCCCAGGTCATAGACGGTATCCATCATATCACTGAGAATGTTGTTTGCATCTAAAATATCATCCGGGCTTACGCCTCTAAATCTTTGAATTTGATTCCACATAACGAGCCCGTCTTTGATCGAGAAAGCAAATTGATACACAGTAACAGCCATTTCAAATGAATAACGGGCAACGTATTTTTTCTCATAACCGAGAGAAATCGCCATCGTTATTAGATTTGAGATATTGGAAACCAATCCGCTGACAAATTTGACAATACCAAAGCCGAGCATCCGGTTTACTTTTACACTATCGGTGGCAACCATGAACCCGTTGGCTGCACTATAAACGAGCGAGCCAATCGTACCTGTAAAACCGAAGAAATAGCTAAAACCGCGTGCAACACTGGGCATATCTTCTTCCTGATTGGTATCCTTTTGTTCGCCCGGCAGGTCGGCTTCAGCTGCGGCCGTAGCATGTAGCAAAGACATGGCTCTAAATGGTTTCGACTCATGTCGGGACAGAGCTTGAATCAACTCATCATAATTCGCTGTAGACGTAATGGCATCGGCCGTTTGTTCACTAAAAGGTACTCTGTTCGTGGCTATTTTATAAGCGACGGTTGCCGGAATCGAAGTCAATAAGCAGAGTAAATCCAACAGACTTAATGTACTGCCTGGCGCGATCACATTTTCGTAGAGCGGGGTTAGAATGGGGATATTCCATCTCATTGTGAGAATACCCTTCATTCCGCCGACAATTGACTTAGCCAGATCGATCAAGCCATTCGCCAATTTCTCGGCAGCATCCAAAGCCATCTCTTCCAAAACGGCAACGATTTTCGAGATGAATTCACCGGCTGACATGTTATTCATGTCATTGTAGATTTCTTCTCCCAGATGAATGGCCGCCTCTTTAAGGGATTCCAGGCCGCCTAGCAGGGAATTGTCAAGAGTGGCCGCTCCGCCATATGACGATACACTCGTATGGTTGTCAAAAACAGAACCGCTGGTCACATGGGAAAATACCCAGCTTACTTCCGGTTTATCAAGGGAGAAACCGGATGCCTTATCCGTTACTAGCTTTTGTGAACCGGCCGCACCAAGCTGGGCTTTCACGTCTTTTCCTAACACTTTTTCTTTAATGCTGCCAATCACATTATGAACAAACTCTTTGCCTGATTCAAGCTTACTGATACTGTAATCAAGCGAATGAGAAATTACGGTTTTCATTACATTGTGGCTGCGTAAAATGTCTTTCCAGTTGAAAATGAATCCAAGCCACTGGACGATGTCTTCGAAAACAACGCCGATTTTTTGAATAATAAACTCTACGACATCCCACACTTGTTCGGCGAACGAAATAACAACATGGAATGCTTCCTTGATTCCGTTGATCACAATCCGGATGCCTTCTGACACTTTTTCAATGATAAAGCCGGTAACCTCGATAAACCCTTTTTTAATGGAATTCCAAATGTCGCCGAAGAAGTAGGTAATCCCATCAAACGCGCTGGAAAACGAAAAATCGGGTTGGCTTGCCGACATAAGAATTGAACTGTCTGCATGCTCTGTATAAGCAGGGGTTTTCCCGTTAAAATCAATGCTGAATTTTGTGGCAAGTGGTGTGGTGTTTGTCTGAGGCGTGCCAGAGTTCTGATTGTTTTTACTCGGCAACTGATTCCCCATTGAGATCAACTGCTGAATGGATTGATGGGCGCCTTTTAGATCGTCTTTGGATCTGCCCTGAAATAATGGTTTCGTTATAGTAGCATCATCCGTTTGCAAACGGGCATTGATAAAGTCGTCTTCTGACATGGTTGACAGCTTATTCTGAATGTCGGTCAGCGGATTGATGGGTACCGGTTGTGGAAACGCTTCTCCTTCGACGGTAAATGTCGGCGAGGCAAGCGATGTTACTTGATGAATGATCGTTACATTGCCGAGTGTGTCGGTTTCCATTTCAATTGCATCCTGCTTTTGGTCGACATAATACGTTTTATTGTTAATCGTAACTTGAGTCAATTCGGATGAGGTAAGTTTCATTTTGGAACCGGCAACCGGATAGCCATACTCATCAGTAATCCTGATCTGGGTGTGGTAAGCATTAACCGAAAGAAGAGAATCGAGCGATTTCACAGTAATTGAATGGGAGAGCCATCTTGTCGTCTGAAGGTCTTGATGGTAATGGAGAAGGTTGTTGTCGAGATCAGCGGTGAAGATATCATTCAGATTGTTTTCCGTATTACGGTGAGTGGCTATTTTTCCTACATTAGCCTGGAAGGCGAGTGGCTCGACCCAGGAAGTGCTGCCGCTTTGATTAAGCGACCGATACAAATAACCGTCTTGCGAAAGGAACCAGCACTCTAACCGGTTATCAGCCATTATACCTGGCTGAATCATGTTCACCGGATGCGGAAGAGGGGTCGCATTTATCTGCACTTTACCGTTCTTTACCTGATCGGCGTCTTTACTTAGTTGAACCGCCGTATCCAGATAATATAGGGTACTGTCACCGACAATTAATTCGGAGTTTCCATTTTTATTATCGACAAGGCCAAATGTGGTGGGATTAAAGTCGAGCGGAATCTGGTGATTATAAAAATGGAAGTCCGGAAGCGAGGTGACCACTAAAGCCGTTTCCGTGTCGTTAATCTGGTATAGCTCATATAACAGCGCGTCAATTCCGGCAACCTTTTGCAATTTCGCATGATGGCCGACAGCCGTGTGAAGCACTCTCGCGCTGTTCATCGGTGCGGGAACCTCACGCCACAGCCATGTGCTGTCGTTTATGTTTGGATTGATTAAATAGTTCGCTGTCTTCACCCCTGCCTGTGTCGTGATGACAATCATCACCTGCCCATTTTTACCATACCCGGTTGTGATATTAGTGATTTCCACACCGCTCTGCTTCCCGCGAAACACCCAGCGATTCTCTTTTGCACCGGGGCTGAAGTCTTTCGTAAAATACACTTCATAATCATTGGGAGACACGCCGGATTGGAAAACAGCAGCTAAAATCGGTTTCCCCTGTTCATCCTGTGCCGTGGCAAGCAGTACTGCCTTGGAACGTGCAACCATTCCGTCACTGATATTCACCGATTCCCAACCCGTTGCGCTTGCGTTCGCTTTAGAAAAATAATAGATACAATCATCCGTACCGATGCTGAAAAACATGACCTGCCCCTGTTCATCCTGTGCCGCTGCCATGTCTTTTTCAAAGTTAACCGGTTTACCCGAATCATAAGAATTCATTAATTTTGACTGAATCGTATATTTAGCATTGCTCATTTAACTCCTCCTCACCAGATAAAAACATATATTTTCAATTTCCGTTCCGAATTAATTTCTAACCGTAGTGCTAAGCAGCATGGAACCTTCCTCGTAGAAACGCACATCTTTAAACATAATCTCTGAGCCTCCCGGAAGGATAATTCTCGTTTTAAGGCCCTGAATATCGGCAGATAGACTGGTACTGATGCTTAAAGACCAATCCTCTTTCACCATATTGTTAAAGACATCATTTACCTGACCAAAAGTAAACACACTGATAAAGGCATCGGCAAAATCCGCCAGCACATCTTCGAACTCTCCCAAAGCGTTTTTGTGTTCGTTTTCCGTTCTTGCTTGATCAGTACTGGAAACATTCACCGAGATCGTTCCCTTTGCAGAATCAACATCGTACCTAAATGCAGTGGTCCATCTGATGTCTCCGTCTATGTAGCCTATATACGAACCCGCCTTATCATGCACATCTTTTTTGTACGTCGCGACAAAATTAGCGATGATTTGATTGGTTGTTACTTTTGGAACCACCGAACAAGTCGTATTACCGCCAATGTCATTTGGAATCGTAACCTGATATCGGATAAGCGTTCCATCCCGCTCAAATTTGTCGTAATGAATGTTCATCTGTTTCGCTATCGCGTCCAGTATATTTTTCATCACAAGTTCCTGCGAAAAGACAAACGTCCCCTGTACATTATCTGCAAACACCCAGTTGTGATTAAAAAGACCCGCTCCACTTCCCGGCACATTTTTTCCGTCGGTGACCAGCAGGTAATTGATGCTGCTCCGATTCAAATGGGCGGCATCGGAATAAACCGAATACGTCACACCCGTAGGCTTCCACGTCGCATCAGAACTTTCAACCTTTCTGTCTACAGCTGAATACCCGAGCACGTAAGGATTATCGCTTCCTTTCAGCGGTTCAATAAACGCTTTGAACAATGCTTTTACATTATTGATGAATTCCGGGTCGTCCGTGCCCGGCACTCCGGCAGATACGCCACTTGTATCCAATTCAAAGCTATCAAGCAGGTTAGCATCTTCGAAATTCAGGAACAGATGCTGAATGCTGAACATGCTGTCATCAAAGTTTGTCAGCTGTTCCTTTACGGTTTTCGGAATTAATTTGGAATCCTTATATGTTGCGGCGATTTCCGCTATACTCACATTTACCTTAAATGTAAGTTTGGCGTTGGTAATATCGTGTGTGTCTGTTTTAACCAACACTTTTCCGTTGTCGTCTATGCCCAAAATGGTGGAATAGGTCAGCGTTCCTTTCGTAATGGGTATATACATGTTTACCCTTCTGCTGGAACTGTCACCTGTATTGAAGCCTACGGTTGGCGTTCCCAGTTCTGAATCAACACCATACAATCCCTTCTTAATACTGACGTGCCAGGTAGTCGGCAATACTCCGAACACTGATAATAATTCAAATTGTTTGTTCACGGTCTCTTGCGTGAGAGCGTAAACCATGTCGAACTGATTCAGGTTGCTAAATTGTGTCATTCTTACAATCCCTCCTTTTCATTTATCCAATTGGCTTACAATAATTGGACGATTACATGTATATGTCGATCTCCATAAAAAAAAGACCTCTATTTTAGGAGGCCACTGAAAAACTGACGTTTTTTCTCAGTAATAAAATAGACTCACCAAAAAAGACGACTCAAATTCAGTTTGAATCTAGAGTCGTCTTTTTTTACCAATTGTATCGCTGTATTATCTCGTTTTTAATCCATTAGTTTCAATATCCTTTTTAAATTTACGGTGAATATAGCCATCGCTCCTTGTAACTCCATGCCAATTAGACCCGAAGATGATGCCACATCATACCCGTGTTTGTGCTTTAACTCGCTGTTTTTAGCTTCAATTTTATATCGTTCTCTCGATTTTTCTTTAAACCGATAAGAAGACCTACAGCATTTACAGACATTTCACTTTTTAGTCAGACAGCGTATTTTGTGGAGTAGCTAAGGGCAAGCGAATCTCGACAGTTGTTCCTTCGTTTACTTTTGACTGTATAATAATGCTTCCCTTCATTTCCTCAACTAGCCTCTTACATATACATAACCCTAACCCTGTTCCTTCTTCTTTAGTTGTAAAAAAAGGATCAAAAATTCTATTTATCTGGCTTTCCGGAATTCCTATTCCATTATCAACAAAAGTTAAAACAGCCTCTTTGTTATCTATCGAAGGATGCATATTAATAAGTAAGATTCCTCCCAGATCTAGCGCAGAGATACTGTTTTTGATAATGTTAAGCATTATCTGTTCGATATATGAAGATATCCCGTAGGTAAAAAGAGTAGTCAGTGGTAGGGATAAATGAAGATTAACGTTCTTCTCCAATGCAAAGTATTTGGATAGATCAAACACTTTTTGAAAAACTTCATTAATATTGACTTTTTCCCATCTGTTTTTTTTACTGTCCCCTTTACGTGCTAATAAAAGGAAATCAGATACCAGGTTCTCTACTTTAGTAATTTCACTACTGCAAATATCGATATAATTCAAAAAATCATTTGTGTTTGCCGTCTTATCAAGAACTATCTTCTTCATTAACTGTTGAAAACCTTTAATACTGCAAAGCGGATTCCTGATTTCATGCGCCATTCCCGCTGCCATTTGCCCCATAATTGATAGTTTTTGATTATGTAAATGATTGATTAGTTTATCTTTTGTAAAAAGGAAGCCGTTAACACAACTGTTGAATCTCGCATTTAGAATTTCAAAAAATCTAGAGATAAGAAAGGAACGCTCCTCTGGATGGGAGAGATGGCAATTAATTAAATAGCACACGTGCTCAAAAGAGTGTATCCGGATGCTATATGTTAGTTCAAGGAATGTTTCTCTGCTCATTTCTCTCACTTCTCCATAGTACACCCCTACTTTATAACCTGTTTTTTCTATTTGCCGTAACGCCTTTACGTATTCGTCATTCTCCTTAAATAATATTCCTGCAACAGTAGTATATACCGAATATAGAGAAGTTCTATAGGTCTCGATATCTTCAATTACCTCATGGAAATTTTCTATCTTCTCTAACATATCCTGAAGATGCGCTTCTATCATAGCCGGAATTTTCTCGATAATTAAACACAACAATTTTTCCTTGCATTTATATACTTTAATCATTTTATTCCTCATTAAATATAAATTTTTCAGAATTAGTATTTGGAAATAAAAATAGAGGCATTATTCCCACCATATCCATGAGAAGTAACAACAAAACTATCAACCCCAGTTTGGATGGTATCATATACAATAGGCAATTCTGGATAGTCATCTCCAACAGCATTCACCGTACCTGGAATGAAATTACGTTCCATTCCAATAAGAGAAGAAATAATTTGTGCTCCCGCACTAGCTCCAAACGTATGACCGGTTATACTTTTTATAGAAGTGATTGGAATATCTTTACCAAACAACTTCATATGGTTGGTAGCCTCGATTCTATCGTTCTCCACCATTCCTAATGCCTGGCTATTGACATAGGTAGGCCTTCTATTTTTAGTAACTTGTTCCATATCGTGAAGCAAATGTTTCCCTTCACTGTCTGAAAAAAATATTCCTTGTCCATCGTTTGATGTACTGACCTCATTAATGACACCGAAAATCTTAGCGTCCCTTTTTAGAGCGCTGGATTCTCTCTCAAGCACTAATACGCTTGCTCCTTCAGCAATGACAAATCCTCCACTCTTCTTTGAAAATGGAACGCCCATCATATGCAATTCCTTGTCTTGTGATAAACATCTTATTTTTCCGAAGGCATATATCACTGTTTTAGAAATAGGCGCATCGGCCCCTCCCACTATGCAAACGTCTAACTCGCCAGCACTCAAATACATCATAGCATCCTGGATGGCATCGATACTCGCTGCGCACCCTGTAGCCACGGTTCTCGTAACCCCATTTATCCCGAGTAACTCTGCTATCGAAGAAGCTAAACTATGATAATGGACGATACCACATCCACTTACGGGAATATCTTTAAAATTATTCTGATTCGCAAGAACTACAACCTTATCATATCCCAAAGTACCTCCTAATGCGGTTCCTAGGAAAATCCCTGTTCTATATCTATCCAATTCTCTATGTCCTGCCATTTGTATCGCCTCTTTCGCGGCTGACATGGCCAGAAGACTTATCCTCGGGTATCTTCTATATTTTTTATCCTTTATTTCCTCTAATCTATCATATACAACCCCGAATGCGATATTTTTCCCTTCCGTTCCTTCTCCTACAAAAAGGTCTAGAGCACTTGTTCCTGTTAGAAGAGTATCTGAAAAATGATCTACATTATATCCACCCGGTACTTTAATTCCATAGCCTGTAATAACGATTTTCTTCCCTTTCATAATTCTTCCTCCTTCGGAATTTAAATCAAAATATTAGAACCAGGAAATGCTAATCAAAAAATTCTATATAGTAGTAAATATATCCTTTTTTTTCACTAACAAAGCAAGTGAATAAGGCTATTTATCGATAATTTGACCTGAATTATTCATAGATAAGTAATCACACACCGATAGGTACAATACAATGCTCCCATAGAGTGAGACGCGGGAGCGTGATAAATAAGTTATAATACAACTATGGAAAAGCGAAATCGATATACCCCAGAATTTAAAACAAAAGTTGTTCTTGAGGTTATGCGTGAAGAGCATACACTCAATGAAATTGCAGCCAAATATGAGTTAAATCCTGTCATGATCAGCCGGTGGAAGGCTGAGTTCTTGGAACGAGCCTCTTTGGTGTTTGAAAAAGGTTCAAATGAGGCTGAAAAAATACGCAAGGAATACGAGTCAAAACAAGAACATCTAGAGAAGCTAGTCGGTCAATTAACCATTGAAATCGACTGGCTCAAAAATAAATCTGGCCTTAAATAAGTCAGTCGAAGAGCGAAAAGCCATGGCTGAACTCGATCATCCTAAGATCAGTGTGAAGCGCCAAGCTGAACTACTCAATGTAAACAGAACAAGTCTTTATCGCGAAGTTCAAGCGCACCAGGAAAGGGAAGAAAACATTCAAATCATGCATGCCATTGACGCCATTTACACAGACATGCCCTTCTTTGGCTATTGGCGAATGACCGCAAAACTACGGGAGAAGGGTTTCAATGTGAATCGTAAACGAGTGCGCCGACTCATGAGGCTCATGGGGATTCATGGTATTTCTGTTGACGGAACATGATGTCCAGATTTCAATGGATGGTAAAGGACGAGCGACGGACAACAGTCGAACAGAACGATTCTTTAGGGCTTTAAAGTATGAGTGTATATATCTCAATGAATTTGAGAGTCCACGAGAATTGCGAAAAGGGATCTCCAAGTATATTGAGTTTTACAATGCCGACCGCCCACATCAAGCTTTAGACTATAAAACACCCAACAACATGTACAGCGAGTCTGCCAAACAGGCAGCATAGTAGGCGGCTTTACATGGAGTGGCGGGCAGATAGGCTCGGCAGCCTCGCGATGGTGGCTTTCTAGCCATCGCCCAATCGCGGGAAGTCATGCCCGCAGAGGCTCCATGTCAAGCTGCCGTCATAGAAACACCAACCCATTAAAAGAGAATGGAGGACATAACTTATTTTCTTTCAGAATGTGTCTTGACAATGGGGGCATTACATACAACCATTAGTCCTTTAATAAAGTCTTTTTGCATGGACACAGCATAATAAGCAACACAAATGAGTAAATGGATGAGAAAAAGTTAAATTCATAAATTTTGCCTCACTTTCATAGAAAATAGGCCAGGTTCATTTACCACTTAACTTCATATTCAATTTGATCAAAACAGTCGGGATATCGCCTTCTAACTTCTTCTGCGAGCACATTTGGATCTTCGGCCTTAACGCGATCCAGTAAAAAACAATCTTTCCAATCGCCTTTACGTAAAAGAACATATCCTTTGTCACGCATTATAAAATGCCTCCTTTGTAAGATTCTTACTGTTTAATGCTTGCATCTGGTATTATTACTACCTGTTTTTTTCCACCGTCCCACTGAACGATACAATTCAAAGCTTCGCTAATGGCACGAAGGGGGAGCATGACTCTGCCTTGTTTGTAAGTTGCTTTAGCGTCCATAGGAACTTTTTTGCCATTAAGGGTGATAAACTGTTCTCCAATTTTGACGGCTAATAAATTTGAAGACTTTAGAAGATAGGCCGTCTGCTTCTCCTGGTCCCAATAAATACTGTTGTCGCCAATACCACAGGAATAGGCAACATAACGCAAAGGTAGGTAAACTCGGCCGTTTTCGATGTAAGGAGGAGCGTCATTTCGAACCATACCATTGACGCTATAGGTTCCTTTTCCGATGGTAAAGACGGATGTGGGGACCGTTGCATTTGCTTGGACGACTATAGGGTTACATGACATAAAAAGTCCCAGTAGAAAAGCAACCTCTTTTCGTAATTTCATCAGCATCCACCTTTCTAAAAAAATAGCCCTGAACAACTTGTCCAGGGCAAATTGAGAGTAACTAAATTTTATAGAACGTCATTTTACCTTTTGCTACCGGTCCGGTTGCTGAATTTCTGATGGCAACATAGAGGGTGTGTATTCCAGGCCCGCTGATTCCATTAGCAGTAAAGTAACCATTCGCATCATGTTGAGCTAGAGAAGTCCATGCACTCCATGAACCAGAATCAATCTTATACTGGAACTCAGTCGCATTACTATAATCAATTGATGCATTAAAAGAGGTGCCCGTTGTTGCTTCAGCTTTATTGAAGCCAGACACCTTGTTTAGAATAGGGGGCATGCTGTTTTGAATGCTTGTAATGCTATTGTTTATATTGGTTTGTAAACTTGAAAGACTGGAATCGATTTTACTGTTGATTGCGTTTTGCAAGGAAGAATTACTTGAATCGATTTTGGTACTTAAAGCTGATTGAGCATTCGCAATATCGGTTCTAGCGTTATGTGCCTCGTTATATGCATTAGCTGCATTTTGTTGGGCTACTCTGGCAGCGGTAAGTACAGTTCCGGACCCATCCTGTACAACCCCGTTAGCGGTCGACAGGTAATTATTGATAATTGAGTTGGCCGCATTTGCCGCACTAGAAGCATTTTGCGAAGCTTGCTGTGCGTAAGTAACAGTATTATTGGCCGCGTCACGCGCTTGGATAGCCGCATCCGCAGCTGTTTGTGCTGTTGCTTGGTCGGCGCCAAATTGGTAAACGCCAGCTGAAAGTCTGGTAAAGGTAAAGGCACACGGAGTGCTTGAAGTAGATATGGCTAAAAACCTAAACTTATAAACGGGGGTAAAGAAGTTAAAGGTAACTGACCTCCAAGCAGTGTACGTATCTACTGAATTCCCCAAGCCAGGATATACGCTAATAAGGTTAATCCACTGGTTTCCATCCCATCCTTGAATGTAGCATGCAGTAGTTCCATAATAATTGTCGTAGCTGTTGGGGTAGTATTCAAATGTCATGTGATTATAAAAAGCGTAAGGTGCTCCTGTTGTGATTGGCGAATCCCAATAGGATGTTGTGTTTCTCGCTGATACCGACTCAAGATAGTTATTTGTATCTAATGCAGAATCATATCCAGCATAAGTAGCTATTCCGCCGGCAAATGCAGAAGTCACCCCGCTAATAAGAAGGGATAAGCTGATTAGGAATGACCACATAATTTTTTTCATATTCGTTCTACCTCCTCACAAACAAAATGGCGATATTGCGTAAACCTAAACCACATGTTTCCAATTTCGTAAAATCACTACCATATATCAACCTCTCTTTCTAGGTATTAGAATATATTTCTTAAAAATACCTTGTTAATTTTCCTAATTTTGTTCTTTTTTAACTCTATTAGGTGTGAGAAAATCCTTACACGCTTCCTTTATTGTTTATTTTAGGAAAACTAACAGCGTATTTTTAAATTTAGACCGGAAACGAAGCATTTTGCGAAGCTTGTTGCGCGTAAGTAACGGTGTTATTTGCCGCGTCACGCGCTTGGATAGCTGCATCCGCAGCTGTTTGTGCTGTTGCTTGGTCGGCGCCAAATTGATAAATACTAAATGTAAAAGTGACACCAGAAATGTCAATAATTCCACCCTGATACCCACTAGTTACATAACGTCCTATAGCTCTAATCTTGTATGATGGAATTCCTATCCAAATATTTGGAGTCATAAAGGAACTAGTATTAGTAAAGGTATACAAGTCATTCCAATTTGCCCCATCCCAACCCTGTAAAGTCCAAGTTGCACTTGAAATAGATCTTGAACCTTGTATTTGAAGATTTCCGTAAATGTAGTAAGGTGCGTTTTGAGAAATCGGAAATTCATAGGTCGTAGGATAATACAAAGTAGGGTACTGATTAGGCAACGAACCAACAGATTGAGTGCTGACAACGATGGGAATGCCACCGCTCGCATAGCTTTTTATTGGTATTTGAGATACTACAAAAAGTGAAACTAATATAATGCAAAAAATTAACCTTAATGTTTTCAACAAATTTCCCTCCTCACAAACAAAATGGCGATTTTGCGAAAGTCCTCCTTTCACGCAATGTGACGTTGATACTCAGCACTTTTCCGTTGAATTGTCACCTTTGCATAGATTTGGGTAGTTGATAATTTCTCATGTCCCAGGAGTTCCGCCACTATTGAAATGTCCATACCCTTATTTAGTAGGTAGGTAGCGAACGTATGTCTAAGCATATGAGGGTGGATCCCCTGGGAAATTTGAGATTTTATTCCAAGTTTCTTCATTTCCATTTGTATCGAGCGTGGATTTACTTTACGGGGGATGCCTTTTTTTGTGACAAATAAAAAAGGACAATCATCATATCGACTTTCAAGATACCTTTTTAAAAAATGCTTTGTGTTCGTATGAAAAAATACCACTCTTTCTTTGGACCCTTTTCCCTTTACGATGATGGAATTGGTTTCCCAATCAATATCCTGCTTTTTAATGTCACACACTTCTGAAATCCGGCAGCCAGATTCAAACATAAGTTCTAACAGACTTCGAAGTCGAATATCTTGACCACACCCCTCCCGTAAGCGCAACATTTCGTCCATACTTAAATACTTAGGTTGGTTTTTTTCCTCTTTCATTCTTTTTATCTTTTGCATGGGATTCTTTTTAATTAGCTCCTCGTCAAACAGATAAGAAAAGAAAGATTTTAAAACACTGATTTTTGTTGATAAAGTAGATTTTTTCAAGTTGGCAAATTCTGATAGGTAATGTTTTATGTCGATATCAGTGATTTCGTCTACGTTTTTATCTATAGATTCTTTGAATTTGTTTAATTCAATCCGGTAATTCTTTATGGTTCCAGCTGAACAGCCATTTAGTTTTTTTTCGGCTAAAAAGTTCTCCACAAGGTTGCTATTTTGCAATTTCACATTTTCAACATAACCCATCACCTTACTTTCGATTAGGTTTAGAACGTCCTGGATGGCATCTTGATACCCCTCTCTACTGTCCTTTTCTGCTTGAACCTTGATTTCAGTGATTAATTGATCGATAAATGCTACCATCGTGATATCCCCTCGGTTAAATGAATTGAGTATAATTACTTAATTTCTTAGTATCTAACCTAATAGATAAGGGTTCAAGAGAATAGGTTAAAAAAGCCCTCGTTGGAGGACTCGTGGGAGGACTTCTTTAACCTGTATCAAGGGCTTTAACTAAGTAATGGCCCGATTTTAGTAGCATACTCAACGATCACAATGATGGAAAATCCGATAATAATAAGCTTCTCTACCTGATTTCCATGGTCAGATCCAACCCTAATGATGGGAAGTCCCAGAGAACGATGACTAAGAGGGGAAAACCATTTGACCCTTTCTACCGTGATACTATCTGCAATAAGATGGGACAGGTAGCCAGCAACACCCATCCATAAAAGACCTGGTGTATGAAAATATCCTTCCATCCCATAGCAAATGTACCCCCACAATGCAGCTGCCCAAATCGTATGCGTTGCGCCACGGTGGGGCAGCCAGGGGGTAATCGCAAAAAATATTCCCAGCGCCACTAACCACCACATACTCAATGTGAATCCAAAAAAGGCAAAAGCTCCACCCCCCGCGCTTAAAAAAATGGTTCGCATCTTTTCCGCTTGGAAGATGGTTCCCAGGACCATGACAATCAGCCCGCTTAGCATGAGAGTGCCTTTGGTGTAAGTATGGCCAGTAAGAAATAAGGTTCCCCCAATAAGCATGAAACCCAGCTGGTGAATCTTATGGTCACCACATAGAAAAGCCAGCAGAAGATACGCTGCGCCAATGCTAAACAGTAAAACAAGAATATCTTGGTGCAGCTGGTGCAGGTAAAGAGTGCCACATGCAAGTAAAAAGCCCCCGATAACTACCATAATCATACGCATCATGGAAGCCGGGGGAATGATTCTTTCAAAAACCGGTGCGAGCGATAAATTTTTTGATAGTATGCTATGGGGTTCATCCACATCGGGAGCCAGGGAGCTAAATGCGGACAGAAAAACGCCCGTAGCGCTTAGAGGAACCTGATGGAATAAAATAGGTAGTCCCAGCCCCGTTAACACGCCTATGGCTAAATGTGAGCTTCCTCGCATGTCTTTTCCTCCTTCGAATTCATTTATGCTGTTTTCTTCCCTCTCGTTTTATACAGCTTGCGCTCTTTTTCCGGAATACGCAGTGTTAATCGATCGTACCCTTTGTCTTTATACCGAATCATAAACTGTCGGGTTCCCATCATGGTTCGCAGCTCATCGATAATGTTTTGCGGAACATCTGCATGTTCGGCAACGGATTTTAACCCGGAGTCTTCCATGTAGAACATGATCTTAATCGAGCTGTTTTCCCACAGTCCATTGCCCCCGCTTGTACCCCCGGTTTCCCAGAGAACGGATGGTTTATTTAAGCCCAGCATGATCAGACCATTCCACTTCCGGATGGTCGTTGCAATCATATTGACGAAGGCAGACATAGCAGGATTCACCAAAGCCCGCTGACCTTCGTCCACCACAACGGCCGTAAAGCGTTGTCCGAGCGTTTTTTCCAAACGAACCTGTCCCCAAACGGTATTCATCGCCATGCTCATTTTTACAGCACCGGCATGTTGATCGTCCGTGTTATTGATTTGACTCGCTACGTGATAGACAACGAGAGAGTAGTTTTCGATCTGCAGCTCTTCTTCGATGGAAAACATTTTCTTCAAGGAACCTTCGAAAAAGCGCCATACTTTTTCAGCTAATTCTTTTGCTCCTCGACTTTCATCTTGCTTTAAGAACGAATACCATAGGTGAATACTGGCCTTTTTCGCTTCGTCCGTATCCCACGTTTCTGGACGATCAGGATCGATCCCACATTCTTTCCAGACCTTCGTCATCGCCCGATCTGCTGCATTGATCATTTCACTGGTGATACCTTCGCCCGCTAATAGGGTCACTGAGCCAAGAACAGCACTCATCACTTCACTTAAGCGTGCATGATTGGCTTCCAGGATCTCCGGATCTTCTCCCTCCAATTTTTTCGGAATCCGGAAGGGATCGTTGTACCGACCTGAAGACATGGTTTGGTCAATCCAAAGCCCCCCTACATACTGACACATGGCCTTCCACTCACCGTCAACATCAAAGACAAAGGCCCGATACCCTTCCAGTAAAAGACCCATCGTGTAGGCTTTCATCAGATTTGATTTGCCTTCACCGGTTTTGCCAAGAACGATGATGTTTAGGTCCCCCTCGTAGTGAGGGTTATCCATATCAAAATAGACAATCGAATCGTCGCTAACCCGATGTCCTGCGTACATACCGGTTTCATCACTGAGCGAACCGCTTGTAAAAGGCATGGTGCTGGCCGCTGATTCCATGTCTGTGAGTCGACCCTTGTGTCTTTTTAGGAATTCTGAACGAGTCGGCGCAAAAGCAGAGGAATGAAGAAAAGCAGGGGTTTGTTCTGCTTTCAATTCATCCGTTTTTAATTGGCGATTTTTCAACGCTTTCCGTATATCTTTAACCGTTCTCTCCAAAGCATCTTCTGTCGGTGCAGAGACCGTTATATAAAGCCACAGATCGGCTACCGGATTTCCATCCTGACTTTGAAGACTTTTTAAAGCACGATAGGCCCTTACCTCACTTTCACGGGGCCCCTCCGGGGTCTTCTCGGCCTCTTGAATGTTGCTATGCAACCGGTTCAGCTTCCAACGTTTCCAGAAGTTCCATTTGAAGGTCCCGGGTTGGTACGTGTAGACCCGGCGAATATATACATCCGGATGCAGTGCCCGTATGTGTGTGAGAAAAGAGAGAAACCCGGGTTCCACTTGAGAAGGAAATTGGGTGACCAGGATGGTCTTTGTAAACGTTTGGTCATTAATTTGGAGATGTGTTTTATTTTTTTTAATCGATTTAATTCGTTCCTGTACTCTAGCAAACACACTCTCACTCCTTACTCCATGGTAGTTTGAAACCTTCTCCCTTTTTTCCTGTGGAAGCTAATGTGGGGAAAAACACCTGCAACCACTCCCTGACGGATTCTTGATGTACAGATAACCCCTTGGCTTTAAAGGGATTTTCGTTTTGCAATAAACAGTTTTCAAATTGCATCGATTCAGGGAGTTCAGGCAGGACCGGATTTTTAAACATGTCCTCAACGTTACTCCTGCCAACCTTGTATTTCCTGGAGGATCGGTTTAGCACAATTCTGACTTTACTTGTGGAAATGTCTTTTTCCCTGAAAAACGAAAGTAAATCTTTGCTACAGCGTAATTCAAGCGTAGTAGGCGTGGTGACAAGTAAAATGGATTTGGCCATACTTAAGAGCTCTAGCGAAAGAGAAGACCAGCCTTTTCCTACGTCCACCAGTATAAAATCAAAGCAACGGCCGATATTGATGATTATTTTCTGGATGAGAGATGATGTTAATTTTCTTTGAGGGAAGGAAAGACAATGAAACCCTCCTTCCGGATACCAATACATGCCGCTATGGACTTGTTGTTCAGGAATGTTGTCTTCGCACTTCCTCCAAAACTCCTGATGTGGCCTTGGATCAAAACAGAGAGAACGCGAGACATCCCCGTTTTCACTAAAGTCGAGAAAGGCCGTCCTCCAGTCCAGCTCATGATGGACCGCTGCTGAAAGGAGAACGCCAATCGTGGTCTGGCCAACCCCTCCTTTCCCACCCGTCAACGCAAATAACGTAGAAAAACCTCCCGTAAACAAAGGAGGTTTTTCGATAAGACTTTTGCTTTTGGTTTCAACAACCGGTTCTATTACATTTGGTTCTTTTTCCTCATTAACCGGTTCCGGTGGTTTCCCGTAAATGCTGGCCACTCTTTCTTTCACTTCTTCCCATACCCATACATCCACAGCACCTGCCGCAGTGGCCTGACGAAGAAACAAACTACTTCGAAAGCTACTCAACACATACACATAAACATCGGAACAACTCTGAACCACGTCTTGTAAAGCATCAAAGGAACCCTCTTCATCCCAACAAAAAATCGCCGCGGCATTCTCCCTGGCGATTTGACTTACCTGAGTAAAGGATATCGTTTTGACAATGACTAAGGAGCTGAGTTCCTGCTGAAGCTTCTTGGCTTTCCCATGATTTTGAGAAGCAAAATAGAGAATTTGTTTCATGCGATCTTCTCCTTTCTTGAGAAGGGTTTACTTATTCGGTAAAACTTTCGTTTTTGACCAATAAACCCGAACGGTTCCATTGGCCACATTGTTTCCATGATTCTCTTCGTCCACAGCATCATCATAGTTCACCTCTTCTGTCACATGGATATCAAGATAAGCATTTTCCGGATAGGGAGATTGATAAGAGGTCCCAAAAGCTTTGTAATCGGGCGTCGGTACTTCAATATGTACCAATTTTCCAGGACGCATCGATGTTACTTTTTGTTCGAATTTCTGGTTGTATCCTGGATAGCTCACCGTAATTCTCACGCTGCTTGTTACCGGGATCTCTATTGGGTTCCCGTCCTCATCATAAATGTAGAAACCACCATTTTTCACAAAGCAATCAATCGGCGTGGTTTTGACAAAACGTAAGTTTGACTGGCCCACTGGAATTTCAGCCGCTAAATCGTAAGCACCTGGAGTAGAAACAGGGGGCCTTACGGGTTTTTTAACTACAGCTGGAACAGATATATCCTTGACGTTATCCGTATAGGTCGTTTCATCGGATGGGTTATCATGATTAGGATTGATTGTGGCCTGCAGATGGACGGTATTTTGCAAAGGTATCGAAAAAGAAAAGGTGAGCGTCTGCTGCTGACCGGCCCCGAGTGTCACCGTTTGGCTCATGGGAGAGTTCCCATCTACGGCAAGGACAACGGGAGACGACATCGTACTGTCAGAATCATTTTCTACCACTACGGTCGCCGTACCCGTCTTTCCTTGCTCTAAGGACGAGGGATTCACGGTTAGACTTACCACCTTCAAATTGTGCAGTTTTTTTGGCACGTAATCAATCGTCTGATAGACATACCGCCCGAAACCGTCCGTCACATACAAGGTTACTTTGTTTATAGGTTTCGATGGATCGAGAACGCTTGCGACATCGGCAGCGGAGATGGTGCCTTTCGCTTCCCCTACGTCTTTCCCTACATAATCCCCGCTGCCGGGCACCGGCATGGATTTAAAATTCATTGCCGAATTCTGTTCGTCCGGGAAAAAGGCGTACCAATGTTTCCAGTAATCATTAAAGTCCTTAATCGCTGTATTGCCGGCAAAGGTATCGGCCATGTTGCCGATGAGTTCCGCTTTCACCTTGGCGCCTCCTACCCCGTAAGCTGATACGTCATAGGCGATATCCCCATTGGGAAGAACCTGAAAGCTGCCGGGCTTAATCGTGGGCCATGCGCTCGTGTATTCCTGGTACGTGCCCATTGGCTGCGAAAAGTAGTTGTAATAGTATGTGTCGTCCCCGGGAGCACCGGTATACGGCGGAATACCCGGCGGAAGGACGATATCGGAACCATAGGACCCGGCCCCCGCAAGATTGGCCACCCAGGATGAGTTGATGAATAGGGACTTTCCAAGGGTTGAGTCTGTCGCTACATAAAAATACTTTTTATCGTTGGGGTCTATGTTTTGCACATTCCCATTTGCGGAATCCAAGTCATGCTTCACGCGAGCCCACATGTAGTCAAAATTGCCGCCGTACACCTTCGCGTAGGTATCGACCATCGCTCTAGCGTTGTCGTAGATTTCCTGTGCAAAGCTACCAGTAACAGGGTCAATATTATCCGAATTACCCAAATACCTAAGCATGTAACCGTTAACCTTTGCCAACGCCTGTTTTTGTTCTTGTGACCAGGAATCTTCCGGTAACAACTCCCACTTCGTATCTTGAAAGGATGTAGAAGCTGGAGATTGTGCATTGGATGGCAACTTTGTGGACGGGTCAACCTTGAAATTTGCGAACTCCGCACGGGCAGATATCCTATAATCTTGCGGAAGATTCGAAGAAGTAAAATCACCTTTCATAATCACTTTATCCCCATATTTGATTCCCAACGGCTGATACATCATATCTGCCAGCGCTGTGACAGGCTGGAGAACCAGAAGGCTTGCCGCCGTAAGAAGACTGCCCCATTTTCGAATCGTTTTTTTTCTCTGCATTTTATCATCTCCTCTCTTTAATTGGGTAAAAAAATACCGCACCTCCATGAGATGCGGTTTAAACCTACTTCTGAAAGTTTTCAATTAGAATGTCATTTACCTTTATTCCATTGATGTTGTTATAGTAAGCATAGGCATCACCAACCCCTGATGTACCGTGCCCCTGGTAATATACTCCCATACCAAAAAAATTGGTCTTCGGAATTTCTACCGTTGAGGGGACCACCGGATTCTTGGTATTCGTTCCGTAATCCACATGCCCTGTTCCCCAGCCGATGGTTATTAAATAGCCCTTTTCGATGGGTGGCAACGTGATTTTCACCTTGTCGCCTTCCACCACGGCTCCCTTCGCGGATTGATACAGCAGCCGTGCATATTTGGCTATTGTGCCATCAGGGACGTTCGGGTTTTGTAATGCATTTGCTGCACGTTCAAGATTTTGTTCAATCGTGGGATTCGTTGGCTGTGGCGCAGGTTGAGGCACGGGTGGTGCCAGTTGTGACAGCGGTGGGATCAGCGCCGGATCAGACGGTTGAGCCGGGCGGGCTCTCAGCTCGGTTAGGCCCTGCTGTTTCGCCGTTTTGATAAACTGCACAGCTTCCGCGCGTGTCAGGTAATCGCTAGCCTTATATGCTTCGATGCTGACCTGGCTTGGATCTTTCCCCTTCGCCAACCCCTTGGCCAGAAGATATTTAACAGCATCATCTCCTGTGTAGTTCACCCCAGTGGCTCCGGCGAGAATTTCCGCCACTTGACCGCGGTTGATTTTCCACCCCCGTGCCGTCAGATTATCCGCCCCTTGCGTGGGATAGTTCATCTTCTGCGCGAACGCATAGTAGCCGCTGTCCCAACGGGCATCGGTTTTCGCTTGTACCCCGGCAAACGAATTGACAAGCATGGCAAGGAATTCGTCTTCGCTTACCTGATTATCCGGATGGAAGGTGCCATCCGGGTAGCCGTGTACGACATGGTTTTGCGTTCCCCACGTAATGGTATTTTTCGCCCAGTGGTTGGCTGGAATATCTTTAAAGGATTCCGCGTAGGCGAACAGCGGGGTAAAGGCTGTGGCCGCAACGATTGTGCCAAACGTAGCCATTTTTAACGCACGTTTCATCGTAATGCCTCCTTTGCTTGAATATGTATGATGTCAATGGCAGTCGCCTCTTGAAGTCGTTATACAGTTTTTTACACACTACTATTTTACAATGGAATTTTAAGAAAAACAGTACATAAAAAGTTCGCGATTTTTCATGTTGCAAAAAAACTTTAAAATGGATAATGTATAGTTAAATATATTTTAACTTATGTATATTTTAGTTAAAAATAACTTAACTGTCAAAGGGCGATTTCAAATGATTGAAAAAAAATTTTTCGCTGAACGCTTACAAAAACTGCGAATAGAAAAAGGAATTATGGCAAAAGATGTAGCCGACCAAATCAAGGTTACAAAGCCGGCGATTAGTATTTACGAAGCGGGAAAGGGGTTTCCAACTGTTGAAAAGCTTGCGGCGCTGGCCGACTATTTCAGAGTAAGCGTAGATTACCTTATTGGCCGTTCGGATGATCCCACATTACATTCTCCTAGAAAAAACGACACCTCTGATTGTTAAGGTGTCGTTTTTAGATATATACATTAATGAATTATTTTTCTTTTAAATACTTCCGATTTGGTTGTGTAACTTCTCGCTACATGAGGAGTTAATTTTCCTGCAATTACTTTATCGAGATGCCACCACCATTCCTCATCGGGTTCGGTACTCATTGTAAAATCATAAACTTCATTGATATGATGATATTTTTTTTCAGCATTTCGTAATAAAACGCGGTCAAACCTTCTGACAGCTGCTTTTTCTGAAGTAGATAGTTCTTGCCAGCGTCTATGAATTTTGCTTCGTCGGTGCAACATGTCAACTGCCTCAAACGGACTAGTATCATAATTATTAACTGAATTACCATAAATACGAATGGACCGTCTAAAACTCATTTCTACGCACCTCCTCAATTGTTCCCAAATATTTATATCCTTTTTCAGGTTTCAAATAAGCTAAATAATCGTCGGGTGGAAAAGATGTCTCCATTATGCCGTCTTCACCAAGCATAACTATCCACTTTTCATCTCCAAAAACAAAGAAGTTTTGTCGATATCCCTTAACAAGGATGAAACGGCGGTGTCTCTTGAAATCCAGGCAAACCGATGAAGTATTGCAAGTAGGGATTTTCCGTAATTTGTTGTACCGTTTCACGGTCGCTTAGCCCTAGCCGTTGTTGGATGATCAGGGAACCAAGCGCAACACGAACAGAAACAGCTTTTTGTCCTTTGAAGGACTTCTCAAACGATTGCGCATACTTTCCCTCTACTTTCCACCACGGAATGAGGTTGGCTAGGATAACCCAGCGGTTTTCTTTATTCAATTTCCCACCAAAGGGTAAGAAAAAATCGTCCTGCAAAATAAGTTGGTTTTCGGTCATCTGGTACAATCCGGCAACCTCCAAGTGCAAGGTTTTTTGATGGAATTTCAACATTTCCTTGCACTTATATTCGACAAAAAATGCTCAAAACCCTTGGTTTTGCTGACTTTTTTCTTTGTTCAGCAGACCCTAATTAAAGACACTTTTTATCGGTTCATTATTTACATGTTTATTATCACTATCTGCTACTACCATAATAACACCTAAAAAGGGGCAAAAGAGTTCCAAAAAAGTTCGCGATTTTTTCTGCCTCTGGAGCCAAAACAAAAAGCGTAAAGAATAAGTCTCCACGCTTTCTTACTTGGCCTTACTTTTTGCTCTTGCCGCTTGAGCCCTTTTGTACTGTTCTAGTTTACGTTGAACGTATGCCTTACGTTCGGCATTATGTTCATGTTCCAGGTAGTATTGTCGAACCATACTTTGCAGCACTTTGGCCATTTCTTTTCCTACATCTTTTCGTGGAGCCTCTGCTTCAGCCATTCTTGCGACTTTATCGTAGGCTGGCTGAAAACGAAGCATTCGTGCTAAAGAACGTAAAGAAGATGGGGAAACGCCAGGAGCCAGCAACATGTAATGCAAGTCCACCAGCATTTGCTTGATTTGTGCATCTTCTAAAGCTAGTTTATAAAAATCATTCAAAGTTTCTTCACTTTTTAGCGAATACACGGCTAAAACATTCCGAAGTCGTTCGTTGGATTTGCTTTTTACAAGCAGCTCATCAAAGGAAAGAGCGTCATCGGGTACCAAATGCTTTTTCCATTGTTCCGCTATTCTTTGAAAATCATGATAACGCATGACGCTCACCTCGCTTGAGCCTATACTTTGAAGCATGTTTATCTTTTATAAGGAATATTTTTCAAGCCATGCTGCCAATTCATCAAGACTCATCGCCTTATTTGCAACGTTTTTACATACTCGATACATTTCATCGTCATTAACCATTAAAGAATATCCATTGAGTTCCAGGAAAACCGCAGCACACCCATAAGCCGTGCGTTTATTTCCATCGACAAAATACTGCGAAGTAGCAAACCCATACATATAAACAGCGGCTTTCATAAATAAACCAGGATATTGATCTTGGCCAAAGTACCCTTGAAAAGGTTTATCGGCCATATAATCAATTAATCCTGGTTCATGTTCACCGGGCACTCCGCCGTATTTTTGGAGCATAATCTTGTGTATTTCTCGAATATCCTCTGGCTCAAGTTTCTTCCACGTACTCAATTTTTAGATAATCTCCTTAAGCCTTCATCATTTCGGTCACACACTTTATTTGTGAGGCTGCGAATTAACTGTTTTCGTTCCGTCTTATCTTCATTCACTTTTTTTGGTTTTACTTGTTCCATTGCCATTTCGTATTCCTCCTCATGATCTCTCACCTTTAACACCTCCCATATCCATTATGTTCAAAATTAATGTGATTTCTATCATAGGATATGCATAGTTACAGTGTACTAGTATGAGAAACCCTTACTCTTTACACTTATCTTACCACAGTTCTTGTCCCAATCACATATTATTCTGTAGTATCTTATCGCGAGAAACATTCACCTGCTGTTTTATCGAGCTATCGTATCAATCGGATTTTTAACTTGCTTTGTACAGTCCCATCCACTTCGATAAACGGGGCTTGCGTGAGGGACTTGGACTTAGCTCCTCGCGAAGCAACCACAGTAACGTCAATGGTCTGTCCGGTTGTATCTGTGACCGGTACTTCATACCATCCAAACCAGGTGTTCTGTTCGTTGTCCGTTGGATCAATAGGAACGAGATTCTGTGTCGTTCCGTCCGAATAAGTGGCGACTACACTTTGCGCAGCTCCCGTTGTTTTCACCGTAAATTCCACTTGGCCTCCACTTCGCTCATACACTGGAAATAGGGTCGTAGGAAGCGGGTTCGTTTGACGGGGGCCCGGTAGGTATTGCTTGGTTGCTGTGAGCTCGCCCACCGTTAACTGACCATACTCTAATCTCACGTTCAATAAGCGTGGGGTGTTTTGTCTGACCGTCGTCGATAACGTCGCCCGTAAGACCAGGCTCGATCCCGGAGAAACATCCGTCCATGTACCCAGCGTGAGAGGAAGAAAGGTTGTTCCTCCATCCGTTGAAATCTCGTAGGATATGGCTGTGCCGAGGTCGTTTTGCTCCTGCGTATTGAGTCTAACCACATCGACCGGATATGACGTAACGACCGGTTGAGACACATACTGTCGCGGCGTTTCGTAATACTTTGTAAGGGTTAGCCCTGTCATCGTCATGGATGAATTTTCGGCCATGGTTCCATCGGCTGCCGGTTCATAATATTTCACCTGGCCATCGCCCGTAAGAACGCCATACTGATAGATATCTGAATTGAGGGAAACGGAATAAGGATTCGATACCGGTGATTGCCCGAGCACGTTAGTGGCATCCGATAACCCGGCCCCCGTATTTACATAAACGGAGACTTTATCCGAAACAGCAGCCACGATGCTTCCGGAAGCATCGACCTGGGAACTTACCACTCCAGATAACCCCGTCAGGAGCTGAATCGGTTGATACTGAGTTCCGTCGAAAGTATAGTATACGGCTCCAGTTTTCGTCGTCACCACAAAAGCTGTATCATTATTCGGAACGGCAGAGATCGCAACCGGATCGGTAAGACCGGTATTTACAGCCATCGATGAAATCGGGACCATAGCGTTTCCCGCATACGTATATCCCTGGACTTGTCCGTATTGATTTAACGTGAAAATTTTTTTCCCTTCCCCCGTGTCCGATGAGCTGATCGAAATGACTTGATTGGTCCCAAGAATATCAAGGGCCGGATTTTCCACAAATCCAGCCCCACTCATTTCAAAATATTTAATATCGCCATTAGGAATCAACACAAAGGCTGCCATCTCGTCCTGAAATAAGCTAACCGCTAAAGGATTGGAAACATTTATTTTTAGCGCAGAAACCCCTTCTATCTTCCCGGAGTTACTGTCATACGCATAAAAGGAAACCCCATCGGCCTGTGCCACCGCGTATCCTTTTCCCACATATTGATTGAGGGCTAATGCATTGGGCAGAGGACGAAGAGGAAGCTGCACCCACTGATCTTGCAGATCGACATAAGCATCCGTTTTCTGGGTATCTACTTTTGATAAGTCGTGAAAGTCATCCTGAAAGACATCGGCATAAACCGAGGGGATAGTGAAAAACGTAAAGAAAACGATAAGCAGCAAGATTCGTTTCACTATTTTCCCTCCTTATCCCTGGGTTTCATTGATAACTTCTGTTCGATTGATGTAGTACACGCCGTCCCATTTTCTAAGCCCAAATCGCGCTACCATTTGTTTCAGCTTTCCCTGATTCTTCACTTGATACCGGACCAGATAGTTGTATTCGTCCGAGGTCAACGAACGCCCCACATACTGAAGGGTTGGTTGGTCAATGCTTACTCCCTTTGCCCACTTTGTAGGCAAGTATTTCATGGTTTTCTCAAAGCTTTGCAGGGCATCCCCGCTTAAGAGTTGTTGGGCTTTCGCCCATTCTCCGGAACCCGAGGCCGTAAGAAACGTAAGAATGGTATCCTGAGCTCCTGATAAACCAAAGCCGATAGGATACAAATTCCCTTCCTCCGGCTGTTGTGTGGCGAGATCAATACGATAGATTTGCCAGGTTTCGTTGGAACGGTAGAGCGAATACACTTGATCCTGCAGGTCCACTTTTCCTCCCGGGAGACGAACGACTACCTTGGCATGGACTTCACTGATCTGTTTTCGAAGATCCTGCTGGCTTAAGGTATACGATTCTTGAAGTATGGTTGCCGTTTGTACGTGGTCCAGCCCATGGTTTGCAGACAGTTCCTCCAATTTGTTTCGCAGCCCCCCTATTGTATGGGCTTTCGCGTCCGACCATTTCCCCTCTGCTACAGAATGAACATAGGTTTGTACAACCTCTACCGGACGCTGGTCCCAATACAACCAGTAGACGGTCACGATACAAAGAAAAAAGAGAAAAAGCCATCCGATTGGATGGCGTATGAGACGTCTCATCTCCCCTTAACCTCCTTTACACAAATACGGTGAGTACACTTCCTAACCAGAGGAAGGGGATCAGGGGGAGTGTTTTTCCTTTCTTCCACTGATTTATAACTCGAAGCAACCCTATTGTCAAAATAAAAAGAAGGGTGGTAAAGAGGACGGCCACCGGCGCATGAATTCCTAGTCCAACCCCAAACCAAAAAATTAATTTAAGATCCCCTCCCCCGACCTGCGCCGTCCCGGTGAGCTTTTTACTTATCCAAAAAGCAAGCAAAAGGCTAAAAAATAACATTCCTCCCACTAGCATTCTAAGTTTCCAATGGGTTGGATCTTCAGCATAAAACAAGAGAGGAAGAAGGATGGTCATAATGAAATTCAGCTTGTTCGGAACGATCCCCCACTTGGCATCGATGAAGGCCGCTATACTTAAGGCCAGCCAAAAGCATAGAATACTCACATTCAAAAGAAATTCCCCCTTATTGAAATTTCGGCTGAGAAAAGACAGACCTTGAATTTCCATTTGCAACCCAATCTGGAGAAGGCGCTATAGAAGGATTAAGCACCTGGTTTGCTTTATTAAAGTCGTCCATTCCCACCTTAAACGGAAGATTCCCGGACATCTGATTGATGGCCGGGAAAGCAAACACAGGGGAGGGAAGTAAAAAATTAGCCTTAAGATTCGTCTGTAAATGTAGGCTCTTCACGTTCTTTTCAAAGGTTTGTTCAGCTGACGCCAACGCTTGGGGTTGTTGAATTTCATAGTGCCAGCTTGTTGCTTCACCAAAACTGCCAAATGCATCGTCTACCCGTTTGACTTCATTGGCCCCGGCAAGCACAGCAGAATCCGTGGCTGCCATGATTCCCTCTTTTGCAATAATATTTCGACCGATATCGAACTCCAGCAACAGTAAGGGAATCATAAAAATAAACAACATGAGGATGAATACGAATCCGGCAAACCCTTTTTCACCATTCTCGTCTAAACGATAACGTGGTTGAAAGCCTTTGAGAGTTATCAACGGGATGGCCTCCTCCCCATAACGCTGTAAAATCTTTAGTAATCCAAGGATGGTTATAGAAAATAGTTACGGTTACGTATTGCCCATCGTTCATATTGATATCTACGTCACGATCTTTATCAAAAAGCGTCTCCCCATTTTTTTGCTGAGGTAACTGGGACATTAACGAAGCTGCTTGCTGTTTGCCATCTAGAATAGTGCTTCCCTCATTTGTGGCCAAATACCTGCCAACTTCCCGTGTGGCGACCATATCAAAATACTTGGAATTGATGGCATACGGAACTTCCAATGACATTATGAGCATAGTAAAAAACACACCGATAAATATAAAAAGAAGGAGAAAATCGGCGTAGCCCCGTTCATCCTCCTTCACTCTTTTTACCTCTTTCCATGTCATCAAGACCACCCGCTTTACGAAAAAATCGTTTGGATCTTGCCCTGGATATACGTCCACATCGTTGAGAAAAACGTGCTGATATTGCCCCGGTTGGTATAGGCAACATAACCAAGCACTAAAAGCATAATGATACCTCCGCCAATCGCACCCAGACCTCCTTTGTTCCCTTTCATTGATTCAGAAAACGATTTCCACATTTTACTTAATTTTTTCATTTGGTACTTTCTCCTCTCCATTTTTAAAGTTTAATTCCGTTACACGTTTTACGAAAAAATCGTTTGGATTTTGCCCTGGATATACGTCCACATCGTTGAGAAAAACGTGCTGATGTTATCGCGATTGTTGTAGGCAACATACCCAAGCACTAAAAGCATGATGATACCTCCGCCAATCGCACCTAGCCCTCCTTTATCTCCCTGAAGTGCTTTTAACCTTTTCTTTTTCCATTGATACATCGTTTACTCGCTCCTTTCTTGACTTTTATAGTTACTGAAACATTTTGATAAGCATGGTTCCTAACACGATGATGGTGCCAAACGCAAAGGGAAGAACCGTGAAAAAAATAATCCCATACATGATTTTAAGCTTGGCCTTTCCGATCTCTGCTTCAATGTCATTCTCCAATTTTTCATCCATGCTTCGAATCATTTCGCGTACGACGCTTAAAAAAGACGTTCCTCTTTCTTCAGCCACAATGACGAGAACACAAAATTTTCGTAGTTCAGGAAAATCAAATTGATCGGCAACCCAGCTAAATACCTCTCGAACCGAGGATGAATGAAGCCTTTTTGTAGCTTCCTGAAATATATCGCTTAACGGTTGCTCTACGGCTTCCCCAGCATTTTGAATAGAAGTCGTTAAATCGGCTCCTTTTTCTAGTTGCACTTCCATCAGCTTCAGCATCTTACGAAAAGCTGGTCGCGCTTTCCCTCTACGTTGAAGAATTCTGGCCTGTACGACAGAAGCAGGAAAGTAGAAGCCCAAAAATCCAAGCACCAGGTAATCCTGAATTCTTCCTCCGGTGTAATACGCAGCAATCCATCCGATAAACATATGAAAGAGTCGAAAGACAAAAAATTCGAGTCCATTGTTCCATCCATTCATATAGCCGGCTTGCATTAATTTTCGTTCCCAATATTTCAGATAGTCTTTTTTGGGCGAAAATGGGAATATGTTGATAAAAATCCGAACCAATAACCGAACTTTTCCTTTTTTACCTTTCACATCTTCCTTTTCCAATTCAATACCAATAATGCGCTGATATAAATGTTCCAGGCTTTCCGTCTTTCGAAAGGCAATCCATAAGGCAAATAATTGAACCGAAAGAAATGTATACACGCCAACTTCCATACATTCACCCCCCGTATTTTTTAATAAAATGTTCTCTGCTTATGGAAAGAACATGGATTTCTTGCATTCGCCACGCCCGAAAAATTATGCGTGGACGAATCCAATTTCTAAAATTCGCAGCACAAAGAACCGTATCCAGGATCTTTTGGATTACGGTGGTCGGTCGTTTTTCCAATATGTCAGTTTCTCGGCTATAATCGATAACAAAACTATCTGCTACTATATCGGTAATTCCGATCCAGAATGTACCCTTCTGCTGTTGTAGATAGCGAGCAATCCTTTGATAAGCCTCCCTTCTTTTCTGAAAAAAACGTTTTTTGGTGACGACATAAAAAAACCAAAAGGGGCAATGATGAATCGACAGTTGGTTCCCTTTTCGCTTCACAATATAATGGTCAGTGATACGCTTAAACACGAATCTTCACTGCCCTGAACACAATCACGGCGCCTACTGAATTAAGTAGTAAGGCCCCGATGATAATGAATAAAATGATGGGTCGGGTAGAGATTAACTCCGCAAGCTGATGTCGGAATCCAAGGGGAACGACAAATGAAATTCCAATCAATAAATATCCCATCCGCCGTAGCTCAACCGTTTTAGCCATCGCTTTTCTCTGGGCACCAACGGAACGGCTGATCATCATTTTGATGTCATCAAAAACAGCGGCCAAGTTTCCCCCTTCTTCCGTAGTGGAACGTAGGGCCTGAGCAGCATAGTGCACGGCCTCAATGTCTACACGGTCCGCTAACTCTTCAAATGCTTGTGGAACAGAAATCCCTTCTTTGAGACGATTCTCAACGATTTTCATTTCACGACTGAACCAGCCATAATTAACAATCTTTTGCGACTCCGCAACATAGTCATCAATCGTTCCGTGCGCTCGGAATATACTGGCCCCGACATCTAGCGATAAATCAAAGTCCTGGATAAATCGCTTTTCATTTTGCTTCACGAGGAAAGCGATCAGGCGGTCAAATAAAAAAGGACCCAGCAAAAGGCCCAATAAAAAGCCCGCTTGTCCCATTTTTAACGAACACAAATATCCCACCAATACGGCAAAAACCATCACAACATACGGGATAAACGGTCGAGGAATCGGAAATCCGGCACGAATAATCTGTAGGTTCCATCGTTCAAGACGTTTGTGTTTTCTTTTCTCTCTTTCTTTCCGATAATGTCCCTCCATACGGGACTCCATTTGTTTATGCCGCTCTGCCTTTAAATAGTAAGATCGAACAATGATGCATACAGCGATTAAAAATACAAGGAATCCTTCCATTTTCCATTTCTACCTCCTATTCACCTGGAATAAACGCATCTCTTGGCTTTTGAAGGATAGTCGGGATCGTCATTCGGTGTTTTCTAGCTTCTTTGATGACTTTTTCACTTAACCCATGGAATTTCCATCCCCAGTCCCCTTTTTCGGAAAACTCAACGGTAAAAATAGGTCGAAGTGCAATCTCATTGTCGATCATTCGATCGACTTCTGCAATTTCACCAATATATTTATCGTCATCATCTGTTTTTTCAATATGAATGATGGTTTGTACCCCTTCGACAATCATATTCAGGATATCAAGACGGGTACTGCCAGGGTACGAACAGGCAAGGGAGATGAGCCGTAAAAGAGCAGCCTTCGTAGAGTTCGCATGTATCGTACTTCCTCCACCGGGGTGCCCATTGATAATCCCTTGTAGAAACAAATAAGCAATGCTATCACGAAGCTCAGAAATAAAGAAGCGATTCACGTCCATCCGGAGGATTTCTTTCATCAAGTCTTGGATGGTAATGGCTCCCTCCCCCTCCATATTCGCCTGTCGTTCCCATAATCGGATCGTTTGTTCATGGTCTGGCTGCATCTCTGGGGCCTCTTCAATGATCCCGTTCACATGATAGGAGGGGATAAAAGGGAAAATCGCATTGAGTGTTGTTGTTTTCCCTGTTCCCATCCCTCCTGCAAACAGAAGGGTAAAACGAAGTCGGCAAATCAAATGCAAGTAAGCCATGATGAGCACATTCATAAACCGATTCGTTTGATACAGTTTTTCTTCCGGTATATTTTCATACTCCTGAAGTAATCGGTTCCACTCCTCCTGTCTCTCCTTCTCCAGGGTATATTCGGTTTCCACCAGTTCCTGTACAGTAAATCTCTTGGCAAATTTCCGGATGCTTACAATGGTATAAGGAGTAGGAATGCATTTCCCCTCTCTCCATTCCCCCACCCCTGAAACATTTGTAATGGCATGAAGACGGGAACCATCCATGAGTAAGGCATTGGTTCGAGCGATACTTTTGTCAAAGCGTCCTCCCATTCTTGACGCTTTAATCTTTCGATTGATCCAGGTATGCAAGTGTTCTTCGTTCCGGAAACGATGCTCAGGTTTATCGGAACGCTGGTATCTTCCCTTTATTTTGTATAACGTGTATTTATCTCCAATAATTCGAATATCCGTGACGAGTGGGTTGTCCATAAACTCTTGAATGGGGCCATAATCCTTAATATCATTGACAAGGCTAGTAACCAATGGATATAGATACTCACTCTTAATTCGATTTTCCTTATCCTTCTGACGAATGAGCTCAATGAGACTCATTTGTAACTGTTGCTTACTCATCTCCTCAATGTCTACATCTTTATTTTCCTCACGCATGAGTTCGAGTATATACTCCTGCAGTCGAACAAACTCATCATCTGACAAATCCGTTTTGCTTGAGGATTCGTCCAGGAAGTTAGAATCGTCGTCAGGCAATTCCGTGTGAGGTTGGACGGAAGCGGGCTGACTGATGACGGATTGAACAAAAAATGGGCCACTTCCAGAAAAGGAAGGGCCACGTGAAAATTTTTGTGCCTCTTCTATTTGTTTGACTAAACTCATTGTTTATTCGCTCCTTCCGCATTGGATGGTGTTCCTGATGGGGGTACGGACTGTGGGTTCGGGACTCGTGTTTTTTCGACCTGTTCATACTCTTTTTGGACAATCACAGCACGAATACGACCGGTATCAATCGAACGAGCGATATCCGGAAAATCTTCTTTTTTGACGGCTACATACATCCGGGCTGTCCCATCATCTTTTTTATCGATACCCAAAACCGGCACATATTGCGCCACATATTTAGAAATGATTTGGTTATTTTGCATATTAAAGACACCGTTTAAATGAATGGTATCCCCGGGATTGATTTGGGCACCAATATCATTCGCCGACAAAGGAATCGAGGCAGCTACCAGGCTGCTGTTCTTTAGTGAATACAAAAGAGCCTCCAAGGTCGCTCCTTTTAAAGAAATTAAATGGCCTTTTTGTATGTTCGTTTCGGGAAGTAAACCAAGAGCCGTTCGCTTTCCGATCACTTCGTTATATTGATTTTCTCCAAAGGTACCCTCAATCACTGACGTAGCTGGCACACTTTTTATCGTGATCATTTCCGGCGTGATCACCGTATAAGGCGGAATGTACTTGGTCGTTTGAACCACTTTCACTTCATTTTTCATCGCGTTGACCGTGGCATTCACTTTGACGGCCAAAATGGCCGCAAAAACCAGAGCGAAAAGTAAAAACCAGGTACTCTTCTTATTTATGCTCATATTCATCTTCAACAGCATTACCCCCTACTGAAAAATGGAAGGGAAATCCTCCATGTTCTCCGTTTTTGTTTTTCCTCAACCTCTACACTCTCGATATCAATGGCTAATAATTTTCTCAGAACCGATTGGAGTTCCCGAGAAAATGGATCTTTCGGACGTGAAAGAACAACCGGATCCCCTTCCTCGCTGCACCGTTGAAGTTGACGGCTATAACTAAGCGTACCAACGGGAATAGGTTTCAGTTTCTCCGCAATGAATTCAGCGTCTCCATTTTTGGCGATGTTTGTTGGGTCATTGAGAATGATTTTAATTTTTTCAGGCTGGATACCGAGTCGAATAAAGCGATTCACCGTTTGGCGATGACGTTCCAGGGAAGTTTGATCGGAAGTCATCACGTAAAGAATATAGTCTACACTTTTTAATATCTTGATGTTACTCTTGGTAAAATTACCATCGGTGTCAAAAATAATCGTTGAGAAACATTTGGCCAAGTTTCTTTGAATTTTTTGAAACAATTCTTCTTTCAGGGGATGTCCCAGATAATCCATAGGGCTAGGCAAACAATACAACCCACTTCGGTGCTTGCCTAGTGAATGCAAAATCGTCTTTTCATCCATGTCATCGGGAAAATTCATCCAATCAATCACGGAAAAGTGAGCGTTAATTTTCAAAATTGAGCTGATCACCCCTTGGTGTACGTCCGTATCGACCAGAACCGTTGTCCTTCCGCTTTTCAGAAAGCTCCCACCCACATTCACCGCAATATTGCTCTTTCCTACGCCCCCCTTCGCACTATACACGGCATAGGTAGTAGGGCGCTGTGAAAGCGTGATGCTTTGTGACGGAACAGTGGATTGGACCGGTTGCCCTCCGAATGTAAAATTTTTCTCTTCACCTGCAGGTGGATGCTGACGAATGGTAAACAGTGTTTCCTCCTTGGGTTCCTGAATCTCCAACGAAGGATAGAAGGTTTTCACATATTGCATGGCTTCTTCTCTTTTCGTTGCAACATTTATGACTACTTGCAACTGTTTCGGCCCGTATCGACCAATCAGAAAGTCATAGACCCCCAATCGGAACACGTCCTGGATAATTTCTTCATCCCCTTCCCCCAATAGTAAAAGAATCGGTCGGATTCTTTTCTGTTTGGCTTCGAACAGGATGGCAGAAAGGGGTAAGGGGCCGGGTAAAAATCGATTGATTAACAAAACATCGGCATTTGTTTCCTGATCGAGCCACTTTGCTAACGACATCTGATCCCGGGCCACAGTACGGATTTCAAGTCCCCAGGATGCCGCGTTCTCCTCTAAATACTTATCAATCGATTCTTCACAGGTAGCCAAAATCACTTTCATACGAAAAGTCCTCCTTCCAATTCAAACAGGTCGAAGTATTGTCTCTCTGAGTTAGGTTGTAAAACAAAAGGTCGACCTTTATAGAGGGATTGAAGAGCGCCCTCAAAACGAGGAATTAAAAGCTTCGGCGCACATCCCAATTCGTCTGTAAATGGAATGTCGATCCCCTCCTCCTTCTGATTCCATACGACTACCGGCTCACAATATTGATTCAATTCCTTCCAATCTTTCTTCCACTGACGAAAATGATAGTAGTTTGAATCAAACACAGCATACACCTGGGTTGCTTTCTCACAATTTTTTTTGAGAAGGGGGTTTCTAAGGGGAACATCCATCACAATGGTTTTCGTGGATAACAGTTGATCAAGATTCTCCCAAAAGTTCGCTGTCATCTCGGGTGTAATTTGCACATCCTCAACATCCGGATCCAAGCCATAAATTTCAAGACTTGGTGCATAGGGGGGACAATATCCATTGGCTGCCTCATTATGAAACAAGGAGAGCAATCCTTGTTCGTGTTCTGGTAGATTGGCCCAAGTATGCAACCCCCGGTTCGGCAGGTCAAAATCAATTAATACCGTTGGTGTTCTTCGTGAAGAAATAACGGCCGTATTCAAAGCTAAAAAGCTTTTTCCTGTAGGAAGACGAGAGACAAAAAGAAAGAGACCGGATCCATTGGGGAGGGGGGTCTCTTTCTCAAGGGCAATAGGTTCACGAATGGAAAAGGCTTGTTCGAAGTCCTCTGCTCTTGCCTCTTCCTGATGATGAATCGAAAACATTACATTCTCCTCCTCAACTTCAACTCCAGCTTCCATTTCCAGATCCACTAGGTCTGCTGGTATAAAAATTCGCTGAAGGATTTCCTCTTGCGACATGATTGGATCATCCAGCGTTTCTTTCTCTTGTTTTCTTATAAAAAACTGAAAGATAGCAAGGAGCCAATTTTTAATTTTTGTAAAGAAAGACTCTTTTTCTTCTACTATTTTTTCCTGTACTGGTTCCTCCTTTACGAAGGACTCAGGTAAAATAGGTTCCCGGATGGAAAATTCTACGATTCCATCCTTTAACTTCTCTTCCCGCCAAAGGGAAGGGACATATTGATGCAATAAAGACGGTGAGATATCAGCAAGAATTATGGCATGAATCGAACAGGCAGAAAGAGCGACAATGGCTTGACTAGCCAGGCTCATGAGTTGTTCTTTTACAGCTTGCTTTTCTTCTTTCGGATTCGAAAGAGAGAGTCGCAGTGTGTAGGTGACTTTCCTCGATGCACCTGCCACAGATCCCTGCTGATGAAGCCATAGTCTCTCTCGACCGATTTCTGCAAGCCCGGATGAAATCTTCCCTTTTTCTATTTCTTCCTGTTGCCTTCTCCATTCCGTGGTAGGTAAATGTTTATCCTGTTCGGCAAAAATCATGATTCCGACGCCTTCATCCATAAGATTTTGAATCAAAGGTTGAAAGCCGGACCATACGAGCACTTCCTGCTCTTCCGGAGGAAGATGCTCCCATCCCTCCATCGAAGCCTCAAGGAAAATCATCCAGTCACCATTTTTGGTTTCGATGCAAGGGGCTTCAACCGACTGAATTGGAAAAAATAAATCCAATTTCTTTCCTTCATACAGTTTAGGTTCTTTTCGATACCTTCGGTTTTTCCTCAATATATCAGGCAAGCCAACGGCAATCGCACCCGAAGCCACGAGAGCCGGTATGATAAAAATAAAAAATTTAAAACCAAGAGGAAGAGGAAGAGATAAAAAGAAAAGAACTGCTACACCTAAAATAATAAGAATCCGGATAAACTCCTGGATGGTAAGCCCGCCCAGCTGGATATCCTCCCGGATATCTTCCGTAAAATAAATCTTTTTCATGCCTTCCAAAGCCCCATTTCTACGCCATCTTTAGGCTTGTTGCTCGTCTTCATGGGGACCCCTTTTTCAATCACAACGTATCCTCCATCCGTAGTAGTCCAGAAGCGAGGACGATCCACATTCGTCGACTGTGTAAAAAGTTTCTGTACCTCTTTTTCCTTCTGTTCGTCTCCCTTCTCTACAAAGGCATGAATAGAACCATTCTCGTCTTTTTGGTAAACGATTTTTTTAGCTTCCATTTCTTTTTTCAGTGAAGAAATCGAATTCTCCTTGCTTTGAATTTCCTCTTGAAGAGAACGCTTCTTTTCATACAACTCATTCATTTGTTTTGTGAGATAATCCCGATGAGCTACCATAACCTGCATCGAGTCTGGTTCCTTTGTCACTTTCATTTGTTCGGTGACGCCCTTGAGTTCCTCCTGGGCCATTTTTTGCTGTTCTTCAATTTGAGACAAGTCTTCTTTCTTTTTCTTTAAGGACTTGTTTTCATTTTCAATGGGTGTAAGCAGTTTTTTATTGTGTTCAACAATTCTATTTTCAATTTCGTGTACATTGTGCTGCGTTTCAAATACTCGATAGTCGCCAGATAGTGTATATCCATCCTGCAAGGTCATGTCCAGCTGTCGAGTCTCCGTTGTAAACGAGGGTTGTACTTTTCCCATCTTATTTGTGTAGGAAAAAGAAGAGCCATCAATTGGGGATTTACCCACAATTTTCTCCCAAAGGCTATCATTGTTCCTTGGTTTCAACTTGTCCCCTTTTTCCATCCATTTTTCCGCTCGTTTTCCACTGGATTCGCTAAAATCGTCTAATTTATTCACCATTTTGGAAAACATATCGTCGTTGTCTTTCGAAATCGGTATCCCAAAATTAGAAGCCACTTGCTTTAAAACCCCCGATGCCTTTTTCGTTGAGTTGCTCACGTTTTTCAGAACACTCGCCCCATTCAAATATACGGGATGCGCAGCTGCTTGAAGGACCGGGCGCCAATAAATAAACCAAGTCACAATCAACAATACGATAATCACGATGGTATTGAGTGCCGGTGCTGAGACTAAATCTAAGACCGCATCACTGGCCGGCTTTTCAAGCTGTCTATCCGCCATCCATTGCCAGGAAAAGGAGTAAATAAATTTGATGACAAAGCATCGAAAAATCAAGTGACCCCATCCTATCATGGGCTCTGGACGACCGGATAACGCACTCCAAGAAGACCAAAAAGGAGAGAAAATAGCCAAAGCAATAATGACACCGTACATCAGCAGTGTAGAAATCGAAAGCACGAGTAAAAGCAACCCTTGTATTTGAGAAAACCACAGCCCGCAAATTTTCAGCAGCGATCTCATCAGCGTTTGATCTCCATCAGGCCCGACAAGGATTAAGTAAATGGCCTGCTCTCCGCTCATATTGTCAAAGGAGACTTTAAATCCCTGCAGCTGCTGACTTTTTGCACTGGAAAGATGGGCGTTGATTTGGGAAAACGTGTCCGTCAAGGACTGCGATAAGATGAAATTGCAAATCTTGATCCCATAGTCAAACAGCGTGAGGGAATAGAAGGAAAACAGCATGGAAAGTGAAAGGACCCATAACACGCTCTTGGCTTGATCAATACGAATCCCCCTCATGATTCGATAGGCATTCACCATAATTCCAAGCATCAAAAACGGAATGGTACACCAGAGCACAGCCCCCCAGCTGCTATGAATCCAGTTGCCCTGTTGAACAAAGGTAGGGATTTTGACAAATGCAAATCCCAGCACTTTCAGCCACATGTTTAAGATTTCCTGCATCCAATCGGCTATCCAGTTCAGGAAGAACTCTTTGATGGCCTCGCCGGTCATGATCTTTTTGATATTATCAACGAGTTCCTTTATGGACGAAATTAAACCGCTCAGCCAGCCGCTATCTTCTCCTCCCCCACCCCCTCCGCTCTGACTTTTTATAGCTTTCGTGTCCGTTGATGCCTTTGTTGCATCGGATTTAAAGGATCCTGAATAGGGCGATAGCTTGGAAGCAGCGGTTGTGGTCGATGATTTTGACGATGTTGAAGTGGATTTAGAAGATGTGGACCCACCTCCTGTCGTTGCTGCCGTTGCAACAAAAGACTGCATCAAAAAAAAGAGAAAGAATGTGATTAGTAGGCTTATACCGACAATTTTCCTTCTTAATTTCATACTTTCACCCCCTTTTTTTCAACTTCCTAAAATCTTAATCGGTTGACTGCTGAGTGGAATATTTTCAAGGTCATCAATTTTCCATCCTAGACCGTCCATATAGAGAAGCTTGGTTTTAATCATCATGGTCGCGTTGCTGTTTTCTCCGTTATAAGAAAGAGTCTGGATAAATGTATTGATATACTCGACATGAGTTCGATCATGGGTATATTCATAGGTCTGCACATTCCTGACGCTTGCCGTTACATCCGCGCCTTTTTCGGGAATTTCCCCTCCGCTCGGATGTGCAGCCTGAAGCCCTTGACGAGTCATGATTTCTTTAATGTTTTTATATCGGTCGGCTGTATTTTGATAGTTGAAAAAGCGCTCGATGAATAAATCATTTACTTTCTTTGCGTCCACTTGGGTAACGCCGGAAAGCGAATCTACTTTTTCTTTATAGCTTGCAACCAGCATTTTCTGTGCTTGAAGCTGCGACCATAAGATAAAGCAAACTATAGCAAGCGCTGCTATCACAAACAGGATAAGGACTGTCATTCTACCAGAACGCGCCATCTTGCTCCTCCTTATTTCACGCGCCTAAATCCTAGAAACGGATATAGCTTTTTCCATGCATCTACACTACTGTATTGAACCCCACTATTATTACTGTTGATAAACTGCCCATTTCCTACATACATGCCAACATGGCTCGGTCCCGCTTTGTAGGTAGAGAAGAACACTAAATCCCCGGGTTTAATTTGGGATTCGGGTACAGGAACGGTTTTATCGAACTGAGTTTGTGCATCTCCAGAAAGATTTTTTCCGATTTTTCCAAAGGCATATTCTATGAGGCCGCTGCAATCAAATCCTCCTGCTCCCGGGCTTCTTCCTCCCCACACATACGGCCAGCCTAAATACTGTCGCATAATATTATGAACAGCGTTCACGTCAAAAGATTGTCCCCCTGCAGGAAAATTTCCAACGAGCACGCTTTCTGTACTGCCCTGGTAATACTGCAGGACATGATCCACATAATCCACATCACCATAGCTGCTCCAGCCTAATCTGGAGGCTTCCATATGGCTGAATTCGATGGCAACCTCTTTTGAATAGCCCCCTCGCGCTTTTGCATAATCGATAAATCCAGGGCCAAAATTGTAGCTTTGAAGGGCTAGTTTAATATCTCCTCCTGCTTTTTTTAAAAACTTCCGCAAAATGTTCCACCCCGACCTGTATTGAATACTCCGGATCGGTAATTGCATTCGGGGGAAGACCAATGCTCTCACTACTCTGCATGACATCTAGTTCAGTGCCGGAACTTTCCTGTTGAATTAAAGCGAGGAGAATTCCTACATAACTTTCCACACCGTATTGCTGCGCATATTTTGTGACTAACGGTTCCCATCGAAGAACTTCCTTTGATACCTTCGCACTCCCTCCCGGGGCAAGTTGGTACATCCCTATCGTGTCCTGGTTATTAATAGAGCCGGAGAGGATAAGAAAAGACGTGAAAAGAACAAACAACAATAAGAAGATCGTCAAAACACCGGCCAGGATAGGCAAATTGGCCATCGCTACTACCCAAAGCCAGGATTTCACCTTTTTTTTGACGACGTTTTTGGCCATATCGACCGATGTTTCAAGCACATAATCCCCCCTTTTTATAGAGAAAAGGCATGGACCCTCATCCATGCCTTTTCTATGTGGTTAGCTTGTGAACAGGTGGACCCCCGCTTGAAATACCTTTCCGATGAAAACCAAGACATCATACCAAACGCCGGTGATCCCAATAAGTACTACGACAATACCTATTCCCAGAGACTGAAACTTTTCCATAATCAGTCCCTTCCAGGACGCCCCTTTGATTAAATCTTTGGCATTTTTGAAACTGCCCCAGACCGCATAAAACAACAACCATACTCCAAAGATTGCAATAATATAGTTAAACAACTTAATGAATCCGGACATTTGTGTAGCCCCTTCGTTGACCGGCGGTTTGAATATCGAAGGGTCCGGAAGCTGGACGATATTGTCCCCCCCTGAATTTCCTGTGTTTGCTGCGTTTGCTGCCCAGGTAATCTCCGTAGATCCTATCCAAAATGCACACAAAAACAAGAGGGCCACTGCAACATAACGAACGGATTTTAACTCTTGTAACGCCTTCATCTTTTTCACCCTTTCTCTATTTTTTTATTTCTACTAAGTAAGGCTTTTTTCTACATCTTCCTCACCCCCCTTAACGCAAACAGCCAGGCTTCTCATAGAATACCTGGCTGTTTGTCTAATACTCAGGATATTGATTTAAAAATTCCTCGCGCTGCGCATCGCTCAAAAGGAGAGTATACCCCATTCGTTTATTGTCCGGGGGAGGAGCCTGCACCCACCCTTCTTGCTCTAGATCTTGCAAGATTTCTACACATCGTTGGCGTGCAACATGCAAGTGCTGTTGTAAATCGTCCATTCGTGCAACCCCCATATCGGCAATACGTAGTTTTGCTTTTGTGAGTATATCAAGCGAATCTATCGAGCTCTCACTAGGTAAGGAACCCTGCAAGACCTCTTCATACTGGATCTCTTCCTCCTCTTCAGAGAATGACGGGATCTCTCCGAATAGTTGATTTTCGGTGGTTTTTGGGGGAACCAGAAAATCTTTTAGATGTGGGCCGGGTGCCGCCTCATCCTCTTCAATAAAAGGCGTTTGGATGAAAATTTCTTCCGGTCCGGTTCCCTGTAAAATAAACCGTCCTTTCATTTCTGGGTCTAACTCTGTGCTCGCCATCTGGTTGTCCAAAATCGTCCTTGAAGCTGCCCCGCTTACACAATACCCGGCCAAACGAATAGGCAAGTTATCTTTAATGTACGTAGGTATATTTTCTTTTTGAGGTTTCTGCGTAGCGATAATCAGATGAATGCCTTGAGAACGAGAGGTTTCCCCTAATTCCTTAACCATCGTTAGTATCCCATCACTTAAATCCCTGGTTGACTTCGGAACATTTACAACTTGGGAGACTTCATCGATGATGACATAAACTCTTTCCAACCATCCTACTTTTTTACGGTATGCATCTATATTTTTAACGCCATGTTTCAAAAATAACTCCATACGATATTTATTTAATCGCTGAAGACGGAGCAAAAGCTTAAATACATTCTTTAAATCTGAAACAACACAATAACCGGCTGAAGCATAAACAGAGAATTCTACGCCTCCTTTTAAATCAATAAAATAAGCATACGACCTCCGAATAATTTGAACGGCCATTGAATTGACAAGAACAGATTTCCCGCTTCCCGTGGTTCCACCAACCAATGCATGTGGAAACTTTGAAAAATCCACATAGATGGGTCCGTCAGCACTTTCACCGACCCATACAAGAGCATCATTTGAATGAATTTTTTCAAGTGAAAACTTCACGAATTTAGGAATTTTCCTTTTATTGATGTAAACCATAACCCAGTCCATTCTCTCAGGGTGATAGCTGATTTTATTTATCCGTTTCCCAATGTAGCGTTCCAATCGACTTCGCTGGTTGAGTACATCTTCAAGAGAAAGGGTATATGAAATAGAAATAATAAATTCAATTTTATGCTCATCCTCGGTATATGAATAGCAGCTTGCTTCCCCTCTACTTAAAAATTGGCGACAAAATTCATTGATTTTATCAGCCATAGGGTGCTGCACATTCGGTATAGGCAGCTGTTCCAAATGACTTCCCAGAATAAGCTCAGGTTTTTCTGTTTGTGCTTGTCCTTCATTGTTCATGCGTTGTTTCAAAAAAGGACTCAATATGAGGACGATAAGTCCGGTCCACCCAATCGCAGATACAAGGGTGAGGAAAAGATAATACTCTCTTAACTCTTTAAGCCCTCTAATCGCCAAAGGGCCAAATGCCAGGATAGCAAAAAAAACGAATTGGTCATTTTTTTTCACCTGGAGTCTCCACCCCCACTTTCTACAAATGGCCACTCTTGCTTGTTGTTTTCATGCATCATCGTTGATTTTTGTTCGATTCTTTCCATTTTGATCGGTTCACTTGATACAGATGCAGTTTCTTGTAACCGGTAAACTAGAATTAACAGATTTCGCTAAATAAGAATGAGCAAAATTTCCCATACCCTTCCTATTAATCTATGATAGAACTGGAAATTCTATCATCAGGGGGAAGCGGTGTGAGGAACGAAGAAAGGTGGTCTATGTACTTCGCTATTCGGCAACAGAAGGAGATGGGATTAAAGAAATCCCAAGTGGCAAGGAATCTAAATATATCCCGGAATACGGTCATCAAGTTCTGGGACATGACAATCGAAGAATACAAAACGTTTATGGAGGGACTTGAGACACGAACAAAGAAGTTGGAGTCTTTTGAATCAGAGATTGTTGGGTGGTTGCGAGAGTACCCGGATCTATCTGCTGCCCAGATTATGGATTGGTTGAAGGAACACCA
>NZ_AUMJ01000053.1 GCF_000430625.1 Aneurinibacillus terranovensis DSM 18919
ATTGGTATTGACGTAAGTCTTCGTTCTCACCATGTACAATTCATGGCTGAGGATGGAACTTCAATCGCTTCATTCTCGGTTTCTAACGATCAGCAAGGGGCCGATACCCTCATTCAAAAGATGATCGAGCAAGCTGAGAAAATAAATAGCCAACTCCTTCAAATCGGGATGGAGGCTACTTCGAATTTAGGTTGGCATTTGGCTCATTACCTAAAAGAGCAACTGGATGTCGTTCACCCAAACTATAAAGTCAAAATTTACGTCATAAATGCAAGCAAAGTGGCTCGTTTTAAAAAAGGATACGATTCTCTTCCTAAGAAACGGATTGCGGCAGGATAATCCTTTCTCTAATCCGTTTGGAAATACAGGCCTGGCTGTGATTCAGGAATTGGAACCAGAACAAATCACAGCGATGCCTTTAGAAGAGCTCATTTCTTTTCTGAATGAAAAAGGAAAGAATCGATTTGAAAATCCAGAAGAAAGAGCAAAGTTTCTACAGAAAATCGCCCGCTCTTCCTATCGCCTAAATAAAGCGATGGTGGAACCTGTCAATTTATCCTTGGCTACCACGCTTAACGTGATTAAGTATATGGAATCCGAAGTCAAAAAGTTAGATAAAGCCATTGACAAGTTGTTAAAAACAATTCCTCAGACTCTTGAATCAGTAAAAGGAATTGGGCCTGTTTATGCAGCAGGCATCATTGCCGAAATCGGAGACATCAAAAGATTCAAGAGTCATCACGCATTAGCAAAATATGCCGGTCTGGTTTGGAACCAGCACCAGTCAGGTGAATTTGAGGCCGAAGAGACCAGCCGAATACGTACAGGAAATAAGTACCTTCGGTACTATCTCGTTCAGGCAGCTGATTCCGTAAGGAAGCATTCCGAATACAAAGCGTTTTACCAAAAGAAGTATAGTGAAGTTCCTAAGCATCAACACAAAGGAGCTCTCGTCCTTACCGCAAGAAAACTGGTACGGCTGGCATACACACTACTGCATACCAAGCAACTGTACACACCCCCTGAAAGGAGAGAGTAAAAACCCGCCTTCAACCTTTTCCCAGAAATGTAAACCTACCTTATCAAAGTTTGTTTAGAAAATTTTGATATTGTGTAGGTCTTCTTTGATGTTGTCTTATTTAGAGAAAAACAAGACGATCACATAATCATTTTCCAATTTGCATAAATCATCCCCTTGACATATCACCGCTGGGCTTAATTTTGTTAAATACTCTAATTCAAAAAATAGGCGGTTTGACCCCAATGTAAAAATCGAGTCAGTTGGTCCATTCCATCGCCACACCACTCATCGCCACATCACTTCTACAGTTTTACGTTGGAACAAAAAAAACATCCCCGCCTATTGGCGAAGATGATTAAATGGCTATCTTATTTTTAGCGTAAAGAAACGTCTATTCTCTTATAATGTGCCTGCACCCATTCCTGGTTTTGCTGGACGGCATCAAACGCAGAGGCGATTTGCTTTTCTACCTGATTTTTCGCCGTTCCACCGAGAACGTTACGGGCGTTGACCACCTGCTGCGGGTCAAGGGCGGCATAGATATCATCACCGAAGAGTTCAGAGAACTGCTTATATTCTTCCAGCGTCAAATCCAGCAGGTATTTCCCCCACTCAATACAATAGAGAACCGTCTTGCCGACCACTTCATGCGCCTGGCGGAATGGCATTCCCTTATTAACAAGGTAGTCCGCAAGGTCGGTAGCATTGGAAAAATCCTCAGCCACGGCCTGGCGCATTTTTTCTTTTCGTACCTTCATCGTGCGAATCATCGGCGCAAACAGGGACAGGGCGCCATGGAGCGTCGCCACCGTGTCGAACATCCCTTCTTTATCTTCCTGCATATCTTTGTTATAAGCAAGAGGCAGACCTTTAAGTACTGTCAGCATTCCCATCAGGTTTCCGTAGACCCGTCCCGTTTTTCCGCGCACAAGTTCCGCTACATCCGGGTTTTTCTTCTGCGGCATAATACTGGACCCCGTACAGAAAGCGTCGTCCAATTCAACAAAGCCAAACTCGTTGCTCATCCACAGTATAAATTCTTCACAGAGGCGTGACAAATGGGCCATTAAAAGAGACGCATTCGATAAAAATTCAATAATGAAATCACGGTCGCTCACCGCATCCATGCTGTTTGTGTAAACTGCATCAAATGCAAGGCGTTCCGCGACGTACTCCCGGTCAATCGGAAACGTGGTACCAGCTAGCGCACCCGCGCCGAGCGGAAAAATGTTGATGCGTTTCCAGCTGTCCATCAGGCGTTCAACATCCCGCTGCAGCATCGAGTAGTACGCCATCAAATGGTGGGCAAACAGGACTGGCTGGGCACGCTGCAGGTGGGTATACCCCGGAAGAATCGTGTCCGTATTGTCTTTTGCCTGCTCAAGCAGCGCTTCCTGTACCTTCACGGTTAAATCAATCAGCTCTACGACCCGCGCCCGCAGATACAGGTGCATATCAAGGGCAACCTGGTCATTACGGCTTCTGCCTGTATGCAGTTTGCCGCCGACCGGTCCGATTTGTTCGATCAGCATTTTTTCGATGTTCATATGAACATCTTCATTGGAAATGGTAAACTCAGCTTCCCCCGCTTCAATAACGGCCGCTACTTTTTTCAGACCTTCTGTAATGGCTGAGGCTTCTTCTTCCTTAATAATTCCGCATTTTCCGAGCATAGCAACATGGGCGAGGCTGCCGATAATATCTTCTTTCCAAAGCTGCTGATCAAAGGAAATGGATGCTGTGTATTCCTCTACAAGCTTATCTGTTGCTTTCGTAAATCTACCGCCCCACAGTTTCATTGGGTCACAGCTTCTTTCTTATCGATCACCACGGCTTTCGGAGTGTTATCCAGTTGGTCTTTATTGACCTGAACAAACACTTTCGTTGGCATACCGTACAGCTTGATGAAGCCAAGGGCCGCATTATGGTCAAATGTGTCCTCTGTGCTGTATGTGGCAAGCTTTTCATCGTATAGAGATGATGCCGATTTTCTGCCGACTACGATCGCATGGCCTTTGAACAGCTTAACGCGCACCGTACCGGTTACGAACTTCTGGGTCTCTTCAACAAAGGCTTTCAATGCGTCCATAATCGGCGAGAACCACAGAGCTTCGTAGATAACCTGGGATACTTTATGCTCAATAATCGGTTTAAACTGGGCAACTTCGCGCGGCTGTGTTAAGAATTCAAGCTCGCGGTGGGCAAGGATTAATGTCATCGCACCCGGGGCTTCATACACTTCACGTGATTTAATTCCAACAAGGCGGTTTTCTACGTGGTCGATGCGGCCTACCCCATGTTTGCCGGCAATTTTATTGAGCTCAAGAATAAGTTCGCTCAACGCCATGGTCGTTCCGTTTAACGCGACCGGTTTTCCCTGAATGAATTCAATTTCGATTTCTTCCGGTGTATCCGGTGTATCGGCCAGTTCAGCCGTCAGGTGATAAGCGCCGGCCGGCGGCTCGTTCCACGGATTTTCCAGTACCCCGCACTCGCAGGAACGGCCCCACAGATTCATGTCAATGCTGTATGGATTATCCAAATCAATCGGAATCGGAATATTATGTTCGGCAGCATATTGAATTTCTTCATCGCGGCTCATTCCCCATTCACGTACAGGCGCCACGATTTTTAAATCAGGGTTAAGTGCGGTGATGGAAACATCGAAACGAACCTGGTCATTCCCTTTTCCGGTGCAGCCATGCGCAATGGCTACAGCACCTTCTTCCGCCGCAATGTCCACAAGAACTTTAGAGATAAGCGGGCGGGAAAGCGCGGAGACAAGCGGATATTTTCCTTCATACATGGCATTTGCTTTCAGGGCCGGAAGCACAAATTCATTCGCGAACAATTCCTTCGCATCCACAACATAGGACTTAACGGCTCCAACCTGCAGCGCTTTATCACGAATGAAGTCAAGATCCTTACCTTCCCCCACATCAAGCGCAACCGCAATCACATCATAATTGTATTTCTCCTGCAACCATTTGATAGCTACAGATGTATCTAAACCACCGGAATATGCCAGAATAATTTTTTCTTTTGCCATTAGTAGAACCCTTCCCTTCGTTAAATACGATAACCTTTATGCAATATTATGCACTCAGATTTATAAAAATGCAATACAAATTTATTTAGTTCTTTATTGTCAAACGATTCACTACCTTTTGGCATCAATTACTTCTTCGATTTTGTTCGCGCCATCAGACATCCGTTCAAGTCGCGCATTCACCCGACCAAACAGCGTATCGTCGGGAAAACCTCCGAATTCATCCCGGTCTCCCGCAACTACCCCCGTTAGAATTTCGATACCTTCTTCGATGGTGCTCACCTGCCAGATATGGAAAAAGCCCTGTTTAACCGCGTCGACCACTTCCTGGCGCAGCATTAAGTTCTTCACATTCTGGCGGGGAATGATAACCCCCTGTTCGCCTGTTAGCCCGACGGCCTCACAAACAGCGAAAAAGCCCTCTATTTTTTCGTTCACGCCCCCGATTGGTTGGATTTCACCCCACTGGTTCACCGAACCGGTAACGGCAATCGCCTGTTTAATCGGAATGTCAGAAAGCGAGGAAAGCAAAGCGTATAATTCCGTGCTTGACGCGCTATCTCCATCGATCATGCTGTACGTCTGCTCAAACGTAAGGCTTGCCGATAGGGGCAATGGCTTATCCTGCGCAAACAGACCGGCAAGATATCCGCTTAAAATGAGCAAACCTTTGTGGTGGATCTGGCCGCTGAGTGCTGTTTCACGCTCAATGTTGATAATCCCCTGGCGGCCTGTAAACGTCTGTGCCGTGATCCGGTGGGGCTGGCCGAAAGCGTAATTGCCAATCTGTAGCACAGCAAGCCCATTAATTTGCCCGACTTTTTCTCCGGTTACATCTACCATAATCGTTCCCTCTTCAATGAGCGAACGGAGTTTTTCATCCACACGATTTGATCTATATTCCTGTTCATCAAGCGCCTGCCTTACATGCCCGGCATCAACGATAGCCACACCGGCTTCTTCCGCCCAATAGCTTGCTTCTACTAACAGGCGGGTCATTTCATGAAATCTTGTAGAAAGTTTACGCTGATCCCCGACAAGCCGCGAACTATAGTCAATCAGCGCAGCGAGCGCGGAACGGCTGAAGGGAAGCAAGCCTTGTTCATCGCAGTAATTGCGGACAAACGCGGCGAATTTCTGATAGTGGGCCGAATTCTTGTTCATTTCTGTATCAAATTCTACTTTCACTTTAAATAGCTTGTGAAAGTCTTCATCCAATTCTGATAACAATTCATACAAGTCCGGCGTTCCAATCAGGACAACCTTTATATTGAGCGGAATCGGCTCAGGCTTTAGCCCTGCCGAAGCGACAAGTCCGCGTTCTTCCGGAATATTTTCGATGCGTATGCGCCCTGTTTTTAACGTTCGCTTTAAAACATTCCAGGACAGCGGATTGCTGAGAAGTTCACCGGCCTGCAGAATCAAATACCCGCCATTGGCAAGATGCAAAGCGCCCGGCTTAATCATGGTAAAATCGGTCATCATCGTCCCGAAAGATCCTTTGTACTCGATTTTGCCAAACATATTGTAATACGTTGGGTTATTTTCAATAATCGCGGGGGCGCCGCGCAGCTCCTTATTATCAACAAACACATTTACTTTATACCGGGTCAGATTATTAGGAGTTCCCTGCAGCAATTGTGCCATCTGGCTCTTTTCATTATCTTCTGCTTCCTTAAAGAAGTGATAATTCTCTATTAAATCTGTTTCATACGCATATAAATAACGCTGAATTTTTTCATCCGTATAGTTCTCGAGCAGCGGCAGGAAAAGGTGGTGAACGGCATAACGGGCCGAATCTTTATTCAATTGGGCAATCTCCTGCTCCATTTCCTTTTCAATAAGCTGTATCTGCCGACTGATCTCGCTGACTTCATTCTCAATCTGCTTGCCTTTCTCGGCAATCTCTTTTTTTAGCGATTCGGAAAGCTGGTTGTATTCTTCCTTGCTGAGCGGTTTGCCGAATTGCAGAGGAACGGTTACAATTTCACCCTGGGGCATCCGTTCGAGTGAAAAATTCAATTCTCTCGCGTGATCCTCTACTTGCTTCCATATGTCCTTTGCTTTATTTTCATAGTTTTGAATAACAAAGCGGCGGTGTTTTTCATAGTCGTCTCCTGCGAACACTTTGCGCACTTCCCGTTCCACATCGCGCAGAAGTTCATCTATCTGACCTTCAAAGATACGAACCGTCCCGGCTGGAAAGGATAGTACATTTGGGCAGTCAGGCCGGTCAAAATTATAAACGTAGCACCAGTCAAGCGGCACCGGCTTACTATTGGCTATCTCCCTGATTTTCGTCCGGGCATATGTGGTTTTGCCGGTGCCCGAAGGCCCAACCAGAAATAAATTATAGCCAGACTGCCGGACCTTCAATCCGAAATCCATCGCTTTCACGGCGCGGTCCTGCCCGATAATCCCTTCCCGCAGCGGCTCAACCTCCCGGGTGGTCTCACACGCGAATTCCTCGGGCTGCGTCATCAGCCGCAGCAGATGAACCGGTACTTTCCTTGCATCCATTGTTTGCTGTGATACTCTTTTCACCATTCCGCCCATCCTCTCCCTATTGGAGTAGCAAAAATTATTCGAAGATTATTTCGAATCATTACTTCCATTATAGAAGCAAAGGAAAAGATGGACAAAGGAATTTTTAAGAGGGCAGGATTAGTCTGAAAACGGTTCCTTTACTTGATGTGTGAAGCAGCAGCAAATCCCCTCCGTGCGCCCGGGCAAGCAGGCGGCTGAGCGGCAGGCCCAATCCTAATCCGTGCCCGCTTATCCGATCCTTATGGCCCCGATAAAACCGTTCGAAAATATACGGCTTTTCGTGTTCCGATATGCCCTTTCCGTTATCGAACACGTCTATGATAATCTGCCTTTTCTCTTCGTTTATTTGGGTATTAATAGTAATCTGTTCAGCTCCGGCATCCCGGCTGTTTGTAAGCAAATTCATAAGAATTTGCCGGAGGCGCCCTGCGTCGCCCATTACCCATATATCTTCATTCTCCACTTGATGTCCCTCATCATGGTTAGCATTCATCTGGAAATGTATATCGGAGAAATCGTCGAGCGATTTAAGCTGGCGGATGACACCAGAGATAAGTTCGGTAATATTAACAGGCTTGTATTCAGCCGATGTGGCTGCCGCTCCAGCTTCAAGCGAGGAGAATTCCAGTAAATCTTCGACCATACGCTGCAACCGTTTCGCTTCGTCAAGCGAAATCGCAAGAAATTCATCCGCCTCCTTATCGGCCACGACCCCGCTCTGGACCGCCTGAATCATTCCGCGAATCGAGGTCACAGGCGTTCGCAGTTCATGGGAAACCCCGGCCAGTAAATCACTGCGCAGTCGTTCAAGCTGTTCAAGGCGGGAAGCCATATCGCGAAACGAATGGACAACCTGCTGCAGTTCCTCCTCTTTTAAAGGCCCTTCCGGAAGCGATGGATGATATTCACCCTCGGCCACCTGACGGGCGGCCTGGGCAAGCTCGCGCAGCGGACGGGTGAGGCGGCGGGAAAGAAAATAAATGACTAGCCAGCCAAGCAGCGCAATGATCGCGCTAAATACGCCTAATAAAGAGAATTGGCGGCGCAGCTGGAGCGACGTACTCATCGCAGGCATGCTTAAGTAAAGGGCTTTTTGGACGGTGTTATTATGATAAATAGGCACGCCCACACGCAGCCACGTTTGCCCTCCCACATTAATTTTTTCCCGGACGTTCTTACCGGCCAGCACTTTTTTGTAAGACGCAGGAATGTTCTCCAATTCAAAAGGCACTGCAATCTTGGAAATAATCATCTCCGTGGCGCCCGATACACCCACTACCTGCATAATAACGAGGTGGGGAATTCTAATTGATTTAATTCCGTGAAGTCCAGTAAAGGGTTTGTTTTCCTCAAACAACCGCTCATATGTCTCAGACTGCTGTTCCGCACGCAGCTGCAAAAGCTGAAAACTTTGTTCATATGCATTCGTGCGCACCCACATACCGATAAATAAAACAATAATAACGATGGCGGCAAGCAGCATAACAGCATACTGCATCGTCCAAACGCGCAGCAGAGGGGCCGAATTTGCCGATTGTTTTTTAAATTTTTTATACCACACGCAGCATATACCCCACTCCACGAAGTGTGACAATCTCGCCTTCTTCGGCAGGCCAATTACGCAGACATTTACGCAATCGCTTAATCGCGACATCTACCGCACGGTCTCCCCCTTCATAATCCATCCCCCACACGCGGTCAAGTAGCTGTTCCCGGCTAAAACCCTGATTAGGATGGCGTGCCAAAAAAGAGAGGAGCTCCCAATCGCGCGGTGTAATGGAGACGGCTTGTCCCCCGCACAGCGCCTGGCGCGCCGTAAAATCAATAACTAGACTGCCAAGCTGAACCTGCTCGGATTCTACAAGGTGGATCGGCCGGCGAAGTACAGCCTGGACTCTGGCCACCACTTCTTCCGGGTCAAACGGTTTGGCTATGTAATCATCGGCGCCGTGCTTAAAACCGTAAAGACGGTCTTTTACCTCACCGCGGGCGGTTAAAATAATGACGGGACAGCTGCTTTGTTTGCGAATGACGTCAAGGATCTCCCACCCCTCTTTGTCAGGAAGCATAAGATCAAGCAGCACGAGGTCAGGCTTGCACTCCTGAAAAGCCCGGATCGCATCTTCCCCGTTGGAGGCGAGGAAAACACTATACCCGGCATTTTTTAAATACACTTCCAGAAGGCGGGCGATCGGAAACTCATCTTCTACAACAAGAATACGCGACATACGGACGCTCCTTTGCTAACGAACAAATTAACTTTTCTCTGCGATACTGATACTATAGCAAATCCCCGGCTTAAACGCCGAGGATTTGTGAAATCGTGCAGTTGAATTTTATTTTTGCCTGTCAATATTTATTTTTGTACAGACGGATTTCCCTGATTCAGTGCATCCAGAATATTTTTTTTCACCTGCAAAAGCGCCTGCTTTTGGGTGATCATATCTTGCTTAATCGTAATCAGTTTGGTAAGCGCAGCGGTTTCGCCGGGAACATCCTTATTCTTTTTCGCCGTACGGAAGGCTTGAACCTGTTCTTTCTGGCTCTGGTTGAGCTTTTTCATTTCAGCCGTAATGTTCTTATGCTGGTCGCGCAGCGTTTTTACGCTTTGCGTCAGCGCTTTATACTGCGGATTAGCGGCGGACCGAAGCGATTTCACCTTCGCTTTAATCTGGGACGTTTCATCTTTCAATTGAGCATTCAACGTTTTTTTCTGTTGTTGGAAATTTTTAAGCTGGTCCTTTAAACTCTGGACAGCCGGATCCTGGGCTTTCACTGTTGTGGTTGTGCTTGCGGCAGGTGCGGCAGGTGCAGCCGTTGCCGACGAATCATTGGAAGCTGCATATACAGCGGATGAAAATACAGATAAAGAAGCAACGACTGCAAAGGCAGCGAGTTTCTTATTCATTGGTTATTTCCTCCTTGGAAAATGGAATTGTTTTGCAGCATTTGATATTGTAGCGCAGGAATGTGTCCGGAATATGTCAAGCCCGATATCTGGTATTGGATGCCTCAATTCTCCTTCAACTCTCCTCATTTCAACCGGTTTTATTGATCGAAGCATTCCAATCCCTGTCTATCACAATCCCGCATTCGCATTGAAATACTCGTTCGGAAAGAGACAACTTCTCCGAACAAACATATCTTTTGCCTAGTCAGATAGGGTGTCATCCATTGCTTTTCTACGAATTTGACGACCAAAACAAGATGATAATACAATGAGAATATCGAATGATTATTATTGTCTAAATTCGTTGATATAACAGCCTTTCATTTATCTAAGACTGATTATATCATTGCACAAAAAGGGAAACAACTTTAGGCTAAGAAACTGGAGACAAAAAAAAATCCCGCGTCTGCTGTAGACGGGGATTTCGTTTTTCTATGACATCATATTCTTAAGCCGGCGTCTTTTTATTCCATTGTCTTTCTATACTTTTCGATATCTTTCTATGCCATTGTCGCTACAAGAATCGCTTTCTGCGCGTGCAGCCGATTTTCCGCCTGGTCAAAGATAAAGGAGTGCGCGCCGTCGATCACCCCGGCGGAAACTTCTTCCCCACGGTGCGCCGGGAGGCAGTGGAAGAATAGATAGTCTGGCTTAGCCGCCCGCACAAGGTCTTCGTTCACCTGGAAGCCGGCAAATTTAGCCACTCGCTCCTGCTGTTCTTCTTCTTGCCCCATACTGGCCCATACATCGGTATAGATAATGTCGGCATCCACCACCGCTTCATACGGGTCGGTTGTCACAAGGACTTCGCTTCCGCTCTCCGCCGCAAACCGGCGTGTCATCTCTGTAACATCGTCTGCCGGCAGGTAACCTTCCGGCGCACCGACCGCTACATGCATGCCTACTTTAGCGGCACCGATCATAAGAGAGTGGGCCATGTTGTTGCCGTCCCCGATGTAAGCGATCTTCAGGCCCTCCAGCTTGCCCTTCTGCTCGATAATCGTCTGGAAATCGGCCATCACCTGGCATGGATGCTGCTTGTCGGTCAGGCCGTTAATGATTGGAATCGAGGCATACTCTGCCAGCTCTTCCACCATCTCATGGGAAAATGTCCGGATCATGATGCCATCCAGGTAGCGGGACAGCACACGGGCTGTGTCAGGCACCGGCTCGCCGCGGCCGATTTGCAGATCCTTACCGCTCAGGAAAAGCGCTGATCCTCCCAGCTGGTACATTCCCACTTCAAAAGAAACCCTCGTTCTCGTGGATGCTTTCTCAAAAATCAGCCCAAGCGTTTTCCCTGCCAGGTGCGGATGGGGAATTCCCTGCTTCTGTTCACTCTTAAGCTTGGCGGCAAGATCTAATAAATAAAGCAATTCTTCTTTTGTATAATCAGAGAGACAAAGAAAGTCTCTTTCCTTTAAAGGTTGTGTAGCAATCATTGGACTAACTCCTTCCTTTTCTCTCCTGCAAGGTACTCCCCTAAATCTATGGCATCTCCTGCTTGATGTCCATGTACGGCCAAATACGAAGCAAACGTATCGAGAAATGTAAAGCAAGGGATGGCAAGTGTAAGCGCAAGCTGCCGGAGGGCAAAACCTAAGCGCCCGCGTTTATTGCCAAGGGTCGGCGTGTTCACAAACGCTTTAACCGGATATTTTGCGCAAAGCTGCTTAACCATTTCTTCCGTCTCTACGATTTCCTTTACTTCTACACCGCTCGACTGCAGCAGGGCTGCTGTTCCGGGCGTAGCAATAATCTGCAGCTTTAATTCTTTCAGGGCGGGAAGATACGGAATAAAATCCTGCTTATCCTGTTCGGATAGCGACAGCAAGATTGCATCGCCCGGCGCAAGCCAGTCGCAAACACCTTCCTTCCAGCCAATCGCTTTGCCGATAGCTTCCTCTACTGAATAGGAAAGGCCGATAACTTCCCCTGTCGACTTCATTTCCGGCCCTAACGCCGGGTCGACTCCATTGAGTTTAATCGTGGAAAAGACCGGACCTTTTACCGCGTAGAAATCAATGCGCGGCATAAGGCCAGTGCCGAATCCCATATCCGCGAGTTTTCCCCCAAGCTGGGCGCGTGTTGCGAGGGCTACCATCGGCACACCGGTTACTTTGCTGACGATCGGTACAGTCCGGGACGCGCGCGGATTGACTTCCAGCACGTAAATCGTTCCCTGCTTGTCGATCACAAGCTGGATATTAATCAGCCCGCACGCTTTCATTTCGTTAGCAATGAGGGCCGCGTATCGGGCAATCTCTTCACACTGCGCCTCGTTCAGATTTGGCGACGGGAAAATGGCCATGCTGTCACCGGAGTGGACCCCGGCTCGTTCGATATGCTGGAAAATGCCCGGGATAAGGATGTCTTCCCCGTCGCATATCGCGTCGACTTCAACTTCCATTCCTGAAACGTATTTATCGATAAGCAGCGGGAATAACGCGCCCGATGAAGTGTAACGATTCCAGTCAGCAAAATATTGGTCGAGTTCTTCCGGGTTGTTTAATACAACCATTCCGCGGCCGCCGATGACATAAGACGGGCGAATGAGTACCGGATACCCGATTTCTTCTGCGACAAGGTGTGCCCCCTGCTGGCTGTTGACCCCCTCACCCGGGATATGCGGGATGTTAAGCTTACGCAGCATTTGGTAGAAAAGTTCACGGTCTTCCACCATATCAATCGCTTCTACAGACGTACCATAGATTCGTACGCCAGCTTTTTTCAGTTTTTCCGCAAGGTTCACCGCTGTCTGACCCCCGAACTGGACCATCACGCCATCGACTTGTTCTTTCTCGATGACATTGAGTACGTCCTCAAGCGCGAGCGGCTCAAAATAAAGCTGGTCGGCTGTATTGTAATCGGTGGATACCGTTTCCGGATTGTTGTTGATAACGACCGCAGATACACCCTGTTTGCGTAACGCTTTCGCGGCATGGACGGAACAATAATCAAATTCAATCCCCTGCCCGATCCGGATCGGGCCGGAACCTAAAACGAGAACTTTCTGCGTTTTTTCCTCTACCGGCACTTCATCGCTCCCCTGCCAGGTTGAGTAATAATACGGCGTGGCGGCAACAAACTCGGCGGCGCATGTATCAACCAGCTTATATGCCGGACGCAGCTGCCATTCTTTCAAGCGCGCCCGCACTTCTTCAAAACTTACCCCGCACAGGCTGGCAATCGTACTGTCCGCAAAACCGTACAGCTTGGCTTCCTGCAGGAGTTCGCGGTCCAGATTGCGCCAGCGGGCTTCCTTCAGCTGATTTTCAAGTTTGACGATACGCTGCAGGGCACGGAGGAAAAAGCGGTCTACCTGCGTTTTCTCATGGAGTTCTTCGATGTCCATTCCGCGGCGCAGCGCTTCAGCAATGTAAAAAATCCGAAGATCCGTTGCGTCCGTCAGCGCCTCATCTATCTCTTGTGCGCTTGCCTCTTTTACATACGAAAGCTCCACATGATGCACGCCGATTTCAAGCGAACGAATGCCTTTCAGGAGCGCGCCTTCGAGCGTGCGGTCAATCGACATGACTTCCCCCGTTGCTTTCATCTGTGTGCCAAGCATCCGGTCGGCGTGAGGAAATTTATCAAACGGCCAGCGCGGAATTTTCGCCACAATGTAATCGATCGCGGGCTCAAAACTCGCGTACGTATACCCTGTGATCGGATTAATCACTTCATCGAGATGGTAGCCGAGCGCCAGCTTAGCCGCCGTTCGTGCAATTGGATAACCCGTCGCTTTCGAAGCCAGCGCGGAGGAACGGCTCACCCGTGGATTGACCTCAATCAAATAATACTGTTCACTCTGCGGATCAAGCGCAAACTGAATGTTACAGCCGCCGACAACACCGAGCGAGCGAATCACCTTGCAGGAAACCGAACGCAGCATTTGATACTGGCGGTCCGTTAACGTCTGGGAAGGGGCAAACACGATGGAATCCCCGGTATGGATGCCCACCGGATCGAAGTTCTCCATATTACAGACGATAATGCACGTATCATTCGCGTCGCGCATCACTTCATACTCAATTTCTTTCCACCCTTTGACACTGCGTTCAATGAGAACCTGCTGAATCGGACTGGCAGCCAGTCCTCTCCGGGCAACCGCCTGCAGTTCTTCCTCCGTATTGGCGATGCCACCCCCGGCACCGCCAAGCGTATAGGCCGGACGAACGATAACCGGATACCCGATGCTTGCCGCAAATTCAACCGCATCTTCCACTGTCTGAACGGTTTTGCTTTCCGCAACGGGCTCACCGATTTCTTTCATCATTTGTTTGAACTGTTCGCGATCCTCGCCTTTGATGATCGTATCCAGCGGTGTTCCCAGCAGTTCCACACCATATTTGGAGAGAACGCCTGCCTCGGAGAGTTCCACCGCAAGATTGAGCCCTGTCTGGCCGCCCAGCGTGGGAAGTACGCCATCCGGACGCTCTTTGTCGATAATTTTTTCGACCGACGCTAGCGTCAGCGGCTCCATATAGATGCGATCCGCCACTTCCTCATCCGTCATAATTGTGGCCGGGTTGTTGTTGACGAGAATGACCTCGACTCCCTCTTCACGAAGGGCAAGGCACGCTTGTGCCCCTGCGTAATCGAATTCGGCGGCCTGGCCAATCACGATCGGACCGGAACCGAGTACAAGCACTTTTTTTATCTCTGGTCGTTTAGGCATAGCTTTTCTCTCCTGTTAACTCACATTGTTGTACGAATTGTTCAAACAAATAATGCGTATCCTCCGGTCCCGGATGGGCTTCCGGGTGAAACTGCACGGATGAAATCGGCAAATACTTATGGCGCACGCCTTCACACGATCCGTCGTTGACATTGCGAAACGTCTGAATTAATGGGGTATTTTCCAATTCATTCGTTTTAACAACATACCCATGGTTTTGTGAAGTGATATAAACCTTACCTGTTTCAAGATTTTTCACCGGATGGTTGCTTCCGCGATGGCCGTATGGAAGGCGCTCGGTATCGCAGCCGTAAATCAGTGAAATCAGCTGGTGGCCGAGGCAAATGCCCATCGTCGGGTACCTTTCAATAATCATTTGCAACTCTTTTAAGTGAGGCTGCAGCTCTTTGGGGTCCCCCGGTCCATTTGAGAGAAAAACCCCGTCCGGGTTCAGTGCGGCTGCTTCACTGCTCGTTACATGATAAGGAACAACCGTTACCCGGCAACCGAGTGCAAGCAATTGAAGAAGAATATTTTTCTTATAGCCGTAATCAATCAGCATAATATGCGGACCCGATGCGTCTTTTCCATACTCCTGCTTCTCCTTTACGGATACCTCCCGGACAAGACCACGAAGCGGCTGCGCCGGGCATGCCGCCTGTTTGTCCGTCGTTAACAGTCCGTAGACTTCACCCCGGGTACGCACAATTTGAGTAATCGCGCGCGTATCCACACCGGACAACCCTCCGATGCCGAACTGGCGGGCGATATCCGCCAGTGAACGGTCCGCCTGATAATGGCTCGGTTCCTGGCACAGTGTGCCTACAATCAGCGCTCTGCACGCCGGTTTGATGCTTTCATAATCCATATCATTAATGCCATAGTTTCCGATGAGCGGATACGTAAACGTAACAATCTGTCCAGCGTAAGAGGGATCGGAGAGAACCTCTTGATAACCGGTCATTCCTGTATTAAATACGACCTCTCCCGTACAGATACGTGTATCGCCAAACCATTCTCCCTCGAAAATATCGCCCGTACTTAACACAAGATATCCTTTCATCTCAGCCACTCCTTTTCCTATCTCGCTGATTCTTCGCCGGCTTTTCGGCACACAGCCGATACCGGTCGGCCGCTGCTGCTTCGGGAGCAGCTGGTGCCGGACTCTTTATTCGTTCGCAACCGGCTCTTTCATCCGGTTGAGCACATTTTCGAGTACGTCAACCGCACGGTCAATTTCTTCTTTTTTTATCGTAAAAGGCGGAAGAATCCGCAGCACGTTCGGACCTGCCTGCAGCATCAAAATACTTTCCGCTCTCATCTGCTCAATGATGCCTGCCACTTCTCCCGTCATTTCCATTCCAATCATCAGCCCTTTGCCGCGCACCTTAACGATAGTCGGGTTTGCAGCGGCAAGCGCTTCAAGCTTTTCTTTAAAATAAACACCCAAGCCGTGAACCTGTGCCACGTATCCGTCTTCTTCCAACGTTTCGAGGGTAGCAAGCGCAGCGGATGAGGCCAGCGGATTGCCTCCGAATGTGGTACCATGACTGCCAGGCCCGAATGCTTCAACAAGTTTTTCTTTTCCGACAATAGCGCCGATCGGGAACCCGCTCCCCAATCCTTTCGCCATCGTAATGATATCAGGCTCTATATCGTAATGCTGGTAGGCAAACCATTTACCGGTGCGGCCGATGCCTGTCTGGACTTCATCGACAATAAGCAGCAGATTGTGTTTCGCACAGAGTGTTTTTATCTGCTCGACAAATTCCGGGTCAGCCGGATTGACACCGCCTTCCCCCTGAATCATCTCCAGCATAATCGCGCACGTTTTATCCGATATCGCGTCTTGTAACGCGCGGCTGTCGTTATAAGGGACAGTAACAAATCCTTCGGGCAGCGGGTCAAATCCCTCTTTCACTTTCGCCTGGCCTGTGGCGGTAAGAGTGGCCAGCGTCCGGCCGTGAAACGATTGCGTAAAGGTAATCACCTCATACCGCGGTTCATTCAGTATCTTTTGCGTATATTTTCGCGCGAGCTTAATGGCTGCCTCATTCGCTTCCGCACCGCTGTTACAGAAAAAGGCGCGATCGCCGCAGGTTAAGGAAACAAGCTTTTCCGCCAGCTTCTCCTGCACCGGAATTTCAAACAGGTTCGAGCAGTGCCAGAGCGTGTTGAGCTGTTCCTGTACTTTTTCTTTCACTTTAGGAGGAACGTTACCGAGCGAAGTGACCGCAATACCCGCAATCAGATCAAGATATTTTTTACCGGATTCGTCATACAGGTAATTGCCTTCCCCGCGTACAATGCGAATCGGCCAGCGCCCGTAATTTGGAAATAAGCTGCTCATCCGAACATCGCCTTTCTTTCTTTTATAATTTTTGTCCCGGCAGGCTCCCCGCCCGCAGCTTTAAGGAGAATTCCGGGCTCATATCCATCGACGATTAAAACTTCTTCCACATCTTGGCCGAGCGCATCAAGCGCAGCCTTTACTTTTGGTATCATGCCGCCGTAGATAACCCCGTCGGCGATGAAAGCTTCAATTTGCGTTTTGGTTAACTCGGGAAGCACCTGCGGCCTTCCATCCGCTTCCTTCATAACACCGGGAACATCCGTGACCATCACAAGCTGCTGAACACCGAGAGCTCCCGCCACCGCACCGGCCATCGTATCCGCGTTCACATTGTAGAACTGGCCGGCTGTGTCGATGCCGATCGGGGCTAACACAGGGATGCATCCCGCTTCGCTAAGCGCTTGAATCACATGGGGCTGAATGGTTTCTATCACCCCGACAAACCCAAGGTGTTCCGGTCCCTGCTTTACCACCATCGTCGCTCCGTCAATTCCGCTTATGCCGACCGCACAGCCGCCGGCTTGCTGGATGCGGCCGACAACCTGTTTGTTTGTCTGGCCGATCAACACCATCTGGGCGACTTTCAGTGTTTCGGCATCTGTCACGCGGAGCCCGTCGATAAAATGGGGTTCGATTCCCATTTGCTTAAGCGTACCGGAAATCGCCGGCCCCCCACCGTGGACAATGACGGGGTCAATACCGCTCTGCTTAAGAGCCGCAATATCCTGATAAAACGAGTCAGGCAGTTGGTCGAGTGTACTGCCCCCGCATTTAATGACTACTTTTTTTCCCACCGTTCCACCTTCTTCGGCTTTCTTATCTTCAAAAGGCACCTAAGGCAATCGCCTGTGCCTTCAGCTTGGCGCTTGCCAAGTTTTACGGGAAAACAGGGGTGAAATTCAGACCCGTTGTTTCCGGTAATCCAAACATAAGATTCATATTCTGAACCGCCTGGCCGGCAGCCCCTTTCACCACATTATCGATGACCGACAGTACAATAATGCGGCCCGTTCGCTGATCGATATGCCAGGCGATATCGCAGTAATTCGACCCGTACACTTCTTTTGTTTTCGGGTAAGAACCTGGCTGGCGCAGGCGCACAAACGGCTTTCCTTCGTACGCCTGATTGAAAGCATCCGCCACCCGGCCTTCTGTTGCCCCCGCTGTCAGAGCTGCGTAGCTTGTCGTGAGAATCCCACGATTCATCGGCACCAAGTGCGGCGTAAACGAAATGATTGCTTCTTTGCCGGTGAGCTTCGTCAGAATTTGTTCAATCTCCGGTGTATGCTGGTGTATTGCCACTTTGTAAGCGGAGATACTTTCGTTCACTTCGCAAAAGTGACTGCCGAGTGTGACCGAGCGACCCGCACCCGTTACCCCTGATTTGGCGTCGATAATAATGGACGTTTCCTCGATGATCCCCGCCTGCAAAAGCGGAAGCAAACTCAGCAGCGCTGCCGTCGGAAAACATCCCGGGTTTGCAATGACCTGCGCCTGTTGAATCGCATCGGCCATCCATTCGGACAAGCCATAAACCGCTTGATCCAGATATTCCTGCGGAGCGGGTTCTTTTCGGTACCATGTTTTGTATACATCAGTAGTTGCCAATCGCAAATCTCCAGATAAGTCAATGACTTTTAATGAATCATTCATTAATTTCGGGATAAGCTGACCGCTTACGCCCGATGGTGTAGCAATAAATACAACGTCTGCAGTGCACTGAATTTCCTCAACATTGATTTCATGAAGATCCTCCGTAAAAACATACTGCAGATGCGGATAAATAGCCTGCATGGAATTCCCGGCCTGTGAATTTGAATAAACGGCTGAAATACGAGCCTCGGGGTGCTGCAATAACAGGCGAATCAGTTCGACCCCGCTGTAACCGGTGGCTCCTATGATTGAAATGTTCACCGTGTTTCCTCCTGCTTGTAAGCGACCTTGTAATTTATGAATTATTATACATTGTATAGTATATTAATTCAATTACTTTTTTTGAATGACGACACGTACTACTAAAATTGAATGGAAATTGGTTTAAAGAATCAATTCGGTTGAGTACAATAAATACAAAACCTAGTAATAGGGAAGGTGGTTATTGTGCGGGAATTTCAGATGGAAGACTTTTTTAGAGATATCGATCGAAAGCAGAAAGAAGTCAATGAATTGGCGTATACACGCTTTAGAAGCGGTACGCGTAAAGTAAGGATTCGCCCACGGGATGAAGATGAAAAGAGATGTTTGGACATTATTTGCCGGGAGAAGTGGCTGCGAGCGGTAAGAGAAGGTAAGGTAAAATATATCAGCGACAGGGAGATGGATTATGTTATCGATGGAGAAGTATAAAAAAGAGGTTGAGGGATTAAAAGGAAAGGCCAAAACTGAGAAAATGCTTTTGTTCTCTGCAATTCTTACCGAAATTCTAAAGCAGGACAATATTGATCTAATTATTGTAGGCGGTTTCTCTGTCGAGCTGTACACCCGTAACAGCTATGTAACCGAAGACATTGACTTTGTTATGGACGGCCGGGATAAAGCAAATAGTGTCTTATTGCAACTAGGATTTAAGCAGCAAGGGAAAGACTGGCTTAACGGTGAACTTGGGCTTGTGGTTGAAATTCCCGATAACTGGCTAGACGGTGACTACAACCGTATTACAAAACTAAATATCGGGAACGGGCGGTATGTAAATGTCATAGGAATCGAAGATATTATTTGTGACCGGCTACGCGCCTGTAAGTTTTGGAAATCGGAAAACGACTGTGAATGGGCATTCCGTTTGTTTTACTCACATAAGGAGCGTATTGATATCCAATATCTAAACGAAAAGGCAACCAAGGATGGAACCTACGAAATTATAGAAGGATGGCTTAAAGAAATCGAAGACTTAAGGTAAGCGAATCTTTTAAAAAATAAAAAGGCAAGGGTGACTTTTGTCAGCCCTTGCCTTTTTATTTTTTCGTTACTAGCCAATCGGCGAGCACCTTTGCATCCGCATCACTGACGAGGTGGGCCGGCATTCCGCCGCCGCCATTAATGATTCGGTTCCGGATTTGATCTCGTGACAACTGGCTACCAATTTTTGCGAGGGCTGGCCCTACGCCGCCTTCAAGGTTTTGCCCGTGGCAAACGATACAATGGGCCTGATACATCTTCTGCGCGTTCGCCGCAGCCGTTGTGCCACCGGCAGTATTGCCCCCGGCCGTTCCTTTGTTAGCACCTGAAGTCCCACCGGTTGTTCCACCACCGGCCCCGCCTGTGGTGTTCCCTTGTTGAGCATTTTTATTGGCCGTTCCACACCCGGCTGCAAGCGCAAGTGTAAGCAGCAGGGATGATATGTAAATTATCCACTTTTTCATAAAAAAACCTCCTCTGCGTATTCGCACTTAGTATGAACAGAGAAGGGAACTTTATAACATTTTATCTAAAATTTTTATGCGGCTAATAGCGCCTAAAGCCTTCCCCAAGCACCTCGTTCGTATCGCTTACAATGACAAACGCTTCGGGATCTATTCGCTTCAAGACGTTCTTTAAGCGGGCAATCTGATTTTGGTTTACAACACACATAAGCATCGCCCGTTCCTGGTCGGTACATACTGCCGAATGAATTCTATCCATTTATCCGTTTGAGAGGAAGGGATAGCGGAGGACTCCGTTCTTCTCTGCTGCATACATTTTACCCAATTTCTTGTAATATAGTGTGTTTTCTGGCTGGTTTATACAGAGGCGTAGCTGGCTCAACACGGTCAGCCCCGGTAATCAACTCAACTCAGCTGCAAGTTAGTCGTTTAACTGCTGACGCAAATACGCGTCGATAAAGGGCGTGATGTCTCCGTCCATTACAGCCTGAACATTTCCGGTTTCTTCACCTGTCCGGTGATCCTTCACCATGCTGTACGGGTGGAATACATAGGAACGAATCTGGCTGCCCCAGCCAATTTCTTTTTGTTCCCCGCGCAGTTTCGCCGCCTCTTCTTCTTGCTCTTTAATTTTTCTCTCATAGAGCTTTGATTTTAGCATCTTCATCGCCCGCTCCCGGTTTTGAATCTGGGACCGCTCCGTCTGGCACGTAACAACAACCCCTGTCGGCACATGGGTGATACGGACAGCCGAGTCGGTTGTATTAATATGCTGGCCGCCCGCTCCGCTGGATCGGTACGTATCGATTTTTAATTCGTCGGGGCGAATTTCGATTTCAATGTCATCGTCAATCTCTGGCATGACATCGCACGACACAAACGACGTGTGACGGCGGCCTGACGCATCAAAAGGAGAAATTCGCACAAGGCGGTGCACCCCTTTTTCCGCTTTAAGATATCCATACGCATTATGCCCCTTAATCAGCAGCGTTACACTTTTAACGCCCGCCTCATCGCCCGGCAAATAATCAAGGGTCTCCACTTTAAAACCCTGTTTTTCCGCCCAGCGGGTATACATGCGTAAAAGCATTTCCGCCCAGTCCTGCGATTCCGTGCCGCCCGCGCCCGGGTGCAGCTCAAGAATCGCGTTGCGCCGGTCATACGGCTGGCTGAGCAGAAGCTGCAGTTCGTATTCCGACAGCTGCCTGTTAAGATTCTGTGTGGACTCCATAATGTCGGGAACAAGCGATTCATCGCCTTCTTCCGCAGCCAGTTCCATGAGAACCTGAATATCTTCATAGGAAGAATGAAGCCCACTGAAAGTGTCCACCGCCTGCTTCAAAGCGTTCACTTCGGCGATCACTTTCTGCGCTGTATCATTGTCATCCCAGAAATTCGGCGCGGCCATCTTCTCTTCTAAAGCCGCAATTTGTTTTTCCTTATTAGGAAGGTCAAAGAGACCCCCTGATTTCATCCAATCGCGTTCCGATTGTCGTCATAAGCTGCTTTACTTCTGTCAAAGACGTAACAGACATGATTATCCCTCCTGTAGTCCATGGCAGTTCTTATATTTTTTACCGCTTCCGCAGTAACACGGATCATTGCGGCCCATCTTCGGCTCGCTGCGGCGAACGGGTTTTTTCGGCGCAGGCTCATCCGAAGCCGGCATGACCGCCTGGCCTTTCGCCACTTCCTGACGTTCGAGATTATTGCCAACCTGAGCTTTCATAATGTACGTTGCGACTTCTTCTTCAATCGTGGCGATCATTTCGTTAAACATTTCAAAGCCTTCCATCTGGTACTCACGGAGCGGATCGGTTTGACCGTACGCACGCAGGTGAATCCCCTGACGGAATTGATCCATGGCATCAATGTGATCCATCCACTTGCTGTCTACAGCACGCAGCACAACGACCTTTTCAAATTCGCGGATGTTCTCCTCGCCAATCTCCTGTTCACGCTCGGCGTACAGGCGTTCCACAAGCTCACGGAAAATCTCCATGATTTCTTCGCGGTCTTTACCCCAGATGTCCTTCGTGGTAAGCTGCCCCTCGTACAGGAACGATCCGTTGCAGTGATCGATCAGGGATTCCAAATCCCACTCTTCCTGTACAACTTCATCCGGACAATGAATAGTAACCAGGCGTTCAACGTGTGACATAATCATGCCGATTACCGCATCACGCAGGGATTCCGTTTCCAGCACTTCACGGCGCTGCTTGTAAATCACGGTACGCTGCTGGTTCATCACGTCATCATACTGGAGGACAACGCGGCGCATGTCAAAGTTGGCGCCTTCCACGCGTTTTTGGGAAGATTCAATCGCTCGCGATACCATTTTGCTTTCAATCGGCACATCTTCTTCCATCCCCAGCCTGTCCAGCATTCCCATGATGTTTTCCGAACCGAACTTGCGCATCAGTTCATCCTGCAGGGAAATAAAGAACTGGGAAGAACCCGGGTCCCCCTGGCGTCCGGCACGTCCGCGAAGCTGGTTATCAATCCGTCGGCTTTCGTGGCGCTCTGTACCTATAATATGAAGTCCGCCGAGTTCGGCAACACCTTCACCAAGTTTAATATCCGTCCCACGGCCGGCCATGTTGGTCGCAATCGTTACGGCCCCTTTTTGTCCGGCTGCTGCAACAATTTCCGCTTCACGGGCATGATGCTTCGCATTCAGCACGTGATGTGGAATGCCTTTTTTACGCAGCATGTTTGAAATCAATTCTGATTTTTCAATAGAAGTCGTACCGACAAGGACAGGCCGGCCTTCTTTATGGTGCTTGATAATATCCTCGACAACCGCGTTATATTTTCCTTTTTCGGATTTATAGATCGCATCCGGCTTGTCTTCCCGGATGACGGGTTTGTTCGTCGGAATGGCGACGACTTCGAGGCCGTATATTTTCTTAAATTCTTCTTCTTCCGTCTTGGCTGTACCGGTCATCCCGCCCAGTTTCTTATACATCCGGAAGTAGTTCTGCAGCGTAATGGTGGCGAGCGTCATGCTTTCATTCTGAACGACAAGCCCTTCTTTCGCTTCAATCGCCTGGTGAAGGCCATCGCTGTAACGGCGTCCCTGCATTAGGCGGCCGGTGAATTCATCGACGATAATGATTTCCCCGTTGTCCACGACATAATCCACATCAATTTTCATGAGCACGCGGGCTTTTAACGCCGTGTTAATGTGATGGTTCAACAGGATATGTTCTGAATCATACAGGTTATCAATATTAAATGCTTGTTCGACCTTGTTAACCCCTTCTTCGGTCAAAGCAACCGAGTTGGCTTTCAGGTCAATCGTATAATCTTCCTCTTCTTTCAAACGCGTAACGAAACGGGCCGCTACATAATAGAGTTCGGTTGATTTCTCCGCCTCACCGGATATAATGAGAGGAGTACGCGCTTCGTCGATTAAAATACTATCGACCTCGTCGACAATACAGTAATTCAGGTCGCGCTGCACCATCTGCTCTTTGTAGAGAACCATGTTATCGCGCAGGTAGTCAAAGCCAAATTCATTGTTTGTTCCATACGTGATGTCGGCTGCATAAGCCTCACGTTTTTCATCCGGGGACATCCGGTTTAAATTCACGGCACAGCTGAGGCCGAGGAAATTATAGATTTGCCCCATTTCTTCCGCGTCACGAGCCGCCAGGTATTCGTTGACGGTAATCACATGCACGCCTTGACCGGCAAGAGCATTCAGGTATACAGGCAGAGTGGCAACAAGCGTTTTCCCTTCCCCTGTCCGCATTTCCGCAATTCTCCCATCATGAAGAGCCATGCCCCCAATGAGTTGTACATCATAGTGACGCATTCCCGTTACACGCCGCGAAGCTTCACGGCATACAGCAAATGCTTCATGCAAAATATCGTCAAGGGTTTCACCCTTTGCCAGTCTTTCTTTAAACTCATCCGTCTTATTGCGCAGTTCGTCATCGCTTAACGCCTGGATTGAAGGCTCTAATACGTTAATTTTCTCAACGCGCTTCGCGTATTTCTTCACATCGCGCTCGTTAGTGTCTCCAATCATTTTTTTGATTAATCCCAGCATCGGAATTCTCCTTCCAATTGCCGCCCGTAAATTGGGCGAAGCTACTCTCTAAATTTTTATTGTATCAGTAACGCGATACGTTGACAAGAAATGGAGTATGGGTGATAAAGGAAAAAGCAGACTCGTACGGGATGCATAATCATTTTTTTCGATTGAATCTTAGATGCCTTTCAAATTCATATTACCCACCCACAATATGTCAATCCCCTTCTATAAGCGTATGAACCGTTACAAATGTGTATCCTCTCTTACGCAAATAATCAATGATACCAGGCAGTGCCTTTACCGTTCCATCTAATATACGTGGTGCGGTTAAGAGTGCATGCTGTAGAATGATGGCTCCCGGCGACACATCTCTTTTTACGATCGATAAAATCTCCTCCTCTGATATTCCCTGCCAATCAAGTGTATCAACTGACCACATGATGATTTGATGACCTAAATCATCAATTGTGCGAAGATCTGCATTCGTAAACAAACCAAAAGGCGGCCGAAATAGAACCGTTTTACGTCCTGTAATTGAATCAATCTCCAACTCTGCCTTTTGGACTTCTTGTATGACTTGAGTAGTTGTAAGCTTAGGTAATTCAGGATGGCTCCAACTATGGTTACCTATCTCATGCCCTTCCTGTAGAATCCGTTTTAATACTTGGGGAAATAGCTTTACCTGTTTTCCCACAACAAAGAATGTAGCCGTAACTCCATTGTCGTTGAGAATGTCCAAAATCTGAGGAGTATAAAAATTATCCGGGCCATCATCAAATGTTAGAGCAACCCTTTTCTTACTTGGATCTCCATTATAATAAATCCTGGGTATGCTGGATGGTGGAGTATTCGTAACGATATAGGTTCTGGATTGTTTAAAATGATATGATACGGTCATCCCTAGTTTTTCAGATACATATTGCAGCGGGATATATGTACCGTCAGGAAAATTAGTGGTGATTGTCGGAAGAAGATCACGCTGCCACATATCTTTCACATAGTAATCGGCATATTTTTTTCCTGATGGTAAAGTAAGTATCATATTATTTCTCTTTAAGACCACAGATTGGTTCTCAACATTCCAATCCACGAAAACACCAGTGTATTTAAAGAATAGGGCTGGTACCATTAAATAGCCATTTTGCAGATAATATGTGGTGATTACGGGTTGACCGTCAATATAAATCGGCGCTTGAGGTAAAATCATGTCAAACCTCCCTTGCATCCCCCTTGAGAAAAACGTAATTACATCCCCCAATATTAATACGCACCCAACAAAATACCGTTCCATCTTTATCCACTTACTTTTTATGTACAAAAAAAACGGCCTCTTTTCACACTGGATGAAAGAAACCGCTTTGTTTCAACTTTCTGCGACTTATTTAACGATGAGAACCGGGCATTTAGCTAGCTGGGCTACTTTGTGGCTGACGCTGCCGAGCAGGATTTCTTTTGCCATGCCGCGGCCGTGGCTGCCAACTACGATAAGGTTGACCCCGTTTTCCGCGGCATACTGAACAATGGACTGTGCCACATCACCGGTTAAAAGCTGTGTTGTACAATGGATGCCTGCGTCTTCTGCGTTCGTTTTCGACCGGCTGAGCAGTTCCTCCCCTTCCTGCCGGATCGCCCGATTGAATTCGGCGACAGACAGCGCCACTTCTCCCGCCGTATAGCGGGTTTGCACGCTGTGCACAACATGGATGACGCTTAGCGCAGCCTTCTGTTCTTTTCCGAGCACAATGGCGGCATTCAACGCCTTTTTACTGAAATCGGAACCGTCTACCGCGACAGCAATTTTCTTGAACATGTTCATTCCTCCCCGGTACTTTATCTATTATTTTATAAGCAATGGGCCTGCTAAAAACAATCAGTCTACTCTATAAAACTGCCTGCTGCTCTACTAACCATTTGCGCACGCATCAGCCCGCAGCGCCCATACGTTCATTTACTTCACGGTACGATCCTAAATGCGGTCCCTTAAAATGCTTCCGTGCCCGTATTCTGTATAGCAGGAATAAAAGAATAAGAACCGTGCCAAACGCTTTGCCGGTTGCATAATGGAGCGTAAATGTTGCCGTAAGAGGAATATCGCTCGGCGCGGTTACAAACAAAATGGTAATAAAACAAATCCAGGCCACAGCGATGACATTGACAATAACGCTCCAGCTTCCCAGGGACCACGGGCCATTATCTCCGGCCGTCCACACCCCTTTATACTGGGCCCGCATTTTTAAAAACAGAGGAACTGCGTAGGAGCTGTGCAAACCGATAACGCTTAGTGAAGTCACTACTGCATACACATTATCAAAAAGCCCGCATGCGAACGCCAGCGCTCCGGTGAGCCAGATAGCATTAAAAGGGGTACGGAATTTCGACGATACTTTCCCCCAAATATTGGATAAAGGCAATCCTTTATCGCGGGCAAAGGCATAGATCATTCTTGACGCGGATGTGATAGAAGACAGTCCACAAAACCACATTGCAATCGTTACCATCCAAAGTGTAGCCCGGCCAAACACGCCGCCCATTGCCTGTTCAATGACCACAATAAAGGCGTTCCCGCCGCCAGCAGCCACAGCTGCCGGGTCTTTAATGGATAACGTTACTAAGGCGAGCATCATAAATCCAAAAATACCGGAAAGGGCAACAGACAAGTAAACGCCCCATGGCGCCCGGATTTTAGCGTCTACTGTTTCTTCACTCGTATGCGCGGACGCATCATAACCCGTAATGGTCCACTGCGCCTGCAGCAGCCCGACCAGGAAGGCAAACCAGTACGGTGTGGAACTGTTGGCTACGGTGGAGAAACTCATATCAAATAAATAGCTCACATCTTTGGAAGGTCCAAAGTAAACAAGCGACCCGATAATGATACCAACCCCAACCATATGATAGATGGCGGATACATCATTCAGCTTGGCAACAATTCGGATCCCTACATGGTTCAGTAACGCATGGCTGGCTAAAATCACCGCGTACACCAGCAGCGTCTGACCCTTGGTCGGGTGGTCAAAAAGTAAGGAAGACGCAAAGCCGGCACACCCGAAGTCAATTCCGGCGACGGTAGCTACCTGGCCGACCATATTAAGCCATGCAGAAAACCATCCCCATCCGGGCCCGCCAAGAATAGACGCCCAGTGATAGATGGCGCCAGAGGTTGGAATAGCCGACGTTAACTCAGCGAGAGCCGCTGCAAGAAAGAGGACAAAAAGCGTAACAAACGGCCAGCCGATCCCCATGACCGCCGGCCCTCCCTGATTAAAGCCAAAGCCATAGAGTGTAACAGCTCCGGTTAAAATAGAAATAATCGAAAAAGAGATTGCAAAATTGGAGAAACCGCCCATATCCCGCAGTAATTCCTGCTTATAACCGAACGCATTTAAATCATCGCCGGAATTTTCTTTTGTGCGGGCGAGCTTAATACCCTGATTGGCTTTCATAAAAAGGCCGACCATAACCAGCAGCGTGACAATAATTAAACAGATACCTAATACCATCACCAATCCCCCTCAGCAAGCTTCTTTCTTGACATGTAATAAAACAACGAAAAGGTAGACATTTAACAAAAATATATAAATATTCAGTAAATATATTCGGCAGCTCTACTTCACTTATAAACCTGCCATCCTTCAAACCTATATCCTTCAAACCTACATCCTTCAATTCCACACTCTTCAATTCTACACCCTTGTAACTTTACAACCTACGTTCCCCTCTGCTTGGCAAATGCCACACCGCTTGCCTTCCGCTTGAGCATCTCAGCTATAATGTCGGCAAGATGCGCCCCTGCTTCGACCGGCGACAGTCCGCCTCTGTGAATATTGGAAATGACCGTCCGATCGGCCTCGACCGTATGCTCTCCTGGCCGGTAAATCATATAGGCGCTGATGCTTTCCGCGGTAGCCAATCCGGGCCGCTCCCCAATCAAAGAGACAACGACGTCGCAGTCAACAATGGCGGCCACATGGTCCTGAACCCACACGCGTGCCCGCCTGATAAAGACAGGTCTGCCTGTGCTGATGTTTTTTAGCTTCAGCCCCTGCATTAGTGACGGAAGTAAATCGTTTATGTTAGCCTCCACGGCCGACGAACTCAACCCGTCACATACAATAACCTGCACGTTCTTGCCCTTTTCTGCATGTTTATCCAGCCACTCGGCCGACTCCGGTTTCAGCCGTCTTCCCAGATCAGGATCCATCAGGTAAGCCTGCAGGTCATCCGTTCTCGTTTCCAGCACCGGCAGCTGTAATTCCGTTAAAAATTCCGGGCTTACGTCTTGTAGAACGGCATCCTGGGCAGCCGCATGATCGATGCGAAACTGCAGGTAGCTGGTCGTCCTCATCCTCGTACCGGCACGGCCAATCCCAATGCGGGCGGGTGTGATCTGCCGGGCCCGCTCAATCGCTTCCCGATTGTTCGGATGCCCGACGCCAAATTCCTTCCCTTCCGGAAAAAGGACAGGAGAACCGCCGATGTCCTGTTTAACCGTTTCATTCTGTTGTCTGCACGGATGCAGCTTTTTCGCAAATTCCTGCAAAACATCCGATACAATGGCTTCCAATTTATCCGTTTCCAACCCGTTTCCTTTATGTGTTTCCAAACAATTCACCTCCTACCCTCGTTCAAGAAGACCTGGCTAACGCCAGGCCGCGGGCGGCAGGCGATCTGCCTCGTTGCACTTGCATAGATAAGAAAATTATCCTTCCTCTTATCTACGCAAAAATAGAGAGATCCCCTGCGCGCTCCGTCAATCTGCCGTTTTCCATGATCCCCATTTTCTCAAGCCATTTCTCAAATTCCCGAAGCGGTCGATATCCCAGCATTTCTCGCAGGCTGGCATCATCGTGGTAACTCGTATCCTGATAGTTCAGCATGACATCATCGCCGCCCGGAACGCCCATATAGAAATTGGCTCCCGCCAGGGCGGTGAGAATACCGGCAATCTCCTGGTCATTCTGATCCGCATGCATATGATTCGTATACGTTGGCGCGATGCCCATCGGCAGCTGGTGCATTTTTCCCATAAAGAGATCTTCCAGATCCGCCCGAATCATCTGGCGGCCGTCGAAGAGGGTTTCCGGCCCGATAAACCCGGAGACATTGTTTACCATAAACGGTTTCCAGTGTCTCGCGAAGCCGTAGGTACGCGCTTCGAGCGTCTGCATATCGACCCCTCTGTGGGCGTTTAGCGACACCTCAGAACCTTGCCCGGTTTCAAAATACATTACATTCGGCCCGGCTGACGTTCCATACCGCTTCATCATTTCCAACCCCTGATCCAGCAATTGTTTAGAAACACCGAAGGCTTCATTCCCTTTCTGTGTCCCCGCCAGACTTTGAAACATGAGAGCGATAGGCGCTCCCTTATCCAGCGCTTCCATCTGGGTGGTGATATGGGCAAGCACACAATTTTGCGTGGGAATTTCCCATCGTCTGATAAATTCATCACTCATGTGCAGAAGCCGGGAAACTGATTCAACGGTATCGATATTGGGGTTAATGCCGATCACAGCGTCCCCCGATCCATAGGAAAGCCCTTCTTTAATCGAAAACAAAATGCCTTCGGGGTCATCGGTCGGGTGGTTAGGCTGGCAGCGGAACGCCAGCCGGCCCGGCTCCCCAATCCATGTATTGCAGTGTGCCTTGTATCTCATTTTTTGGGAAGCCATGACCAGATCGATGGTAGACATTAGTTTGGCCACCGCTGAAATCATTTCGCTTGTTAATCCCCTTGCAAGGCGTGAGAGTTCGTGCGAGCCGGTTTCGTGTAAAAGAATGTAATTTCTGAGCTCGCCAACAGGCCAATCTTTTATTTCCTTATAAATAGAGAGATTTACGTCATCATAGATGACCCGGGTTACCTCATCATCCTCATAAGGAATAACCGGATTCTCGTAGATATCCGCCAGCCGGATTTCGCTCAGCACAACCTTGGCAGCCATCCGTTCAAGCGAAGAATCGGCAGCGATTTTAGCCAGTTTATCCCCGGTTTTTTCTTCGCTTGCCTTGGCCAGAACCTCAGCAAGAGAAGAAAATTGGTAATATTTCTTTCTCATCACGCAGGACAGCCTCATCGCATTTTCTGCCTCCATTCCTTATTGAGAGCCTCTATTGTTTTTCCTCCGTCCACGCCCTGCCTCCCCTCCGTCCAAATTCAACGGTCCCGCGTCGGCACCTGGAGCTGGAGAGTCAGATTCCTGAGCGCTATCTGTCGCTATCACATCCTGTGAATCCTGCGTATCCTGTGTATCCTGTTGTTCTCCCGCCAGCGCCCCGCCAGGCGCTTGATTGTGCGGTTGAACTTCAACCTGTGCACCGCCCGATTTTGCAAGAGAAGCAGCGGAATTAGAAGAAACGGTAGAATTGGAAGAAACAGTAGAATTGGAAGAATCGGCAGGAGGACGCTGCTTTGCGCTGTCTGTTGACTTACCGTCCTTTTTTAAAATGCCGCGCACCTCGTCGTCGGGGCGCGGAATCAAATGAAAGGCGACAAGTTCACCGACCCGCTTTGCCGCCTCTTTTCCCGCTTCCAGAGCCGCCTGTACGGCTCCTACATCTCCCTCTATCATGACTGTAACGAGAGCCGCATCGATTTTTTCCTGGCCGACAAGCCGGACATCGGCCGATTTAACCATCGCATCTGCCGCTTCAATGGAGCCAATCAAGCCTCTTGTTTCGATCATCCCTAATGCTTTTGCCATTGCGATCACCCGCTTTCTACATCGATAGAATCCACAATACCAATCACCACGGCATCGATCGGCACATCTTTATTGTCAACGACAAATCTGGCGGCGCTCCCCTGTGTAATCATGACACGGTCTCCGATACCGGCACCAATACGATCGGCTGCAATAACAGGAACATCAACAGGCGTCCCGTTTGTATCCTCCAGTTGAATAAATAAGAATTTCAGACCAATGAGACCATCTTCTTTACGGGTCGCCCATATGTTCCCGATTACTGTTCCAATGCGCATCTTCTCACCGCCTCACGATTCTTCGACATGTATGGTTATCCCTCGTTCCCTCGCCGTATCACGCGCCAGCGGCGTAATAATCGTGGTATGGGAAACGATAATTCCCACAGCCTCGGCCAATTGTACATCGCGCTGGGTGAGCAGCCTCTCTGCAAAACGAACGGTTTTCTCCGCCGTCAGCTGCGATTCTGCTGCCTTTTCCTGCTTCTCTTCCCTTTCTATATTAAGCAAGTCACCTATGTCTTCAACAAAATGAACCCCGAAGGAAACGAGCTGCTCTTTGTGCTTGTATATATGATTCCGGTAGCGGCTCCCTTTTTCAAATAAGCTGGCTTCCGGCTTTCCACAGAGCCACTGCAGGAAACAGCAGGGAACCATCGTTACAGAAATACCGCGCAGGAGCGCATCCGCCAGAACCTGGCTCTCCCCGGTATCGGTTAACCCGAGAGCCCCGCGAATCATCAAATCCTGACCTGCGTCTAAAAAAAGAACATGGTCGGTTCCATTCAGGAGCGGGAGGGAGTCTTGTTCGAAAGCCGAACCCTCGATAACTCTCCATTTAGCCTGTAATTGCGTACAGGCCCTATCAAGGTCCTCTTTCGTGGTGTTCCGGCCGCCAAGAAGCAGCAAAACCGGCTTTACACCCTCCGACGATTTTTCCAGGACACGGGAGAGAACTTCTCTTACAATGATTTCAATCGCCTCGCGTTCAATGGCTATCACCCCTTTTAGCTCCGGTTACCCGTTATTTTTTGCGGCGTTCCCATCTCTCCGCTTGACAGGAGCGCCGCATTCGCTTCGTCTAAATCAACGTGCATGTTAGTTATTCCGCGTCTAGCTGCGGTAAGATGCTCTCCAGTTCATTATGCGGGCGTGGAATGACGTGGACGGACAATAATTCTCCGACGCGCTGCGCGGCGGCTGCTCCCGCATCCGTAGCAGCTTTCACCGCGCCTACATCCCCGCGGACGAGGACGGTTACAATCCCGCCGCCAACGTGGACTTTACCAATCAAATGAACATTGGCTGCCTTCACCATGGCATCAGCCGCCTCAACAGACGCTACCAGACCTTTTGTTTCAATCATTCCTAAAGCTGTAAGTTCTCTTGCCATTTTACCTTCCTCCTTATAGTAAATAAATTCTATAATCGTGCTATAACTTCACTGACCAGGGAGGCCACCGTTTCCCTGTCAACCGCCGGCGTCGCTCCCACCTGTGCCAGCACCCTGTCAATCACCGTTTGAATCTGTTCCTCCTGCGTCGGTTGTTCCGCCGGTTGTGCGTATGCGTGGCCAGCCTGGGGAGCGGAGAATAACTGCCCCGATTTCGGAATCTCCACCGTTTTTGTTTCAAAAGCAAGACGCTTAATGTTCATGAGATGGTGGACGGTAATATTATCGGACGTAATGTTGCCGCCGAACGTACCGCAGCCAAGCGTCATGGACGCCTGCAAACCAGTCGTTCCACCTACCGCTCCAAGCGATGAAGGCGTATTGACGACGAGCCGCGATACCGGCATGCGAAGGGCAAATGTGCGGGCAATCTCATCATCTCTCGTATGCAGCGCCAGCGTATGTCCTCTTCCACCAAGTTCCAGCAGCCTTTCACAGGTGCCCAGCGCTTCCTCTACCCCGTTAACCGTATAAAAAGCAAAAATAGGGGATAACTTCTCAAGTGAAAATGGAACATCCTTGCCGATTTTGGATTCTTCCGCGATAAGCAACCGCGTATCCGGCGGCACTGAAACGCCGGCCATCTGCGCGAGTACCACCGCACTTTTCCCGACAATTTTCGGGTTCAGTTTTCCGGGAACCGGAGAAATCAAACGCTCCATTTTCCGTTTTTCTTCTTCATGCAAGAAATAAGCACCGTTATTTTTACATTCACGGATAACCATTTCCCGAATATTCCGATCGACGATGATCGCCTGTTCGGAAGCGCAAATCGTCCCGTTGTCAAACGTCTTACTTTCAATAATTTTTCGAACGGCGGAGGGCACATCGGCCGTTTTTTCAATAAATACAGGTACGTTGCCCGGGCCCACACCATAGGCAGGTTTTCCCGAACTGTACGCCGCCCGCACAAGGCCACTGCCCCCGGTTGCCAGAATCAGATTAACATCCCGGTGCTTCATTAACCCTTCCGTTGCCTCCATGGTCGGGCGGTCCATCCAGCCGATAAGTCCTCCCGGCGCCCCGGCCTCAACCGCTGCCTCCAGGCAAATTTTTGCGGCTTCGACCGTACAGCGAGCAGCCGAAGGATGGGGGCTGAACACAATCGCATTGCGCGCCTTAACAGCAATTAAACTTTTAAAAATAGCGGTCGAAGTCGGGTTGGTAACAGGCACAATTCCGGCAATCACCCCGAACGGCGCAGCGACCTCGATTATTTTCCTGTCCGGAATTTCCCTGATGACACCAACCGTTTTAGTGGTCGCAATGGATTCAAACACACCGCGTGAGCCAATCTGATTTTTGACCACTTTATGTTCAACAACGCCCAGCCCTGTTTCTTCCACCGCCAGCCGGGCCAATTCGTATGATTTTTCATACGCAGCCTCAGCCATCGCTTTCACAACCCGGTCCACTTGCTGCTGAGAAAAATCCTGAAATGCCTGCTGGGCTTCTTTTGCCCGCCGAACCGCATTTCGCATATCCTGCAGAGTCTGTAAATCCTGATCAATCGGCTGCATGGCAATCACTTCCTTTCCCTGTCACCTGTCAGTGTCGTTGATTGTTTCGTTTCCTAATATGAGATGGGATGTCTGGCAATATCGATGATGCTGTCGCGAAAAGCATCCGCTGCCGCCTGGCAGGCCGACTGTGTTCCCGTCAGTAAGCCTCCCCCGTAGTTTGTTTGGGAAGGGGGGCCGAAAAAAGAAACGAGTCTTACATCAGCCGCCTTCAGTGCAGCGTCCATCCCGTACATCGCTTCCAGAGGCGGGGCGATTAAATAAGCCAGAGGTTCACCCTCCTGAATCCCGGCCGTTTTGGAAAGATAGCTGCCCGTTCTCGCGATCACATGGGCATACAGTGCGTGGCTTCCGTCTTCATTGAGCGCTTCAAAATGCGCATCATAGCGAATCGTATTCTCCACCGCCTCGATGCCGCTCGCGATTTCATCCGGATTCGGCCCGACGATTATGCCGATAAACTCACCGGAAAGCGGGCCGGATGCGTGGGCAGCACCCGCATAGAAGGAACGCGCATAAACCACTTCCACTTCCGCTCTTTTCGTTGCTTCATCAAGAGCTGTATATCCCACATCATCAATGGTGGTTGTAACCATGCCCAAACTTCGCTGTCCAGGCCGCAAATTAAACTCGCGTGCCAGTGCTTCATCCACATTCGGGATGACGCGAACGGCAAGGACCTTTGCTTTTACCGGAGCCAGTTTCACGTCTGCAGCCCTCCCTATCCTTCCTTCTGAACAAGCGCCACCCCGCTCGCTTTGTATTTAAGAATTTTTTGCACGACATTGCCAAGGTAAGCCCCTGCTTCTACCGGCGGAATTCCGCCTGCGTGAATATTTGAAATCACCATACGGTCGGATTCCAGCGTACCTTTGTGTGGTTTATAGCATAAATAAGCGCTGAGTGATTCGGCGCTGACCAGTCCAGGGCGTTCACCGATAAATAGCACAATGACTTCCGGCTGGAGCAGTTCCCCGATTTCATCCATCACAGCGACGCGGCCTTTTTCCACAAAAAACGGAGTCCCCTGCTGGATGCCAAGCTGACGCAGGGATTGCTGCAGGGAAAGAAAAGCATCCTCGAAATTCCGGTCGATTGCCTGGGAACTCAAACCGTCCGAGACGACAATCTGAACTTTTGGCGCCGCCGCACATCGTTCGCGAATCTTTTTTTTAGCGTCTTCCGTGAGCCTTCTCCCCAGGTCTGGCCGGAGGATATATTCCTCTTTATCCCTGACCATGGTTTGCACGCTGAATAATTGATGAGTTTCCAGTACTTTCGGGTTCGCCTCGCCGTATACCGCATCAACGGCAGCCGCATGGTCATACCGGAAGCGCAGCCACGTTTCCGTCCGTGGGCGAAGACCCGCGCGCCCTACCCCGATACGTGCCGGAGTCTTGCTCATCATCTCCAGCAGCAATTCCTGATGACGGGGCTTAACAATGCCGCTCTGCGGCTGGATCGCCTCGGATTTACTCGCATGCGACGGCACCGCCGGCTTTCCACCCGATACGGCATGTTCGGATACGACAGGTTCGGATAAGGCAGGAGAACGGTTCCGGTTAACAGCAAACGAGTCGGAAGCGGGCTGGATATGATTCCACACTTTCACCGATCCATACCGATGTAACGGGGACTCTTCTTCGGGAGAAGGCGAAGTATCCGCCGCTTGGCCGCCTTCCTCCCGGCTGTTTTTGATTTTCTCCAGAACAAGTTTCGTTATCGTCTCAACCAATTGCTCGTTCATGTTTGCACCTCCTTAACGTACAAAAATGGTAGGATCCCCGGCACGCGCGCTTAATTTTCCCGCCTCCATAATACCCATCTTCTCTAACCACTCCTGAAAGCGGGGAGCCGGCCGGCGGTTCATCGTCTGCCGCAGTGTTGCCACATCATGATAGCTCATCGATTGGTAATTCAGCATACAATCGTCCCCCATCGGAGCGGCAATGATAAAGTTCACTCCCGCTGCCGTGAGCAGAACCCCGAGGTTTTCCATGTCGTTTTGGTCTGCCCGGATATGGTTCGTGTAGCAGATGTCAACCCCCATCGAAATTCCGTGCATTTTCCCCATAAAGTGGTCTTCCAGTCCCGCCCGGATCACCTGTTTGCTATCGTACAAATATTCCGGCCCGATAAATCCGACAACCGTATTGAGGATATACGGATCATAACGGCGTGCGAACCCGTAGTTCCGCGATTCCAGGGTCATCTGGTCAATGCCGTGATGCGCTTCGGCGGACAGCTCCGAACCCTGTCCTGTTTCAAAATAAAGCCGCTGCGGCCCGCTGCTCGTTCCGAGCGCACGAATCATATCTCTCGCTTCATCCAGCATAGCCGCCGTGATGCCAAACGATCGGTTGGCCGCTTCCGTACCGGCAATACTCTGGAAAATCATATCGGCGGGAGCCCCCTGGGCAATGGCTTTCATCTGGGTTGTGACATGCGCCAGCACGCAATTCTGGGTAGGCACTTCCCATTTCTCGATAAAATCATGCGTGGCGTGCAGCAGGCGCTTGACACTTTCAACGGAATCGTCGACCGGATTAATCCCGATCACGGCATCACCGATTCCATAAGCGAGACCTTCCTGTAAGGAAGCGAGCATTCCTTCTACACTATCCGTAGGATGGTTAGGTTGAAGCCGGGAAGCGAGGGATCCCTGCTGGCCGATCGCCGTATTGCACATGGAAATAATCTCAATTTTGCTTGCACAGTGTATCAAATCCAGATTGGACATCAGTTTTGCCACGGCGGCAATCATTTCACTCGTTAAACCTCTGCTAATTCGCTTCATCTGTTCTCCCGTTGTTTTATCATCGAGAATCTTCTCTCTTAACTCGGCAACCGTCCAATTCGCCATTTCTTTAAAAATCGCTTCGTTGACCTGTTCCTCGATAATCCGTGACACTTCGTCTTCTTCCGGAGGCAAAAGCGGGTGGGCTCGTATGTCCCCCAGGGTCAAATCAGCCAGTACCCGCTTGGCAGCAATCCGTTCCTGCACCGTCCCGGCTGCGATCCCTGCCAAACGGTCGCCGGACTTCTCTTCATTTGCTTTAGCAAATACTTCTTTTATATCAGTAAACTGATAGACTTTATCCAGCAGTTTCGTTTTAAGGTTCATTGCAGGGCCATCCTTTCTGAAGAATGAAAAGTAAGCGTTTTGACAACAACGGGAACAACTTCCGTCTGCAGCATATGGCCGATATCCACATAATCACCCTGTTCCACCTGAACCTGGTCAATACAGAGGATGCGGTGTCCGGGATTCATCGACTGCAGCGTTTGCCCCAACACTTTGGCCATATCACTCGAAACGATAATTACGATAGGCTCCTTATGATTCCGCGGCTGACGATAGGATGAAAGCAGCCAGTCTGCCAGTTCCCGCACCTCGCGGAACCTGAGGACAGGAAGCCCGGTTAGATAGAGTGCAAAGCTACGCCCTTCTCCCGCCGGATCGTAAATCCGGATCGCTTTTTCGATAGCAGTATGTATCTTTTGCCTGCCGTCGGCCAGGCTCCCGTTCATGTCCACGTGATACACCGGCAGGTTTTTAATCGGCAGGCAGGAACGATCCACGTGAATCGTTGCCCCGCTAATTTCCGTTGTCTGCATACCTGCGCCAAGCACGGTTGCCCTGACCGTTTCCAGCGGCTTGATCCATTCCCACCTGGTAAGTTCGGCCGACTCTGCAAGCACTCTGGCAAGTATGAGCCCAATATCTGCATAGCTGTCGTTTAGCAGAGACTCCCTGCCGTTTTGTTCCAATCCGTACAGACATTCGCTCACGCCGCCTGAGAACATAATTGCCTCCACAGGGGCCGTCCAGTCCGGCGGATGCCCGAGCAGGAGGATTTCATCCCCCGGCTCGACCCTCCCGTCGAGGATATGGGAGAGGGTGCGGACCATGGCCTGCACAATCTCTTCAACCACTCCCCGGGGAGCAGGCTCTCCCTCGATCAGCCGCAGCCCTAATCTGTGCAGCAAATCCCGCACTGGAGAAGAGATTCGTTTCACGACCTTTTCACCGTGGGCGACCTGACCCGCGTGAAATTCAATCAGCCTTCCGCCGATATGGAGGGTGCACGTACCGAGTAAATGACCGGACCGATAGACAGCGATGTTCGCGGTTCCACCACCGATATCAATATTGGCGACTGTTCTGCCGGTTTGCCTCGAATACTCATAGGCGCCGGAACCTTTCGCCGCGATAATTCCTTCCAGATCCGGGCCCGCCGTGGCCACGAGAAATTCCCCGGCTCGTTCGGACAATTGGTGAACCATTTCCTCGGCGTTCTGCTTTGTTGCAGTTTCACCTGTAATAATTACCGCGCCGGTAGCGATATCCCGGGGATGAATACCCGCCCTCCGGTATTCCTGTTCTACCAGCTCCAGCACGGCCCCCATGTCAATCCGACTGTCCGATTCAAGGGGCGTGCGGTAAATCGGGCTTTTATATAAAACCTGTTTATCGATAATCTCAATCCGCGGCACATGGCTTAGCCCTGCTGTATTCGCGAGTGAAAGGCGGCTGATAATCAGCTTGGTTGTACTCGTTCCGATATCGATACCCGCACTGATCAATTCTTCCTGTTCACGGCGCAGCGGTTTCATTTCAACCCCCCCTTACGTTAAGGAAAATTTGGCTAGCACCAAGCCAAAAAGGCGCCGTATGCGATCGTTGCATTATACGAATCGCACAGGCGCCTTTGCCCTCTTTATTCTTTTTTGCGTCATTTACGACGTTAACGAATCCAGTTTCAAACTGCGGTGGGCAATCACATGATCCGCCGCCTCATCCATGGAAATCCGGTTGTTCATGCAGTATGTTCTCAGCTTTCTGTAGGCTTCTTCCTCGCCCAGATGGTACTCAGCCATCAAAACTCCCTTGGCCTTTTCTATCTTTTTTCGTATCTCAAGCTGGTGTTCCAGCTTTTTTATGCTGTCCAGCAAACAGTTGATTCGCATTGCCTGCCCGAGGGCGATTTCCACAGAGGGAATAAGGTCCCTTTCCGTTATCGGTTTGACAAGGTATCCAATGTTCTGCGCTTCCCGCGCTTCCTGAACAAGTTCTTGTTCGCTGTATGCTGTCAACAACAGCACCGGTATTCCATACGTTTTTTGGATAATGCGGCTTGCCTTTATGCCGTTCATTTTCGGCATTTTTACATCCATCACGATTAAATCAGGCCGATGAATCGCCGCCTGTTCGATGGCCATGTCACCGTTGTTAGCCTCAGCCACCACGTCGTAGCCGGCTTCCACCAGCATTTCTTTCACATCCATCCGTAAAATTGACTCATCATCAACCACCATAATGCGGCCTTTACTCATCCTCATCACTCCTGGGCAAGGGGAAAAGTAACCTTTGATTTTGTGCCCCCTCCATCGTTTTGACCAATCTCAAATCTTCCGGAAAGATCGTAATGGGTTAGGTTTCGTACGATTTCCAGACCCAGCTGATCCGTATTCGGCCGCTCCTGAAGACCAACGCCGTCATCCTGTACAGATAAATAAAGCCTGTTCTGTTCATCCATATGAAACATGACGACGATGCTCCCTTCTGTCCGCCCGGTGAAGCCGTGTTTGATGCTGTTCTGAATCAATTCAGTGAGAATCAGAGCGAGCGAAACTGCCTGTTTAGAGGAAAGCTCAATATCCTCAATGTCAACTTCAATATCGACCCGGCAATCTTCACCCTGCATATTATAAATCAACATTTTTGCAATTTTTTCAATCACCTGGTTCATGTTGACCTTCTCAATCCCGCTGTAAGAAAGGACTTCATGAATCGTGGCGATACTGTTAATCCGGTTCAGGCTTTCCTGGTACAGTGATTTTGCTTCGTCCGGTACCCCGCGTCTTAGCTGGAGCCGCAATAAGCTTGACACCGTCTGCAAATTGTTTTTGACACGGTGGTGAATTTCCTGAATCACCGCCGATTTTACCATCAACTGGCGCTCTTTTTCACGCAAATCCGTGATATCCCGAATATACAACAGAATGCGCCGCGCTTCGTGATTCTGCTGCAAACAAATGCCGCGCAGGATATAAACCATATCCTTAAAATGAACCTCCCGCTGCATGACACTATTGTGGGAGTAATCGCTGGATATGACGAATGGAATCACTTCGTTGACTCTTTTGTTGATGTAGTTTTCCCGGGTAAGCCCGCTGTACGCCTCAATCATCCCGATTGCAAAATTATTGGCATACAGAATGGTTCCATCTTCCCGCAGCAGGACAAGCGCCTCTTCAATCACATCCGGAATGGCCTGTTCCTTCGCAATTAAGTCCCAGAATGTACGGCTGAATTCTTCCGTTGTTTCCGATAAGATAGCCAGTTCATTCTCGTTTTTCACCTGAAGAGAAATATCCTGCTCCAAAATCAACATCCCAATTGACTCTCCGCCGCTGTTTTTAATAGGCAGCACATTTTGCTTCACATGCTGTCCTTCCTGGGTAACGGCACGATTCATCATAGCCGGTCTGCCTGTCCGGTAGGCGCGAAAAACGGCCGGTTCGTAAGGCGCAAATATTTTCTTCCCCACATAGCTCTTCTCGTAAAGGGAACGAGTGGTCGCGGGAATGGCTTCCGCAACAACGATAGCGGTGTCCCCGATTCCGTCATTCACCGGACAATCGATAAATACGTTGGCCTGGGAAAGATCCGCGATTGTCTGGATCATTTCGCTGTTTTTGATTAGACAATCAATGTCCTGTTCCGTAAGCACGGTATACTCCATACAGAGGCGGTAAATTTGAGAATCCACCATCGTTGAAAGACTCCTTTATTGAACCTCTCATGGCTAAAGCCACGAGATTCTTGGGTAGTCCGCTCTACTG
>NZ_AUMJ01000054.1 GCF_000430625.1 Aneurinibacillus terranovensis DSM 18919
AGTACGCATTAATAAATCACCAACATTATTATTTTTCTTACCTTAATATTACCATAAAATTATATTGCGTTATTTTAACCGTTTAAGTTTTTTTTAAGGGTAGGAATTTGCTTGCTCTGCCGGAAAAAGAGATGCGAAAAGTACGCGGTGCTGAAATTTCGATGATTTTTCAGGATGCGATGACCGCTCTTAATCCTACCATTTCAATCGGCGAACAAATTATAGAAGGGATCATCCGCCACCAGAAGGTGTCAAAGCAGGAGGCGCGAACACAGGCGATTGAAATCCTGCAGCTTGTGGGAATTGCTAATCCGCAAGCCCGCCTCAAGCAGTATCTTTATCAATTCAGCGGTGGAATGAGGCAGCGCATCATGATAGCGATGGGGCTTGTGTGCAGGCCGTCTATTTTAATCGCGGACGAGCCGACGACCGCCCTTGATGTAACAATTCAGGCGCAAATCCTTGATTTGTTTAAGCAGATTCAGAAACAGACCGGCATTTCGATCCTGATGATTACACACGACCTTGGCGTTGTCGCCCATGTTGCCGACCGTGTCCATGTGATGTATGCCGGAAAAATTGTTGAGTCCGGTTTGGTGCGTGACATTTTCTACAACCCGCAGCATCCGTATACGAAAGGCTTGCTTGCGTCGATGCCGCGCCTTTACAGCAGCCGGCACCAGCCGCTTTTGCCTATTGCAGGAACTCCGCCCGATTTATTTGCTCCGCCGAAAGGATGCGCCTTTGCTGCCCGCTGTGCACACGCGCTCGAAGCGTGCCGTGATTATCAGCCGGAAGATACAAAAATAAACGAGCAGCATCACGTTGCCTGCTGGCTTCAGGATCCGCGGGCTAAAAATATTCGATGCCCGGTGAACCAAGCGGCCGATACCTAAGCGATGTATGTACAACCATTATTTATACGAGGGGGAAATTAAGATGAAAAAAGCAGTCTCGATTTTGTTCAGCTTTTTGCTAGTGATGATGCTCCTTATTACCGGGTGTTCATCCAATGAAGCGGCAGGCGGTAAGGAATCAGCCCAGAGTAAAAATCAGGATTCCAAATTTCTGTATTTAAACAACATGAAAGAACCGACATCCCTTGATCCGCCGATTGGTTTTGACCAGGTTTCCTACGATATTTTGAATAATGAGATGGAAGGATTAACCCGCCTCGGGAAAAATCATACGCCGGAAGCGGCTACCGCAGAGAAGTGGGATATATCCAAAGACGGGAAGACGTATACGTTCCATATTCGTCAGAATGCCAAGTGGTCGGACGGCAGCCCGGTAACGGCCGGGGATTTTGCGTATGCGTGGAAACGCCTGCTTGACCCGAAAACCGCTTCACAGGCGGCTCCGCTCGCCTACATCATTGATGGCGGGGAAGCGTATAACACGGGAAAAGGAAGCGCCGATGGGGTTAAGGTCAAAGCAGTGAATGATCAGACTTTGCAAGTCACGCTAGCCAAGCCGCAAAGATACCTTTTGTCGCTCGTTTCCAATCCTGCATTCTTCCCGGTTCCGAAAGCCGTTGCAGAGAAAGATCCGAAATGGGCGGGAGAAGCGAAAACGCTTGTCGCAAATGGACCGTTTAAAATTACGGAATGGGCGCACGATGACCATATCAAAATGGTGAAAAATGAAAACTACTGGGATGCGGCGAACGTGAAAATCGATGGTGTTATATGGAAGATGGTGAATGACTTAAATACCGAATACCAGCTGTACCAGACGGGCGCACTAACCGCAGCGGGGGACGCCGCCGGGCTTCCGGGCGATTTAAGTGACCAATTGTTTGCCAGTGGAAAGGTAAAGGTCGAAGATAATTCCGGTACTTACTTCTTCCGCTTCAATACAAAAATGAAGCCGTTCGATAATGCCGATATCCGCAGGGCGTTCAGCATGGCAATCGACCGCCAAGCGATGGTGGACAAAGTCGTGAAAGGAAAGCAAAAACCTGCCACTGCTTTTGTCGCCTATGGATTAAAGGATGCGGCCGGTAAAGATTTCCGTGAGGCCGGCGGAGACCTTATCAAGTATGATCCGCAGGAGGCAAAGAAATTGCTGCAGAAGGGGATGGCGGAAGAAGGAATCACATCCCTGCCGCCGATTACGCTTACCTATAACAGCAATGACCTGCACCAGAAAATTGCCGAAGCAATGCAGGAAATGTTTAAGGAAAACCTCGGGGCCGATGTTAAGCTGGCCAGCATGGAATGGAAAGTCCTTGTCGCATCCCAGAAGAAGCTCCAACTGCAGTTTTCCCGTTCGTCTTTCCTGGCTGATTTTGCCGATCCGATTAATTTCCTTGACGGCTTCCAGACCGGCAACCCGATGAATCGGACCGGTTGGAGCAGCCCACAGTACGATACATTAATCAAAGAAGCTTATAATCAGCCGGATGAATCGAAACGGTTAACGCTTCTCCACAATGCGGAGAAAATATTGATGGATGAATCCCCCATTCTTCCGCTGTATTTCTACAACAAGGTTTACGTGCAAAGCGATAAAGTTGACGGCATTATAAGGCATCCTGTTGGCTATATAGATTTGAAATGGGCTTCTTTTCGGGAGTGACCAGTCCCCCTTTTTCTAACGTTTTCAATCAGGAGGCATGTTATGAAAATTATCGACATTGAGGTATGGCGCCAATCGATTCCGTTAAAGAAGCCGTTTAAAACTGCTTTGCGTACGGTAAATCACGCAGAATCGGTGATTGTAAAGGTTACGTGTGATAATGGTAAGGTTGGCTGGGGAGAAGCACCCGCGACCGTCGTGATTACAGGCGATAGTCTGGATAGCATTCAGTCGGCTATTCTTTACACAATAAAACCGCAATTAATCGGACAAAACTTGCTTGCTTACGAACGTGTCTTTCATACGCTGCACGAGTCGATGGTCCATAATTCAAGCGCGAAAGCAGCGATCGACATGGCGTTGTATGATCTGATCGCGCAGAACTGCGGCCTCCCGCTTTATCAAATGTTAGGAGGCTACCGGAAAGAAATTGAGACCGATTATACAGTCAGTGTGAACTCGCCGGAAGAAATGAGTGAGGATGCCTTTTTGTATATGAATGAAGGATTCAACGTGCTGAAAATTAAAGTGGGCAAAGACGATATTGAAAAGGATATTGAGCGAATTAAGATGATTCGAAGCCGCATTGGAAATGAGGTGAAAATCAGACTGGATGCCAATCAGGGGTGGCAGCCGAAGGAAGCCATCCGGACGATTCGTAAAATGGAAGACATGGGCCTGGATATTGAACTGGTAGAGCAGCCTGTTGCGTCCGATGATTTGGAGGGGCTTAAGGCAGTGACCGATTCGGTTGACACCCCGATTATGGCTGATGAAAGTATTTTTTCACCGGCGCAGGCGTTTCGGGTACTAAAGAACCGGGCCGCCGATCTTATTAATATCAAGCTGATGAAGGCCGGTGGCATCTACAAGGCGCAAATTATTAATCATATGGCGGAAGAATGCGGCGTACAATGTATGGTGGGCAGCATGATCGAGTCCCGCCTCGGCATCACGGCGGCCGCTCATTTTGCTGCCAGCAAGAAAAACATTACCCGTTTCGACTTTGATGCGCCGCTTATGCTTGTGAAAGACTCTGTGGTTGGTGGGGTTGTGTACGGCGGACGTGTGATCACACTCCCTGATTTGCCGGGGTTAGGCATTGACAATATTGAAAGTGAGGTGGGTACCGCTTATGAGCAGGTTAATTAATCCACATATGATTGCTGTCTCTGTCGCAACGATCTGGACTTCACCCGCATCGCCGCGTGAGATAGATCTTCCTGCCCTGAGGAATCCGGTTCTTGTCCGTGAGTGGCTCAGCTCAATGAGCGTCGAAGACAGGCTGCAGCTCCACGACCGTAACGCTGTGCAGACACAGGCGCTGTATGGAACCCTTGTAGAAGTAGTGGAAGAGCAGGGGGAATGGGTGCAGATTGCAATACCGTCCCAACTATCCGGCAAGGATCGGCTCGGGTACCCGGGCTGGATGCCGAAATGCCAGATTGTGCCGGCAAATGAAACGGATAGCGAAAAAACGGACGACAAACAAATAGGCGGGGCACAAATCGCTGTCGAAGAATCGGCTGTCAAAGAATGGGACGGCAAGGGGAATGAACAGCAAAAAAAGAAAGCGATGATGACAAGTAAAAGTACCTTCCTATATCGAACCCCGGGGGAAAAAGGAATGGAGGTTTTTTTTCTAACGGAGTTGCCTGTGCTCGGCGAGGAGGAAGAATGGGTGAGTGTGGCAACTCCTCACGGTCCGCAGTTGATTCGTACGGAAGACGCGGTGCTGTATAGGACGGATGAAGAGTTGAGACCTGCCGGCGGACAGGACATTGTAGAGACCGGAAAACGGTTTCTCGGGCTTCCGTATCTGTGGGGAGGAATGTCATCCTTGGGATATGACTGTTCCGGATTTGCTTATTCCATGCACCGGGCCCACGGAATTATAATCCCGCGCGATGCCGGTGAGCAGGCGAAATATGGATGGCTTATAGACAAGGAAAACCTTCAACCGGGTGACTTACTGTTTTTTGCTTACGAGAAAGGAAAAGGGGCGATTCACCACGTAGGTATCTACGCTGGTAACGGCATTATGCTGCATTCACCGAAAACAGGAAAATCGATCGAGCTTTTACCGCTGGCGGGGACGGTTTATGAGGAAGAGTACTGCCTCACACGAAGGTACTGGTAAGTGAAATTTTAACATATGGGCTATTAAACTGAAACGAATATTGGTAAAATTAATATAATTCATGTACATAAGGAGGAACACGTTATGTCCCAAGTGTTATGGCAGGCAGATAACGGGATTGGTGTGATTACGATCGATTCTCCGCCCGTTAATGCCCTCAATCAGGAAGTGCTCAGTCAGCTTTCCGATATTGTTGGCAACATTTCTGACGACATTCAAGTTGTCATCATCACGGGTGCCGGCGAAAAAGCCTTTGTAGCCGGTGCCGATATTAAAGAGTTCCCCCAGTTAAAGCAGGAAGCCGGTGAAACCCTCTGCAAAAACGGCCAGTCTGTGTTTCAAAAAATTGCTGACCTTAAGCAGCCGGTAATCGCGGCTGTGAACGGTTTCGCGCTCGGCGGCGGTCTTGAGCTTGCCCTCGCCTGTGATTTTCGCGTCGCTTCCCGCAACGCCCAGTTAGGGCTGCCGGAAGTAAAATTAGGTGTGATTCCGGGGTACGGCGGTACGCAGCGTCTCGCCCGTTTGATTGGCCCGGGAAAAGCCAAGCAGCTCATCTTTTCCGGCGAATTTGTTTCGGCCGAGGAAGCCTACCGCATCGGGTTGGTCGAACAGTTGGCGGAAGGGTCCGCGCTTGAGGAAGCAAAGAAATGGGCACAAACCATTCAAAAACGTTCCCCTCTCGCTGTGCAGGCAACGAAACAGGCCATTGATAAAGGACTGGAACTCGATTTACAAGAGGGATTGAAAATCGAAGCCAGACTGTTCGGGGAAATTTGCCTTACAGAGGACAAAAATGAAGGAGTAGCGGCATTTTTTGAACGGCGGGAGCCTCAGTTTAAAGGAAAGTAATACCGCTCGGCTTGCCTGCTGCAGTCGCAGTTGATAGCATAGATGTCCTTGTGCACCAAGAGATTAAAAAATAAACTGATTTATTGCACCGGTTTTTCCAAAGTTCGAAGACCGGTGCTTTTTGTGTCTTTTCAAGTATACAATGGTTTCCCTGGTTTACCATACCTAATAGCAATACTCGCCCCAGCCATTCTTTACGGTTGTTTTCTCCTTCTGGATATAGATCACGCCTCGTTCTGTTTCACAAATCCAATCCGGACAGATTTCAACTTCATCTACTGGAATGCGGAGAAATGAAGGCTTCTCCAGATAGCCGAAGGATTCTCCGTAGGTGTCCCATAGTATTTGACCGCTTAGCATCATATAAATAGTAGTCTTCTCGTTATTTATCGTCGTCATCATAAGTCCACTCCTTTATCATGCTAAAAGTTACTTTCTGCAGGAATAGTCTATCATTTATAGTTATTGTATTTATTGAAAAAAGCGAAGTAATTAGCTTTACATAAGTGAGTCCAAGGCAATTGTATGGCGAATCTTAGGGTAACCGATTTTGTTGAAATATTCATTCTTTATTATAGCACAACGTAGAAGTAGTAGGGGGATACATTGGTTTCAAAATAGACATAAATTAGCCAGAACGTTCACGATTTAATTTTTCAGTTTACCGAGTTTACAGAATTGCTATGTTATAATGGAGAAGGATTTACTGGGGAGGAATAGCTAGCTTAGAAATATAGTAAGCGGGGGTAATGGTTTGAATATTCCACAATTGCAAATTGCACACATGGTACCACGGGTTCCGATTATACAAGGTGGAATGGGGGTAGCCATCTCGCTAAGCGGACTAGCTGCTGCCGTGGCTAACGCCGGAGGAATTGGAATTATATCTGGAACAGGCATTTCTATTGACGAAATGATAGCTCATATACGTAGAGCACGTGAAATGACAAATGGCAAAGGGTACATAGGGGTAAACGTTTTATTTGCTATGAATGATTTTGCTGAGAAAATTAAGGCGGCCATGCAGGAAAAAGTTGATTTTATTATTTCGGGCGCCGGTTTTTCCCGGGATATGTATGCCTGGGGAAGAGAATACGGTATACCAGTTATTTCCATTGTATCTTCGGCCAAGCTGGCGAAGCTCGCTGAGCGTTTAGGCGCCTCCGCTGTTGTAGTCGAGGGGTTTGAAGCGGGAGGTCATTTAGGGACAGACCGACCTTTATTTGATATTCTTCCCGAAGTTATTGAAGCGGTTACCATTCCTGTCGTTGCGGCCGGGGGAATCCTTACAGGTAAAGACGTATCTTTAGCTATTCGGATGGGAGCAGTAGGCGTACAGATGGGAACACGTTTTGTGGCAAGCGAGGAATGCGATGCACCGCTTTCCTTTAAACAAAAATACGTGGATTGCCAGGAGGGCGATACCGTACTCGTGAAGACAACAGTTGGGCTGCAAGGACGTGCCATTCGAAACAACTTTACAAAAGTAATCGAAGGAGATAAAAAACGTAAAATAGAAAAATGTCATGACTGTTTGAAAAACTGTTCTTACCGTTTCTGTACTTTAGAGTCTCTTTTGATGTCGGTGAATGGTGACGTGGAAAACGGTCTTGTATTCGCAGGTTCCCGGGTAGCTGAAATTAAAGAAATTCTTCCTGTTCAGGTGATTATAAATACAATTATGGATGAATATTATGCCGCCGGCATTGCTGCAGAGCAGGCGTTTTAAAAAGCAAGAGTCCTGGCTGTATGAATACTTTCCACTATAGCAACATAAGTATTTGTACTTATGTATATCGTTTAAATAAGTAAAACTTACAGACTAACGTTCTATATGACTTGTCCGCCATCACCGGTATAATAAAAGAAAATGCGTGTCGAACCGTGAGAGGGGATGATAGGGTGGAACTTAATCAGAGTAAAACGATGAGCCGTCTCAATGATGACATGGATAATCAGAAGTCTGTATACAGAAAAATAAGAGAATACCTGGCAGCCAACCCTCGCGCGAACGCTATGCAGATTGCCAATGGTACGGGTATTTCCATCTACAAAATTACGCAATGTGTCAGAGAAGGGGCGCTGATCGCCCGGGATGACAGAAACGATTTGAAATAAATAGCGATTTAAAAATCCGGTCTACTAAGAGGAGCGGATTTTTTTGTAAGGAAAAGGTTCATAAAATAGAATGCTTATTCGTGAAAGATAGAAGGAATCAGGTTTTGGTAAGGGAGAGGAAGTATGCGTCATATTTCAATTGATAACGTAGAATCAGGGCAGGTTCTTGGAAAAAGTATTTACACGAGTGATGGCAGAACACTGCTGAACGCGAATGTATTACTCACACCGATGATGATTACCCAACTGCGCCGAATCGGTGTAACCATGCTGTATATTCAAGACAAGCAATTTGAAGATGTTGTCATTGAAGACATTGTGTCTGAGGAAACCAGACGGGAAGCGATCTCTTGTTTTTCAGATTCCATACAGAGTATCCAGGAAGGCAAGAGCGTAGATGTAAAAAAAGTCACGAAGACGATTACCAACATTGTCGATGAAATCTTGCGAAATAAAAATATTTTGGTGCATTTAACGGATATACGAACAAAAGACAACGAGGTATTTATCCATTCGCTAAACGTGTGCATGATGTCGGTCATTATTGGCGTCAATATGGGATACAGCGTGGAAAAGCTCAAAGACCTGGCCCTTGGTGCGTTATTTCACGATATAGGAAAAGTAGTAAAGGGTACGGAACCGCTGCCAAAAGGTGCCGAAACCAAAGAGAAGGAGCACCATTCGTGGATTGGGTTTAATGTGCTGCGGAAAAAGCATGAGTTCAATCTGGCCATCGCTCATGTTGCACTCCAGCATCATGAGCATATAGATGGTACAGGGCAGCCGCGAGGGCTAAAAAAAGAAGAAATTCATGAATATGCTAAGATTGTAGCGGTAGCCAACTATTATGATAGTCTCATTTCGCCGTTTTCTTCCGAACCAACCTATTTGCCGTATGAAGCCAGTGAATTTATCATGGGCTTGACCAATACGCTATTTGACCACGAGGTCACCATTCAATTTTTACGTTCAATTGCGTTGTACCCGACAGGAACGTCTGTCAGATTAAGCTCCGGAAAAGTTGGCGTAGTCGTCGGCCAGCACAAAGGTCTCCCCGCACGCCCGATTGTTCGGCTCATCAAACAGCATGCGAATGCGCGATATTACGAAGACCCGGAAGTGAACGAAGTCGATTTAGCGAAGATGACAACGGTTTTTATTAAAGAAGTTTATAATTAAATGCCTATTAAGCAAAAACGACCTTCTTGTATCCAAGATGGTCGTTTTTATCTTAGGCCGTTTGTTTAACTAGCTTTTCCCATTACGCAAAGTAGTAGTAGCTTCCCTTTGTGAGCCTTGGCCCTCCCTCGATTTCACTAAAAGGTAGTTCGCTCCCATTCTTTATGTTGAAGGCTGATTTTGCTTGTATATTCATAGCTTCATAAAACCTCCCAAAGTATCTTATGCGTGTATGAAAGGATACTTCCTTATACCTCAACAAATCAATGGTAGGACGTTCTTACTCCAAAAACTCCGCCGGATTGAGATAAAGCTCACGGCAGATTTCACTGACGGCCTGCTTTTCCTGTGGATCGAAGTTGCCGTCCGCCATTCCAATCGCACAGCAGAGGCGGACAATCAGGCGGGCGGCTTCCGGTTTGCCTTTCATTTTTCCCACAGCCCGCAGCGCTTCCGCCTTCGCCAGCATCGGGTCAGACTGGAAGTTCCCGGTGAAATGATTAAAGCGGGAGATAACTTGATTAATATCAAAAACGCGCAGCTCTTCACTTTGTTGAATAAAGTCAATCATTTTTTGCTTCTCCGCCTGGCTGACCGTACCATCGGCGGCAGCAACCACCGCACAGCCTGCTACAACAGAATCGAGTAAATCTTGTCCTTTATAACGGTTTAGCATTTCTTTGGCACGTTGTTTTTGCTCATTTACCCATTTCATGTAATCCGTTGTTTCCGTTGACCATTTATTACCGCAGCGTGTGCAGGAAAACTCCAATTTTTTACTTCCAATAAATCCACCCAGAAGTCCGATCGGCCCGAAAATAATTGTACCAACGGCCGCTTTCCCGAATCCGAACCCTTTCTTGCCGCTTACAATTTGCGTGGAATGGCAGCGTGGGCAGCGCATCATATCATTACTGTACGAGCCGTTATACGAACCTTCATGATAGGCACCTGCACCACCGACATAACTTCCTCCTGCAGTAGACGGGCTGTTGAAAGGCTGGCTATATGGCTGTGAGACTGGTGAAGGCGACTGCCATTGTGTTGTAGCGGAAGGTGAGGGAGGTTGCCAGGTAGTTGATGGTGTTGGTGTCGACGGCTGCTTCCAGGAAGTGGAGGTGGGTGCTGTCGACGGGGACGGAGACTCCGCCACTTCAAGCCCGAAGTTGCGGCACAGGGCGGCGAGTCCTCCCTGAAATCCGCTCCCAACCGCACTGAACTTCCATTCTCCTTTATAGCGGTACAATTCGGCTGCCACGATCGCTGTCTCTACTGAAAACTGCTGCCCCAGATTATAGCGTATTAGTTCCTCACCGTTCTCCTGATTGAAAATACGGACGTAGGAATTAGCCACCTGGCCAAAGTTTTGCCCGCGCTGGGCGGCTTCATGAATGGTTATCGTAAAGGAGATTTTTTCAATGTGGGATGGTACGTTATGTAAATCGATGGTGATTTGCTCATCATCGCCGGAACCCATCCCGTTTCGGCTGTCGCCGCTGTGAACAACCGCCCCACCGGCTCCCCTTGGATTATTATAAAAAATGAAATCAGCGTCATTCTGCACTTTCCCCGATGCGCCGACCAAAAAAGCGGATGCGTCTAAGTCAAAAGGTGCCCCGCCCGCAAATCTGCTTGCATCCCACCCGAGTCCGACAATAATGATTTTCAGGTTCGGGTTGGTTTTCGTCAAGTCCACTTTTTGCCCTTTGCTTAATTGAACTGCCACAATGTATCCACCTTTCCTCTATACCATGATGAGTACTTTTTTCTTCTGACATACAATACGTTTCAACATGCAAGGGAGTTTCATAAACGGCTTATTTGTTTTAAACTGCCATTCCCTCCCATTTTACCAGAGTTTCCATTGCTTGCAAAAACATTCTGTTGTCTAGCAGGAATTTGCCTGTTTTCTGCATAAATAAAGAAACATGACAATAACAGGAAAAGGAGGGGAAGGGCATCGATTATTCCTGAAAGAGGAAGGAATAAACGCTCGTCACATGAAATATTTCAGCTATTTATCGCGCACGGAATTACAAGAGGTGTTTTTTTCCTGTCCCGGCTTATTTAATAGAAATAGCGAAAAAGAGATTTTAACGTATGCGGTAGGTGCCCTTCTCTATATGCCTGCTACGCGTGCGAAAAACATGTTTGATATCATCTCCCGAAAATATGAAGAAGCCCTGTCTATCGGGCTCTGTCTGGAAGACGCGATCGGTGACGGTGAGGTAATCGAGGCAGAGAGAATACTTCTTTCCCAATTTGAACAGCTTACCAGAGCTATTGTTAAAGGGAAAATCCAGCAGCAGGACATCCCGCTCTTATTTATCCGCGTTCGTTCCCCCGAGCAGATGACCAGCCTTGCCAGCCGGATGGGCCCTTCCGCCCTCAGTCTTGTAACAGGCTTTCTTTTCCCGAAGTTTTCCCGCGAGAATGGCGCGGCTTATCTTGCGGCATTGGAAAAAATGAATGTTGCCTCGCTGTTTCCCATCTATGGGATGCCGATTCTGGAAACACCGGATGTGATGTATAAAGAAACCCGGCTTGCTGCGCTTTTACATCTAAAGCAGCTGCTGGATTCCAGCAAGGATTTCATTTTAAATGTGCGGATCGGTGCGACCGACTTCTCCGGGCTGTACGGGCTGCGACGAAGCAATGAGATGACGGTCTACGACATAGCTGTCATCCGCGATTGCATAGCGGACATTGTCAATGTATTCGCGCGTGAAGGAGGCTACACGGTTTCGGGGCCGGTATGGGAGTATTTCACCCGCGGGTCGGAGGGCCTTATACGTGAAATTATGCTGGATAAGGCAAACGGGCTGATTGGCAAAACCGTCATTCATCCGAGCCAGTTGGCTCCTGTCCAGGCGTGTTACGTTGTCAGTCACGAAGAATACAGCGACGCCCGCAGCATTATGGATGGATACAACAGCGGCTGCGGGGTCACGAAAAGTCCGTATGAAAACAAAATGAACGAAATGAAGCCGCACATACACTGGGCAAAAAAAGTGCTGCTTCGATCAAAAGTATACGGGGTGTTCCATGAAGGGAAAAACTATTCCAGTTTGCTTGCCGGAAAAGTATACGTATCACATTGAAGGCGGGATAGATGTTTGCGTCCAAATCGAGGACAATCCTTATAACATTCCGCTTGAGGAATTATTTGCGATGGCGGCGCGCAGAAATAAGAAGCGAAATTTCTTGTTTGTCAGCAAAATACTGGGAAAGCACATCCCGGTCGATCCGTATGTGCCGCTGCTTGCCGGAGCGGTACTCGCAGCGAGGTATATTGAAATCGTTTATCAAACGGGAGCTGAGCGTGCACGGAAACTGGTACAAGCTCTGCGTAATCCCGAACAGCGGCCGCTTGCGTATGCCCGACTGCGCCAAATGCCGCTGGAATTACCGCGGGATATTGTCGTTGTTGGGTTTGCTGAAACAGCCACCGCACTTGGTTCCGCGGTGTTCGACTCTTTTGCCGGGCGGGCCCGCTACCTTCACACGACCCGTGAGAGCATAAACGAGATCGTGCCGGAATTTACATTCGAAGAAGAACATTCCCATGCCACATCCCACCGATGTTATACGTTAGACGGGAAGTTTTTCGCCGGCAGCGAACCGGTTGTGCTCGTTGATGATGAAATAACAACCGGAAAAACCGCATTAAATATTATAGCGGAACTTCAGCACCGCTATCCGCGTAAAGAGTACGTTCTTGCCTCTTTGCTGGACTGGCGTGCAGAGGAGGATCGGCTGCGTTTTCGCGAGATGGAGAAAAAGCTTGGGATTCGGATTCGGTGCGTATCTCTCGTTTCAGGTAGGATAGCGGTCCGTCATACAGCAACCCTGGAAAGGCCGGAATGGCTCGAAAACCCTGAACGGTTGGAGAAACCGGAAAACCGGGAAATACGGTTGGAAGTAATAAATCAGGCATTGGTAGTGAAGGCCAATCGCTTCACCAAAACGGCGATAAAGGATAAGAAAAGTATCGCGACGTATCTGCTCTCTCTCGGTGAAAGTCTTCCTTTTTCCTCATCTGATACCGCAGGGAATCGTAATTCCGCCCTTTATTTGCGGACAAGCGGCCGCTTTGGCATGACAAGCTCAGAAGCACGCGAAATAGATAAGGATATTGAAAAAGTGGCTTTTTTCTTGCGGGGAACGAGAAAAGGAAAGCGTACCCTTTGCATGGGTACAGGGGAATTCATGTTCATCCCTATGCGTATTGCGGCCCTCATGGGGGAAGGGATCAGCTACCAGTCGACGACCCGAAGCCCGATTTATCAGTCTGCCCGGGAAGGGTATGCGATACAGAATGCTTTTTCTTATTCCAGCCCTGATGATCCTGCCATCACCAACTATTTTTACAATGTGCGGCCGGGAATGTACGATGAACTTTATCTTTTTGTTGAGCGGGAATCGGAAGCCGGTCGGATGGAGCCTTTGCTTGATCAATTGCGTTCACTTGGCATTCCCAGGTTGTCGCTTGTCATATTCAACGGGAAAGGGGGAGGAGTGCTTGAAAACAACGGTTGATTATCCGGTGATGACCCGGCCCGAGCCAATTGGCAGCTATTCGCCCGAAGACGTTGTTTTTCTCTTAAAGGATATTAGCCAAAGCATGGGTGAGAGCGGGACGGAAGAGCGGGAGAAAGCGATACAGGCAGGCATTCACTATTCTGAAATGCTTCCGCAGGAATATAAGCCTAGCGATGAATATATGCGTATTTTCCACAGTTCACTGCATGATTCGGCCGAGAAGCTTGCGGTTGCAGTCGGGGTGGTCGCCGAGCGGATTATCGAGAACAAAGGGCAAAATCTTGTGCTTGTTTCCCTGGCGCGTGCGGGAACCCCCATCGGGATTTTGATTAAACGTTATTTAGAGTATGCATATAACTTGTGGCTACCGCACTACAGCATATCAATCATTCGCGGAAAAGGCATCGATGAGCATGCGATTCGGTACATCCTGCAGCAGCATCCGGGACAAAGTCTGCAGTTCATTGACGGGTGGACAGGAAAGGGAGCAATTACGAAAGAACTTCAGGCAGCGTGTGACAGTTTCGCCGGGAAATATAGCGTCCATCTGCCGGGCGAACCGGCGGTTGTGGCCGATCCCGGTCATTGTGTCAGCCTGTATGGAACGAGGGAAGATTTTTTAATCCCCAGCGCCTGCCTTAACTCTACTGTTTCCGGGCTCGTGAGCCGCACCGTGCACAGAGATGATGTGGTGGGTGAATTCGATTATCACGGCGCAAAATTTTATACTGAATTAAAAGAAGAAGATGTTTCGTATTTATTTATTGAAACCATTGCTGGTCTTTATCCGTATATCATAGAGAAGGTCCAGCAAAAGAAGCGAAACGATGTCTCCACTCCGCCAGCATGGAAAGGGATGAGAGAAGTAGCGGAGATTGCCCGGCGCTTTTCCATTGACAGTATGCACCGAATCAAACCGGGCGTTGGTGAGACAACCCGGGTGCTTCTCCGGCGGGTACCATGGAAGATTCTCATTCATCCCGCGTACCGGGAAAATCTGAAGCACGTTTTATTGCTTGCGGAAGATCGGGGCGTGCCGGTTGAAGTCTACCCGGATATGTCTTATTCCTGCTGCGGGCTCATTAAGAGAATGGGGAGAGAAGATTGATGTTGTTTGCGAGTGATTTGGACCAAACGCTCATTTACTCAAGAAAATCGTTTCGACTGCCGGCGAAGGGGCAGATCTCGCCGATTGAAATCCGACTGGTTGAGAGCAAGCAGGAGAAGGAAATTTCTTTTATAACAAACAAGGCTATCGAACAGTTAAAGGAGCTTTCTCAGTGCCTTACTTTTGTGCCTGTTACGACGCGGACCGTGGAGCAGTACCGTCGAATCTCGCTTTTTGAGGAAGAGATTCGCCCTGTCTACGCGATTACGAGCAACGGGGGGACCGTGCTGCAAAATAATAGGGTGGATGAGGAATGGCAGCTACTCATTAAGGGAAAACTGCAAAATGGATGCCTGTCGCTTGATGATATCGTAACGCGTTTGAGTGAACTTGAGCACCCTGAATGGCTTTTCTCGCGGCGAACAGCGGATGGTTTGTTTATTTATTGTATCGTGGAAGAACAGCGTCTTCCGAAGAGCGAACTTGATGCATTCGGGGGATGGTTAAACGAAAACGGCTGGCAGCTATTTGTTCACGGGCGTAAGCTGTACCTTATCCCCACTGTCGTTAACAAATGGGATGCCGTGGAGTATGTACGGGAACGAACCGGTATCGATGTTGTGGCGGCGGCGGGGGATTCTTTGATGGATCTCTGTATGCTGCGTTATGCGGACTTTGCGGTGAGTCCTTCACACGGTGAGATTTATGAGACAGGTGCGGCAAGTGGCGATGGAATGAATATTATCTTTACGTCCGCGTCCGGTATCCTCGCTGCCGAAGAAATTCTCACCGCTGTCAAAGCTTTCGGTGAAAACTATGACGATGCAGCAAAACTTGCTATTTTCGACAACATCAGCAGGAAGTAATACTTATTACAAAGAAATGATATAGTAGGAAGCCAGAGGAGGAAGATGTAGATGTCTATTTCTCTACAAAAAGGGCAAAAAATTGATTTAACAAAAGGGAACGCCGGCCTTTCCCGAATTGTAGTCGGACTGGGATGGGACCCGGTAAAGAAAAGCGGCGGCGGTCTGCTCGGCTCTTTGTTCGGCGGCGGTGGCGGACCCCAGATTGACTGCGACGCATCTGTTCTTATGCTCAACGAACAGAACAGGCTGGAAAGCAAGCAGGACATCATCTACTTTGGAAATTTACAGAGCCATTGTGGCAGTGTCCGGCATACCGGGGATAACTTAACCGGTGACGGAGACGGAGATGACGAGCAAATCATCGTGGATTTAAGCCGGGTACCTGCCCGTATTCACAAGCTTGTTTTCGTGGTAAACATTTACGATTGCCGCAACCGCAAACAGGATTTCGGCATGATTCAGAATGCATTCATTCGGATTGTGGACATGACGAAAAACAGCGAAATTTCACGATTCAATCTGACTGAGAATTATGCGGGCCGCACCACACTTATCGTCGGCGAGATTTATCGCTATAACGGGGAGTGGAAATTCGGTGCCATTGGCGAAGGGACAATGGAAGGTTCCCTCGGAGAAATCGCTCAGCGTTATCAATAAGATGCATGTAGTACATAAAAAATAAAAGAAAGTGGGGCTGTATTGTTATGGCAATTAGCTTATCCAAAGGACAAAAGGTTGATTTAACGAAAACGAATCCGGGTCTTTCCAAAGTTATTGTCGGATTGGGCTGGGATACGAACAAGTATGATGGCGGCTTTGATTTTGATCTGGACGCTTCCGTGTTTCTTTTAAACGCTTCCGGAAAAGTCGGTTCTGAAAAGGATTTTATATTTTACAACAACACCCAGGGAGCGAACGGCGCCGTCGTGCATACGGGGGATAACCGGACAGGAGAAGGAGACGGAGACGATGAACAGATTTCTATTAATTTAAAGGCTGTCCCGGCGAGCTATGAAAAAATCGCGTTTACGATTACCATCCATGACGCGGAAGCCCGCAAGCAGAACTTTGGACAGGTCTCCAATGCCTATGTGCGCCTTGTCAATGAGGAAACAGGCCAGGAATTGATTCGCTATGACTTAGGAGAAGATTTTTCTGTTGAGACGGCTGTTGTGGTAGGGGAACTGTACCGCCACAGCGGAGAATGGAAGTTTAGTGCCATCGGCAGCGGATATCAGGGCGGGTTGGCCGCGCTGTGCCGTGACTATGGGTTGCAGGTTGGCTAATTTTTTCGGTTCTTGACCTATTTAATACGGGAGGGAAAACCATGTCGATCAGTTTAAGCAAAGGCCAGCGCATTGATTTAACAAAAACAAATCCCGGTTTGAAAAAAGTAATTGTCGGCCTTGGCTGGGATATTAAACATTATGACGGCGGCTATGATTTTGACCTGGACGCTTCAGCGTTTCTCCTGGATGAGAACGGAAAGGCCCACAGTGAACAGGATTTTATTTTTTACAATAATCTCCAGGGTGGTGGCGGTTCGGTGGTTCACACCGGTGATAACCGGACGGGTGAAGGCGAAGGGGACGATGAACAGATTATCATTGATTTCTCAAAGGTTCCGGACTATGTCCAGAAGGTTGCCATTACCGTGACCATTCACGATGCAATCGCGCGTGGGCAGAACTTCGGCCAAGTTGTCAACGCATTTGTCCGGGTGGTGAATGAAGAATCGAACCAGGAAATTATGCGCTATGACCTGGGGGAGGACTTCTCCATTGAAACAGCGGTCGTGGTGTGTGAATTGTACCGTCATAACGGGGAATGGAAATTTAACGCAGTCGGCAGCGGGTTCAAAGGCGGATTAGCGGCTTTGTGCGCCAATTATGGATTGCAGGCCGGGTAGATATAAATGAAGACCGGAAGGAGAATGCTGGTTGATTTGCGATAGCCAGCATCCTCCCGTACTTTTAAATATATGGAGGTTGTACTTTATAATATGAGCAGTTTTTTTTCCGGGCTGGTTCAAGCCTATGGCCCGTTCTTTTCTTTGCAATCCTTATCAAACGTTTTATCTGACCCTGTAAGCTGGGGCGTCATCGGCTCCCTCATGATCCTGGAGGGGCTTTTGTCGGCGGATAATGCTCTCGTGCTGGCGGTGATGGTAAGACATTTACCAAAAAAACAGCAGCGAAAAGCGCTTTTTTATGGAATTCTTGGCGCATACCTCTTTCGCTTTGTTGCGATCGGGATCGGGGTTTACCTTGTGCAGATTATGTGGGTGAAGGTACTCGGCGGAGCTTATCTTCTTTGGATGTCGCTTAAACATTTCCTCGGCAAAGACGGGGACGGCGATGAAGAAGTGAAAGCAAAACCTAAATCGTTCTGGAGAACCGTCCTGACGGTTGAATTAATGGATATTGCTTTTAGTATTGACAGTGTGCTGGCCGCATTCGGTGTCAGCAATAAAGTATGGGTGCTGTTCATCGGGGGGGTTCTCGGCGTTCTCATGATGCGCGGCGTTGCCCAAGTCTTTTTGAAGCTGATTGAAAGGGTGCCTGAGCTTGAAACGACTGCGTTTGTCTTGATTGCGCTCATCGGGGTCAGAATGATCGCCGGTGCATTTGGTTTCGAAGTTCCGGACCTCGTGTTCTTCAGCATTCTTATCGCCGTATTTCTTGGTACCTTTGTTATCCATATGGTCAATAAAAAATCCTCGGATAACGGGGAGAAGAATACGATCAAATAAGAGAACAGTCTCACACATATCTCTACACATAAACAGTTCTACGCCCTTTCTGAATACAAAAAGCTTGCTGTCACAAAAGACGGCAAGCTTTATCAGAAATAAATCATTGAAGTAAAACCATTTTATTTTTTTACATTGACTTCGTTTATTATATCTTTCATTACTAAGTTATTTTCTACCAGGCACGGAACTACAGGCAATAATCCTGATTGAGCTACATAAGGAATTGCCTCTTTATAGCCAAGTTTGGTAAGAAGAATCCCCGTTGAAGATTTCTGTAAGTCTTGTTGGAGATAGGGAACGCGATATTTATACAATTGGTAGGCGGCTTCTGCAGAGTCAGATAAAGCCCAGGTTTGTTCGTTTTCTTTTAAGAGTTCGGAAATGAGGTAGCCGGCGCCAAGAAAATCTTCCATGGAGAATCGATTGTCGGATCCGGCACAAACAATCAAAACCGAACTATCGTCTCTATTTTTTTGAATTTGTTTAGCCACTGTAGAACCATTCAAGAAAGAAGAGGAATAAACAGTCTTAGCCATCATAGACTTTCTTATTCCCACAGTTCCGTTGGTTGTGCACAAAATGAGTGTCTTATCCGTTAGATTTAATTCTAATAACGAAATGGGATCAGGGTTAAGAAAACCTTCTATTGTATGTCCCCCTTTTTCTCCGGCTAAAACATAAGAATCGCCTGGAAGGGAGCGCGCTACTTTGAAAGCCTCTTCCTCATCGAAGACTGGAATCACTTCTTTTGCACCGTGGTGCAAGCAAACGGCAATGGTGGAGGTAGCGAGTAAAACATCGATAATTACGACTGTGCAATGGGTTATTTTATTGGAATCAATTTCTTCTTTTTGTGTTAAGACATGGATTTTTTGCATAATTCCCCCTATTATTAATCATCTTTTACTTATTCTCCAAAAGAAAATCAGCGATGGTTTCGTGTAAGGTTTCCGTGCTTCTGAGATCAAGCCGGGAGATCCGTAACTCTTTATACCAACGTTCTAGAGGAAAATCTCTAGTAAACCCAGCTCCGCCGTGAATCTGAAACACTCGGTCAATAATTTTTGAGGCAGTTTCGGTAGCGATAAGTTTGGCGATTTGGACAGCCGGTTTACAGTCTTTTGCGTTTCTATCCAATTTGATAGCTGCGTTCCACACTGACAAACGGGCAGCTTGCAATTCAGCATAGGAGGCGGCTAACATTGTACGAATTGATGGGTATTCGGACAAGTGCTTTCCTCTTGTTATTCGTAGCGATGCGTAATTTATTCCAAATTGTAAAGCTTTTTTAGCAATTCCAATACAACGTGCTGCCAATAAGATCTGGGATTCTGTAAGCCATTCTTCTATCATCTGAACTCCTTCTCCCACATTTCCAATACGCCTTGTATCATCAATTTCAAAGTCATTAAATGTTAATTCATAACACGAATGAACATCCAGTAATAGTTTTTCATTTTTTTCTATGGCATCATCACGTTCCAGAAGGAACAAGGTTGGCTTAAAGTCTCCGCTTTCTGTCAAACACCGGACAAGAACAATGCCAAAATCTGCTCTTTCTACATTGGTAACATACGATTTTTTGCCCTGGATGACCCATGTGTCGCCCTTTTTTTGCGCATGGCATAGTAAGTTCTGTAATTCATCACTTTCATTAGGTTCCCACAGAGCCATATAGCAACCATTACCCGTTAAAATTGCCGGTTTCATAAATCTTTCATATTGTTCAGTTGTGCATTTGCTCAGAAAGCAGGGCAAATCCCTACCGAAAGCACCCGCTCCCGGATTATGAAAACCTAAACGGTGCTGAGTCGCTTCTTCCTCAAGAACTACCTGTTCAAAGCGGGTTAACCCCGGACCACCCCATTCTTTTTTGCTCCCTAATAACCAAAATCCGTTTTGTTTAGCCTTGGATTGCAGCTGAAGGACAACAGATAAAGGCAATCTTTCTATGGTACCGCCTGCTGATTTTTCTGCCGGAACTACGTGTTCTTTAATGAAAGACTTCATGGTTTTTCGTAGCATTTTTAATTCATCGGTAAGCAAAATTTCTTCCATTTTTCATTCCCCCGGTTATTTCTGAATTTTAACCTTTCGGTAGCTTGGAAACCGCCTCCCCCTAAGGCGATTCCAATTGCGTTGTTATAGCAATTCTTTTTGCAAGGCTCTGTAGGATTGTTGCATGAGATTGCAGACCCCTTCCCCTAATTTGCCAAATCTCTCATCACTGGCTTCACCCTGTTTCCAACGGTAATAAATTTGCTGGAGAATCACCCCGATTTTATAAAAGGCAAATGTCAGATAAAAATCAATATGGGTCAAATCACGACCACTTTTTTTGGCATAAAGATCGATAAATTCTCGACGTTTGATGAATCCGGGATTGTTTGTTACGGAGGTAAGCCCGGTGAAAGCCTCTCCTTCTTCTGTCCAATAGGCAAGTGATGAACCCAAGTCTGTAAGGGGATCTCCGATCGTGCACATTTCCCAATCAAAGACCGCTACCGCTTTTCCAGGATCATTCTTGGATAACATCATATTGTTTAGCTTGAAATCGTTATGGACAATTGTAGGGTATGGAGAAACGGGCATATTACGAACCAACCATTTTTCGATTTCTTCGACGACATGAATTTCATCCGTTTTGGAGTGATGATACCGTTTAATCCACCCGTGCACTTGTCTTTCTAAGTATCCCTCTGGATGGCCCAAATCGGATAAGCCTGCTGTTTTAATGTCGATTTCGTGCAGTTGCACCAACGTTTTAACGACAGTTTCAGATATCATTTTTGCTGTTTCTTCGGTATCTTCATATTCGGGGGGAAGTTGATCATCGATCACCGTCCCCTGCTTTCTCTCCATCACGTAAAAAGGCCTTTCCATAATCGAGAGATCATTACAAAAGAGATAGGGTTTAGGAGCTAAAGGAAACACCGGATTGATTTTCCACAAAATGCGATATTCCCGTTCCATATCATGGGCCTTTGGCGGGATGGGGCCGAAGGGCGGACGACGGAGAACGGCTACCCACTCTCCGATACGGATTAAAAATGTTAAATTGGAGTAACCGGCTGAAAACTGTTTCACCTCCATTGGTTCGCTCCCCAATTGTTCAATGTGGGAACGGAGAAAATGTTCAATTCTTTCCCAATTTATTTTTTGAATGGTATGAACAGCATTCACCTCGTTTTGCTCCATCCTGATTACCTCCCTGTCTGAAAGGCTTTGATCACTTGTTTCGCAACTACCATTCGATGGACTTCATCGGCTCCGTCATAGATTCGGGCGGATCGGGCTTCACGGTAAAATCCCTCCAGAGGCGTATCTCCCGTAATGCCCAATGCCCCGTGAACTTGAATAGCCCGGTCGATCACATCATGAAGAACTTTTGCCCCGAAAAACTTGATCATAGAAATCTCCTTGCGAGCCTGATCTCCTTGATCCATTTTCCATGCGGCAAGCAACGTTAACAGGCGAGAAGCCTCGATTTCGGTTGCTGAATCCGCAATAAAGTTTTGAATGGTTTGAAAATCAACTAATTTTTTTCCGCGTGTTTCTCTTCTTAAGGCGTAGTCGACCATTAATTCAAAACTTCGCTTGGCTACACCAATCCAGCGCATCGCATGGGTTATGCGCCCCGGTCCGAGGCGTAATTGAGCGAGCTTAAAGCCTTCCCCGCGTTTTCCCAGCATATTTTCGGCGGGTACACGGCAATTCGTATAACGGACCTCACAATGCCCTCCGGCAAAGTGATCCCCCATAACCGGCACTTCTCGCACAATGGAAAAACCTGGTTGGTTAGCATCGACGATAAACATACTGAAACGTTCATGAGGTGGGGCATCAGGATCAGTAGCAGCCATAACGATCGAGAAGGAGGCACCAAGAGCTCCGGTGGTAAACCATTTGTGAGCGTTAATGACCCATTCATCTCCATCCTTTTCAGCGCGAGCTTGAAGCATGGTTGGATCAGAACCTGATACTTCCGGCTCCGTCATGGCAAAACAGGAACGAACATCGCCATTCACTAATGGCTTAAGATATTTCTCTTTTTGTTCGGCGGTTGCGGCGTGCCAGAGAATTTCCGAGTTCCCCGCATCGGGGGCCATGGAACCGAAAATATAGGGAGCAATAGGGCTCCTTCCAATAATTTCAGAAAGTAAACCAAGGGATACAAACCCCATTCCCATTCCACCGGCTTCTTTTGGTAAATGACCAGCCCATAATCCCAATTCTTTCACTTTTTGTTGTAAAGGTTTTAGAATCTCATCCGGCAAACCGCGATGGGGAACCACGTATTTTTCATTGGGGTACACGTATTTTTCCATAAATGCTGTTGCTTTTTCTACCATTTCCTGTTGTTCCGGTGTAGGGCCAAAATCGTACATGTCACGATCACTCCTTGAAATGAAATTTGTTTATCCATCTATCTATGCACGAAGTATGCCAATTAATTGAATAGACAAAATTTTTTGAATGGATATGTGATGTTTGCTATAATTTGTTTCGAGAGGTTTTGTTTTATTTCTTCTGATGAAATAAGATGTGGAGGAAATAGTATGGAATTGGAAAATCATTTTTTGGATATTTTAGAATCCCTGCATGATGCCGTTCTTGTTATTTCCGTGGATAGTACCATTGAATTTGTGAATCAGGCTTATTCTCGCCATTTTGGAATCCAGGCACACAAAATTATTGGCAAAAAACTATCAGAAATTGAACCCAAAGCCCGAATCCTTGAAGTTATTCAAAACGGCAAGGAGCTTATTAATGATTACAGTTATGTTCACTCCTTAAAAAAGGACGTTTGTGCAAATATTACCCGTCTTACCGAAAAAGGAGTATTGATTGGTGCAGTGGCTATCATGAGGGACATTAGTGAAGTGATACATCTACAAGAAGAATTGAATCGTTATAAAAGATATTCCCACGAGCTGGAAAAGAGATTAGATCGCAAAAATTTTTCCCTTTTGGAGAGTCAAGCCTCAAGGATGAAAATTGCTGTCGATCTGGCCCGTAGAGTAGCGGGGACGGATGCTACGGTTCTTCTGCAAGGGGAAACAGGTGTTGGAAAAGAAGTATTTGCAAAAGCGATTCATCAGGCTAGTTTACGGGCGGATAAACCTTTTATCCCCATTAATATGTCTTCCATTCCCGAGTCTCTGTTTGAGAGTGAGCTGTTTGGGTATGAAGAGGGATCGTTTACTGGATCAAGAAAGGGCGGCAAAAAAGGATTATTTGAACTTGCCAATGGCGGCACTTTATTTTTAGATGAGATTGGTGAAATGCCAATGAACCTTCAAGTAAAAATCCTTCGCGTCATTCAGGAACGTGCCTTTCAAAAAGTAGGGGGAACACAGTGGCATCCGCTCGATGTGAGGATCATTTGTGCCACGCACCGGGACCTCCGTATGGAAATAAAGCAGGGAAATTTTCGGGAGGATCTCTATTACCGCCTAAACGTCGTGCCTATTCATATTCCGCCTCTAAGAGAGAGAGAGAGTGACATTGCCTTTTTAGTCAACAATATATTGACTGAACTTAGTTCCAGGTATCGGAAACATGTTTCTGTGACACAGGAAGTTTTGGATAGGTTTGTCCAGTATGATTGGCCTGGGAACGTCCGGGAATTGTTTAATGTTTTGGAACGGATGATCGCCGTATGTTGCAAAACGTATTTTACCCCTGAAGATATCCCGGATTATATACGACTTAAGAGGATGGAAAGAGAAGAAGAGGTATCGATACACCTTGGTAATTTTTCAGAAGGCAATGGTAACCTGAATGGTTTACTGGAAAAAATGGAGAGAGATATGATTATAGAGGTGCTCAGACATACCAAAAATCGTACAGAAGCCATTCTGAAACTGGGGATTAGCCGCAAAGCCTTTTATTCGAAGTTGCAAAAGTATGGGCTAATGTAAATGGAGAGTAAGTAAAGTGTTTCCAAAGTAAACATCTGTTACTAAAGGAAACACTTTTGTTTCTTATAGAAACAATTTTAATTTTTAACAAACAAAGAAATACAAAATAATGTTACAAATTCTTATTCTGAAAATTGGCACGATTGTTGCTTGTGGATAAAAGTGTACAAATGATTATAAAAATTTGCGGAGGTGAGCTGTATCTTGAAAGTCGTCTGGGATCAAGAGATTCAAAACTATGTTACGGAGGAAGTAATCAACGGAGTTAAACTGAAGGTTTATAAGGACAGGCCAAAAACGCTTATCGAAACCTTTGAGAACAGTGCGGCTCTATATCCGGACAAAGTTGCTCTCGTGCATGGAGATGACCGTTTAACTTATCGTGAATTGCGGGAACAAGTACACAACATGGCTTTTCAACTTCGAAATGGTTATGGCGTCCAAAAAGGCGACCGTGTCGCTTTGCTGCTGATGAATGGGGTTCCTTTTGTGGTGGGTGTATACGCTGCTCTGCAGATCGGGGCTATCGCGGTCCCTCTCAACACCAAGCTCAGGACACCGGAATTAGAATACATGCTGCAGAATTCCGGGGCTAAGATAGTAATCACCAATTTAGAATGGTGGCCCAATATTTCACCTATTATTGGAAATATTCCAGTTCAGCATATTTTTGTTACGAGTGAAATGGCTCCGGAAGGTACGCAACCTTATCGGTTGTTAGTACAGGAACCTGCGGCGGAATGGGTTCGAGAAGAGGTGAATGAACATGATGCAGCAATCATCATGTACACCTCGGGTACAACAGGACGTCCAAAAGGGGCGGTCAACACCCATTTTAATCTCATCCATTCAGCGATGAATTACGCACTCTGCTTCGACTTAACCACTGAAGATTCGACTCTCGTTGCCGTTCCTTTGTTCCACATTACCGGATTTGCTGCACAACTAGTTCCCTTTATCTATTTGGGAGGAAAAATCGTGCTCATGCCTATGTTTAAGGCGGATCAATTCTTAAAACTGATTCAAGAGGAAGCCATTACTCATGTGATTGCTTCACCAACTGTTTATGTAATGACCATGATGCGGCCCGATTACACCGAATATGATACGAAATCATTCCGTTGTGCTGCATTCGGTGGGGCACCTATGCCGGCGGAAACGGTAAAAAGATTGATGAAATGGATCCCAGGGTTGGAATTGCATAACGCCTACGGATTAACAGAAACCACTTCCCCGGTAACCCTTATGCCTCATCAACACCAGGTTCGCAAACTAAGTACGGTTGGCATTCCTGTTCCGGTTGGGGAAACGAAGGTGGTTGATCCGGGAACACGGGAAGAACTGCCTCCCGGACAAATTGGTGAGTTACTTGTCAAAGGTCCGATGGTTGTGCCTGAATATTGGCAAAATGAAGCAGCGACAAAACTAGCTATTGTGGACGGATGGTTTGCTACCGGAGACCTGGCCATGATTGATGAAGAAGGCTTTGTCACCATTATGGATCGAATCAAGGACATGATCAATCGCGGCGGGGAGAAAATCTATTCTGCAGAAGTCGAAGATGTTCTTTATTCTAATACAAAAATAATGGAAGCTGCCATTGTAGGTGTACCGGATAGTACATTTGGTGAAGTGGTCAAAGCTTATGTTGTTCCTCGCCCAGGGGAGACATTGTCGGAAGAAGAAGTTAAACAGTGGGTAGCCGAACGTATGGCCAAGTATAAAGTGCCTGCTTACGTAGAATTTTTGGAAGCGCTACCAAGAAATCCGAATGGAAAAATAATAAAGACGCAACTCCGTTATGTAACGAATCAGTAATGTATGATATAACCATTTATTTATGATAAGGAGATGATAGGATGTCTACACAAGTAAAATCAATTTCCGAAGTTTTAAAAGATGCCCCTAAAAATTGGGGTCGTTGGGGTGCGGAAGATGAGCTGGGTGCCGTAAACTTTTTGGATCAACTTCAAGTTTTGCGGGGGGTTGCTTCCGTCCAAAGCGGTAAGGTTTTTACCCTGGGGTGTCCGATCGCCCGGAAAGAAGGTGACCCGGTGTGGCCTGGTCGTTCCCAACCGGGCCACCACATGACTCAAGACCACGGGACCTACTGCTGCGGCAAGCTTCAGCCGCTTGGGGCAGGGCTGCAATATGCAGATGATGTCATTTATATGGCCGTTCAAGGAACAACCCAATTTGATGCTCTGGGACATGTCTGGTATGATGATGCCGTTTATAACGGTTTTTCAGCCAATACAACGATTGATGGGATGGAAAAATGTTCAATCATGCCCATTGCCGAGCATGGGGTAGTTGGGCGCGGCGTTCTTCTGGATGTAGCCCGTTACAAGGGGAAAAAGCATTTAGACAAAGGGGAACAAATTACGCTTGAGGATCTGCTTAATACAGCAAAGGCTCAAGGAGTTACAATTCAAAAGCGGGATATTATCTTGATCCGAACTGGGTGGATAAGCGTTTTCTATAATCAGGGGGCAACTATTTTTTATGAAGGCGATTTTAACGAGCCGGGCATAACTTATACGCCTGAACTCGTACAATGGTTCTATGATATGGAAATCCCGGCCTTTGGAACCGATACGATTGCTAACGAGCAAACGGTTTCCTCCGTAACTGGCACAGCCCTTCCTCTTCATGGTGCACTCCTTCGTAACCTAGGTGTTTCCTTTAATGAAATCGACTGGTTGGAGGATCTGGCTGATGATTGTGAAAAAGACGGACAATATACGTTCCTCTATGCTGCTGCACCGTTGAAAATTGTTCAGGGAACCGGTGCTCCTGTTAATCCTATTGTCATTAAATAAATTTTATCGCGGTACGAGGCGGCTTCATGCCGCCTTTTAAGCAAATCGAGGAGGAAGAAATGGAGAGAGTGGCGGTTATAGGAGCCGGAACGATGGGCACCGGTATAGCACAAACTTGTGCAGAATCCGGTTACGAAGTGTTACTATTCGATAGGAATCGAGAGTCCCTTGAGAAGGCATTATCAACCATCAAAACCTATCTTAACCGGTCGGTAACAAAAGAAAAAATGACTGCCAGGGATCGGGATGTCATTTTTAATCGAATTCGCATTTGTACCGATTGTAATGAGCTAAAGGAAGTAGACTACCTAACGGAAGCGGTAACGGAAAGGACTTCAATTAAACAGGAAGTTTTTAAAAAACTTGAATCGGTATGCCGGGAAGATGTCATTTTTGCAACCAATTCATCCGGTTTGAGTATCACCGAACTGGCCTCAGCTCTTAAATATCCTCACAGGATTATCGGAACCCATTATTTTTATCCCGTGCCTAAGATGAAATTGGTTGAAATTGTCCGTGGCGCACAAACAAGCGATGAGACTGCATCTACTGCATTGAGGTTTACGCAAAGCCTGGGGAAAAAAGCAATTGAGGTTAAGGAGTCCCCCTTATTTGTCTTTAATCGTATCCTCATTCCAATGATCAATGAGGCCATTTTCGTTTTGCAAGAGGGACTATGCCGTAAAGAGGAGATTGACGAGGCGATGACACTTGGTGCCAATCATCCGATCGGCCCACTCGCCCTGGCAGATGTTATCGGACTTGATACCTTGCTTTATGTTTCGGAAACACTCCATACAGAAACAGGTGACCCTAAATATCGCCCCCCTCTGCTTCTGCGGCAAATGGTTCGTGCCGGTCAATTAGGCAGAAAAACGAGCAAAGGATTTTATGAGTATATTTCTGATAACTGTCGAGAAAGGAAGGAAATCATTGGATAAACAATTCCTACAGAAGGATAAAACAGGGGGTGAGTATGTTGTCGAATCATATAAATATTTGCATCGAAAATCAAATGGGGCATATCACATTAAATCGACCGGAAAAGCTTAATTCTCTTTCGCTTGACCTTGTTGAATCGTTGATAGAATCATTGAAAAGGTTTGAGAGGGATCCAGAAGTTAAAGTCATCGTACTTTCCGGTGCAGGGAAGGCTTTTTGTGCCGGTGGGGATCTTGAGACCATGAGGTCCTTTTCCAGTGCTATTGATATGGCAAATTATATTCAAACGACTTCCAACCTTACGAAAACGATCATCGAACTTGACAAGTATGTAATTTCTGCGGTGCAAGGGTTTGCTGCCGGAGCCGGTTTTAGCATTGCGCTTGCCTCCGATTTTATTGTTGCAGATCGCGCAGCTAAATTTGCTTTAAGTTTTATGAATATCGGATTAATTCCGGATCTGGGGCTAATTAACCTTTTATCAGAACGTGTACCTCTGCCGGTAGCCAAGGAATGGATTACCTCAGGAAAAGTCATAGCCGCTGAGGAAGCGATGGCTAAAGGGATCATAAATAAAATTGCGGAGGGTGATTTGTTAGAAGAAACAATCGAGTTCTCAAAGTTTCTTTTAAAAGGTCCCCCGCTTAGTAATAAATTTGTCAAATACCTGTTGAATCATGCCAATCATTTGAGCTGGAAAACTTCTTTCATGCAGGAAAATATGATCCAAACGCTTCTACTCCAGACAGAAGATCATAAGGAAGGTCTGCAGGCATTCTTTGAGAAAAGAGTTCCGGAGTTTAAAGGTATGTAGGGAGCGATCACATGATGAATGTATTTGATTTAAGCAATAAGGTAGCCATTATAACCGGTGGGAATAGGGGGTTAGGCAGAGCCATGGCTTTAGCATTGGCGGAAGCCGGTGCGGATATCGCCATTATTGGGCGGAATGAAGATTTGAATCAGAAAGTTGTTCAAGAAATAGAAGATCTGGGCAGAAAAGCGATTCATTTCTCTACGGATTTGCGGAGTGTCCATGCTATTTATCAAATGGTAGAAGAGGTAGAAGAAAAGTTTAAAAAGATTGATATTCTTATCAATAATGCAGGGGTATCCCATACGGCATTTGCTTTTGAAGTAACCGAACAAGAGTGGGATGAAGTGATGGAACTTAATCTTAAGTCCTTGTTTTTTTGCTCGCAAGCCGTCGGAAGGAAAATGGCCGGTCAGGGTTACGGGAAAATTATCAACATCGCATCTGTGGCTGGAGCAGTAGGAGAAGTGGGAATCAGTGCGTATACGGCCAGTAAAGCGGCTGTCATCAATCTCACACGATCTCTTGCATTGGAGTGGGCGAGATATGGCGTTCAGGTAAATGCAATTGGACCGGCTTACATCAAAACGGATATGAATGCAGAACAGTTGGAAAATCCGAAGGTATTGGAGAAAATTGTGGGCAAAACCCCCATGAGAAGGTTGGGGCAACCTACTGAATTGTCCGGCGCGGCCATTCTCCTGGCATCGGATGCCAGCAGTTTTATCACCGGTCAAACCGTATTTGTGGATGGCGGTTGGTTGGCCCAATAAATTTGGGATTGTAAATTTCACTAGTAAGGAGAGATTCAGATGACAGGTGTGTACGTATTAGGTGGAGCAAGGACCCCTTTTGGAAGTTTCGGCGGATCTTTGAAGGATGTATCGGCTACAGAACTCGGCGTAATTGCAAGCAAGGGCGCGATAGAAAAAAGCAACATCCCTGCCGGACAGGTCGATCATGTCTATGCTGGCAGTGTCATTCATACATCCAAAAACGCCTCTTATATCGCCAGGCATATCGCTCTGAAGGCAGGAGTCCCTGTGGAAAGCCCCGCGTTAACCGTTAATCGTTTGTGCGGTTCGGGATTGCAAGCGGTGGTTTCCGCTAGCCAATCCATCTTATTAGGGGAATCAAATCTGGCATTAGCCGTTGGCACAGAGAATATGAGCCAGGCTCCGCATGTTTTAAGAAATGTGCGGTTTGGTACCGGCCTGAAATCGCCGGAAGTGGATGATATGCTCTGGGCGACATTGACGGACGAATACCTTGGGTGTGGGATGGGAATGACAGCTGAAAACCTATCGGAGAAATATGAAATTAGCCGTGAAGCGCAGGATCAATTTGCATTAGAATCCCAACAGAGGGCGTCAAAAGCGCAGTGTGAGGGCAGGTTTAAGCAAGAAATCAGTCCCGTCCACCTTGCGGATAAAAAAGGGCGGCAACTCTCGGTTTCCGAAGATGAATATATTCGGGCTGATGCCACGCTGAACGGACTGTCCAGTTTGAAGCCGGCATTTAAAAAAGACGGAACCGTCACAGCTGGAAATGCCAGCGGAATTAATGATGGGGCGGCCGCTGTGGTGATAGCCGGTGAATCCTACGTGAAACAAAATCAAGATGTCGTGCCGATTGCCCGCATTATATCATGGGGCATCGCAGGCGTTGAGCCTGGCATTATGGGAATAGGTCCCGTTCCGGCGAGCCGGCTGGCTTTAAAAAGGGCTGGTTTGACAATGGATGATATGGATTTGTTTGAAATTAATGAGGCCTTTGCGGCTCAATATCTTGCTGTTGAAAAAGAGTTGGGGCTGAAGCGGGAGAAAGTGAATGTGAACGGAGGAGCGATTGCATTGGGGCATCCTGTAGGGGCAAGTGGAGCCAGAATTTTATACTCATTGGCTCTTGAATTAAAAAATCAAGGAAAGAAGTATGGATTGGCATCCTTATGCATTGGCGGAGGCCAAGGGATTGCCATGATCATTGAATCGCTATAAAAGAAGAAGGGGGGATGAACATGGGAATTAGAAATGTGATGGTAGTAGGCAGCGGTTTAATGGGCTCCGGCATTTCCCAGGTGATTGCTTCAGCCGGATTTGAGGTAATCATGGTTGATCAGAAAATGGAATACGCCGAGAGAGGCCTGAGTAACATTTCCGTGAACTTGTCCAGGCGGGTATCCAAAGGGAGTTTACCCGAAAACGAAAAGGAACAGATTATTTCACGAATCACTACAGCAGATGATTTGCATGCGGGGAAACATGTTGACCTTGTCATAGAGGCAGTTCCGGAGCGACTGGAATTGAAGAAGAAAACGTTTGCCGAATTGGATCAAATGGTACAACGTGAGGCAATCCTTGCTACGAATACGTCTTCCCTGTCCATTGCTTCGATTGGCAGTTCCACGAAACGCCCGGAGAAGGTGATCGGCATGCATTTCTTCAGTCCAGTTCCGATCATGAAGCTGGTTGAAATTATTCCTTCTATTATAACAGACAGGGATACCATTCATGCGGTTGAGGAGTTTTCCAAACAAATAGGAAAAGAAACGATTTTCGCCAGCGATTATCCGGGATTTACGGTGAATCGCCTATTAGTCCCTTTTATGAATGAAGCGATTTATCTTGTGTTCGAAGGAAATAACCCCGAGGATATTGATCGTGGGATGAGATTAGGCGCTAACCATCCGATCGGTCCGCTGGAGTTGGCCGATCAAGTTGGTTTGGATGTTTTACTGGATGTACTGGAAAGTATGTATGAAGGATTCAATGATTCGAAATACAGACCATGCCCTTTGCTCAAGAGGATGGTCGAATCAGGTAAATTCGGAAAAAAGAGCGGGTCCGGCTTCTATACCTATAACCGTTAAATGCAGTTGAAACGGACTGTTCAATGGAGGTGAAAGTTCGTGTTGACGACATTTCATCCATGTCGATGGAGATAGCGATTCACGGGAATCGAGATCAGCGAGAAGGCGCTTAGCTAAATACAAAATGCCCTTCCAAGTAGAATTTGCGGATATGTTGCCCCGTAATGCGAGCGGTAAGGTACTGAAAACAATTTTACGAGGAGAAATTTAAACATGAATAAACCTTATGAGATTGTTTCCAATTAATTTACTATATCTCCTTTTTGAAAGGGTGGGAAAATTGTCTGGAAAGTTACCTCTACAGTTTGCGGATCAAGTCGTTTTACCTGTTATCGTCGCTCCCATGTTTCTTGTTTCTAGTCCGGAAATGGTTATCGAAAGTTGCAAAGCCGGGATTATTGGCTCGTTTCCGCTGCTCAATGCCCGTACCGTGGTCATTTTGGATGACTGGATGAAACGTATTACAGATGAACTTTCTCAGGTACGAACAAATGAGCCTAAGCGGCGTGTTGCTCCATGGGCAGTTAATCTTATCGTTCACCGGACAAATAAACGATATAAAGAAGATTTGGAGCTTATAAAGAAATACCAACCGCCCATTGTCATTACATCACTCGGTGATCCCAGTCCGGTTGTTGGCATTATCCATGAGTATGGAGGGCTTGTTTTTTCCGATGTCAGTAACCTTGATCATGCCAGAAAGGCTGCTAAGAGAGGGGTAGATGGATTAATTCTCGTTTGCAATGGGGCAGGTGGCCATGCTGGAACAATTAATCCACTTGCCTTTATAGGATCGGTTAAGAAATTCTGGGACGGAATCACGATTCTTGCCGGATGTATCTCCAATGGTCAGGATATTCTTGCCTCAGAGGTGCTTGGTGCTGATCTGGCCTACATGGGAACCCGCTTTATTGCTGCTTCCGAAAGTTTTGCCAGTAGAGAATATCAAAATATGCTGATTGAATCGACCCTTGAAGACCTTATTTATACGGATACGTTTAGTGGAGTGAATGCCAATTACCTTGCTCCCAGTATTCGGAAAGCAGGTCTTGATCCGGATCAGCTTCAGAAAAAGGAAGGCGTGGATTTCTCCCAACTGAATCAATCTGAGGCAAAGGCATGGAAAGACATCTGGTCTGCCGGGCAGGGCGTCGGCACGATTACGGGGGTTTTGCCCGTAGCTGAAGTTGTTAAGGAGCTTCAGCGGGAATATGATCAAGCTGTATCCTCTTTATTGGAGAAGCGTTCAAAATAAGTCTATAGGGGGCAATCAGGGACCAAACATATTTTCCTAAACTGCTTGCCTTCCTCCATCCTTTTAAAAGCTTGGATTGCCTCTGAAAGTGGAAACGTTTTGTCCATTACAGGTCTTATTTTATGATGTATGACAAAATCGAGCATTTGCTTAAATTCCTCAGTACTGCCCATGGATGTACCTAAAAAACTAAACTGCGGGAAAATGAATGGCCGTAACGGAATTTCAATTTGATCTCCCGAGGTTGTCACCCAAAAGATAAGGCTCTTCTTCATGAAATTACAAGACACCGAATTGCTCGTCCCTTATATCCGTAACAAACATATGGCCTGGAGCATGCGTAATCATCAAATCAGGTTTGACATGCATGGCAATTGCTTGCGGAGTAACCCCACAGGCCCAAAAAACCGGGACTTCCCCCTGCTGAATCGGAACGGAGTCCCCAAAATCAGGGTTAGCCAAATCTTCGATACCAATGAATTCAGGATGGCCGATATGGATAGGAGCACCATGTACGGCAGGAAATCGCGAGGTGACTTGAACTGCGCGAACGACATCCTTTTCAGGAATCGGGCGCATGCTGACAACCATCGGTCCTTCAAAGCGGCCTGCTTTTACACACGGAATGTTTGTTTTATACATAGGGACATTTCGGTTTAGCTCAATATGGCGAATTCCGATATGGTTATTCATCAAGGCGTGTTCAAAAGTGAAACTACATCCCAGGAGAAACGCGACCATGTCATTGTTCCAATAGTTCAAGATATCGCTTGTTTCCTCCACCAACTCTCCCTTCTGATAAATGCGATACTTTGGAATATCTGTTCGCAAATCAGCTTCCGGAGCAACAAGCCCGGGAGTAGGAGAGCCGGGCTCGGTCACATCCAAGACCGGACAAGGTTTAGGATTTCGTTGGCAGAACAAAAGGAACTCAAAGGCTAAATCTTTATGGAGAATGGCCAAATTCGCTTGTGTGAATCCGCTGGCCATCCCGGCAGTTGGACCTGTAATTTCTTTCTTTCGAATCATGTTGCGAACTTCTGCTGGGTGAAGGGTGGAAACATTCATTTTTTTAAAAACTCCTTTTAAAAGTTTTCTCCACTTAGGAGGAAGAACGATATCTGTCAAAGACTTAAACGGTTCCATCTAATTCCTCAATGGTTTTTCCTTTGGTTTCGTGTCCCAGCCACCAGAGGACAATGATTGCAGGGATAAAGAGAGCCCCCATGATCCCTATACCGACGCTAATTCCTACTTTATCGGCAAGGATGCCGATAGCAAACGGCCCCAACGTAGAGATAACCCGGGAAAAACCTGTATAGGTGATCCCCAGTCCGGTAGCCCGAATGTGGGTAGGGAAAAGCTCTGAACCATAGGCGGGGAATCCTGAGAAATAGCCCATGGAAAAGCCTAATAAAGCACCAATGAGCAAAAGGCTTCCCTCGTTGATGGTCGAAAACGCAAAGAGCGGAGCGGAAATCATCGCAATAAGATAAAAGATGGTAAAGGTCGGTCTGCGTCCAATTCTATCGGCAATCATTCCGAAAACATAATAGCCGATCGCCGAAGCCAGATTGATCACCATAAACCAGTTTGCCGTTTTAAATACCGTAAATCCTTTTGTTTTTTGTAAATATCCTGGAATCCAGGTCATGATGGTGTAATATCCTAATAATCCAATGCTTGCCGTAATAAATAAAAGGAAAAAAGATTTTCGGTATTGAGGAGACAATAACAATTTGAATTCACGAAGCTTGTCCTTTGCATTTCCTGTTTTGATTTTGGCCTTTTGAAAATGCTCCGTTTCTTTTAAAGATCTCCTTACAAAAAGAACCAATAAAGCCGGGATAATGCCAATTAAAAAAACAGATCTCCATCCAAAGTCAGGAGCAATGCTTTTATAGAGAACGCTTGCAATGATCGCGCCAATAGGCCAGCCAGCTTGCATTAAGGCAATCGCTCTTCCGCGTAAATGAGCCGGCCACGTTTCGGACATCATCGCCGCTCCGGCAGCCCATTCGCCCCCACTCGCAAAACCGGTTAGAAAACGGAAAAAGGATAAGGAAAGGAGACTCCAGGAAAGAGCAGTCAGTCCGGTAAAGACCGAATAAAGGCCAACGGTCCACATCAGAACCCATGTACGACCTTTTCGGTCCGTTAAAGGTCCCCAGAAAAATCCGCCAACAGCATAGCCTAACAGGGCAAGCGTCATGAGCAACCCGGCGGCGGAAAGAGATAAATGAAATTCTTTAGAAATGTCCACCATCGCGATAGAGTATAACATGATTTCCATAGAATCAAAGATGTAACCGGCCAACGACACCGCAAAAACTTTCCACATATAAGGGGTTATTTTTTCTTTTTGTCTTGACGTACCCAATGGAAGTTCGCTTTCTGCTAAATCGGTATTTGACATATTTTTTCTCCCTTCTAATTTAGAAAATTTTTCGAAACTTATGGGACTCATATCACCTTTGTTCCATAATTCGGAACTTATATTCCGAATTAATTCTTCTATTTTTTATTTTATAATTTGAATAATTAAATTACAAGAAAAAATAAATTTCCCCGAAACGACTTTATTTCGCATCGATTCCCGTTGCATAAGTTCATGAATTTCTGTAAAAACTAAAAAGAGCGGGATTAGTGAAAGTTCGTTCTGGAACAGGCGGAGCGTATCATATTAAAGAACTTGAAAAAATCAACTTACTAGATATCTATCGAGCGGTAAATGTGGTTGAAGGAGGTCAACTTTTTCATTTTCACGATTCGCCAAACCCGCAATGCCCTGTTGGAGCCAATATTGAATTCGTCCTAAATTTGATACTAAGACGAGCGCAAGGCGCAATGGAAAAAGTATTAGAGGATGTGACCTTAAAGGAATTGGTGACTGGACTTACACAACAGATTAATGCAACAGCGAACTAATTTTTTTAATCATGTTGTAAAAATGTAAGTTACAACATTACACCAAACAATTAAAAAAAGGAGCAATTCCTGTAATGAAGTAATTTGGGCTTGCTGAACGATTCGTTATCCAATAACAGTACCCAGTCTAAAGCTTGGGGAGTAGAATCTGAAAAACGTGAAAAAGATGCCTTCGTTGAAATTGTCCCATTGAGCTTTTCCATCAGGGCGTAGCCATTAAGCTAATGGCGACTTTGGCACCAAATTCGACGTTGGCTTTGACTTTACCGCGACAATCGGACGCACATGGGACTGTGAGATGCTGACGATCCGATCGTCAATGCGGTGGGAGCGGTTTGTGTACATCTCTCGTTGCTGCCGGTACAGTTCGTGGATAACCAAGAGCTGCTTGTGCTGCTGCTTGCTTAAGAGCGCCAGGTTGCTTTGTTCCTGAAGATTAGCCACCATTCCAAATCGCGCGCAACGAACCTCAGTTGTTGACCGATACCTTTAGTGTGTGGGGGGGTGTGAGGTCGCTGGTGCACAACGAGTCTCATCGGAAGAAGAACTTCCGCTTGCTGGATCGTCGTCGTCCAAATCGTCCTGTGATTCCCTGTTTAAAATGAGATCATACAAATGCGGGGATGAAAATCCAAAAAAAATATTGATTACAAATACATCTCTACGCTATTGACCTCTTTATTTAACACATCATTGGCCTGATTTTCAGTACACCCTTTGACTAACGCTAGCTCACTAATTAAAATTTGCCATGCATTGTGCAGCATTCTCGCTTCGCTTGTATTAAGCGTTTTTTCTTTTTTTCTGTGCAGCAAATCACGGATAACTTCAGCACCATCTTGTATATCGCCTGTTCTCATTTTATCCATGTTCATGCGATACCTTTGGTTCCACGAGAGTGAGGGGGCTGATTCGCTATCATGAAAAATAAGCAATGTGTTCTCCAATGTCGGCACATCGACAGCCAGGCGTATGCCTAGATTAGATATTTTCCCTACAGGAACCATTAGTTGCAGATCACCAATTTGCATTTTTATCAAAAAATATTGCTGTTTCTCCCCTAGGATTTCCTTTTCCTCTATGGTTTCAATCACACCTGCACCATACATTGGATAAACAATCTTATCTCCAATTTGAAACAAAAAGTCCACCTCCAATAAACTATCCTTTTCAAGGATAGCACAAAAATCGTTTTTTATCAAATAAAATATAATAACATGAATAAAAATATAAAGTCAATACTTTTATAAGAAAAATTTCCGCTTTTTTTGAAAGTAATCATATATGGCGTTACTGGAGTCAAAATCTGATAAAAGAATCCCAAACTTTTGATCGAAAAATGGATAAATTTCGTTGACAAACTGACAGTATGTGCCTTGCGATAAAAAAACAACCGACGGTAGGTATAAAAAGAGGCGAATGCATAAAAAAACTGGATAAAAAAAGAAAAGTTGTTCGGGAAGTGATTACAACCATACTTATTAATGCGTGTTTACCTTTATGGTGTATACACTATTAAAGCTATCCGCACTTTCGCATAAACGTCCAAATTACAAATAAGTAGCCCGTATCACCTTTATAGGAGTACGGGCTACTTATTTGAATGAATGATTCGATACTTATCTTTTTGGACAACCATTTTGCGGTTGATAACCGCTCGAATATTTTATGCGTTCTCAACAACAGGGAACCAGCCCGGGGTATTCATAATCGCTTGCCAGAGCGGGTCTGGAATGACTAAACGGGTTTGGTCATCCTTTGTTAACGTTGTTTCAATTTCTGTTTCCCGGCCTTGCTCCACTTTTTCTACCCAATCCGGATCCATGATGATTTCACGGCCAAGCGCAACAAGTGGAACGCCGGTTTGTAAAGCTTTAAGGGCGTCATCAGCTGTATGGATAGAACCGACACCCATGACCGGCACCCGATTGCCGACACGTTCCTGGATCAATTCTATGCGTGGACGTGTACTGTCAACCCCACGTTTTGGCTGAGACCAGAAATCCATAAGTGATACATGGATATAATCGAGTTCTTTATCTGCGAGCGCATTAACAAATACAAGCGTATCAGCCATCGTTATTCCAGGGGTTTCCGGCTCTTCCGGAGAGAAGCGGTAGCCAACAACAAACGGCCCCTTCGCATGCTCAGCAACAACCTTTTTAACTTCGTCCACGACTCTCAAAGGAAAGGTCATTCGTTTTTCCAGGCTTCCGCCCCAGCGGTCATCACGGCGATTTGAATGAGGGGAAAAGAATTGCTGCAGAAGATACCCGTTAGCACCGTGTATTTCTACCCCATCATACCCGGCTTCAATCGCTCGGCGTGTGGTCTCTCCAAAAGCGCGGATAATCTCTTCGATCTCTTGATCCGTCAGTGCCCGCGGCACGGCTGATCCCTCCTGTTCCGCAGCAACGGCGCTCGCACTTACTATTTCTCCTCCTGGAACCAGATCAGGCGGGCACATTCTTCCGCCGTGAAAAATTTGCAAAACGGCTTTAGCACCCTGATCTTTAATGGCAGTAGCTAAACGGCGTAAACTGGGAATCATCTCGTCACTATCTGCAGCGAATTCGCCGGAAAAGCCTTTCCCGTTTCGGGTTACATATGTACAGGCGGTGATCACCATGCTTACACCTTTTGATCTGCGAATGTAGTATTCTACTTCGGCATCTGAAACGGTGCCGTCCGGATTCGAGGAAAAGTTCGTCATCGGCGCCATAATGATTCGATTTTTTAGTTGAATGCCACTTCGTAAAGCAAACGACTCGAATAAAGCTTGATATTTTGAATTCATCCTATTTTCACTCCTGTTTTTTGTAATAAAGCCCTAAATGATAGTATTCAATATATACAGCTTCTACATACCCACTTTATCATAGAACAATCTTGGCTTGATTATTTCATCCTAGCTTAATCTTTTGACAAGAGCTTGACCAAATTCCCTGGCTCCGATTGGACCGTCACCTGTTATGATGTCATCGTAAGCCACAACATGCTGTTCTACATATTCAACATTATTGGCTTTTACTTCGTTAATCATCACATCGACAGGGAAGCAGGTACCTTTACGTCCAGAAAGGAGGCCGGTTTTTGCGACGACAACCGCCCCGGCACAAATGCCTGATACGAGAATATTTTTGTCATACGCATTTTTCAGATAAGCAATCACATCCTGGTTTCCCCATAAGTGATCGATAGTACCGCTTCCACCGATGACCGCTACCACATCATGCTCTTCTGCCTTTGTATCAGAGAAAATTACCTCAGCTTCAGCTTTTCCAGCATTATCGCCTGTAATTTCGCCAGTCTTTGTACTTGCAATGGTCACTTCAAATCCGGCATTTTCTAATTCCTCTTTTGGATGAAATAACTCATCCTCATTAAATCTATCCGGCGGGATAATTAGTAAGGCTTTTTTATTCATAAAAAATTCCTCCTTAATGATTAAGTGGTATTACAATCCTTATAGTATTTACTTCTACTTATATGGTTTATAATATATACTTGGTTTATAATGAACAAGTAGGCACTATTTTGTTACATAGTTACTAAAAATAAACCATTTGAAATAAACGGAGGTTAACCATGAAACCGTTTAAAGACCAGTACCAATGTTCAATTGAATTAACTATTGAATTAATCGGTGGAAAATGGAAAGTACTTATTCTCTGGAATCTAAATGAAGGAACAAAACGTTTTAGCGAGTTAAAACGATGCTTACCCGGAATTACACAAAAGATGTTAACGCAGCAGTTACGAGAGTTAGAGGAACATGGACTTATTAATCGAACCATTTACTCAGAAGTGCCTCCGAAAGTAGAATACGCGACAACAGAGGAAGGAAAAAAGCTGCAATCCACCTTATTCGAAATGTGTAAGTGGGGCGATATGTATGCGGAGAAACATGGGATAAAAATGAACCGTTGTTGGACGACTTATAATTTTGATTAATATGTTAAATGAATAATAGTTGGTTTAATAGATAGACTATATGAAAGATAGGCAGGCGAATGTTTTCATTCGAACTGCCCTTTTTGGTGCGCCCGGCATGGGCATTATCTATAGGGTTCAAGTCCCGAATGGTGAAGGCAGTAGTAACCATTAGCTTATGGCAAGGGTGTCGACCGTGAGGT
>NZ_AUMJ01000055.1 GCF_000430625.1 Aneurinibacillus terranovensis DSM 18919
CCCGGATGTTTTGTCGGTCCGACCTTCCGGTCACTAAGCGGCCGTTTCGCTTCCCTGCAGAAAAAGGATGAGCGGCAACGCCCGCGAGTTTTTCTCATCAGTTGAGCAATGCCGCACTAACCCGGCCGGTTGATGGGTCTCATAGTTTATGGGATTCGTTGTTGATGGCATTTATTTTTATGGGAGCAAATCTTATCTCTGTTCAAAACGAAGGATAGTATCCGAAAAGGCAATAAAATCGGTTAGATGTTGTTCAATAATCGCGCGAAGAATCGGTAGCTGAATCGATTGATAATCGTGTACGACAATGTTACGGAATCCGATCATGGCTTTAAGCCTGCGTGTTAATTCCTCGTCAATAACCCCGTTATCTTGTAAAATTTCAAAGGCGTCGCGGCTATTTTGCGGTATGCCCCATCTTTTTTCGGAAACAATATGCATGGCTAAATCAATGCATGCTTCACATGCTCGCTGGACGTTTAAAATAATTGCATCCTGCTTCGTGTAATTCTCCAGATTGCTTGGTGTATGATCGTATTCTTCGTTAATGCGTTTTAAACAACGTTTAATGGTTTGTAATTTGTTAACGATTACGTCATTCATCGTATAATGACCCCTTTTCTTTTAAACGATCAAAGATGGGTTGGCGTTCTTCATTGAGCATAGCATATTCTTTGTAGGCACGTGTGAAAAATTCCATACGGCGTCCAGGATCCCGGTCAAGAAGCACTTTACCTGTTCCGATAATTTGTGCTCTGAATACTGTGCTGGCACGGCTTAAATCGACTAAATCCACTTCTTTTCCAAGTTTGTCCGCGAGAGATTGACCGGCCATAAAGATTTCATATTCCGTAAAAGAACGATAGGAAAGAAAAGCAATGTCAATGTCACTATTGCTATGTATCGATCCTTTAGCGGCTGAACCGAACAGGATAATAACATAAGGAGATACATGTTCAATAAGGTGTTGGACAATTTCATTTTCCATGCGGCATTCTCCTTGTGTGTAGAAAAATATGTCTTCATTATATCATATGAAAGTGGGTAACGTTTTCAAGAAGGGAGGCTGTTTTTATAAATTAGACTCCCACATAATTTCAGTCGGACTAAAAATTATCCGTTATAATATATGTACGGGGTGCTCTTATTAAGAAGTTTTTATTGCAGCAAGCGTATTTTTTAACGGGTTTTCGTGTAAGAACTATTTTTTGTCGGCTTTGGATGATTCCACAAAGCTGAAAATGTTGGAATGTTCAACCGATTTGCGACACAATGTGTTCTTTCTCCTTTAAAAAGCTAAATGGAAGGGGGGACAGGGAAAATGCCCGAGGAAGAAGAAAAACGCAACTTTTTTCGCCAACAGTTTCCTGAACCTCTGGAAGCAAACGCTCAAATTGTTCGTATTCGTGAAAAGGAAGTAGAAACGAATATACTTACTGCGCTAATACTAGATATGAGTGCGGGTGGGTTGCGTTTTCGAACACATTTAAGTTTCCCTGTTACACCTCTTGTGCTTTTTAATTTTGATATTAAAGTGTTGGACCGAATTGTTACCGTTTGCGGTTCCATTGTGCGAAAAGAGGAAATAGAGAAAGATATGTTTGAATATGGTTTGCAGTTTTCTATAGATGAACATAAAAGGGAAGAAATTACTCAGCTGCTTAATCGACTGAGCATACGCAGACGGAGAGGAAAATAAAGTGATGGAAGCTTTTGCATTTTATCCTGGGACCTCTCACATGAAATTTTCAACCAATTTTTTAAAAATGAGGCTATCTTCTCACGTTTAATCAGGTAAAATGATAGTATATCTTTCGGAGGAAGTTAATAGGGGAGAGGGTACGATGTCTTTAAATAATGTAATAAATTGCCCGCGCTGTGGTAAGATTTTCATAAAGATTCGCCAGCCTGTATGTCCGGAATGCGTAAAGGAAATCGATAAAGAATATGATAAATGCTATCAATTTCTTCGCAAAAAAGAGAACCGGGGATGTACGACTTATGAATTAAGTAAGGGCACGGGTGTATCCGTCAATCAAATCACCCGGTTTATTCTGGAAGGAAGACTTTCCATTGAAAACGCTCCGAACATGGGATATCCGTGCGAATCGTGTGGAACGATGATTCGTTCGGGTAAGGTATGCGATTCGTGTTTAAACCAGCGAAAGAAGGCAATCCAGTCACTGCAGGGGGAAGCCAGACGCGATATGGAGCAAAGAGATCGTGAGAGGAAAGGGCACCTATATCGAAGCGGTCACGACGAACAGTAGAAACCACTAAAAATTCGAGAGAAGAATGCCGATTACAATAGTAACAGTAGTCGGCTTTTATTATATATGCTTTCTTTAATATCCGGTAATATTCAGGAGATTTAAATTACAGGTCTGCGGGTATTGCACAATGGGAAGAAAGAGGAGTAAAGAATAACAAACAACCACTAAAGTCGACATTGGAAAAAGAGGTGAATAAGAATGAGAATTGAACGACCGAACAATATTCAGCCTGTTAATCCTTATCAGCAGCAAGGTAACAAGCAGGAGAACGTTAAGAAGGGGACGCAGCGGGACCAATTGGAGATTTCTTCGGAAGCGCTGGATTTACAGAAGAATCAGGAGACGGAAGCACAGCGCGCCAATCGAATCGCTCAGTTGAAAGAGCAGGTGCAGGCAGGAACCTATCATGTTGATCCATATAAAGTGGCGGAGAAGCTCCTCGAGAGAGGTTTATAGAAACTGGCGGATGGTGGGATGAACCATGAGCGAATTGTATGAGATTATAGAGATTCTTGAACAGCTCATTGCTGAGCATGAGAAGATGTTAAAGCTGGCCAGGCATAAAAAAGAAGCGTTAATTACGGGAGCTATAAATGATTTGGCAAGGATTATTCAATTTGAATCTCGTTCGATTACAGCCATCCAATCCCTTGAACTAGAGCGAGAACGTCATGTCTCGCTCTATTTCATGCGACGGGGAATGCGGAAGGATGTATTTTACCTTAGCGATCTTATTGAGTCGGCGGGCGAAGCAACAGAAGCAGGGAAGGCGCTTCTTCGCTGCCAAACGGATCTGAGTCAGATACTGAAAGAACTGCAGGAATTAAATAAGTTAAATCAGCAGCTCATCATGCAGTCGCTGGATTTCGTGAATTTCTCATTGGAAGAAATGACAGCACCGGTTGAGCATCCGTACACGTATAAAAAAGATCAGCAGATACAGTCGAACGACTCGGGCTTTTCAACTCGCTTTTTTGATAGTAAGGCCTGATGTGCGAATTGACATTAATGGAAAAAACGAAGGAGAGGCAGGTATATAAATGGGCTCAACGTTTGCGGGATTAGAGCTGGCAAAGCGAGGTCTATTTGCACAGCAATCAGCACTGTATACGACCGGACATAATATAGCCAATGATAATACAGATGGCTATACACGACAACGGGTCAATCTGGTAGCCACGGCTCCGTTTCCAATGCCGAGTATAACGAACGACCGTCAGGCGGGGCAAATGGGTACCGGTGTTACGGTTGATTCTGTACAGCGGCTGCGGGAGGGGTTTTTGGACTCGCAATACCGTGGCGAGAATAAAAATGTTGGAGAATATGGAACAACAGCAGATACGCTTGAGAAAATTGAGACGATCTTGCAGGAGCCATCAAATACAGGACTTCAAAGTACCATGGATCAATTTTGGGCATCCTGGCAGAAACTATCCCAAAATCCAAGTGATGCTGCGACTCAAGAAGTTGTTATACAAAATGGGAAAGCGGTGGCTGAAACATTTAACTTTATTAGCAGTGACTTGAAGTCCTTGCAGCATGATGTGAATAATAGTATTCAGGTAACGGCAGATTCAATGAATACGATGGCAAAAAACATTGCTTCTTTAAATACGAAAATCAATGAAGCCGTTGTAAATGGGTATACTCCTAATGATTTATATGACCAGCGGGATCTGTTAATCGACCAGCTATCTAATCTTGCAGATGTTACCGTTACGCCTGTTATGAATGGAGCCACAGATACGGGTATGGTAACTGTTACAGTAAATGGACAAACTTTAGTTGACCCAAGCCTTGCGTCAGGATATAACGCGGTAACTACAGTTAATAATGGAACAATAGCTGATGGTTCTCCTAAATATGATGTCCAAATAGGGGGCGCGACAATCGGCCTCGGAAGTGGGGGAGGAAAGCTTAATGGTCTTTTAGCATCCCGTGATCAAATTATTGATGACGCATCAGGAAATGGGAATGGGTATTTAAATAAAATCAATACGTTAGCGAGCACTCTTATAAGTCAAGTCAATAGTGTAAAAGCATTCTTTTCGGGTACTGGCGCCTCGGATATCAATGTTACAGCAAATGCTGCTTCACTCACACCTGGTAATCCGGGTGATAATACAATGGCTTTAGCGATGTACGGATTAAAAGAAAACACGAATATTTCATTCGGCTCTTCAACGACTTCTTTTGATGGTTACACACGTCAGATTATTTCCGCGCTTGGTGTTCAAACACAGGATGCCGAACGTATGCGGGATAACTCGAAAATTCTGCTAAATGACGTGGATAATCGACGTCAATCCGTGTCCGGCGTCTCACTCGATGAAGAGATGAGCAACATGATGAAGTTTCAGCACGCGTATAACGCCGCAGCGCGTACGATGACAACCATGGATGAAATATTGGATAAAGTAATCAATAATATGGGGCTTGTAGGCAGATAGGGGGATAATGGATGCGCGTTACGCAGAATATGTTAAATAATGACATGTTATATAATCTTGATAATAGTATGCAGAATATGGGACGTCTACAAGATATGCTTTCGTCGGGGAAAAAAATTACGAAACCATCCCAAGATCCAATTGCGGCTATACAAGGAATGTTTTACCAAACAAATTTGGCTGAAAATCAACAGTTTAAAGATAATACAAATGAAGCGATTAATTGGATGGATCAATACGATTCCTCCATTTCTGAAGGGGTTAACATCTTAAGCCGTGTTAAAGATTTAATAAACCAGGCGGCGAATGATACAAATACCAGTAGTGACCGGCAAAAAATAGCCACTGAGATTCAACAATTGCGTGATCAATTAGGCACAGTAGCCAATACAACATTTGCGGGAAAATATATTTTTAATGGAACAAAAACGTTAACAGCGCCTTATGATCCAAATATCTCTGATTTAAAGACACCGGCCAACATCGATAATACGGATGTGAATCTGGAAGTTTCACAGGGGATCCAAATACCGATAAATGTAAAACCAAGTGATATTTTTGGGGCAAATGGAGCTAGCGTATTTTCAACACTTAATACAGTCATTCAAGATCTAAATAACCCAGCGGTGACAGGAACGCAGCTCTCAGCTGATTTAGGAACCATTGAAGGTCAATTGGATACTTTTATAAAGGTTCAAGCATCTGTAGGTTCCCGTACGAATCGTATTCAATTGATGCAAAACCGCCTTGATACGCAATATAACGGCACTACTAAAATGCTCTCTGATGCAGAAGACGCTGATTTGGCACAAGTCATCACTGACTTGCAAAATGCGGAAAATGTTCATCGGGCCGCTCTTTCAGCCGGTTCGCGTATTATTCAACCCTCGTTGCTTGACTTCCTGCGGTAGGGAGTGAGCGGTTTTGAATTTGCCTCATATTCAATTGGCCCAATCGTTTACAAAGATCGGCTGGGATGTACAGAGGCCGACCTATACGTTTGAACCGGCACATACGCAACTTCATATTGAGCAAAAACCCGCGGAAATGATTCTTCATCGTACACAACCGGTTGTACAGATTGACCAGAGTCAGTGCCGGGCGGATATGGATTTAAAAAGTACTGCCCAGCAGAATGCTGAGTTTGCCGCATATGGGCGCAAGTCTGTTCTTGAATACATTGCACGTGTTACAGCGGAAGGGGAACAGATGGGGGCGATTGAGAATAAAGGGAATGTCATAGCGGACATTGCCAAAGGGAAAAAATTCATGACTGATCATCAATTTGGTTACGGGAATGTACCGGGAAACCTCTCCTTACATATGAACGGTATACCTGGTGAATTGAATATCGAATGGAAGTTGGGTGGCACATCGATTGATGTACAACAAACACCGTTTCATCAGCGTTACGAGAAGGGTAAAATCGATTATTATATTCAACAAAAAAACCGACTGAATATCCAGGTAAGTGGTGATAATGTAGATACGTTATATTAAGTATGCAATTTGATAGAAATATCGGCATGGATTATAAAGCTACCTATATCGAATGGGTGGACCTTTGTCGTTTACTAGAGGACACATTTCTTATTAAGGTAAGCGAAAGGAGAGTGAGGATAAATGCCTCTTAAGGTCACGTCAAGCCTTTTTGGCGAAGTGGAGTATAAGGAAGAGGAAGTATACCGTTTCGATAATGGGATTCCGGGATTTGAGGAGGAGAAGAGCTTTCTTCTGCTTAAGGTTGAGGAAAGCCCGTTTACGATCCTTCATTCTACGTCCGATGATTTATATTTTTTCCTAGTGGATCCTTTTGCATTGTTTTCCGACTATAAATTTACCATTCCGGACCATGTGCTTGAAACGCTGGAAATCACAGAACGTGAACAGGTCATCTGTTACGCGATTGCAGTCTTACGTGAGCCGCTATCGGATTCTACGGTGAATCTGGTGGCCCCTGTGATTCTCAATTCAGCGAACCATCGAGGATTGCAGCTCGTTTTGGAGAATACGGCTTATTCTGTTCGTCATCCATTGGGCCTTCCTGCGAATCATAAGCCAAAAGAAAAGGATGTAAAGGACAACGGAACGATTGATAAGGCGGTTGCCAAATGAGAGGCCGGGATAGACGATGCTCGTATTGACGCGTAAAATCGGAGAGTCGATTATGATCGGGGATCATATTACGCTAAAGATTGTTAACGTAGATGGCGAACAGGTTAAGATAGGCATTGAAGCACCGCGCTCTATTTTAATTCATCGGCGGGAGATTTATGAGTCCATCCAGCAGGAAAATAAATTGGCGCGAACATCACCACCGGTAAATATTGAACAGCTAAAACAATTAGGAAAGATAAGTGGTTTAACGTTAGAAAATGAAAAATAGAGAAATGGAATGTATATTATCTAATTTTTTTCGGAAAAGGATTAAATAATTTGATTGGCATTCCGATAATTAAAGTATAGGAAGTATGTATTTTGGGTTAAGAAGCCAAATGGCTTTTTAATAAAAACTATGAACAGGGACGTTCGTAGAAAAAATCAAGGAGGAATATACAATGATTATTAACTACAATGGTATGGCTGCCAACTCATTGCGGATGTTAGGGATGAACACAACTGCACAAGCTAAGACAACGGAAAAACTTTCTTCTGGTCTTCGCATTAATCGTGCAGGTGATGATGCAGCAGGTCTTGCAATTTCCGAAAAAATGCGTGGTCAAATTCGCGGGCTAGACCAAGCTAGCAGAAACTCACAAGATGGAATTTCAATGATTCAAACGGCTGAAGGTGCGCTAAATGAAACGCATGATATTCTACAACGTATGCGTGAATTAGCGGTTCAAGCGTCCAACGATACGAATACAGACCAAGATCGTAAAAATATCCAATCTGAAGTGGGCCAGTTGGAAAAAGAAATTGACCGAATTGGAAATACAACCCAATTTAATACGAAAAACCTGTTAGATGGTTCGATGGGAAAAGCAACTGCTGCAGTTGCAAATCAGAACAAAAATCAAGCTTTGAACAGCACTACGGTTTCGACTACGGCGTTAACTGCTTTAACAGATACTAATGGTAATAGCCTGGGTATTAAATCTACTGATACTATTACAGTTAACTATACTGTTAATGGAGCGTTGACTACACAAAAGTTTGCAGTTAGTGCTTCAACTGTTGCTACTTTAGCTGGTAAAATTGCCGGCACCACACTGATAGCATCAACAAGTGGGTTAACGCTGAATACGACAGCTACAGGAACTGCTGCTGCTATTGAAGGAATTACGATTTCGGTTACAGACTCGACTGGAACTGATCGGACAGTTGCTAGCAGCGCATTGTCTGCATTCAATGAAACGCAAGAAGCCAGAGATGCAAAAGTTGCTGATGGCAGTGCTACACTCTTAATCGGTGCCAACGGTGGTCAAAACCTTAAAGTTGATATTAACGACATGCGTGCGCAAGCACTTGGTGTTAACAACCTGCAAGTTACAACGCAAGCAGGGGCCAATACAGCGATTAAAGTTATTGATAATGCGATCCAGAAAGTATCGGCTGAACGTGGGAAACTTGGGTCATTCCAAAACCGCTTAGAACATACCATTAACAATTTGGGTACGTCTTCTGAAAACTTGTCTAGTGCAGAAGCCCGTATTCGTGACGTGGATATGGCGAAAGCTGTTATGGACAATACGAAGAATAGTATCCTCGCTCAGGCGGCTCAAAGTATGTTGGCTCAAGCCAACCAGCAACCGCAGCAAGTTCTTCAATTGCTCCGTTAATTATATTTTTATTATGGGGGGAGATCCTAGTTTGCTAGGGTCTCCCTTCTTTGATATATGGATGGTGGGCTCTCTTATGTTTCTCATCCATCGACATTTTCCCGTACTACTTGTGAAGAACTAAACATTTGACGATATAAGCAGTAAAAGAAATACATACAGCACTATGAAATAGAATTTATAAAGCCAATTGGGAAAGAAGGTCTTTATTCATGAATTGCCCTTATTGCTATAGTTCCAATACAATTACTTATTACGAATCTATTATGCCTACCATATTAAGTGCATGTCCAGAACCGATGTTATCCCATGTCAAATCTATGCCGTTGGAAGCCCAATTCTGTAGTGATTGTCAGCTCGGCTTCAACTCAATGCCTCTCACTGGCGAGGATCTAACTTTTATCTATGATAGCTACCTTTATATTTCGCCACTACACGGAATTGGCACGGGGAAATATGAGGGAATGCTGCATGATTTAACCGAGTATTTTGCCAAAGATGATAGAGTTGTGGAAATAGGTTGCTCGGAAGGATACCTTTTAAAACAATTGCTTGATAAAGGCTATACCAACCTGCTCGGCATCGAACCTGGACCACAAGCAGAAAAAGCAAAGGAACTCGGTATTCCGATTCGAAAAGAATATTTCACCGGAAATACATTTGCTGACAAAAAAATCGATGGTTTCTTCCTAATGCATGTATTTGAACATTTTCCGGACCCTTTTGAAATCCTGCGCTCTATGTGTGATCAACTAAGTCCGACAGGTAAAATCATTGTAGAAGTACCAGATTTTGATGGCTATCATCATCAGCATTTATTCTATTATAACCTCCCATTCTTTTATAGAATGTGCAATGACTTAGAAATGAAAATCATCAAATATACCATTGATAAAAACGCCTTACGGGTTGTAATCACGCATCAGCAAGCCCCTTATGCAGGAATTAACCTAGCCAAGAACGAAACAGCAGTGATCGAGCGGGTAAACTCCATAAAGTCTGCTACTCAATCGAAATTTAAACAAATTAAGGATTTTCTTGAGGACAACCAAGGGAAAAAAGTCTATTGGTGGGGGGCAGGTTCGTCATCGGTGATTATTCTTAACCAGATTAAATCGTATGTAATGGATAAGATAGCGTTTGAAATCATTGATGGTGACAAAAACAAATGGGGGCTTTTCATTCCAGGGATAAATATCAAGGTGGAGCCGTTTACTAAACTGGCCAAGCAGGAGATTGATTGTTTGGTCATCGCTTCGTCATTCTTCAAAGAGATCGAAAAAACATTGCAAAATCATCAGATCACTGTGAAACAAATGATGGTTGTGTATTAGATAGAATGACTTATTCAAAGGAGTGCTGTATTTTGTCAGGATATATAAGTTACACAGACATTGTAAATAATTTAGATATTAATCCAGGGGATATTGTGTTAATAGGGTCAGATATAACCCATTTAGTACTTGAAACATTAAAAAACGGGGAGAAATTTGACTCGAATATTTTTATAGATAGTTTTATTAATAAAATTGGTACTAATGGAACATTATTATTTCCAACTTATAATTGGGGATTTTGTTCAGGTGATACATTTGATTATAATAAAACCGCATCTTTAACAGGTTCTTTGACAAATGCAGCTTTAAAAAGAAAAGATTTTATTCGAACCAAACACCCTATCTATTCGTTCGCAGTTTGGGGAAAGGATAGACAATTATTATTTGAACTAGAGAATAAAAGTGCTTTTGGAGAGGACTCTCCCTTTTCATATTTAATTAGAAGTAAAGGAAAAATGCTTCTTATCGGTATAGACTATCAGTGTTCTTTTACTTTTGTTCATCATGTTGAAGAAATGGAAAAGGTTAACTATAGATTTATGAAAGATTTTACAGGTACTTATATTGATGAAAGAGGTCACTCTAGTATGCGAACCTATTCCATGTACGTAAGGGATTTAAATAAAGGGGTGGTTGCGCATATTAATCCTATCGGACAGAAAATGGAGGAGTTAGGAGTATCTTCACTTAAAAAAATAAATAATGTAGAGTTTTATTTAATTGATTTACATAGAGCATTTAAAGTTATTCAAGATGATATCAGGCTTAATAGTGCCCAAAATTTATATAAGATCCAGAAGAGTGAGGATGATGTGTAAAGGGAGGGTATTTGATGTATACAATAGAAGGTCAATTACAGTATGAATTATTAAAAAGGCTTTTTCCGATATGTCGTAGCATTACGGGGGATGGTGTAAGAAAAACATTAAAAATTATTCAAGAAATGATTCCTTTACAAATTCACGAAGTGCGGACAGGGACAAAGGTGTTTGACTGGGAAGTACCAAAAGAATGGAATATACGAGATGCTTATATTTTGGATGAAAATGGAAACAAAGTTGTTGATTTTCAAAAAAATAATTTACACGTTGTTGGTTATTCGATTCCGATTAACAAAGAGGTTGATTTGGCTGAACTTAATCAACATTTATATTCCCTTGAAAATCAGCCTGACGCCATTCCTTACATAACTTCCTATTATAAAGAGCACTGGGGTTTTTGTATATCTCATAATCAAAGAAAACAATTGAAAGAAGGCAAATATCGCGTATATATTGATAGCGAATTAAAAGATGGCTTTTTAACATATGGAGAGTTGATTATACCGGGAAATACAAAGGAAGAAATTTTTTTATCTACATATATTTGTCACCCTTCTATGGCCAATAATGAATTGTCTGGTCCAGTGGTGACAACATATTTAGCTAAATGGATCGCGAGTGTGCAAAGAAAATACACTTACCGAATTATTTTTATTCCGGAAACAATAGGTTCCATTACATATTTGAGTAGGAATTTACCCCAAATGAGGCAAAATATTATTGCTGGATTTAATGTTACGTGTGTTGGTGATGAACGGGCTTATTCATTTGTGCCCTCACGGTATGGGAATACTCTTGCGGATAAAGTAGCTTTAAATGTATTAAAGTATAGACATCCAGATTTTATTCGATATTCTTATCTAGATAGAGGTAGCGATGAACGACAATATTGCAGTCCTGGAATAGATTTGCCGATAACTAGTATTATGCGTTCCAAATATGGTCAATATCCGGAATATCATACATCCCTCGATAACTTAGATTTAGTCAGTCCATTAGGTTTGCAAGGAAGTTATGAGGTTTTGAAAGAATGTGTAGAAGTATTAGAGAAAAATGAGAAGTATAAAACTAATTGCCTTGGAGAGCCGCAGCTTGGAAAACGTGGATTATATCCAACACTTAGTACTATTGAATCAAGTAAAATTGTTAGAGCTATGATGGATTTTATTTCATATGCTGATGGAACCAATGACTTAATTGACATAAGCAATATTATTAAGGTTCCGGTTAAAGATTTATTTCCTATAATTGATCGACTTTATGAACAAAATCTAATTTCTGTTGTAGATGAGAAGTCTAAAGTCTTGATTTAGATTCATAAGAGGTGAAAAATTGAATGCATTTGGAAAAAAAACGCGACAATATTATGGATCGCTTGGAGAAAGTAGATGATCAAACGCCGTTTATTGAGTGGATAAAACTTTCAAAGGAAATAAAAAATCTAGATAAGCAAGAAGATGACTTTGATCTTCTTTGTCAGGCGAAAATAGCTTTTATTACTTCTTTTACAACTGGTTACTTGACCGATTTTCTAAACGTTTTAGCGCGAAAAGAAGGGGTTTTGACAAAATGTTATAATTCTCCCTATGGCCAATATATGATGGAGATACTTAATCCATCAAGTGGTCTATATCAATTTGAACCTGAAGTAACTTTTTTGGCTTTACGACCGGAGCAATTAGATGAATCTTGGGCAAACTGTCCTTTTTTTGAAGATCCTACTATACATATTCAAAAAATAATTACTCAAATTAAACAAATTACTGATAATTTTAAGAGAAATAGCAAAGGATTACTGGTAATATTTAATTTCAAAAATAATGGCTATAGTCCATACGGTATAAATGACCTGTATCAACAATATGGTCAAAATCATATTTATGGCCAGTTAAACAGGGCCCTTTTTGATACTTTTAAATCAGATACTCAAATAAGAATTCTAGACTATAATAGCCTATACAATTATGTTGGTCATAAAACTTATAATGATCGCATGTATTACCTGGGCGATTTTGAGTTTTCCGAGTCTGTTTTACCATTTTTGGCTAAGAAGATTCTTTCCTACATTATTGCTGTTAAAGGGATAAGTAAAAAATGTATTATTGTTGATCTGGACAATACTCTTTGGGGTGGAATCATCGGAGAAGATGGTCTAGAAGGTATTAAATTAGGTGGCTCTTTCCCCGGGAATGCTTTTAGAGATTTTCAATTTTATTTATTAAAATTACATCAGACAGGAGTTATTTTGGCAATATGTAGCAAGAATAATCTGGATGATGCTCTTGAGCCGATACGTCATCATCCAAATATGGTTCTAAGGGAAAAACACTTTGCTAACATAAAAGCAAATTGGAACAACAAGGCGTTAAATATCAAATCAATTGCTGAAGAATTAAATATCGGATTAGAAAGTTTAGTTTTTATCGATGACAATCCTGTAGAAATTAATCTAGTCAAACAGGTTTTACCTATGGTGAAATGTGTACAATTACCAAAGGATCCGGCCCTTTATGTAGAAAAACTTAAAGAAGTGAGTTGGCTTTTTAACAAATTAAGCATAACCGAAGAGGATAAAGAAAGAGGGAAAATGTATGCGGAACAACGTTTACGCAAAGAGATGGAACAAAGTGTAAACTCTGTAGAGGAATTTTTATACGGATTAGATTTACAATTAGAGTTTGTTACAGTTAATGAATATAATATTGCAAGGATTGCTCAATTAACCCAACGTACTAATCAATTTAACGTAACGACTAAAAGATACACTGTATCAGATATAGATAGCTATCTTAACAATAGTGATTATTTAGTTTTAGCTGTACGGGTTCAAGATAAATTTGGTGATTATGGTATCGTTGGCGTAGTTAATATCAGGAAGACAGAAATATGGAGAATAGATACGTTTCTTCTAAGTTGCCGCGTTCTTGGCAGAGGAATTGAAAAGGCAATGTTAAATCAACTTATAAAATTAGCCCAAGAGGATCATGTAGAAACAATAGAAGGGGTCTATGTAAAAACCTCTAAAAATGCTCCTTGTGAAAGTCTGTATAAAGATAATAATTTTAGCTTAGTAAATAATGATGAAAAGGTTTTTGTTTATCAACTGGAGGTTACTAAATATAATGTTAAGTTTCCGGAATGGATTAAGATCAGATAATTAAGAAAAGAGGTAAATCAATGATTGAAAAGCAGATCGAAAAAGTGATTTGTGATTTTTTTGGAATAGAGGACGTAAATGATAACTTAAAAATGGGGGATATTGAAAATTGGGATTCATTGGGGCATATAGCGCTAATCTCCGAAATCGAACGTTCTTTAAATATAGTATTTAATACAGATGAGATTTTATCTATGAAAAGTGTAAAAGAAATAAAAAACAAAGTCAAACAGTTAGTCGGTTAAATTATGAAGCTGAATCACTTGGGGATAATAGTTAATAATATAGAAAAACATGTAGAAAATTACAAAAAAATTTTTGACGCTCAATTATGCACATCAATTATTCGAGATGATTTTCAACAAGCAAAATTATGTTTATTAAAAAATGATAGTTTGGAATTTTACTGGGAACTGATAGAACCTATTAGAGATTCGCGGCTATTTCCTTTTTTGCAAAAAGGTGGCGGATTGCATCATCAATGTTACGAAGTGGAGAATATTGATGAATCAATGAAGCATTTTAGAAAAACAGGTGCTATTCCAGCCTTGGGTCCTGTACCTGCTCCCTTATTTAATAATCATCAAGTTGTATTTATCGTAATGCCAGACAGAACTTTAATAGAGCTGTTAGAAGTATAATTATATCGTGTATATAGGCTAAGGAGGCTTACTATGCATTCAACATGGGAAGATAATTTATCACGGCTTCGTGCGAATGACCATCATTATATTGCAGAATTGCCACAAGAAAATCGTCCGGGTTATCAATATGTAGGGACTGATGCAGGAGAGGAATTTTTTACGGATGAGGAAGGAAAGGTTTATCTCGTAAAGGATGAAATGGATACGAGTTATGAAATGCAGCCGTTTTTACGTGAACTGCATGTCATTATTGGTATCTCTAGTGTTCAGGAAATCTCATCTTTGATTGAACATAGCAATAAGAATTCGTATTTTCTTATCGTTGAACCGAATCCTAGTTTTTTCTTATATGCCATGCAACATAAACAAATGGAATTTCTTAGACGTAAAAATGTATGTGTGGTTGCTAATCACAATATGGATGATATAGCGAATCTTTTATTTTCATATATCCAACAATTCCCTATTCTTACACGAGCACGTAATCTTCGTGTATATCCGACCTATTTTTATCGAACATATAAAATGAACATCGTTACGCATACGGCTCAAGAAGTTATAAAAGCTGTTAAATATATGGCTGGTAGTATTGGAAATTCGGTAGAAGATGCCCTTATTGGTACGTATAACAATTTACATAATGTTCCTTATATCTTAACGTCTGAAAATGTGAGCCGGTTCAAAGATATTTATAGAGGAATGCCGGCTATTATTGTAGCTGCCGGACCATCGCTTGATAAAAATATTCATCATCTAAAACAAAATCAGTCTAACGCTATTATTATTGCGGTAGATACGATTGTTGAGAGACTTTTACAAGAAGGAATTACTCCTGATTTTGTAACATCCATTGAACGGATTGAGGAGGTATACTTATACTTTTATAAGGATAAATATATTCCTGAATGTGTATCCTTAATTGCTCCCCCTGTATTATCACCAAATGTTTTTTCAACTTTTAAAGGGAGAAGGATTATGCCATTCCGGGAAGGGATGATTGAATATAATTGGTTACAAGAAATGCTAGGCCTACCAGATGATATTTTTATAAACATAGGGAAATCATCTGCACATGTAGCATTTGGCTTTGCCGCTTATACGGGATCTTTTCCTATTATTTTAATTGGGCAAGATTTAGCATATGGAGAGGACGGTATGAAATCCCATACAAGTGGGACGATTTATGAAAAAAAGGACATTCCTATATACCAGGAGTTTGTAGAAGTTGAGGGGTATTATGGTGGGCGGGTCCGTTCTAATGTTATATGGAATTCATTTAGAGAATGGATTGAACTCCAAATTTATGAACATCAGTATGCTGTTATTAATGCGACTGAAGGTGGAGCTAAAATTAAATATACAACGCAAATGACTTTGCAGGAAGCTATTTCTACCTACTGTACGTCGCCTCTTTCTAAGAAGGAATTACTTGGCCAAACTTCCTATTATACATATGATACACATTCAGCGATTGAAAAAATTGAAATGGAAATAAATAATTTTCAAGAAATATTAGATAAATGCCAACAGATATATCAAATGATTAACGGTTTAAAAATAAAGTCTTCTATGAACCAAAAGAGCTTGATGTCTTGTTTGCAAAAGCTTGAGGAAGCTAATGTTATTATAGAATATATTAAACATCATCCTTTGTGGGTTACGATTATGCAGGCTGAAGTCGTGACGTGTTATTGGAAACTATATGCGATTGAAGAGCGGTTGCTACCGGAGACGCTTACTGAAAATCAGGAAATTATTGTTCATTTTTTACAAGCTTTTTCGTTTGTAGTTGATCAAGTTATTACATTTATGAAATCAACAGTTGATCAATTAAAGGCAGGAAATGTTACGACTAAGTAGCTTGGAAGGCTAATATCCTGTCAATCCTAGTATAGATTGACAGGATATTAGTGAGAATTTAAAATCATAATATGTCTCGCGTGACTGGCGTGCCTTTCTTGACATCGCACGATACCTTCCTTCCTAACAACTCTTCATAGTATTTAGGAGGCAATCCAAAACCAGGACGTATCGCTCGTAAATTCTCTTTTGTAAATGCCTCGCCCATTTTCATGTCCTTTACTACATAAAGAGAACGGCGATATTTTAAAGACGGCTGTTCCATATCCGTTGCCCCATACTGTACACAACCAAGTGACTGCCATGCCCTTGTTGCTTCTATTATAAGTTGTTCCATTTCTGCTGGTTCTATCGAAAAAGCCGAATCTACCCCTCCGTCAGCACGTCGCAAAGTAAAATGTTTTTCGATAACTGTAGCGCCTAATGCAACACTCGCAACAGCCACACCGATTCCCATTGTATGATCGGATAAGCCTACCTGGCATCCAAATAATTCACGCATGTGTGGAATCGTTATAATGTTTGTGTTTTCTGGTGTAGCAGGATATGTACTCGTACATTTTAGCAGTATAATATCATTACAACCCGCGTCACGTGCGGTACGCACTGTTTCATCAAGTTCAGCAATGGTTGCCATACCCGTTGAAATAATCATTGGTTTACCGGTAGAAGCTACTTTTTTAATCAAAGGAATATCCGAATTTTCAAAGGAGGCGATCTTATAAGCGGGTACGTTTAATTCTTCTAGAAAATCAACAGCTGTTTCGTCAAATGGCGTACTAAAACAAATTAAATCGAGTTCTGTACACTTTTCAAAAATATGTTTATGCCATTCCCAAGGCGTATAAGCTTGTTGATATAATTTATATAAAGAATTACCCGACCATAAACTTTTCGGATCATCTACCATAAAATCAGATGTTTGTAAATCTAACGTCATGGTATCAGCCGTATAAGTTTGTAATTTTAACGCATGAGCACCTGTTTTTGCAGCTTCTTCTACAATTTCTAACGCTCTTTCCAAAGATTGATTATGATTACCTGACATTTCTGCAATAATGAAAGGTGGATGATTTTCCCCGATTTTTCTACTTCCAATTCTTATTTCGCTCATATACAAAAACCCCTCTGACGTATACTATTAATTAGCTCCTTTTTATTAGCATTCCACTGTTCTTGAAAAACCGCAAAAAGAATAACATCTTCATAGTGTCCATTTTTTAACACATGTTTTTTTAATCGTCCCTCTTCCATGAACCCGAGTCTTTTATGAAATGAAACACTCGGGGTATTAAACGCAAAAGACTCACCGCATAGTTTTTGGACACATATATCTTCAAAAATATAACGCATGGCCAGGTAACCCATAATCATTCCCATACCCTTAGGTTGTCTATCCTCACCTATATAAAAACCCCAAGTCGCTCTTTGGTTATAGACATCCAAGGAAAGATTGACTACACCTACCGGATTTTTATTTACTTCAAATACAAAGCAAGATTTCTCCGTATCTTTTTGAAGTTTTTTGAACCACCTGTAGTGTTCTTCCGGAGTAATCAAATGATCTGTATACATAACGTTACGAATTCGTGGTAAGTTTCTCCACTCTAAGGTAACCTCTAAATCTGTTTCTACAATAGGTCTTAGTGAATATGTTTGAGCTCTCATCATAACATTCCTATCATATAGTTTGTTACTTTTGTACGCCCTGATGAAACTAAGTTCAAAGCTTTTTCACTCATATTTTTTAAAATCAAAGGGTTTTTTTGAAGAAAAGTTATCGCTTCCACGATGTCTTTTTCTTCTACTTCTGAATACCATCCAAGATTCATTAATGCTTGTTTATGTGAAACTGATTTTGTAACTTCTCGTTGATTTTCAGCAATTATAATCGTTAATGATGGAAGACCTAAAAAACATCTTTCCCAAATTGCTGTCCCACCGGCTCCTAACGACAAATCTGCTTTTAACATGAAATTTGCGATATTTTCAACCTGGCAATAATAATGAAACCCATAATGTCTACAGAGTTCCTTTATTTCATTTTGATTTTGGTTTAATTTACCCACAATGACATCAACTATAAAAGATTCTTTTTTCATTTGATTTATTGCATGTAATGACTTAACAGTTTGATTAAACGGATCACTCCCGCCAAAAAAAACCAAAATTCTTTTTATATGTCCGCTATGACCCAGTAATTTTCTTCTTTCAATCTCAAACTCTTCCCGAATCAATAGATATTGTGGACCTAACAATCTTATACAACTATCGGAAACCAACCGGGAGTATCTACTTTTTGCATCTCTATATAAGTTTTGATCTAGCAATAGATCACAATCATGAACTCGGTCAGCTAAGTCATCGATCACCATTATTTTTTTGACAAACGCTCTTATCTTTATTTCCCAATGTATATCAAGTTTATAATGATCAACAATTAACCAATCAACATTTCTTTTTATTTGTGTTAATACTTTGATTGTTTCATTAGCATCCAGGTTTTTTTCTTCTAAAGAATCGATATCATGAGAGAAAGGTAATCGATAAACCTCAAATCCTTTTTGTTCTATATATGTACACAAATTACCAGGGATGTCCCTGCAAATAAAAAAAACCCTAGTTTTATTTTTGGTAAGTTCATTCGCTAAAGTTAAACATCGCATTACATGCCCGGAGCCAATTAGAACAGATGAATCAACCCTTATACAGACATCCATAAAAATTCTACCTTCTCTAATTATTGTTCTAAACACTTCTGCAGTACATGCCCGTTGATTAATAACCATTCTGGATGTTGTTTTAATAATTGAAAAACGTCCTGCATTGTAAAATCAGAATGAATCGGATACAAATACTCAATGATATTTTTAATCAACTCGAAATCTTCCGGAGTATCAACCGTCCATCTGTAAAAACTTTTATCTTCTTTATACGCTATGTTTCCTAACCGAAAATGAGTAGGCGGAAGATAGATGTATGGTGTGACATGTTCGATTTCAACAGGGGATGAAGCCATTTTGTATGCCTCTGATAATGCTGCCATTGAAAATACTTCAACATCTAAGCCACGAGGATATGTTCTGGTTAATGTATTAGAAACATAATCATAACGTTCGGCTCCTTGCAGAAAAGCATTAACAACATCGTCTACTACCTGAGGATCGATGAGTGGACAATCAGATGTTAAACGTACCACAATTTCTGCTTGAAACATCTGCGCTGCTTCATAATATCGAGAGAGAACATGTTTTTCTGATCCTTTAAAGTACTTCACATTCAATCTCTTACATAAATCAACAATTGGCTGATCTGTTGTATTTATTGTAGTTGCTACTACTATATCGTCTAACATAGAGGATTTCATAAGTCTTTCTAATTGATATTGAAGCAACGGTTTCCCCAGCACCGTTTTTAATACTTTCCCGGGAAGGCGAGTTGATGTCATACGCGCTTGAATAATGGCTACAATCCTTTTGTTATTTGCCATAATATTTCACAACCTTTTGCACAGCTGTAACGACATCTTCTACGTCTTTTTCATTCATTCCTGGAAACAAAGGTAAGGTTATCATTTCTTCATATAGTTTTTCAGCTTGAGGGCAGAAGGATTTATCATATCCTAATTCTTGATAATACGGTTGGTAATATACTGGAATATAGTGCACATTAACCCCGATATTCTCCTGTAATAAAGCTTGGTAAATCTCTTTTCTCCCTACTCGTAATTTATTTAAATTCAATCGCAAAATATATAAATGCCAACTGGAATGACATTCTGGTAATTGATATGGGGTTACAACTTCCGAAATATTTTTGAAAGTCTCATCATACATTTTAGCAAGCTGTCTACGTCGTGCTAAAAAGTATCCTGTCTTATTCAATTGACTTAGACCAAGTGCAGCCTGTATATCTGTCATCCGATAATTATACCCCAAAAATTGCATTTCATAATACCAAGGTTCATCACTCGTAGTCATATGCATAGGGTTTTTAGTAATACCATGTGACCTAAATTGAATAAGTCTTTGATAGTATTTTTCGTTGTTAGTTGTAATGATGCCTCCTTCACCGGTGGTTATATGTTTCACAGGATGAAAGCTGAACATCGTCATGTCACTAAGTGCCCCGATTTTCTTGCCTTTATATTCTGCTCCAAAACTATGTGCTGCATCTTCAATTACTATCAAATTATGACGCTTAGCGATATCTAAAATTTTATCTAGATCAACAGGTTGACCTGTAAAATCTACGGGAATAATAGCTTTGGTATTCTTTGTAATAAGTTTCTCTATACATAGAGGGTTAATGTTATATGTATTTTGATCAATATCAGCAAAAACTGGTTTTCCACCTTGATATAAAACACAATTAGCAGTTGCAACAAAAGTGATAGGCGTAGTAATTACTTCATCTCCTCTATTGATTCCAGCTGCAAAACAAGCTGCATGTAAAGCAGCCGTTCCATTGGAAAAAGCTACAGCATATTTAGCTTCAACATATTGGGCAATTTTGTCTTCAAAGGATTTAATACTTGGGCCGGTGGTTAAGTAATCACTCTCTAAAACATTTATAACCGTTTGGATATCTTCTTCATCAATTGTTTGTTTACCGTAAGGAAGGTAAGTATCACGAACCGGTTTCCCACCGTGAATAGCCAATTCTACACCAGTCATTTTGTAATCTCCTTTATTTAGTTGATGTATCGTTATACTGTTTTAATTCATCAATTGTTAGAAAATGCTCGTTGGTGAGGGAATTATATTCAAAACCACGTTTAACGGGGACGCCTTGTTCTCCAAGTAAGTTTAATTCATAATCAACCTGATCCGTAAAATTTATAGTCGGCTTAATTACATAATGATCATGGAACTCTAATGTTAAATGCGAATCATCCGCTGGGCACATGACTTCATGTAACTTTTCACCTGGCCTAATTCCAACTACTTTGACATGAATTCCGGGTGCCAAAGATTCTACTAAATCAAGGATCCTCATGGAGGGAATCTTTGGAACAAAAATTTCTCCCCCTTGCATACGAGCAAAATTTTTCAGTACAAAGTCTACGCCTTGTTGTAACGTAATCCAAAACCGAGTCATCTCTAGATCCGTCACAGGCAATTCTTTCACTCCTTCAGCAAGAAGTCTCTTAAAAAACGGAACAACAGACCCCCTTGATCCTACAACATTTCCATATCGAACAACAGAAAAACGGGTACGATGTCCACCGGCAATATTATTGCCTGCTACAAAAAGTTTATCTGAAGCAAGTTTAGTCGCGCCATACAAGTTGATTGGATTAGCAGCTTTATCGGTGGATAGAGCAATGACTTTATCAACTTTATTTTCGATTGCAGCATGAATAACATTTTGAGCGCCATTAATATTTGTCTTAATACATTCCATAGGATTGTATTCTGCCGCTGGGACCTGTTTTAAAGCTGCGGCATGAATGACATAATCGACTCCGCGCATAGCTTGAATCAATCTTTCTTTATCCCGAACATCACCAATAAAATACCTCATAATTTCAGAATTATACTGTTGACGCATTTCAAATTGTTTAAGTTCATCTCGGGAAAAAACAATAATTTTTTTTGGCGTATATCTTGATAGTAATGTTTTTACATATTGTTTTCCAAATGAACCTGTTCCACCTGTGATTAAAATCGCTTTATTATTAAACATTTTTCATACTCCCCTTAGTTACTTTATATCTAACGTTAGTCTAACAGAATTGTATAATCCTAAATATACTGCAAATCCAATTCTACCATTTTTTCTAAGCTAATGTGACCATGACGACATACATTCTATGGCCTGATTTCTGTTTGTCCCCTGAAATAAAGCAAGTAGATATCAGTACGATTAATATAGGCATTTTTATGTATTAGCGGATATGGAAATATCTAATTTTTCCTTTGAATTTTTCCGATAATAATGGTAATAGGAAGATTGAAAGGAGGTATTACTAGGATGAGTGATGGGCAAGTGAATGCTATTAGGTTCGGCCAAAATATAATGACCGATGTACTTTCACCAACAAAATCGCACAATAATTATGTGCTTGAAGATCCGAATTTGGGTTCTATAATGAATAAAGGGGATCTTAATAAGTCTGAGGCAGATCAACAGAATCCAAATCTAACGGAAAAAGAACGTGAACGTCTGAAGGAAAGAGCAAATAAAATATTCGAAGCGCTGAATACAGGGCTTGCGTTCAAGTTTCATGAGAAAAGTGGCAAATGGTATGCGGTCATTGAAAATAAAATAACACAGGAAGTACTAAAAGAAATACCGCCAAAATTTATGTTAGAACTTGAAGCCAGCCTAAAGGAAATGATTGGTGTTTTCCTTGATAAAAAATTATAGGGAGATGAAGCATGTATGACTGATTTTTCATCCATTACACGGATTAGCGGGTTGGTCTCCGGTCTAGACACGGGTTCCCTTGTGAAAAAGTTAATGACAGCAGAAAGTGCAAAATACAACCAAATGATACAGCAGCAGCAAAAATTAAACTGGCAAAGTGAAGCTTATCGACAGTGGAATACCGATCTTTTCACCTTTCGAACGACTTTGTCGAATATGAAACTTTCGCAGAATTACGCGACTTTTAATATGACTTCATCGGACCCAAATACGGTATCTGCAGTAGGAACTCCAAACGCGATCGAAGGCACACAAACGATAAGAGTTAATCAAATTGCCGAATCAGCCGCCTTTAAAGCGAGTAATGTAAACATTGATGGTACAAAAACCCTTGGGGATTTGAGCCAGAAGGTTCCATTAAACATTGCAAATGGACAGACATATGAACAATTAAATATTACAGTCACAGATAGTAACGGAACTAGATCCGGAAGTATTAAGGTGAACCTGTCAGATACGATTAATAATGTGATTAGCAACTTAAATACAGCAACCGATGGTGCGGGGAATAGTCTTGGGATCCAGGCTGTATATGACAGTAATTTACAGCAGCTCATTATTAAAACGAAACAGACAGGAGCAAATACAAAAATCGATCTGTCTGCTAACGATACCAACTCAAATGTCTTTAATGTACTTGGGTTTACGAACAATGGGAACAACCCTGATGGTGTTAATGGAAATGCATTGGATCCGAACACCAAACTGCCCACCGGTGCACCCATTAGTGTAGATACTTCACAACCTAATAGGTATATCATTACGGGTGCGGATGCATCCATTACGTTTAACGGCACAACCGTGGCGCAAAGCTCCAATAATGTGACCCTATTAGGGGTTAATTATACATTTAAAAAAGCAATGCAGCCTACTGACCCTAACGTTACCGTTAATGCTTCGCGTGATATCGATACAGAGGTAAAAAATATAAAGGATTTTATTACCCAATACAATGCTATGAATGATAAAATATATAACGCCCTTAATGAACCGGTGTATTCAGATTATCAACCCCTTACAGATGATCAGCGAAGTGCAATGACGGATACGCAGATCCAGCAGTGGGAAACGAAAGCAAAAAGCGGGCTGTTACATAGAGATTCTATCCTGACAGATCTCTATAATGGAATCCGAAATGCTACGTCTTCTTCGGTTAATAATGGCAGTAAGTATAATACGCTTGCTTCCATTGGTATTGCGTCAACTAGCTATCAGGATCATGGAAAACTGTATGTAGATGAGACGAAATTGCGTGCGGCGATTCAGGCTGATCCGGATGGTGTGCAAAAATTATTTACACAATTAAATACTACCGATCCAACCAAAAGTGGAATCATAAATCGTTTGTATGATAGTTTCAACGCCGCGTTTCAACAGACGATTACGAAAGCCGGAGTTACAGGCAACCCTGCTAATGACCAAAGTACTATAGGGAAATTGATATCTGATATAGGGACCCAAATTTACAATGAAAAAAATCGTTTGACAAATGTGGAAAATAGTTATTATCAAAAATTCACCGCTATGGAAACTGCGATGAGTCAATATCAGTCGCAGTCCTCATGGTTAACACAACAACTTGGTGGAGGAAAATAGAATGAACCAAAGCGCGGCCCGGCAATACCAGCAGAATAGCGTGCTAACAGCTACGCCAGCTGAGTTGACCCTTATGTTATATAAAGGTCTTGTGAAATTTTTAAAGATAGCTCTTCTGGAATTAGACCAGAATAATCTACAGGGAATCCATATAAACCTTATAAAGAGTCAGGACATTATCGAGGAATTACTATGTACCTTAAATATGAACATATCCGTATCTGAAAATATGGCCTCAATGTATCAATATATGCTTGAACGTTTAATAGAGGCCAACCTGAAAAAAGACCGGGCAATCATTGAAGAGTTGTTAGGCTTTGCCGAAGAGTTTCGTGATACCTGGTCGCAAGCAATGAAAGGGGCATGATAGGGGACCTATTAATGACAGAAGAATGGATAACTCAAAAAGAAAAGCTTCTTCTCCAGTTTAAAAGAGAAACACTGATTCAATTAGAAGCGGTGCGAGAAGAAGATGTTGCGCGTTTTTCTCAAAGTGTAGAGGCTTGTTCACAGCTGATCGTCCAGATCAATCAATTGGAAAACCGGGAGTTGCCTCCGGATATAAATGAGTGGCATCAAATTGGGCAAGATATTTTAAACATGCGAACGGAAATTTCAAACTTATTGCCTGCCTGGCATGAAAAATTACGAACGAGAATGCTGCACGAACAAGCGAGTAAAAAAATAAAGAATGCGTATGAAGAGGAGGAAGATATCCTTCCGATCTTTGTAGATAAAAGAAAATAGAGAAGAACTTCTCCTGCCGGGTTTACTTGTGTAGGAGAAGTTTTTTTATGTCTGATTCCTGCTGTAACTACTAAACTGAATTTTTAATCAGCGGTGTCAAATAGGAGGGTTTCTTCCGATACTACTTATAAGGAGTACTGCATGAGAAAGGATGATTAAAGAATGCAGATCACGGATCGGATGTACGGAATGAATCAAGTTCCAACAACAGGGAAAGCGAATGAATTGCGCCAGGATCAGGTGGTAACCGCTAGCATAAAGCAAAAATTGTCTTCCAATGAAGCCGTGATTGATGTACAAGGACAAGAATATAAAGCAACCTTTGATCATGGGGTTCCGCCTGAACAGCAAGTTGATGTAAAAATTTTAGGACGTGATGGAGAGTCTCTTCAAGTACATACCTTATCAAATACGGAAAATCCAAAAGCGCAAAATTCTTCTGAATCAAGGATTAAATCAATTTTGGATGATTACGGTGTAAAAGCTACACCTGAGATGAAAAAAGCGGTTATGACGCTCCTTGCAAACCGAGTACCCATTTCAAAAGAGACCATGCAAAACGTTCAGGAAATTATACAGAAAGGCGAAGGTACGATCAATCAAAAGCTGGAAATATTGAATCTGATGGGTAAGAAACAAATCTCCATTACACCTAAAAGTTATGAATCGGTGTTTCGAACGCTTAATGGGCCGGCACTTGATCACATTTTAGAACAGCTTATAAAAGAAGCGCCTGATTCGCTACCACAAATATCGGGACAGCCCGGTGATAACCTTATTGTTAAACAAACAACTAATCAGAGGCCGGAGAATCAAGTACAGAACTCTGAATTGATCCAAAAATTGGCGCGGCTTGTTCTTGATATTCGCAACGTGGATACACCCCGGCCTTTAAGCCCTGTCACTGAAACTTTGGAACGGTTAGGGTCTGTTGTAGCCCTTGCCAATCAGGAGCTTGCTTCCGCTTTCGGGTTAATCGGGAATAGTAAAGGAGAAACTCAAAGTTTAACTCAGTGGGGTTCGCCCCCACGCAGTCCCAAGCAAATTGTAGCCGATCTTGTGCAAACCCTACGAAAGGCTGCCGCGGAGGAAGGGGTTTCCGATGAAGATGTACGTAAAATGGAACGGATTCTACAACAAGTCGAAGCGGAGTCTACCAGATTACCGAAGCCTAATAGAAGGACAGATTCCCTGACGTTACCAGATGATAATAGCCAAACACTTCAGCAGCATATGGTAAATGAGTTGAAAGATTTGGAACAAATGTTCATACAATCAGGAGAGAGAGCAGCAGCCCTTACGTCCGTACAAAGTGCAAATTTTGAACGGGTATCTCAATATATTCCGGATCGCCTTCGTGAGGTCGGCAGTGAATTTAACAAGATAAAGTCGGAAATTATTAATAATGTTTCACGTATGGGTCAGTTCCTGGAGAAGAATATTCCACAGGCCTCTTCCTATATTCAGCGGATTATCGAGCCTACCATTGAAATGGTAGATCGCCTTGTTACCAAAGGTGAATTTGCAATGTTTGCTGATATGGGGTTTGAACATGATGTACTGCGTATTAGTGGTGAACTTCAGCAGGTAAAGGGATTGCTGGAAAAAGGGAAGCAAGGGGAAGCTTTGCAGTCTTTTCAGCATATTCGTACCGAACTTGAAAAATTGAATTGGCAGCCGTCCTATACTAAAGTAGAGCGCGTTTTTTCTAAAATGACAGGTGATGGTTCCATGCAAAATCCATTTCAAGGATACGGGAGGGATTGGCAACAAGAAACGCTCTCCGGCCGAGGAGTTCAGGAGTGGATGCGCGGAATGGGTTTAAATCATGAGCGGGACGCTTTGGAATGGATGATACAGAGAGAAGGGCGAGAAGCCGGGCGGATGGATTCTCTTTCATCTCAACCTGGGAACGGTAAAGATGGTGGAGGCGGAATGCGTGAGGATGGACGCCCCCCGCAAAATTTTAAGTCCATGTTAATAGAAGGAATGGATAGCGCAGTTTCTATACGGGCGAAGGAGTTGATGGAGCAGGCGTTATCCAATGTAACCGGCCAGCAGCTCCTTTCTAAGCAAGAACCGGGAAACCCCGTGCAGTCATTATATGCACAAATTCCCCTTCCGTGGGAGGAAGGAACAAAAGCCGTGAAAGTTCATGTTCAATCCAGAACGAACGGTACACAGATGGATTGGGAGAACAGCAGTTTATATTTTCTCCTGGATACACCGAAATATGGCGAGACCGGAATCGGGATCACGGTCGTAAATCGGGAGATGGCTGTGCGCATTCAGAATGATCATCCGGATGTCCAGAAAGCATTTGAGCCCTACCTTCCTCGTTTAAAGGAAGAACTTCAAGGCATCGGTTACCGGATGAATGGCATAACATTCGGTTCGATTACAACTATAGACTCGAATGAATTACAGGGTAAAAATGTGCCGACCGTAGACGCTAAGGATGCGAGAACCAGAGCAATTAAACAGTCTGCACAGGAAGGGATCGATTTCTCTGTATGATCTATAAACATTTTCAACGAAATAAAAAACAGGGTATTCCAACCCAGGCTGCCGTGATTCGTTATGACAAAGAGAAGGAAGCTCCTACAGTTGTGGCGCAAGGGCGCGGCGAAGTCGCACAGAAAATTATTGTACAGGCAAAAAAACATGATATCCCGCTTCAGGAGGACGCCCTTCTATTAGAGAATTTGTTAGAACTTGATTTAGGACATAACGTTCCACCGCAGCTCTACCAGGTGGTAGCCGAGGTGCTGTTGCTTGTGCGGAGGGCGAATATGGGGGAAAATGGTTTGAAATCCAATCCTGTACGTTCCATCCTTCAGAATACGCCTTATTGGGAAGAAGATGAATTGAATGATAATAGAGAAGTGGATGACATTACTATTGAAGATTTGTTACGTATGATACGAAAGATATAAGCATAATCTTCTGTGAATCAAGTTTTATTGTACGACTTAATTTTTAAGATAATTTTCCGATATATAGTAATGAATAAAACATGTTGAGAATTATAGGGGGATTACCATGAAGGAGATTACTCTGCAGAATGTAGAGTTAAGTGATATCCATGATCGGCCCGAATTAATAACGTCCCTGCTTTATAAAAAACTGTTGCAAAAGATTGATGAAGCGATCATCGAGATAGATGATAAAAAGTTTGATAAAGCGAATTATTCTATGCAGTTATGCAATGACCTATTAACACGCCTTGGATTTGGGATAAAATATGAGGCGGGTATCATTGCAGATCGCTTGGAAATGCTTTATCAGTATTTGTTTGATTTAATCATTTTGGCTAATTTGAAAAAAGATACGGCATTGCTTTCCGAAGCCAAAAAAATTATCGGTGATTTAGATGAAGCCTGGGATATTGCGATGAAAAAAGAAAAAAGTGTTCCTTATTCATCCAAATCTCAAGCATGCACGCCTTCATTACCCATTAATCCTTATCAACAACGTGAAATTTTACAGGAAGCCTATGATTTGAAAAATACGAGGGAATAAATGTTGTTCTACTACAAAAATATTTAAGGAGTGTTATTTATGCGTATTAATCATAATATTGCCGCGTTAAATGCCTATTCACAATTAACTCAAAATCAAAATGCCACTCAAAAGGTTTTGGAAAAACTCTCCTCGGGCTTAAGAATTAATCGTGCAGCAGATGATGCGGCTGGCCTGGCTATTTCTGAAAAAATGCGTGGTCAAATTAGTGGGTTAGATCAAGCAAATCGAAATGCTCAAGATGGTATTTCACTGATTCAAACTGCTGAAGGTGCTTTAAATGAAACCCAAGCTATTCTACAGCGTATGCGTGAACTAGCTGTTCAATCATCCAATGATACTAATACGGACCAAGATCGACAAAATATCCAATTGGAAATGACGCAATTAGAAAATGGAATTGACCAGATTGGTAATACAACTCAATTCAATACCAAAAGCTTATTAGATGGTTCTATGGGGAAAAAAGTAAATGTAGCTGTTGCTAACATCAACACAAGTAATGTTATTAAAGATGCCGGTGGTGCAGCTACTCTTGGCAGCCTTGCTATAAATCTCCAAGACGCAAATGGTAACAGTCTTGGCATTGCTGTAGGCGATACTGTTACAGTTTCTTGGGTAATTAACGGTACTACTAAGTCTGCTAACTTGCTAGTTACAGGAGCCACTAAAGTTAGTGACATCGGTGCATTAGCTGCTGACGGTGCGCTTACAGTAAACGGTAACGGACAAATGGTTGAAACAGCCACTATTCCTGGATTAGCTGGTGCAGTTAATGGTTTTACAATTTCTGTTAAAGATTCTACAGGTAATACTCGTGAAGCTGCTACAAATGTTCTTTCTTCTTTCGCTGAAACTACAGCAGCTGAGGATGTTCGAGCTGATGGTAGTGCATCTCTCCAGGTCGGAGCAAATGGAAATGAAAACCTTATAATTGACATTAATGATATGAGAGCATTAGCTCTTGGGGTAAATGGACTTAAAGTTACCACACAAAATGAAGCCAATACGGCAATTAAAGTCATTGATACAGCCATTCAAAAAGTTTCTGCAGAACGTGCAAAACTTGGTGCATTCCAAAATCGATTAGACCATACAATTAACAACATAACGACTTCTTCTCAAAACCTTTCTGGGGCTGAATCACGTATACGTGATGCGGATATGGCGCAGGAAATGACCGAATTCACAAAACTCAACATCATCAACCAATCTGCCACCGCGATGCTTGCCCAGGCCAACCAGCTGCCACAGGGCGTACTTCAGCTACTTAAAGGATAACCACTAACATTCTTCTTAAACAAGCCAGCCAAATAAAACAGCCTGCGTCCGAAAGAAACGTAATTGGATGCAGGCTGTTTTGGTGTGTTCTCCAGCTCTTTTTTTACAGAGAGCTACTCGATGTATCAGTGGTTGCGCCGTTATTGGTGTTAGTAGCGCTGTTGTCGGTGCTGGTCGCGCTGTTGTCAGTGGTAGTAGCGCTGTTATTGGTGTTAGCTGTGCTGTTATCCGTGTTTGCCGTACTGTTGTCCGCTGCCTTTGCCCCGCGGTCCTTGTCCTGCCATGTTTGTTCAACCATCTTGGTCAGGCGCTCTTTATCCTTTTGCAGCAGCTTATTCAGTAAGTCGTCTTCGCTGACTCCTTTGCTGTTCGCAATTTGAACGAGAGTTTTTCCGGATTGTAATTGAGTGAGGACGTCTTGTGCGTTCATTCCCAGGACAGACGCGACATCGTTGAATGAGCCTTCTCGACCCTCGTGTTCTCCTCTAAAGCCAAATCCGCCTTTATTTTCTACCATCTTTTTCATTTGATTCGGCAGGTCCGCCTTCTTCTGATCCGCTTGCGCCTGTGTTAGTTTGCCAGCTTGTACGGCCTTGTCTAATCTTTGCGAAGCTTGATTTACCAGTAAATCAATCACTTGTTGTTCTTGTACTCCTTGCGCAGCGGCGATATCAGCCAGGGATTTACCACCTTTTACATCCTGCTGGAGCGTGGTGGCATCCAGCTTCAACAACGAGAGAAGTTCTTGATTGTCAAAATGGCCGGTGTGCTTGTGAGCGGAAGCTTCCTGCTTGGCCGCTGACGAACTTGAAGTGGAAGGGGAAGTTGTAATGGTGGCAGCGAAAGCAGAACTTGCCATGGCTACGGCAGCCACCCCGGCCATTCCAATCGAAGCGAAAGAAAATATTTTTTTCATAAGTGTACACTCCTTACAATGATGGTTTGCTTGGTACGGCTCTTACTTTAGATAAGATCGGTGAAAAAACGGTGAAATTTTTGCAGGGAAAGGTATTTTTTGTGAAAATAGAGAGGTGATATTGGTGGCCTAACCCATTAGAGGATTTTACTTATTTTTCACGAAGATTATTTACAATCGTTCGGAAGGAAAATCAAATTTTCATGGCTTTTCAGCGGCAGCCTTGATCTGAAAATCAGGAACTTTCACAGAAAAGAAACGTTAGTTTTTCATAAGGAGTGGTTTTTTTGAATATTTTATTGGCTGAAGATGATATGCGCCTCGGAGAACTGGTTGTTCATCTTTTGCGAAAAAAAGGAGGATACCAGGTAGAATGGGTAACGGAGGGAGATGATGTGTACGAGTATGCCACACAATCCCATTATGACGTACTTATTCTCGACTGGATGCTGCCTGGCGAAGAAGGGATTAGTATATGTGCGCGCCTGCGCAAAGAAGGGTATTCAGGGCCAATTATTATGTTGACGGCAAAGGACGCCGTTCAGGATCGGGTCACGGGATTGGACGCCGGAGCGGACGACTATTTGGTCAAACCGTTCGAGGTAGATGAACTTCTTGCGAGAATACGCGCGTTGGGCCGCCGCAATTATGCCCCGATTCAGGAGCAAATCGTTCAGCTGCAAAATATTATAGTCAATCTTACAAACCGCACTGTCTCGTACGGAGAAGAAGAAATTCTGTTAACACCACGGGAATTTCAACTATTGGATTTATTTATTCGAAATAAAGGGCAGGTTTTATCCCGGGAGGTCATCTATGACAGAGTCTGGGGGTATGATTCCGACGCGTCTATAAAAACTATCGATGCTACGGTTAAATTGCTTCGCAAGAAATTACACGGCCCCGGCCAAAAGGACATGATTCAGAGCATTCGTGGGGTGGGATACAAACTTGACATTTAAATGGATATCACGCATTCGTGATTGGAAAAAAGACCTGTTTATTCATACGCAAAATCGGCTCACCTTTCAATACAGCGTATTAATTACGGTTTTTCTTATGCTGTTCATCACTATTGTTTACTTTTTGGTCAATACAACCGTTTCATTTGAACAAAGGCTGCAGCTCCAATCAACGGCCGACCAGCAGGCGGATGGAATCAGAAGTGCCCTGAAAGACCGGTTACTTAGTCCGGAGGAGCTGGAGAATATAACGGGGAATCAGGAGAATAGCAACCAATTCTTCTATTATGTAGTGAGCCCAAATGGACAACTGCTGGTTGGAGAGGAAGCTATTCACCCGTTACGGCCGGATCTTTTACATCTTGTACAGGGATGGGTACCTGAAATGAACGAAATTCGCTTTGGAACGGTTATCGCTCACCCTCATGGACGTCACCATGGAGACGAAAAGCATCCGATTGATTTGATGATGACCGGGCGGGCTATTTATCAGGGGGATAAAGTAGTCGCGGTTTTTTATATAGGCAAGGACATTTCGTTTTATGATCAGTTGGTTCATCAACTGCTCGTTACGCTTGTTACATTAGGGATTTTATTTTTGGGAATTGCGTTTCTGCTTAGCTATTTTATGTCCAAACGCGCCATGGTTCCCATTCGAACATCGTTCAATCGGCAGCGGGAATTCGTCGCGGATGCTTCCCACGAGTTAAGGACTCCGCTCAGTATTCTGCACTCGTCTCTTGACGTTCTTGAGATGGAGGAAGGGGATTATATGTCGGAGTTTTCCCGAAACGTATTGTTTACGATGAAGGATGAAGTCAGGCGGATGACCAATTTGGTTGGTGATTTATTAACGCTGGCGCGTTCGGATTCCGGGGTGCCTGATCTTCGGTATGAAAGCTTTGATTTGATACCATCTGCGGAACAATTGGTTCGGTCTACGCAAACCCTTGCAGACTCGAAAAACATCCGGCTGCATTTACACACCCCCACAGCAATAACGGTGCACGGCGACCATGAAAGACTCAAACAATTGCTTTATATTCTGCTGGATAATGCGATCAAATACACGCCAAATGGGGGAGAGGTTACTCTTACTCTTTCCGAGCAAACGTATGATAAACAACCGGCTTTATGTATCGCCGTGCAGGATACCGGTGTGGGCATCCCGCTGGGGGAACAAAAACATATATTTGACCGGTTTTACAGAGTCGATAAAAACAGGTCCAGGCAAATGGGGGGGACAGGCCTCGGTCTGGCTATCGCCAAGTGGATTGTGGAAGCCCACCATGGAACGATTCAGGTTTCCAGTACGCCCGGGCAAGGAAGCACATTTACCGTCCTCATTCCTATCGTTCAGCAAAAAACGTAACGTCGTAATCCGTTGTGTTTTTTCGTTAGGGGTTTCACTCATTTTTCACTTTTCTTTTCTATAATGAAGTTCGTTGAAAAAAATGAAAAAGGTGGGAAAATGGGTGCTGGCAGCACAAAAATATTGGATACAAAATAAAAAGGAACGGATATCGATATTCATCGCGATAGGATTAGCGGTGGTCATTATTGTCTCGGGCATTTGGAAATATGCCCATATTGATCCGGGCGTATTCCATACCCGTCAATTTAAATTTTCATTTATGAATTACGGGTCGTTAGCTCGCATTGCACTTTTCGTGGTTTTAGCCTACTATGTAATTCTGCTCATTCTGCAAAAACGACTCCTGGACCAGTGGAATACATTGAAGAAATGGGTCATTTCATTGTCCCGGTTAGCCCGCAGACTGCACACTCCTATGGCCCTCATCGCTATTGGGCTAATCTGGGTTCACGTGATAGGAGCCTTTCTTTACGGTTTCAAATTGAATTTCTCCAACCTTAGTGGATTGCTGGCATTATTGGTTCTGCTGCCTGTGCCGGTATCCGGGTTGTTTAGATACCGCAGAATGGATCGAAAGTGGCATTTGCGCTGCGGAATAGCTTTTGCGGTGTTATTTTTGATCCATGCGTTTGTGTAATTATTATTTGCCATTCATAAAAATTCAATTTTATTAAGTGCTTTTTCATCGGGATAAAATGAGCGGTAAAAGATTGAGTGTTTTCAATCCTTTACCGCTTTTTCTCTATATTGCATTACTCTGCTAAACAAACTAAAAAAATTCCACCAATTCAATTTTTTCATTGTCAGCCTATTCTTACTCCTATATAATGAAAAAAAGATTCCTTTGTACATAAATCTTTATCGTGATAAAGAACTGTGTGTATAGAAGGAGAGAACAATCTTTACATCACCAGGAACAGCAAGTATGACAGCAATCAATATAGAGGGGGACAGGTCATGTACAGAAAGAAACTGAAAACAAAATGGCTTACTTTTATCACAATGGTTATTTTCACGGCCATGATGGTCACAGCCTGTGGAGGAAGTCAGAGTAACACAGGCAGTCAAAGTTCAGGCGGTGACCAGAAAGCCGCTCAAGGTAATGGCAGTGGGGCAGGAGCGAAGAAAACGATTCATGTTGGAACCGATGCTGCGTATCCGCCGTTTGAGAAGCAGGGTCCGGATGGTGTTCCGGTTGGTTTTGATATGGACATCATTAAAGCTGTTGCCAAAGTAAATAACTGGGACGTTGACCTTAAGCATACGGGATGGGATCCATTATTTGAGGCGATTAAAACCGGAACCCGCGATGTAGGAATTTCGGCAATCACAATCAAACCCGATCGTCAAAAACTATACGATTTTTCCGAACCGTACTTTGACGCCTACCAGCTTATCATGGTACCTGAAGATTCCAAGGTGACAAAAGCGGAAGATTTGAAAGGGTTGCGCGTAGGGGTGCAGAATGGAACGACAGGTGCCGACCTCGCGGAAAAAATCCTTGGCAAAGGCAGTCCGAATTTGAAAGGATATGACGATACTCCGTCAGCTGTAGAAGACCTTTATGCGAAGCGGGTCGATGCGGTGGTCGCGGATAATGGGGTGCTTAACGATTACCTGAGAACGTCCGGCAAAAAAGGCTTTAAAGTCGTAAAAGACCCGAAAGTACAGCCGGAACAGTACGGAATCATGGTGAAGAAAGGCAATAAAGAGCTCCTTGATGCGATTAACAATGGTTTAAAAACGATTAAACAAAACGGAACGTACGATCAAATCTATAAACAGTATTTCGGTGAACAGAAGTAATTGCGTTGATTATTCGTAGTAGTCACAAAATTTCACGTTCTTATGTAACGGTATTCAAGCGAATTTTTATCCGCTATAATGTATAAGACATGCAAAGGTGCGTTGCTTTTTTCAACGCACCTTTGATTCGCCTGAGGAAAAGTGAAAGACCATCAGACCATCTTGATAGAAGGGGCAGTGAATCAATGAATTGGGGCGTTATTTACGATTACCGGGATTTGTTTATCCGCGGTATCGGGTACACAGTTTTATTTACTTCAGTCGGTGTATTGTTTGGAGTATTGCTCGGACTTATATTTGGCCTTGGGCGGTTATCGAAAAACCCGATCCTGCGCTGGCCGTCTCTCTTATATATTACCATTTTTCGGGGTACGCCGTTATTTGTACAAATCCTGCTTATTCACTATGCCGTTATTCCAACAGTATGGTCGCTCTTTACGAATGGTGAGCCGCCATCTGCTGTCTTTTCGGGCTTTGTCGCTCTTTCCCTTAATGCAGGCGCTTATATTGCGGAAATCTTTCGCGCAGGTATTCAGTCGATTGACAGGGGGCAGATGGAAGCCGGGCGTTCGCTTGGACTTAACCATGGGCAGACGATGCGCTATATTATTCTGCCGCAGGCTTTTAAACGCATGATTCCACCGCTCGGAAACGAGTTTATTGCGCTGCTTAAGGATTCGTCCTTGCTCGCGATTATCGCCGCACCTGAGTTTGCTTATGCCGGCTACGCAACGGCGAAATCTACGTTTGCCCGCTGGGAATCCTACCTTACACTTGCCGCAGGCTATCTTGTGCTCACGCTGATTATTTCCCGGTTCGTCGCTTATCTGGAAAAGCGTTCTGCGACAGATTAACGCTCGAATTTCCATTGCATAGCCAATGAACTATCATTGAATTATTATCGAAATATCATCGAATATTGTTGTCGAAACCGCCCTTTATTCGTCGACAGGAATTATTTGACTTAAACTTCTGCCGAATGGTATAGTCAAAGCATGAGGGGGAACGCTCTCCTCATACTTTATTTCGGAAAGGGATGTATGAAATGCAAGGAAAAGTAAAATGGTTTAATGCTGAGAAAGGCTACGGATTCATTGAAAGAGATAATGGAGACGATGTATTCGTACACTACTCTGCTATTCAATCTGAAGGGTTCAAATCGCTTGAAGAAGGCCAAAGCGTTGAATTTGAAATTGTTGAAGGCGCACGCGGACCTCAAGCCGCGAATGTTATTAAGTTGTAATACGCATCACCTTTCCAAGCTGTAACGAATAAGCCTGTAAGGGCTTACGATAATAAAAGGTTGAATGATATACAACGATAACAACCCTCGGGAACATCCCGGGGGTTTTTAATGATCACTTATAGCTTCTCTTCTTCCCTTTAGCTTATTAATTCCTCTATTTCAATATCCCTTTCCACCTGTAAATCCACAAAACTTCCATCAGCTGCTCGAATCAACGGCCGCAGTGGTTCCTGCGCATTATGCAACACGATGGTGCCTTCTTTTCCATTCGAGAGGCTGATGTGGGCTCCGACATAGGACTCCAACACATAGGCGATAAAAGGAGTTACGAATTCGGGATTCATTTGTCCCGTATATTGAAGCCTGTCAAGAACTGAGGCGGCTTGAAAAGGCGAAACTTCTTTACGATAAGGCCGGTTCGAACAGAGAGCGTCGAATTTATCCGCAACGGCAACAATCTGGGCAAAAATCGGGATATTATGGTCAGTAAGGCCGAACGGATAGCCCGAACCATCGAGTTTTTCGTGATGGTAGAGAGCGACTTCCGCATAGGAATGTGGAATCGCCTCCAATTTTCGCAGCATTGAGTACCCATACTGGGTATGTTTCCGCATCGTCTCCATTTCCTCCCGTGTCAGGTCAGTAGATTTGTTTAGAATGGAGTCAGGTACCAGCATTTTGCCTATGTCATGAAAAAGCCCTGCTTCCCCAAGTTCTATGCACGTTTCATCCGGCAGGTTGATCAGGCGTCCGATGAGTGCGGAAAAAATTCCTACATTAATGCAATGGCGGAACGTATATTCATCTTTGCCTTTTAACGTTTGAAGCGGATGGAAAATGTAGTGATTTTCCAATAAACTTGCGATCATAGGCGAAAACCTGTGGGAAATCTCCTGTACATTTGGAACCTTTCGGCCTCGCGTTTCTTCAAATAACGTTTTGATACCGGAAAGAGTCTCTTTGTAGATATCCGCCATCGAAGGGTCATACGACCATACGGTATCGATTTCCTCCAGTAAATCTGCTGATATGTTTTGAAAGTCCGGATGTGAATCGCCGATGCTCACTTCAACGATATGATAACGAAGGAGTGTATCAATATCGGTTGCCGAAATAACTTTGCCGGCACCCAGAAGCAGAATGCCCTGTTCATTGTATATATCTTCCGCTAAAATCTCGTTGATAATGTGTTCAGATATTTTCACCTTCTTTATTTGCTTCATCCCGTCAACTCCTGTCCCCCCGAGGAAATTTCTTACTCTTATATATACCATATTATAGAATGATTAGGTTGAAAGGATCATAACTTTTTATTTATTTTTTCGAGATTATGATGAAAAAATTTGTCGGATAAAGAAGGATTATTGGAAGTGAAAAGGGAATAAATAAATATAGATGAAAGGAGGAGTATCCATATGCAATATAACGTTCGTGGCGAAAATGTCGAAGTAACTCCTGCATTGAGAGACTATGCTGAGAAAAAGGTAGGTCGTCTTGAGAGGTACTTCGAGAATACTTCCTCAATTATTTGCAATATAACATTACGAGTGTTGCGGGGTGAACAGACTGTAGAGGTAACCATTCCAATGCCTGGTGTGATTCTCCGGGCGGAAGATACACATAGTGATATGTATGCTGCGATTGATATCGTGGTTGAGAAGTTAGAACGACAAATCAGGAAACATAAAACGAAAATAAACCGCCGCCATCGTCAAACAGGTGGACTTAATCAGCTCTTTGCGGATGATGCACCAGTGCTTGAGCACGCCGGTGAAGCTGAGTCAGATGGTCTGGCGATTGTAAGAACCAAACGGTTTAACTTAAAGCCGATGGATGCAGAAGAAGCGGTCCTCCAAATGGACATGCTTGGACATAATTTCTTCGTTTTCAGCAATGCTGAAAATAACGAAGTGAACGTTGTATACCGCCGGAAAGACGGCCGCTACGGTCTTATTGAGCCGGAACGAGTCTAAGAGTAAGAGCTACACCCGCATAATCACATAGCCAACTATGTTGTTTCATGATATACTTATCAAAAAATAGCCGTGGCAACGAAGCCTCTGTCCTTACGTGACAGGGGCTTTTCTTTTATATTGCAGGCACAGAATGAAGGGGGCGTTCGAGTGAGCGAAGAGAAAAAACGGTTTATTCAGGAGTTTGTGCCGGGGAAACAGGTTACGCTGAGCCATATCATTGCGAACCCTGACCCGGATATGTTTGATAAACTGGGGATTCAGCAGGGAGGAGCCATTGGTATTCTTACCCTCACTCCGAGTGAAACGGTGATTATTGCCGGTGACCTCGCTACCAAATCCGCTAACGTATCGATTGGTTTTCTTGACCGGTTTACCGGCAGCCTTGTCCTGGTGGGAAATGTAGCGGAAGTCGGCATGGCAATGCAGCGGATTAATACATTTCTTTCAGAGCAGCTTGGCTACACACCGTCGGTGATTACGAAATCATAAAAGGAGGCCATTGATGAACAAAAAACACCGTGCAATGCTTATCGGCGCGATTGGTTCGGGAAAGTCGACCATGACCCACGCATTGCTTGGCCGGAAGACAGAAGCGGTCAAAACGCAATCTCTTATCTATTATGACTGGATCGTCGATACACCGGGTGAGTATACGGAAAATCCCCTGTTTTACAAGTCGATTATGGCCACCTCGCTGGAAGTGACTCACGTGTTATTTATCCAGGATGCGACAAGGCAGAAAACGATTTTTCCGCCCGGGTTTGCAACAGGCATACCCAAATTAATCATAGGGGTTATCACCAAATCGGAATCCCCGCAGGCAGATATAGACCGGGCAACCACGCTCTTACAGTATGCTATGCCGCGCGGGCCGATTGTAGCGGCATCCGCATTCACCGGACAGGGCATCGAAGACATTCGTCGGCTGGTTGCCTGCCGTTCCCTGCATGAAATGAGAGAGTACTGTCAGAAAACAAAATCAGAATATGTATTTCTTAGTTGAAAGTCTTTACAATTATCTGAAAATATAATATTATAAAAATATAAAAGAATAACGGAGTAGGCAAAGGCGCCTATCAACGATGGAATCAGAAATCATCTTGATAGAGCTTTTTTTTATGAATTAGCCGAGAACACTCGTGACTTCAGTCAGAAGCGCAAATACGACAATACATCCAAAATCAGAAAGTGAGGTGAAAAGCAATGTTAGTAAATAAAGCGTACAAATTCCGTATCTATCCAAACAAAGAACAAGAAGTCCTAATCGCTAAAACGATTGGTTGCAGTCGATTTGTGTTTAACCACTTCTTGGCGAAGTGGAATGAAACATACAAAGAAACGGGTAAAGGATTATCATACGAAGTATGTTCTTCCGAACTGCCGAACCTGAAAAAAGAGTTGCCATGGCTCAAAGAAGTAGACAGCATCGCCATTCAGTCGGCAGTAAAAAATCTTGCCGATGCGTACTCACGATTCTTCAA
>NZ_AUMJ01000056.1 GCF_000430625.1 Aneurinibacillus terranovensis DSM 18919
TCGACACCCTTGCCATAAGCTAATGGTTACTACTGCCTTCACCATTCGGGACTTGAACCCTATAGATAATGCCCATGCCGGGCGCACCAAAAAGGCGGGAAAGCCGAATAGTTGGCTCTCCCTCTATCATTTACCATGTCATCACACAATTATTACAGTTATTATAATTATTTATAGTATTTCAGTATCACTAGAGTCGATACAGGTGGGGTTTGCGGTCTTTAAACACGGGCATGCGTTCACGAATCGGCGCTACCTTTTCCGGTTCAATATCTGCGTATAATATCTGAGGGTTATCGCCCGCTTCCGCAATGACTTCTCCCCACGGATCGATGACAAGAGAATGCCCTTGAAAAACGTCATGTTCATTGCGGCCGGATATATTGGCCGCTACCACGTACAACTGATTTTCAATCGCTCTCGCTCTCAGAAGAGTTCGCCAGTGTTCCAGCCGCTGTACCGGCCACTCGGCGGGCACGAAAATAACGCAAGCCCCTTCCAGTGCATATGTTCTGGCGAGTTCGGGAAATCTCAAATCATAGCAGATGATCGTTGCCGCTTCGAAATTGCCCATATTGTAAGTGGAAAATTCCTCTCCGGGGATGAGAAACCGATCTTCGTCCATTAAACCGATCAAATGCAATTTACTATATACATTTTCAATCTTTCCCTCAGGGTTAAAGGTGATCGACGTATTACAAGTACCCGCACTGTACTGAACAGGAAAAGATCCTCCAACAATCCATATCTTATGCTCCAATGCTTTTTGCGCAAGATAATCAACGGTTGCTCCCTGCATCTGTTCTGTATGATCATTCAGCCTGGGAAAATCATAGCCGCTGGTCCACATTTCGGGCAGCACAACCACCTGTGCGCCATTCTCTGCGGCCTCATCAATCATTTCTCCCGCCGCTTTCCTGTTGTGTTCACGGTCCCCCTGTACGACATTCATCTGGCACACAGCAATTTTCATATGTTTTCCTCCGATCGATCGTTTACATTTATTATGGTTTGACCAATAAATAATATCAACTGTAAGTTTTTTTTCAAGATCGCTTGAAGAAAATGCCGTTTCACTTTAAAGTTGAAGAAGTGGATGACCAACTACATTTGTAGACAAAGGAGTTTTCATTTTGCATCAATACATAGCCTATATCGGCTCTTTCCCTATTCGATCGTATAGTCTTTTGTTTGCCCTCGCGTTTGCGCTTGGAGTCGGTGTTACCTATACGCTAGCCAAACTGCTGAAAAAAGAAGAACTTGGGGAACACCTGCTCAATCTTGCCGCTCCCATGTTTTTCGGCGCCATTATCGGTTCGCGTTTCTGGGCGGTCTTTTTGTTCGACTGGGATTATTATTCGAAACATCCCGGAGAAATAATCGCTATATGGCATGGCGGTCTATCCATTCAGGGTGGAATCGTCGGCGCGATTATCGTCGGTATCTGGTACGTGCGGAAACATGGTCTTTCATTCTGGGAACTGGCTGATTTATGCGCACCGGGTCTCATTCTCGGGCAGAGCATTGGCCGGGACGCGAATTTTATGAATGGAGACGCGTTCGGCGATCCGACAGGCAGCAATTTTGGCATTCTTTATCCGGAGGGAACGAATGCAAGAGCAACGTTTGGAGACCAGCCCCTCTGGCCTGCCGAGGTATGGGAAGGACAAATGGATGTCATTATCTTCGCCATATTGTTTATGCTGCTGCAAAAGCGTCTAAAACGCGGGTATCTTTTTCTTATCTATAATATTTTGTATAGCGCCGGCCGGTTTGTCCTGGAAATGCTCCGGGGGGATTCGCCAAGGTTTTTATTTAATTGGACCACCGCTCAATGGACGGCCGTGATCGTCATCATTCTCAGCGTTATCATTGGCGTTTACCTTCACTTTACTCAACCGAAAGAAGAAAAAGGCCCAAACCCTGCTTAATGATCTTTCATAAACGATAAAAATGCAGCCAACTCTTTGTGAGAGATCGGCTGCATTTTTATTTAGATCCTTTTCTTACTTTTTCTTACTTGCCGGATTTTCTCCCCTTTCTTTTATCCTGAAGCCATCCCACCATCAAACCAAATGAAATCCACACTAAAACAAGCAAAACTACAGTCCCAAGAAAAGGAACATTAACCGCTGCGGTAATAACAAGAGCTCCGCTCAATACCTTTAAGAGGGGATGACTGGTACGAACCGGCACCATTTCTCCGATGACGACACTGGATGCTGCGGTTCCCAAAAAGAAAAACGGTAGGGATAGGAGGAGTAAAATCAGGAATATAGGAATGCCGATGACTGTAACGGATAATAAAATGGCAATCCCAGCGAACAATAAGCTCGTAACAAAACCGACCTTTATGAGCTGTCGAGGCTCCGTTTGAATGTGACGAACCATCGGATCGATGCGCTCCTTCAGAAGAAAAGCCGTTAATGTCGGAACAAACAGCATCAGCAGGCTGAATATAAATTGCAATAACCAGACACCAAGAAGGGCGGCTAGAACAAGAAGGGCATTGTGTTCGGTAGGATTGTCTAAGGCAACGTTGACAACGTTGTCATTCAGAATGGCACCTGGTTCCTGGTTGATTTTTCCGCCCATCACAAACACAAACCCATGAATGTGGGCTGATTTCTTAATATCCAGATTTCCGTTGAATACGATCACGACATCCCTGACCGTCCCCCCTACGGTCGCGTCTCCCCCGACGACGACTACATTTTCAACAGTCTCCCCTACCGCTATCACTGTATTCTGGTGCATAAAGAAATTTTGCGTGGAGGCAGCAGACGCTGTGGGAGCGGGCAGCAGGAGGAGAAAGGCACTGGTTAATAGCAGCAAGATATAATGGCACAATTTCATCGTTTCTCTCCTCCTTTAGCCTGTTATTTTAGTGGTCAATAAATGACGCAGGGACCATCCCGATAAAAGAATAACAAATAACGCAAGCACAGAAATTCCCTCAACCAAATAAGGAATCACTTTAACAAGGACGCCTATCACGTGAAATAATCCAAATAAGATAGAAAACATCGAAGAGAACATTCCCCCTCGTAATGCCAAAAACAGAAGAAACACCGCAGAAAAAAGAAATACAGGCAACAAGTATGTCCGATACCCTGCTTCCGTATTTTTACGGGTAACCTCCCTTTCCCTGCCTTCTTTTAAACCGATGGAGGTCATTACCTTTCCTTCCAAATCACCTGATATTTCAACTGAAGCATACGTTTGAAAAAGTTGCCCTCGCAGCGAATACAGGTCATCCCGTATATTCTGACAATAGGCACATTGCTGGAGATGGCGGTCAACCTCCAGATACTCGCTTGCCGTAAGTTCATTATCTATATAAGCGGAAAGCTGTTCTTCTACATGAGTACTCAATGTTGTTCCCCCTTCCTTACTTCGTCCATTCCTTCCTCAGCGACAAGCGTGCCGAGGAAATTCTTGATTTTACCGTCCCAACCGGTATGTCCAAAATACGGGCGATCTCGTCATAAGAAAAGCCCTGGATGTCACGTAAAACAAGTACGGTTCGGTGGTCTAACGAAATATTTTGCATCGCTTCTTCGATCGTAAGCTGAAGCTGTTTCTGCTCCATCGTTCCCCTGGAAGAAGGAGTCGGAATATATTCTTCGAGATTATCGGCCAGCAGGCTTGCTTCCTTCTTCTTTTTCTGAACACGCGTATAACAGAGATTAGAAACAATTCTTGTTAGCCACGAAGAAAAGGCAAATTCACTCTCTAAGGATTTTAAGGAAAAATAGACTTTTACAAAGGCCTCCTGCGCCACATCTTCTGCCTCCATTCGATCCTGTAACATGGCATAGGCGTGTCGAAACACCTGCCCTTTGTACCGTTGGATGAGTTGTGTGAACGCTTCTTTATCTCCCCGCTTCGCTTTGCGTATCATTTCATAAAGTTCCTGCTCCACACATTCTCACCCCATTCGATACAACCCTTCCGTTACATTTATTCATTTGCTAAGAACACTGTTGTATTCATGGCTAATTTGGATTTGGACGATTTACATAAAAAGACTGCAGCATTTCTCTAAAAGTTCGATTTGCAGGCAGAAAAATCTCAAGAGAATCAACCTTGTAAAAAACGAATTCTTTATAAACAACTATACTACCGGTAATGTTTTTTTCCAAACGCTCCCCCGGTTATGCGTTCATCAACAAAAGCGCCGTAGACAGAACCGGCGCTCTTGCTTTTGTCTTGCTTTTGTCTTGCTTTTGTCTTGCTCTTGCTTTTGATTTCTGCATAGTAAAACAAGTGAGGTCAAAACTTATCAGGTAACCCGCTGCCCCTGACGGTAAAATTCATGTAGCAATTTCATAAGTGCCCGTTTCTCGATTCGCGATACATACGAACGGGAGATGCCAAGCTCTTTCGCGATTTCCCGCTGAGTCCGCTCTTCTTCATTATCCAGCCCGAAGCGGCCGATAATCACTTCCTTCTCCCGCTTATCAAGAACATGAATGTGTTTATAAATCTTCGTTTTCTCCAGTTTTAATTGGACTTGATCCTCTACTTCATTCGCTTCCGTTCCCAATATATCCAGCAGACTGATTTCGTTTCCCTCTTTATCCGTACCAATCGGATCGTGTAACGAAACATCTTTTTTCGTCTTTTTTAGAGAACGAAGATGCATTAAGATCTCGATTCTAAAGTCAATAGAGGTGCTTAATACGTAAAAATCTCGATATGGTCTTCGTATACAATGATCTCTCGCACTAGCTGACGAATAAGCTGCTGTTTATCTTCAAATGTTAATTCATCCGAATTCTTAGATAGATAATATTCAGCCGCCTCAGTCAACAACCCGTGATTGAATTGAGCCTCTTTCGCATCTTTCATTCTAGCCTTCAGTTCATCCAATTGTTTCGTTGCGATTTCTTCCTTTTCTTTTAAAGATCGCATGGTTTCCCGAACCTCTTCTTCGCCAATCTCCATACCAGAAGCAAAGAGAGAAAGAATTTTTTTCCGGCCTTCCTTCGCCTTCTCAATTTCCTTTTCTAAACGTTCAAGTTCAATCTGTTCATAAGGAATTTCTTCCCTGACATTTTCCGCCTCAGCTGCCGCAGCGATCTCGTTCGGCTGCTCTAACCAGGAGCGAATCGTTTCCCACACCTCAGCCTCGATATTCTGGGCTTTGACTTTCCGACCGCATCCCTTTTGTTTAGCTCCAGCTGTATTTTTCATGTCTGTATATTCAAACTCGTATTTTCCCCAGTTTTTCGATCGACGCCCTGTCATTGTATTCCCACAATCCGAACAACGAAGCAATCCACTCAACAGATATTGATGAACCCCTTTCTTCGTCCACCTTCTTCGGGAATCTTGCAACAGCTTCTGCGCGTATTCAAATTTTTCACGTTCGATAATTGGTGGGCATTCTATCAGTATCCATTCCTCGCGCGGACGTTCCTTCATTGATACTCGTTCATCCGGGCTTTTATGTTTATTTCCAAGCATCCCTTCCGTGTTCCAGCGATTCTGATAGAACTCTCCGATATAAGCGGTGTTCATCAGTATCTGTCTTACCACTTGGCGATGCCACACGCTCGCTCCCCGTTTGGTTGGGATTCCTTTATCCGTAAGATGGATAGCAATACCGTTAATCCCTTTTACCATACTATTCGGTTTTGTAAAAAGGTCAAAGATCAATCGTACGACAGCTGCCTCCTCCTCATTTACTATGATTTGTGCTGTTTCCTTATCGTATCCATATCCATAAATTTTAAAGTCTCGCAACACACGCCCCTGTCTTGCTTTTTCGCGTCGGCCACGTGTCATCCGTTCGTTAATTTTGGCTTTTTCAAATTCTGCGATGGCACCACGCATACTATAGAAAAGTTGACCTTCCGGTGTGCGGGCGTACTCACCATTCACGAACACAAGTTCCACGCCACGTTTATCAAATTCATCGGTGACAAGCAGCTGGTTCATCAGTTTCCTTGATAGTCGGTCCGGATCCAGACAGACGATTTTAGTAATGAGACCGTCTCGAACATCCTGGCGTAAGCGCGACAAAGCCGGACGATCTAAAAACTCACCCGAAATTCCTTCATCTATATATTCCTTGCACTCAGTCGTTCCAGCCTTCTTCCGACACTCCCTGATTTGATCCTTCAGACCGAATCCGTGTTTGGCCTGTTCCTCTGTGCTTACCCGCGCATAAATTCCGACCACGAAGCTTTTCCCTCCTGTATTTCTCTTTGAGATAAATATAGCAGTCAAGCATTCGCTTGTCAGTAGAATTGCCCCTGATAAATTTGACATGCATCTGCGTTTCACCTCGCTAATGGAAGGTATGCAGATGCCGCTTGGACTAATGCATAATTAGCACGTGCTCATCGATTTTTATGACATGAAGATGAAGGGATAAAATATCCCGTCATCCGTTGTAAGCATAACTTCCAACACTTCTATCGCACTCGGCTTCGTCGGGTCGCGCCGGCCGAATAAGACCCTTCTTCTCCAACCGATTGAGGTGCCCGTGTACCGTTGAACTGGACGACAGGCCGATCGCCTTACCAATCTCTCGGATCGCGGGAGGATAACCCTTGCCCTTGACCTCTTGTTTGATGTATTCCAGAATAGCAAGCCGTCTGCTAAAAGTTTCTTCATCCCATTACCCCTCAAAATAGGAACAAACATTCTTGTTTTAAATTATACAGGAACATTAGTTCTTATTATATTCTGCACGCTCTTTTCTCCCCTTCTCTTGCATAAAATAACCTCCTCCAAGCAATATATCTCCGGAACTGAGGAACCCAGTAACTCATTTCCTGTGGTACAGATATACGATGGAACGGAAGAAGTTATGCAAAAAGAAAAGCCTGGATAATAGATATCTAGGCTTTTCTATAAACAAACTATATTATTGCTGCGTCAATTGCATCGCGCCATCTGATGAGATGTGCCGGTCGAATTTGTATATCTTGATCATAAATTTGTCTAGCTATTGCTATTGCTGCATCCAGTCTTCCCTTTAAAAGCTCTAGTCTTTGTTCATCATTCATTCCCTTTAGAGCTTCTAATTCTTCATAACGTTTTTCTAAAAAATAATATCTCGCTCTATCATTCCAACTATAAGCAACTTGGTGATAAAATGTAGAGTTTTGATGACTGGTTAAACCATTTATATTTTGATTACTATATATAAGCTGAGCTCGATCCTGCGGGAATTTCATAGATACTTCTGGTATATAAATAAATCTTTCACGCCTGGAATCCTCATCTCTGCCTTCGAGTTCAAGGGTAAAGTTTTGTTCATTAAAGGATTCTAACCAGCAAATTCCTGCGCTAAATCCCGATGAACCAAATGCACTTGCAAAAATGCCCATTCCATCTATAAATCCGTTAATAACAGGTTTTCTAAACTCGGACAACTCTTTAGTAAACGCTAAGAATGCCGCCAACTCTGGAGCACCACTTATTCTATCTGCTAGTCCTTCTGCTAAAATATAATAACCATCAACATTAAGGCCACGATAGTCTTGTATAATCTTTTGTCGACTCGATTCGTTTGTAAGCTCAGCGATGCTAATACAAATTGTAGCGTAGATAGGTTCCTCGAATCCCATTTCTTCTTTAATTTCAATTGATTTTTGTGCAAGCTGTAAATTAACATCATACCATGGAGAGTTTACTGTTTTAGCTACGAAGTAAGGGGAGAGCAAGATATTTGCTTCTAATTCTACCTGAGTACTTAAAACGTTTGTAACGAATTCCTCTACAAAGCCCCCTGCATGTTCATGTGTAAAATCATCAGGGATTAAAGGATCTATCTCAGGGCAATAATTAAGCTTCTTATATGTAGCTTTTTCAATACATAGTCTGTGTTCTAACTTAGCGGTATTCGGATCAACCATCAGAAATTTTATACCGCCAGCATTCCGTTTTTCCTTAACCTTCCCCCACACCTTGTAAAAATTCGTTGCTAAATTCGCGTCCATTATTACACCGTCAAATTCCGGATAGTTATTTATATACTTGAACTCATTATTTAACATTCTGGCAATAAAGACCGGTCGCTCAAACCCTGGCAAGTTCATTTATATTTTCCCCTTCCCCTATAAACATCTCAATATTAGGGCGCATTCTTCTCCATATAGCCTCATGTGCGAGAAATTTTATATTTTCGTTTAATGGTTTACGATATCTTGACTTCCAAATAATTTTAGCGGAATCTGTTTTCATATCTACAGTTATAAGACCAATATTATTTCTCTTTAAACGTTCACATTCGACACGATGCCCATATTCTTTAAGTAAAGCGACATACGTTCGATTTGCATAACTTTGATAACGTTTAGCTTGTTGAGTAGCCGCGATCCATGCTTCTTTTTTTGCTTCTACAGCGATGACTTCGGATGCTAAAGGAACAATGTTGTTAATCTTACGATAAGTATTACCTTCCGTCTCAACAATGAAATGACCTTCAATTAATTTATTAATAAGATTTCTTTTTAAGTAGGGCGTAGAGTAAGAAAAGCGCTTCTTAATTTTTTTAAGCTGTGTTCCTTTGTTATCCTCAGTAATAAAACGAAGCAATTCCGCAAGAACCTCATTTTTAATACTGTCGTATTGATTATTTCTAATCCGTTGGATAACTTTGTCTAGATTTATTTTTACTGCAACAACGTCCGCAACACCGTGTCCAGCTCCACCTACAGATACTTCTGTAAAGGTAAAGTAGCCCATGTCACTGAAGTATTTTTCGATTATAGGAATCATATCGGCTTCCTGGACCATTTCACACCCCTCCCGACAACATAATAAACGAGCACTCATGGTTGTCAATAGTTTAATTCTCCGCTGGGAAAATAATACCTTCATGTTAAAAACAAAAAACCCACCAACCTAGCGCCGATGGGCTTTTGCAGAAAAAATATCTTCAAAAACTAATTGAAAACAGTAAAACTAACAGCGTAATAATTAGTGGAATAAGGAATGCTCGTAACTCAACAACTTCATTTCCGATAACTATACAAACCAAAATACCAAAAGCAACAATTTCATCCATAATCGATTCTATCCTCTTTTCATATATTTTTTGTTGTTTCTATTCTCTTTTGATCTGTACGACAAAAAAAGACCGCCACCCGATAAAGGGCAGCGGTCTTTCATCATTTAAGGCGTTGGAACTGAAGGAATTGACTGTGATTGCGCAGTTTCTTGGGCCGGGGCAGTGGTGTCCGTAGTCGGGGCTGCCGGCACGTATGCGGTTGGAGCGACATCTGTAACTGCCGTCTGAACCACCGGCGTGCCCACCAACTGATTCACCTGGTCTTTCCCGCGCAGCACATATTTCTCCACCATTTGTGCCACAATACCTTCAATTGGGCCCAACAACTGTGCCGCTTCATCTTTGAGTGGCCCGAGGTTTTTCAGTACGTCCTCGATAACCGCCTGCTTGATAGCTTCGGCTGTTTCCGGAGTGAAAAGATTGTGCTGTTTCAAACCAATGACCACCCGGCTATTTGCATCCTGAACAGCCGTTTCCGTCAAGCGTTCAATGGTGTCGATGATAGGATTCACCTTTGCTGCGATGCTCGGCGTCGTGTGTTTGGAAACAGCATCCTCAAGTTTTTTAGCCGCGCTACGCAAAAGTACGCCGCCGATTCCGAGAATTAGTGCAGCCAGAATGGTTTGAGTGAGTGAGTAGATTTGATCGTACATAATTATTTTCCCCCTTTGATCAAGTCATAGAAATTGTTCATTGTAGCCGCTAAAATTTCGATTGTCACTGGCTCTCCAGGCTTGTGGTCATCTTTGAAAACCTTGTTTGCTTTCGCTTGAGCAATAGCTGTTACTCGCCAATCTTCGGTTTGATTTGGTGCTGCAGGTTTCGGCCTGGCCAATATATTCGCCTGGATAGCGTTCAATTGTGCCAGCGTAGCCTGCTGCCAGTCCCACCAGCTGACGTGGGAGAGCCCGGCCTTTTTGGATAGTTGGATAAATGCTGCCATGTCTCCCGGCTGTGCCCCGGCATACGCCTGTCCGCTAGGCGCGATAGGCTTTCCATATTTTTTGTATGAAGCAATCGATGCATTGAACGCTACAGCCACGTTCCAGCCCATCTCCGCCCAGTAAATCTGTGGCATCATCACATCCACAAACTTGTTGTATTCAGTGAATGGGACCTCCGGATGGTAGTCGGCAATGGCGAAGGAGGAAAGGCCAATCAGTACATTCGGATGCTTTGCCCTCAGCATTTGGCCGAACTGCGCCACCCGGGACGCTTTGCCTTTCACGTCAATCTCCGCATCCAAGACAATCCAATCCGCACCCGCTTCAATGGCCTGGCAGCAGGCGTCAACTTCCCCTGCCACGTCCGTGAGATATTGATATATCCAGCCGCCTACGATGATTCCGGCTGCTTTGAAGGGGCCGACAAGCCGTTTAAACTGCGCCATATATGCCTGACTGTTCGGGTCCCCCACCAGGCTGCCGTTTGCAAACTTGATGAGCACCCCGTGTATGCCCCTAGCCTTCGCTTCTGCAATCATTTGCTGCACGTTACCCCCATGAATTTTGTCTGCTTGCCAGATCCACATGTGTGTGCCGTCGTAAATGTTCATTGTTTTGTCTTCCTCCTCTTACGCCCCGCGTTTCCGCTTAGGCTTTGTTTCGTCTTCGGCGCGATTCTTGATTTGAATTAATGCATTCTTTAATGCAGCCGGAAATGGTAGCCCGGCCCGGGCGATATTTTCTGCGAGTGAAAGCCCTTCATTGGCGATATAAAACCATATGGCGGTATTCCGGAGTAGCCCGGGCGAATTCAGGGCAATGTCTAACTTGTGTGCCACCGTGACCACAGTTAAAATCAAAAATTTCTTCCCAATCCCTCGAAATCCGGTCGAACTTGATAATCGTTTCTCTATCCAGGCCGCGTAAAATCCGGTCACATAATCAATCACAATCATGTAGACCAACACATCCAGAAGTGGTGGCCACCCGCCGAAAAAATATGTGAGGACTGCCCCTATACCGCCAGTAATCCATTTGAAAATTGTCTCTTTTTCCATCCCCTCAACTCCCTCACCCCCTTTTGGGGAATATAAAAAGGAGCCACAGTGTGACTCCTCATGAAACCTTCTGCAATTCAATCGACTTCGCCAGCTCCCCTGGCGTACACGAAAAAGCTGCAAGGTATATCCCTGTGGCAGCAAACATCCGAGCCGCCGTTTCAGAGCAATCAAACCGACTAGGATCGTTCCGGATCCTCCGGCCAAACAAAAGATGCAGACCGTTCGTAATGACCTGCACCCTGTCATATGGCGTATTCAACTTGCTGTGTAGAAAAGCATCCATCGCGTCCATTTGAGAGAAGGTCAGCTCTCCCCGGTACCGAAACACGTCATATTCGTCCGGCGTATAGTGCATGTGTTTCACCTGCAAGGGAACACGCCAGTCTGTTTCCGCGATGTGCCACTCATCCAACACGATAGCAACGTGGCTGTATTGCGAATGCGTCACGTCCTCAATCGTCTGGCTCACCAACGATTTTCCACGAACAAAAAGGAGGTCATAGCGTTTTAGTTTCATACGCTCGACCTCCTACGGGGTTGTTGGTGCTGTCGTTTGCAGGTTCGAAAAGTCAATGGCGATCGATTCAACCTTTTCCGGCGAATCCGTTGTATCAGCTTTAATTTGTTCCTCAATACTCCTGAAACGAGCAAGATACGCCAACTCCATATCACGAAGGTCAGACGCAAGCTGCTTGAATTGCATCTCATCAAGATTGACAATACTTCCATCTGCCGCTCGCCACGGCACTGGCCACTTGGCGATACCGTTCGCGTTCATGAGTAATTGCTTTTGCATCTCTGCCCAAGCTTCCTGTGTCGCAGAGTACAGGATAGGAGTACCCGATGCGGAAGAGGTAAATGGCATAGCGAGAGCTGTGTAATAAGCGTTGGTTAGCTCGGTGAGTTTCGCGTCTTTTTCGCGTTGTAAGAGGACAGTGTCCGCATCAGGTTTGCGTGTCAGCATCCCGTTTGACACTACGTACAGGTCTGCGTTAGCAAACGCATCCTTTACTGCAGCATCTGCATCATCCTCTGAAAATGGCCCGAGGACAGCGCATCCATCGGGAATGTTTGTCCATTCTTCGGCTGAACCAAGATAAGGTGCGCCGTAGATTTCCCCTGTTGATTTTGTATATAAAAACCAATAATTCATCGTTCATCCCTCCTTTTATGAGCCTATGGCAAGCCATTGGAAGTACGTGTTTTGCGCAACAGTTGAACCAATAGTAACAGAGAACTGAGTTGTTGTAGGATTGTAAGCTGCTATCCACATTTTATCTGATCCGCTAACAGTAGATGCAAGGCTAGCAAAAACAATGGGAGCAGATGTATAAATAGTCGGGAATGTGATGGTAGTAGACACTACTCCATTTGCTACAGTAGTAATAACACCTCCTCCACTCTGAATCTTATACCCGCCGGATAAAATTTGGGCAATGTTGTTCATCTGCTGCCATGTAATTGCGCCCGTTCCCGGTGGTGCAGTATATATGCTTGGAGGGTATCCGTCATACCTTGTAACTAGAGCTTGTGCGGACTTACTTGTATCATAGCGATACCAGTTACCTGATACCGAGTCATAATAGCAATTTGATGTTAACCAAGTAGTACCAATCCCACCTATACGCATGTCTCCGACCGTAGAAACTAAATTTACCCCACCAGAAAAAGGTAGGCCGGTAGGTGATAAGTTTTCAATAAATGCACCTTTCCCAATCGAAACCTTGTCAGGAAGTGTTCCCGGATAGTTCCTCATCCCTCCCCAATCCTGCGCCGCATACAACGCCTGTACCTGTTCGGATGTCGGGATTACATCTGTGATAATCGGGAAGTCGATGGTTCCGTTACATTGATTTCCTCCTGTCGTTTGTAAGCCTATATATACTTTTTGTGCATCAGTAATAGTTTCGCTATTTACTAAGGAAACTTGTTGCAAAGTTCCTCCGTTTATGGCGTACCAAAGGTACATATTCCCCGCTACAGGGTCGTCAAGCCATGCGACAAAAAGGGTATCTCCTGCATCAAATACTATCGGTGGCGTTTCTAAGTTCTTTTGCGTGCTTCCTTTTGGGTACTTAGCAAAACGAATAACGCCACTAGGCTGCATATATTGAATCCACCTTCGCTGGCTTGATACAGCTAAATCTGCTTCGGAATACAGCACTCTTATCCCATCGGTACTTATGAATGTGGAACTTGCTTGTTCAGGTTTCCACACCAACGCCCCAAAATATCGGCTAGGCAACGGACTTCCAAGCGCATAACTCAACGAATCCGCCTGTCGTGTCGCACTGGATGTGGTGCTGTCGTTGCGGACATAGGTCGTGGCATAGGCTTTTTGTTCGATTTGAGCCGCATCAAATATAAAGGTTCCTGCATCATGTACCCTAAATTGAAAAAATACATACGGATTAGACGACAAGGTTGATGGTGATACCGCCTGTTTACTGTACCTAGTAACTTGTGTTGTTCCACTTATGGGTGTCGTATTAGAAGGACTCGTATTATTTCCGAAGTCTATATGAATATCTGCTCCACCAGAACCGACACCATTGGTGGAGATAAAACCGGAAAAAGTATATGTTGTAGAAGTAGAATATCCAGTTCCTTGATTGAATAATTCCCCGTTAATTCCGCTCGCCACTCCAACCGCACTTACACTATAATTCCCACTAATCGGATTCGTGCCTGTCAATCCCCATGCGACTCGGCTATCACCGCCAATATTCCACCCATCTGCAAAAGGAGCCGTAACCTGTGCGCTTTTAATTACAACGCCTGTGTCTCCACCAACGCCAATGAGAAAACCTCCTGTAAGCGAAGTATCTGTAGCTGTGAGGGTTTGAAGAAGCGTTCCATTCGTTCCGGTTCCGCTGTAGAGTTTGGCTGTGAGTCCACCGCTTGGTGTGATGGATAATGTAATGGTATAGGTTGTGGATGCAGAAATGGTTTGAGCGACGGATGTTAATGTTGTATATCCTCCGGATATAAGTTTTTCGATATAAAAACTATTTGCAGTACACGTGGCGTAATAACCATTGTTTAGGTTTACTGTTAAACCTAAATGAGCAAGAACAGTTCCACCACTAGCAGGAGTTGTAAAAGTAGCCTGTACTGTTTGTGTTAAAGCTGTTCCATTACTACCTGTTAATGGCTTCCATGCACTATTACCTGCGGTTATAAGCGATGCACTCGCCCCACTCGTAGCCCCGCTCGCCCCAAAGGTGAAACTCCCCGCTTGTACTGTCCAAGAAGCCGCTGTACTTCCGCTATAACTCGTCAACGGATCACTGAATACCGTAGCCGTACCCGTGACCGTTTCAAAGTCGCTGTTGTAGACAAGGTTCGTTGTCGCTTCCTCAATAAACGCACCCTGCCCAAACTTGCCCATTTCTGTGCGTAGGACGTTGTACGGAACCGGTGAAAGATCCTTTTTCGTTGCATTCGATGCACGGCTGAATGACTGTCTGGATGGGTCGAGTAGGTTCGGGAAGCCGTTCGCAACCGTCAACGTTCCATCCTGTGCAATACGTGTGCCCGCTCCTGCTTTCACTCCGCCGATGTTATTTCCGGATGGTGGGGCGAGAGATACCGTTTCCTGGTTGGTTCCCGGTGTGGTTTGGATGCCGGCTCCGGGCTGGACGTAGGTACCGTTTTTGATTGCGGTATAGGCAGGGTCGGTATTGGCTACTTTCTGTGCCAATGCATTTGTAATAGTCGCAGCAAAATTCGCATCATCCCCAAGTGCATCCGCGAGTTCTTTGAGTGTATCCAGCGCACCGGGGGCACCGGCGATTAGATCGGCGATAGCCTGCCGCACTGTATCCAGCCGTGCAATGTCATCATCCGCGACCGGCGCAGCAACCTTTGCCCGGCCGTTTGCGTCACGGACCATCAAAGAGTCTGGGGTAACACCAGGGGTGGCCTCATCCAGTGCACTGTTGGCTGATTCTATGCCATCCTCCATATGGTTCATCCGCTCCGCTGTCACTCGCGTTCCGGATTGCACAGCTTCAAACAGCAGTCGGCCAGTTTGCGGGTCCACTTTCTGTTTTCCTGTCGTTGGATCGATTATCGGCTTCGATAAATCTATGATTTCATCCAACCACTGTTGTTTTGTGTATGGCATTATGACACCTCCAATCGTACCGGTATTTCAAAACAAATGAAAAAACCCACATCGTTTTTGGTCACGTTGAGGGTTTGAGTAGCTAATATATTTCCAGATGTATCCAATAATGAAGCTCCGAGGATGTTCTTTCCTACCTGTTCGTGTTCATCGAGATAGATATATTTGCGAACCGATTGGTTTTCGATGACGGTGTTAAAAATCGGGTACTGGACTTGTGTGCCTTCTACATTGACAAGCCCATGGTCTACCAGATTGTCAATATACTGACAGACATCATCAAGCAGAATGGGTTGTATAATTTGAGTCATGATTCACCCTCCGTATAAAAAAGCCCGCATACAGGGAAATCCACAACTTGAGAGTAGGCGTTTTGTTGTAGTGTAATCGCTTCGGCTATCGTATGACTTGAATAGGTATGCCGAATATGGGCCCGCTTGTTCCGAACCACGTAATCTTCTGCCAGCGCCAAATTAATAGCAGCACCAGTCTCCTGATACTGATACTCCACTGCGTAATTCGGGATATCCGGTACAATCGTGACCGGTGTTCCAAGAAGCAGGCTCAACCCTTCTTCGAAAACTTCTTTGCGGATAGTGCCTCCACGCTCTCTCATTCGTGCGATTAGACGGTTCTGACGGTCCTGCAGGGGTAAAGAAGCATCAATTGTAAGTCCGTACATTGATTCAAGTGTCGGAAGTAAATCCTCCGCTGTAGCAGGATTGGCTTCTTTCTGTACCTTCTCCACAAAACTATAGAGATAGTCCAGAACATTACCAAGGCCTCCAAAAAGCCGTTCGTTCCCTGCATCTTTTCTATCCAGCCATCGATGCGGAAATGTATTGTATAAAAAGTCCTTAAACCCCATAGTTTTCACCTCATGAAACAGAAATCGTACCAGGAACGGCCATTTCTGACGTATCGATCGTTATGTCATCGGTTGGATTCTCAATTTTGAAGCTTACAAGTAGAGGGTTCTTATTCGGATCTGCCGGGTCATATGCAAACTTTGTGATGGCAATGAGATCGTAGAAAAGCATCTTCTTGTCCACATTTACCTGCTTACGGATGAAAGTCTCAATAGCAGATTGAACAATCGGGCCACCTGTTTCCAATGTGTATCCAGACCGCCATACACAATTGATTATGCTTACGTCAATCGAATGTGTAGTTGTCCCTTTGACCAGTACCCCTCCCGGCATGATTTCCGCCGGCGTTTTTGTATCTATGAATGCCTGGCACGACGCAATAAGGTCAGGTCCAGCAGGTCCATCTGCGGCTGAGATAATAATATCGATCGTTCCGTTACCACGTGCGAGGGGAATGACCGTTGCCGATGCTACACCCGGCACACTTTCGGCCCATATTTTATAATCTGGGGCGGTTCCTCCGCGTTCCGGGGTTTGTGTGCGCTCAAGTATGCGGGACCGATAAGTCTCGATATCCTCTTCATCGGCCGCCGGCTCAATACAAACTGAATCTGTCACATAGTCGAATCCCGCCTGTGCAATCAGAGTAATACTCCCTGGGGGAACGTTGCCAGAAACACCGGGGGTGGTGCATATAACTTTTACACCCGTTACGTTATCGGATCCAGCGGATATTTTTAAATTTTGCCCGGGAATGACAGTGAATTGGAGAGGTGGGTCATCATTCACGGGAGTCGTAGTGACCAAAAAGTCATCCGGTACGGGTGTATCAACATCTACAATGGAGCTCTTCCAGAGAGTCACTGTATGGATGCTATAGGTTGCTTCTTTTATAGGAAGTCCTATGGTATACCCAAATTCCTTCAATTTATCTTCATCTGTTGCCGTAGCAGGAGTTAAATTGTCATAAACTAACTTCAATACACCAACCAGAAGCATGATCGCCTGAGCCATTCCGATGATGAGGAACTTGGTAAAATACTGGTTGGCTATATCATCAATCCGCTTGTCAGGACCTACAAGATTATCAACAAGTACTTGAATGACATCATCTTTTGTAGGCCATGTCATACTCCACCACCTGCTTGTATATTAATTTCTTTGATTTCCCCTTGAACAACGAATTTAGCATATAGCATTTTTGTTTGTACTCCATCTACTTCCTGCAGGTAGAATTCAACGTCCTCCACCGTGTCAATCCAGGGCGGACCACCGTTGTCAGTCCCGATTTTCATCAGCCCTTCCCGTGCTGCCGCTTCTATCTCTGCTTTCATCTGTGCAGTGAAAGGTTTGCCTGCGGTAAAACCTACTGTTTCACCATAGTCCGGAAAATCGACAGATTCCCCTAAGTCAGCGAGAAACCGAAGATATGCCTGTTGAACAACGTTATCCGTGTCGCTCACCGTAACAATATCGTCTCCATTCCAGCGTATCGCCCCGTTTACTACCAGAACATCGGAACCAAAGTTCATAGGCATTTCCCCCACTCATCATTCTCTATCGTCGTGAGCAATGGTTCTTCATCCGGATCCATTTCGCCGTCATCTAAGGGACCTAGGATAACATAGGTATGACCACCATTCAGTTGAATCGCCCCTGCTATAACCTCCATATTCACCTTATAACCCCACTTGGGTATGTGCGGACTATGCTTATCGTGTCGATGTTGGTTCCCTCCATGTACAGGATCTACTTCACCATCTGGGTCTGGGTGGTGATTATGAGTGAGATGTGGAGGAATTGGATAAAAGGTGTCTTTCATCACCCGGCACCATCCTGATTCAATGTCATAGGGTTGCACTTGTATTTTTACCATGCGTCTATCCTCATCAACGGCGGTTATGACGCCATATACAAAGGCTGATTGTGGCAACATATCTTGAATCCTTTGTTCATTCATCCGAACTGTCCCCCTTCCTCCAGTGGTAGATTTGTGAAGCTAATCTCGCAGCTTAATCCATTGTCTTTATCACCGCTTATCACAATTTTAGGAGCAAAGTAAATCTGCGATAAACCCTGCCCTACGCCATACATCGCGATCCTCCGATCATTTGATAGTTCCGGGAACCAATCAGTATGAAAACTACCGTACACCTGTTGGCGTGATAATTCTTTTAGTAGATTCCGTGCTTTCCGCTGCGCTTGATCCCTTGTAAGCCCCGGATAATAGTAGCGGAGAGTATATTTATTGCCTGATGAAGTCTTGAAACTTGCTTTCTCCACAATCCGGTGGCCGCCGCTTGTCGGCGTTTTCGGTTTAGTAGATGGTTTGTGTTTCTTTGGATTCTTCGGTATCTTGGCAGGTGTAGGCGCCCAAGATATAACCTCCACAATCAGGTTTCGAGCTGCATTAGGCGCCCGCTCGATTCTGAATGGCGTGGCTATGTTATAGCCCCACGTAAAGGGAATCGGATCCTTTAAATAACCCGGCAATTTCTCCCTCGGCCCGAAGAACCACTCCTTGCCTTTTACACGAGTCGTAAATCCCTCCTGCTGTGCAAGATATAAATCATAGTCCCAATGTGAGACTTCACGCTGTACATTAACATGGTCCTCATTTTCATAGCTGCCAATGAGTGTGGTAGTCTCAACCGGCACCACTGGGATTAAACCATGTTGTTTGGCCAATTGCCGATGCGCAGCGGTTGCCGTTAGATTCTGAAATTTTACTGATTCTTTGAAATCATAAGGGCCTGCAGCAAGCGATCGTCCATGTATTGTGACCATTTCACCCATGGATTCGTCAAAGTTCCATTCTGGGTAATCCATTTTACCTTCTATCAATTCAACGAGATTGCCTTCACCTGCGAACCCCGCTGCTATCTTCACATCCGCACTCCCAAAAACAAGTGCAGACGATGCGGAAGGACCGCTGAAAAGCAAGGGATTCTCCGGTTTGTCTGTGACTTCCCAAGGTAGTTCTACGGAGAATGAATCGACACCGCCTAGGCCGTTGAGTTCCACACTGAATTTTGTCCAATGCGGTGTTTTTTTGCCGTTGATAGTTATATCTACTACTGGCGTACCAACAGGCCGAAATAGCCCTTTCTTTTTTAACAACGTATTGTTTAGCATTACAGTGTCAACACCCACCCTGGCCGGATATCATGCGGCCCATAAATTAAAACTTTTCGATTTTTGCTATATATCTCCGGCCATCGATCCGGATCTCCCAGCATAATACCTGCAATCTTAGATAAGGTGTCCCGCGGTTTAACTGTATAGGTTTTCGGCTTCACTGTTTTAACTGCCACCGTTTGCCCTGTCGCGGAAACAGCCGATTTGTTAGCCGCTGCTGTCACTGCGTCCGGCTTTTTCGTAGCTGTCTGACTGGAAACGACCCGCATTAGTGTAATAGAAAAAGGAATCCTCTGCTCCGTTTTGAAATCAGGCAGGAATTCCTCAATCATCACAGGTATATCGAATTTTGATGTTTTAAATCTCACGGGCTTTCCCGTCGTTCGCATCAGACCTATATACATCATCCGGTTGTATGCTTCTTTACCGAGGAATGTGCCACTCCATGTGATCGGCCGATAGTCAGGGCCAAGATTTTGTATCGATATCTCTCCACCCGGGAACCATCGTTTAGCAAGAATTTGCTTCCCGCCAAGCTGAGATAAGTCAGGTTTTTCAAATTCTTTCAATTGCATACCGCCAAGCCAAATGTCCATGTTACACCCCCGGGATCAGGCTGATAGGCCTTGTTAGGCTGTTTCGTTTGTCTTTTCGATTAAGTTTCTGTTCAACCATATTCGCCACCCGTTGAGCCAGCGCATTTGCATCCTCGCCTGGTTGTTGGTAGATGTGGAAATGCATATCTCCATGAACCGTCGTTCCCCCAGCGGCCGCACCCACCATCGGATGATTAACAGCTATTCCTGGCCTTACCTGCATACTGTTGGCCGCCATATTCGATGCGTTACGCAAAACAGGTATTTTTCCAATCATCCCTTTTGCGATTGCACTCACAAGGTTTGAACCCCAAATAGATTGGTCTATGGCAAGCGGTCCTTCTTTTGTCGGTGATTGTACGCCTAGGTTTGCATGAGCGGCTGCGGCCACCTGTTGAGCAGCTGTACGGACAGCATCCGCTTTAGCGGCCAATCCTCGCGCAAAGCTTGAACCGAGATTCGAGCCAAAGTTCTCCATAACTTGTGGTTGCGGCAAAACAGACATGATGATATTTTTAAATCCTGAAATTGCGGCGACTACTTGCGATGCCGCAGAACTTATCCCGTGAGCGAAATTGATTCCTGCATTTTTCCCAGCAGCCAGCATAAACGTTTGGAGTTCAATGACTTGCTTTCTGGCAGGCGCTTGGTCAAGTGTCGAAGGAATAGTCAAAGGCTTTATTTGTTCCGTATTGAAAGCTTGTGGTTGCTTTGTCAACTGGTCCATATTCAAATTCGCAGGCACCTGAATCGGTGGCACGTTTTTCCCCGAAGCCATCTGCTGCAATTGCTGAGAGATTTGATTTTGATTAAGTTGTGCATCTACTTTCACAGCCGGTTGTTTTCCCATTGGATTTTCATTCGTTTTTGGAAGAATTACATTAGCCATTAATGTAGGCATTTGCACTTTTTGTGGTAGTGTTTGAGCCTGCGTTTGCAATTGAGTCATATCAATTCCTGCCGGTATCTGAACAGGCGGCATGCCCATTGCTTGAGAACCAAGCTTGGTAATATCCGACATGAAACTACTTGTATCGGCTTTAACAGGAACGTCCACCTGTTTTTTATCATCCGCAATGCCAAAGAAATCTTTTACTGCTTGTTTTGCTTTGTCCCAGTATTTTGCGATAGTAAGCGGAATACCGACAATAGGCATAAATATATTAAGAACAAGAAGTGCCCATCCATTAATGTTTTGCGCGAAGTTTTTCAGCGATGTCCACCAGTCGTTCCATTTGTAAATCACCAGTGCAACAACTCCGATAAGAGCCACAACAAGCATAATAACCGCGCCTATTGGATTAGCATCCAGCGCCACATTTAAGAGCCATTGAGCGCCTGTCCAAGCAAGCACTCCAAGTCGTATCGTCCACATTAGGGGTGCCAAAATAGCAGCCGCCGCGTATTGTAGCCACGTGGCTGATGTAGCGGTACCGGTTGCAATCGCATATATGGTTTGTGCTGCGGTGACGGCTAACATAACGCTTCGGTACGCTCCCATGATAAATGCTGTGGTACCAGTGATTATATTCAATGCGATTGTACGAAGGATATTTAGAGAAGTGGCTGCAGCTAATTGAATCATTTGAGCAGCGGCTACAATAATTGCAGGTGTGTAGGCAACTGTAAAAATAACTGCTAAACCCTTTACTACCCATCCATATTCGTCCCAAAGATTTTTCACAGTGTCCCAATTTTTATATATGAGATACGCTAGGCCGGCTAGTGCAAGTCCAACGCCGATATATGTGAATGTTGTGGCCATGACCCCGGTAACTGTAAGTCCGGCTACCTCCATAGCCAAGGATAATGCCCCGAAAGCTGCTGAAGTTACCAATACAATTCCGGTTAAAAGCATAAATCCAGAAATTACAGCGCCGCTTATTATTAGTCTTTTCGTTAAATCAGGATGAGAATCAAGGTAATCGGATAACGAAGAAAATTTATCAGCAAAAGCAGTAAGAACTTGTGTTGCTACATCTAATAATGGCGTTCCAAATGATGTCTTTACACTATCCCACGCCTCTTGCATACGCTGTAGTGAAGCAGAATATGTTGCATTGGCCTCTGCGGCACGTTCTGTAATAGTTAGCGAGTTTTTCATTAATTCTTTAATTTCTGCCATACTACCTGTACCGCCACTTTCAATTGCTCCAAAAAACCGACCACCCTGATCTCCTAACCAAGTATTTAAAAAATCTTGTTTTTGGAGTGCACCCATACCTTTTATCGAACCATCAATTGTATTAATAATCTGCTGCATAGGAAGAAGATGTCCGGTTTTATCTTTAAAATCGTTTACAGAAAGACCTACAGATTCCATTTGTTTTAGACCTGGACCAGTAGGAGATACTAATCGGTTTAAAAAAGCGTCCATCCCTGTGCCAGCTGTACTTTGGTCAATACCCCTAGTATTCGCTGAGGCAAGGGCTAAAATTACATCGTCATAACTTAATCCTAACCTCTTGGCCGTTCCGCCCGCATATTTAAATCCTATCGATATATCCTGAGCGGTCGCGGCTGAAGCACCATCAGCCATAACAATTTTGTTTGCTAAGTCTTTTGTTCTGCTCCCATCAAGTTGGTACGAGGCTACAATTTTAGATAGTTGTTCTGCAGTGTCTAGAGGAGTTTGTTGAGTGATTTGAGCCATATATAACGCAGATTCTCCAACGCCATCTAGTATATTCTTTAGTGATATACCATTTTTCTGTAGAGTATCAAAGGTTTGGATGGCATCTGTTCTTCCGAAAATAGTTTTTGCACCAAGGTCCTTTGCCAAGCCATCAACTTGTTTTTTAATAAAGTCTAATGCATCTGTTTTTGTGTTAAATTTGATATCCACACCTTTAGTTTTAGCGATTTCTTGCGCCTGTCCTATAACGTTTTTTACAGATTCGATATTTGCGTTGGGTTTAATGGCTTGGCCAAAAGCGTTAACTTCAAAAGATTTCATTGAATCCTGCAATTTTGAAGCTGATTCAAGCGAAGAATCAATTGCTTTTGTAAGTGTTGTAAATCCTGCTACGCCAGCTGCGATAAATCCAGCTCCTGTCCATGCTAAAGTTTCAAAACTTTTCATTCTGGTAAGGACATCGTCAGTTGCGTTTTCAAGCAAATGAAAATGACCAATTATACTTTGGACACCTGATGTAACTTGATCGGATAACGTAATTGCGATAGCTAAATCGAGAATTGAACTCATAGATTCACCACCTCGTGCAGCAAAATAAAAACACCCTTGTCAAGGGTGTGCTGTGTAATAATACTTTTCTTGATTTACTGTAAACCAAATTGAGTTTTATTTAGTAACTTGTTGTTTTGAAATGTAAAATTAGCATTAGCCCCAAGAGTTCCTTCTCCATTATACATATAGATAACGGTATAATAAGGATCGTTTACCGAACCTGTTTCGGAAAGTTTCTGCCCTTCTCCGCCAATAATTTTTTTAACTTGTTCATACGTCATACCATTTTTTATGGTATCAAATTCGCTTTTCGTAATTGAAACAATGGAATTTGTTTGTGACTGTTCGTTAGTTTGTTGGTTAAGAAGTACAGGCATTCCATTTTGAACTTCGTATTCGTTCACTAATTGTCCATTTTGGTCGTAAATTTTACCTCTACCGTACATACTCCCATCCTTGAATTCGCCTTCAAATACAACACCGGAGTTTTGATTATAAGCCTTTCCATGTCCGTCTGGTTTTTCGTTTTTAAATTCGCCTTCGTACAATAACTTTCCGTTTTGGTACGATTTACCGTTAATTATCTTTCCATTTTCAAACAACCCCTCATACGAGATATCACCATTTGGCAATACTACTTTCCCGTACCCTTGTGGGATGTTATTTTGAACTTGACCAACGTACTTAGCCCCATTACCGTTTTGCACAGGTAATTCTTTTACTGTATTTCCTGTAGCAGGTTGGTTATCATTGGATGGCGCGCAACCAGCTAGTACAATAAAAATCAATAACATAATTTTTTTCATATGTCCCCCTCCTTTCTACATCTTACACCACCTCTTTTATTGTGTAGTAAATTTCCATTCGACAAACTTTGACAAACAAAACACCCTCTTGAAAGGGTGCTGGTATGTTATAATCTTCCTGTACAATAGATACGGCTCCTCAAGGGTGGTCGGCTCACTCCCGTTGAAAGGGGGTGACGCCTTATGACAGTATTCGAAGCAACTTATTTGATGATTGCATTTGCAACATTAATCGTAGCTATACTGTCATTTACACAAAAGAAATAGACCTCCCTTGAGCCTGGAAAGTTGAAGGGTAGGTCTATTTTCTGTGAAATACAACTATGAGCCGTCCCTCTTGGGAACGTCTATTGTACATGACCGTAAGTGTTACCAGCACTTGCGGTCTTTTTTTATCTTACTCATTTGATACGGTATATATACCGTATTTGCAATACATTATACCACAAATTCTTCATCAATTATTTTTACATTTATATTTTTTCTTTTAATAAAAAGCAAAAATAAATGATAGCCTTGTACAATTGCTTTTTTGGAGGGCTTAATTTTAAAAGCCCAACTCAAAATGAGAAAGGCATTTTTAATTGACTACGGAACAAAATTTCCCGGTATATCCACATTCGAATAATCTACAGTTTGAACATCCGACTGATCTTGTGGCTGTTCCTCTGATTGGTTTTGTGCATCTTCTTCTACGGCTTGTTCATCAGCATCTGGCGGATAAATGACTAGTGTGTTATCACCATCCATATTAACTCCGCAATCTACGGAAGCACCAAGTTGTGTTGCTTCTATGTAGAAAGATCCGTTTACCAACACAGACGGTGTAACTCCAGGATACTGGATGCCGTTTTTTATTACGCTGTCATCATTTCGCGAGAAAATAGCCGAAATTCCGTTCCCTGTTACGCTCATCATCTGTGAAGGCGAATCCCATTTTGCATCGTACCCAAGTGCATTAAAAACCTCCCTGGCAGGAAGCAAAAGAAATTCATTATATTTAACTGGTTTGTGTTTCAATACGATTTCTTCACCGTTGTACATCACCTTAATATCAACTGGCTGATAAGGAGAATTTACAGTCAGTTGTTTAGCAAAAACAATACTGCTACTTAATGAAAATACTATCATGCAAAGAATTAACGATATAAATTTTTTCATAGATATCCCCTCCTACTCCTACTATACAGGAAAATTTATGAAAGAATTTATATTTTTTTGACAGAACACCTCCATTTTTCAAGAAGTGTTCTGTCGTTCGTTCCATTCATTCACAATAATAATAGCTGCATTGACCTCTACATCAGTCATCTGCAGTGTTGCTTCAAACGAAACTCCCGCACCGGATGCAAGTGTTAGTTCGATACGGTTGCGGAACCAGGCGGTGTTTGCAAGTTTTTTGCTGCTTCATCCAATTTTTCTTTCGCTTCTTTAGGCAGCGCTTCTTTTTCAAGCTCCGTCCATTCTTCATAAGTAAAATGGTCCATGACGCCATATACGCCTGCTAAGTCACTTGGCGTTACAATTGCTTCGCCATCTACCGACGCTAACCCGACGACAGTTTGAATAGCGACGGTAGAAAGGATACCGCCGATATTTTGTCCGCCCTCTTTGATACATATTGCAAGAAGTGCTCGCTCAATAAAATGATGCTGTCCGCGTTTTTCACGCATTACGACTTTCTTTCCGGTTGATAAAGTAATTTCAGCCATGGTTTGTCCTCCTTATAGTGGAATCCGGCGCGGTGAGTGCCAGTTGATAGAGTTGGTAATCGGCTTGTTGTTACCGTCAGCTGATTTTTTAAATCCGTCAAAGGTTACATTGTTATACTTATACTTGCGAATCGTCCCATCCCTGTACGTTTCAGACGTGAAAATGATGTATGATAACGTATCACCTGTTTGATCCTGATATTGTTGTTTGGCGTCTGCAATATCATCCATAGCAGTGCTGGTTTGTTGGCCCTCAATAGTGCCTTTCCAACCCATTTGAATGACTTCGCGGTACTCATCCTCTTCCCCGATTGGATATTTCTTTTCTTCCTGTGTGATTTCTTCTACGGACCATTTCAGTATTTCAGGCGCTTTCGCTACCACATTACCAGAAGAGTCTGCTAGTCCAATCACAAGTTTTTTACCGAGCATACCATTTTCGGCCATTCTCTACACCTCCACATTCGTCCCGCCTCGGAAGTTGAGTAATGTCCACTCGGCGGTATTGTAATATTTCGCACTGACATCATCGACGAACTGGTCAATTTGCGCAGCAGCATCATTAAACGAAATGGAATAGTCCTCTATGACGTTGTCGTTTTTGAGTCCATCCAAGTACGTCCGTAGTTTAATCTCAGCGTCACCCTTCATTTTCTTGGTCATCGCCTTACCCTGCCATGGGGCTGCCACACCGAACAATGCTTTTTCAATCCAAGAACTTAATCTTCGTTTATTCACTTTGCGGTTTTCATTGTCAGAGATCACATTGCCCTCCACATCTTTCACCGCAAGTGTATAGTCATTCGACATGCGATAAGCCATCGAACCGTCACCTTTGGCGCTTGGTTTCAGTTCGAACGCTCCGATTTGGTTGTTATATAGCGTGGTTGCCATATCAAAATCCACTTCTGTTTCAGCCCCGGCAATCCAACTGCACTCTACAGCAAGGCCACTGTCCTCAATATTTCCGATCGCGTGCACGATTGCTGCCACACAAGCCCCGGAAGCATATTGTCCTGTAGTTGATTTGTACCGACCGAAGTTCATATGCATGAAGTCCGTATCAAATAATTGCCGATAGGTTGCAGCTGCATCCACCATTTTTGCGGTACTTGTACCGCAGTAGGTCATGATGTTGTGCTTCTCGCCATATTGACGGAGAGCATCGTCCGCTGTTTGGCCACTAAAATCAATGTAGGATACATCTGTAAGGATAGAAGCAGGAGAACCTTCGAATAGTTTCAGGCCTGTGCGTGCACCTGATCCCGGGTCAGACGTGCCAATGTAGTCGGTCGCTGTAACAGGAGCTCCATCTGAGCCACCTGCAAGCTGTGTCTGGGCAAGAACCGCCGGGCGTGCATCATCAAACGAAGAAGCGTTCGACTTAAGATCCTCCACAACAAAATGAGCGCTGGCATTGTTTACAATCGTAACAACATAGCGCTCATTCGTAGGATCCATACTTAAATTGTCGTATGTTTCTTTACCGCCGATGTCAGAGATTAGTATCAGTTTAAAAGTGCCGGTATTTGTTCCTTCCTGAACCTCTGATGTGAAGATGTTGGCGTATTTGCCCGGACCGGCTTTTGGTTTAATTTTCAGCGTGTCAGCCGGGGTTGCCTGGCGGTCTTTCAATGTCAGGCTTGCTGTAGCGAAACCACTCCCAATCACCCGGCCAAAAATCACATTTTTCACACGAGCATGATCTAAATGGTCAAGCAGTTGGTTTCCTTTTGGACTGAATGTTTTCAAACCAAATATAATTTCAGCAGCCTCCGCCACTGTCATGGTAGGGGTTTCTACGATATGCACATATTGATCAACAGGCCCTCGGTCAAACTCCCCGATGAAGCCAAGAACAAACGGAGACGCTAGCACTGCAGCACCCTGCGGCGCAGCCAATTCATTCACATAGACATTCGGTGGCAAACCGTTAAGGTTTTTGAGTCCTCGTACTACTGGCATGTTATACCTCCTTATCCCCTGATTTGGGGTTTGAATTTTGAAATGTCCACCGCATTTACTATTTCTTCCGTAATCAACTTCCCACGACATCTATACGTTGCGTCAACCTGATACACATCAGGCTCACCACGCGGCGGAAGCGGCGGAGCCGTCAAAAATATTTGCATGAGCTTTTCCCATCTGTCGTTTGGAATGGGAATTTCATTTACCTGTTCGATGTACGACATAAAAGCGGTCGATAGTTGCTGGGCAACGCCTGGACGAACCGCAAAAAAAGAAACTTGTATCAAGTAGTCAAACCTGACCGATTCCGTCCCTACGGTAAACGTGCCATCCTGATTATCGATGATGCCATGCGGTTCGTATTCCCGCATGAGTGCCTTCTCCGCTGTGCCGCTTACGTATTGAATATGGGCAGCCGGCAGTATTTTTTGAAATTCAGATGGATTCGGCATTTCATCCCTTACGACAAAACTATCACCATGAACATGCAGAATGGCAGCCTGGATGGATTGATAGGCTAGCGTCAGCGGGTCCCTCATCTTCCAAACCGCCTCAATTCTTCTACAATAGCCTGGGCCACCGCATCTTTAATCTGTTCCTTGGATTCTTCAAGGGAAGGTCGCAAGAAAGGACGAGCCGGGACGTGAACTCTGTGTCCTCTCCCGGCCATTCCCCCAAACTCATGGATTTTTGCGTAATCAGCAGTGCTACTCCCGTTCTCACCACTGCCGGCCGCAACCCCGACATAAGCAACCCCCTGGTCCAGTTCGCTGAAATCGGTGGTAATCGCCTGCTTTAAGTGTCCTTTGTCAACAAGTGGCGAATCGTCGTTGCCGCCAGTCCCCCATGAACCGTGTTCTCTGAGGTACCTTCTCCCCGCCCGTGTTAGCCGTCCTGCCTGCGTTTTCGACATATGCTTCTTGCGTACGGTTTCAGGCTTAAGAGCGGGCCAACCAGGTTGGTAGGTGCCAAGTTTTAATTTGGCTCGCTTCATCACAATCACGGCGCCTTTTTTGAGTCCCTTCTTCATGGCGTTGTCTATTCCATCTGGGATTTCTCCAAGAGCACGGAACAATTCTTCAAATCCCGCCATTATTTCACCAGCTTTCCTCGGCATTCCTTGATAATCAGGTTTCCTGCCAATGTAGCAGGAGCCGCCAGGGTGACTGTATACCTTTTTCCCTGATAGACCAGAATTCCCCCTTCTTTCACTCGCTCTTTATCAGGAGTCATTTCATCCTCAATCACGATAAAATCAAGGATTTCGTTTGGATTGTCGCCTAATTCCATTGGAAAAACCATTTCGTCATGAGCGGTGACCACAATCTTGATCGGGATTTGCTCAGAAACCGGTTGTCCAGTATCAGTGATGGATAATTGGTTCCGATTAGAAACACCGGTTGCAGGATGCTCCAAAGTAGCATCCGTCTCATATCCTTTTTGGCGAATATGCTTATCGATGATTTTACGGACCTTATACGACAGTTTGACAGCGTCCATTATGTTCCACCACCCAAAGGTCGAGTTACACGATTGATATAGCTGTTCTTTCTTCGTTCTGCTGCTTTGTTCAGCTCGTCAAAGTTATCAAATTTGATGTCAAGCCCCTTTCCAAGCTTAAGCCCGCTGATTTCAGCGCCTTCGCTCACCACGGCCTCATAATGTTTCCACATGATGAAATCGAAGAGGATGCTGATGTCGCGGTCCGGAATGGTTTGTAATACATGGTCTCCGAGATATACAAATGGTACAGTAACAGGAGAAAGAACAGGTTGCTCCAAATAGAGAGCGTTGCTAAGAACCTCATAATCCTCTAATCCGCTTACCCATGTCTGGCAATCAGCAGGTAATGGGAACACTGTTGAACCTGGAACCAATGTAAGATTGGCCTTAATACGGCGCGGCCGGTACTTGGAATAGTCGCCGACCGCTTCCTCTAAACGCGACAGTAATTCATCATCACTGTTTAAATATGGTTTAACTGCATCACCGATTTCACTCCGTAGCTTCTGTAGGATTACCACTTGTTCCATCGGCGTTATTCTCCGTTACATCTTCTGTTTTTTTCGCCCTTTTAGACGAAGAAGAGGCAGATCGTTTTTTCTCAACGACCGCCTCTTTTATTGGTTCATAGACATGTCCGGGATGAATGATGACTCCGCTAACCGGATGAATCATAAAACTTTTAGAAGTATTAAGCTCCATAATCTACCTCCTAGCTGTTGTAAAACTTAATTGTACGGTATGGCGGGTTATACGTATTACCGTATTTATCAATGACCTGCGGCGTAGAAATGGCAACCTGTTCCGTAGCAAAGTACTGTTTTGCAGAAGTAATCTGCGATGTAGCCGGGTCGATGTAAGGGAACGGTCCCTCCATTTGCATCGGCGAACCAATTCCGAAGCGAGTAGCGTTCATTTTCCCTAACAGCATACGGCGGTCACCTGCGGCCCACGGCGCGTTAATCTCCCCAAGCTGTAACCCATTACGAGTCGCAAAGTACATATCACCTTTCAACAGATTCGTGCCGTCCGGACTCGCATATTTGTAGAACAATTCCGCTTTCTTAATGGCCACCATGGCGTTCAAAGAGCCAATCGCAAAATCAGGGGTTACATACCTCGGTGCAGAACCCATATATGCCTTTTCCGTATCTAATTGCTCAAGCAATAGATTGTAGTATTTAGAAGCGTCGACACCATTTGGAACGGTCAAATTAAAGTAGCTTACGTTGGTGGCATACGAGTAAGACATTTTTGGTAACTTGTCCGTGTTATTTACGCCAGATGCGGTTGTAAAGTACACTTTCCCAGATTCAAAATCGACCGCATAATCCCCGTTATTAATCACACCTTTTACAAAATCCCATGTCCCGCGCTTTAATGTGGTAGTTCCCACGACGGCCGTTATTTGGTTCACCTGCGCGGTTTGCTTACGACCGTGTTCATCCAACCATTGCTTGGTACGCGGACGTACGATAGGCGGGCGTTGTGCTTGAAGAGCACCGGATGTTTGACCGCAGAGCAAATCGACAACCCAAGCTGCATTTGATGTCGATGGAATTCCGTTTTGCCCAGGCGTAACAGTTTTAATTTCAGCTGCGGCTACCGCTTCATTATCTACCTCTACAGCTCCGTATTCATCAGAAACACATAGCATTTCAAGCGACAGCTTTTGGTCAATGACTCGCTGGAAGCGCATATTTACATTCGCGAGATTTCGAGCGACGATGTCGTAATTGAACGGCCCATTCATTAGCTCCACTTGAGCTTCCTTAGAAATAATCGTTGCCCGTTTCAACCATTCGGCCCCAAATTCAAGCAGGAAGGTTTCAACGCCTTCGGAAGGGATACCATCATATTCACCCACTACGAAATCGTCCTGCGTATACAGGTCCTCTGATTGGAACTCAACTGGAATTCTGTAGGTGGTCCCGCTAAATGGTTCCGCCATAACGAGCTGCAGGAATTTTAAGTCCTGGAACACCTGACGCATAAAAGCTAGGCTAACGATAGGAACCTGCGCCAAATCACCAGTTGAGGTCGCGGCGCTGTCCGTAATCACACCATCTTGAATAGCCACAGCAGAGTCATTTAAGGTCTGCATCATTTTGCGGTACTCTTCATGGTTTTCACGGTCCATCTTTTTCATGATGCGGTCAACAATTTCGTTGTTTCCTTCACGCAGTTTTTTATCAACCCGGAAGTTTTTATCGATGGCACGGAAGCGATCGTCAAAGGCATCCTGTAGTTTATCAACGATAGGCTCCCATGGTTGTACTTCGCCGACAACTTGAATAGATGTATCCAGAATGGCAGCTTTTCCTCCGGCCGGCTTAATACCCAAGCCTTTCAATTTTTCAGTCACCGCTACTGAATCGATAAAAGCCTTTTCTTTCTCTACGAAAGACTCCACTTCTGCAGCATCTGTGATTTCAGCGCCCTTTGCGATCAGTGCTTCCTTCACTTTCCCGTCATACGGGAGAGCGTTCACTGCATCCGTCAAAGCTTTCTGTGCTTCTGCTTTCTTCTTAGCAACTGCTTCCTGTTCTTCCCGCTGTTTTTTCTCATTGCGGAGTTGTTCCAACTCGTCGGTAATTGCAGTGACTTGGTCTGCTTTTTCCTTTAATACAATGGCCTGGTCACATAAAGCCATATCTTTATGACCGACATTTGCTGCTTTCCACTCTCTTAATTGTTGCACTGACATCGTCAAAAAGTTCACTGAGTCATCCCCCTTATTTATGGAATCAAGTATTTCGCTCACAACTGAATCCGTTAATTCCTCCGGATTCGTAAAGGCTTCCGGTTCCGCCGGGTTTAAAACAACATCCCAAGTGAAAAGGTTGAGTTGTTTTGCTACGCCGACGGTCTTTCCGTTTACAGTCGTACCGACGATATCTCCCGTCATGCGATTGCTAAACCCAATCGGAAGCCCAGCATCAAGCATCGCCTTCACTTGGCGGCCCATTTCCGTATCCAGCGGACGGTACTCCGCCCACACCACACCCGTCGCATCAATATAAGCATCGCGGAACTTTACCGCTTGATTAGGTACCGCTGATTCAAATCGTATTTGTCCATTGGCAGCGCGGTAGCTTCGCGGATGAGGATGTTCGCCTGCATATGGAAAGCCCGCCTGCTTAATGGCATCCAAAGCAGGTTGGTACACAGCACGCGGGTATAGCCGGGAGTTATCATTGATAGCATCTACGCGGCTCACCGGCTGCTTATACCATCCGGAAGGCTTATTGGCTCCATCGGTGATGACTACGGCCTTTGAAAGACAAATATCCTTCATTTCGCCTACACCATCCGTTATCACAGCAAATCTAGGCTCAATAGAATCCGTAGTTACCTGTACTTTGAAACCAATCTCGCCTGTTTTCTCTTCCGCCTCTTCCTCTTCTTCCCGTGCAGCTGATTCTATTGACCAAGAACCGAAGTCTTTACTTGCTCTAACATCAATCGCTTCGTAATAGATTCGACGGTCCATTTCAGTAAGCGGTTCGTTCGCCAACCGTTTCTTGATGGCAAGCAATTCAATCGCAGAACCAGCTTGAATGATTTCTTTCATGGTTGGATCGTCAGATAACTCATCATTAACCGTTTTGTTGCCATTGTTTGGCGTAAAGCCAATGCCGGCAAAAAACTGAAGGTTTATTTTTAACCCGTTTGTTTTCACATTGCTCCTCCTTTCATCAATTTGAGAAAATAAAAAAGTGATGCTCACATACTGCACCACCGCCTTTCTAAAAAATCATTCTCAGTTTTGATACGTATCCCAAATGCTATATGGTCGCGTAAAAATAGAGAATGGGTCTGAGTTGAAGGCTCTGGATGGTCCGGTGTCATTCCACGCTTCCTTTTCCGCTTTTTCTTCCGCAGTCTCTTTCTTCACGTCAGGTGCTTTGTTTATAGTTGCCCCACAACCGCATAAAGATAGCAATAAGAAAAAGGCAATTATTTTTCTCACTGTTAACCTCCTTCCTAGCATAATAAAAGCCATTATTTTGTGAATGACTTAAGTAGCAAACAAGCGAAATTCGAAGAAAAATAAAGATCGTAAAACGCGATGAATAACCTATTTTTAAATTATTTCCCGAACTGTTAATTGCGGCTCATGCCTGAAAATCGTCGTATTTGGACATTTGAAAAGCAGATAGTTTACCATAATGTAAATTATCGGACACACAAGTTATTCTGCCGGCAAAAATGAACATCGGCAGCGCGGATGAGCCGGCATATCCGGATGGTCATCCATTGAATAAACATCCCCGTTGCGGCTCCGGCATACCGGACAAGTGCGCTGGTCCAGAACTGCATGCCATTCTACTTTCGTAAACCCCGCATCCTGATAGATACGTTTCTGCATCCTGGTGTAAGCCCATGATAATTCCGTTCGGGCAATCATTTCCGCTCGCACAGGGTCAACGATGATTGGCTGGATTTGCTTCATGAGCTCTTTCCAGCCAAGGTTATCCTCGAATCCTTCCGCTAGGGTATCCCGTAACATCGCCTGCGTTGTGCTCTTTATCCCAACAATACGAGTGGATGATTCATTCAGTAGATCATCGTAAATATCATCCCGAACGATTCGCATTTTAAGGCTCATTTCGTGGTCTGCTGCGGGGTCTTTTGATTTCCCCTGGTTAAAGTCCATCACAAGTTGTACCGCCCGATCTGCGCCCAGTAATCCAGCCTCTGTCATATTCTTTACAATACCAACCCGGTACGTGCTTTCATTTTCATCCCAGGCGTCGTCAAGAATTGATAGAATCTCATCCGCCGAGAAGTCAAGAATGACAGAATCAGTGATAGCGCCGTAATACTCCGTCATTTTTTTATAGATAGAACGAAAAAAACGAAGGACTGTCTCCTTCGCCTTGTCTTCAATCGTTTGAAATTCTGTCCGGTCTTCTAAAACAACATCGACCACCGGCTGATTATCGCGCTTTTCTGCCGCCTGGTTGCCCACTGCATTAAGTTTACTGGTTCCTGGTATTCTCACGGTATGTGCGGCGGCCGCTTGCTGAATTTGGCCTACTTGTGCCGCTTTCCTTGCCTCTTCTTCCTCAACCAACTTAGCCATTTCCACCGGGTCTTCAATATCATACGACTCGGCGATTACCTGGATAGCTTTTTGACGGGTAATAAGTTTCTCGCCGCCATTCGCACCCAGAGCAATTTGTACACGGTCAACGATTTCATTTTCCGTCTCTGCGGTTTTCTGCGACCAAACAATGTCATATTCAACAGCATCCGGATTGATCCCGTCCAATAGTAGCTGCAAGTCTATAAGGTCGCGCAACCCGGAAAAATAACCGGCATCTCCATATTCCAGCGTGTCGGTTAGGTCGTTAAGTGTCTTAAGATAGGCTGGGTACTGTACTTTAAGGATGTCTCGGTTAATCTCTTTCCCGCCGGTTACAATCGTTTTAGGAATACCAAGGTTGAGCCAGAGCAAATCATCAAAGTATTTAATGTCGTCCATCTCTGATAGATTGGCATCGCCCTGTAATGATTTAACCTCCGCCGTTCCTACAAAGTCAGAAAGCAGATGGGCGTTTCTCGTAGGTCTGCCGTTTTTATCGATGAGTCCAACATCACGTTTATATTGAATAACATCTTGCTCTTTAGCATCATCAGGCATCTTATGGTTGAACTTTAGTACGCTCCTAAATTCCCGCCGGATGGCAGCTGCTTTCTCCATCCTCTCAAGAATTTTATGCGTTTTCCGTGCGGAAGCATAATGAGAAGTTCCATAAGGAAGTGTTTCTTCCATCAGCCAGCGAACGTGATTCATCTGGTATAGCGCGAAGTCTGTACGACTTACACTTGGCGGACCGATTTCCATTAGCGTGTTGATTTGAGTGCGCGGGTCAATCTGCGAAAAGGCCCGCTCGATATCTGGAAATTCCCCGAATTCATCCGAGTTCCGCTTGATTGTGAGTGCAGGAGCCCGCCTGATATCAAGAACCAGACCAGCTGACAGGTCAACAATGGGATTTAAGAATAAATCCCCATCCCTGGGCAACGCACGCAAGTAGTTTTCAGCTTTTGCGGAAAGTTTCGTTCGTTTAAGGAAATCATCAATCACCTGCTGCGCGATATTCGAACCTGCAGTTAAACGATTGAGTGATTTCCCACGACGCTTAAGCAGCTTCCTATGCTCTTCACTGCCCTGTACAACGACTTTAAAGCCACCCCTTGCAGCATCTGCCGCTACCCTCTTATTGGTCATGGCAAACCGCAAATCGTTCTTACACAGCTCCTGTACGTCTCTTATAATGCTTATCCGGTCCACTGCAACCTGAAATTGGTCAAACACATATAATGAATGTGATTCCGCATAGGAAGCCATGGGTATTTCGTCTTTTCCCGGTCTATCCTGATTGGATTCAGGTAGCGTTGATTGCTTACGACCGAAAAAGTCCAATACCCGAGTTTTTAAAGCTGACATCCTTCCTGCCATAGTATCACCTCCAATCTATAAGCCTAAAATATCATCAGGATTTATTTCTATTGCGGAACCTAAAATAACAGGAGCATCCATCATCTCCACCAGCCCGGTCGTAGCATCCGGAGCATCATCATGCTTGTTCTTCCCTTCCTTCTGATACTCCGTCATGGCCTTGTAATACTCCGGCCATCGGGTTTTCCAATCAATTGGGAAATATATATGCTCCATGACATACACGCTATTAGAAAGGATTCTGGCCTGCTTATTCTTGCTCTGGTGGAACCACTGCACGTTGACCTTACGAGTGTTGTGTCGTTCCCATATGAGCCGTTCCACGTTGCGAGCAAAGGAGCGACCGCCGTTGTTTGACTCTATCTTTGCGGTGACTACGTTGTTACGGACCAGAATAGCTGCTGTCTGTGGTTCTGTAATCTCCATGCCCTCTTTGGTATAGAGAACATCCAGCATATATAGTTCGCCCTGGTACACACCGGCAATCGGGGCGCACAGGTAATCCTCCCCGGTGTCTGCGGTATCCACGTAGGCGATAATCTTTTCAAACAACAAATTACCGTCACTATCTCTCGGCAACTCTTCATACGTCTTAAACGACTTGTACAGCCTGCCTTTCATGTCAACGGGCTTTTGGTAATAGTTCGCGTTAAGTATCGCCTCGTCCATCGTTTTCTTAAAGCTTTCCAGTCGCTTCTTGCTCAACAGGTCAGGACACAGCATGTTTCCTTCCTCATCCTCTACGGGCATCAGTAACACATACCATTCATCAGCTTCTGGACCATCTAGTATCCGACCACACAGGTCTTTCTTGCTCCACCGTGTCATGTTGATGATTTTAATAGAGTGTTCCTTCTGCTCTTGCCGGGAAAGAAACGTACCCGTATACCATTGCCACTGTTTATCCAATGCCAGCTCGTTAAAGGCTTCCTCTGCGTTCTTCACAGGGTCGTCTACGATAAGAATGTTACCGCCGCGCCCTGTTACTGAACCGCCGATACCAGCGCCTTTATAACTGAAGAATTGTCCTTCCAACGCCCATTGTCGAAAGGAGGCATTCCCATCCGCTATCTTCACACCCGGGAAAATGTCACTAAAGACAATCTCATGGGGGAAAGCTTTTTCTTCGCTTATCCCATCCCGGGTAAACCGAGAAAAGTCCGTAGCCAGTGACTCGTTATAGGAAGCTGTAATGATTCGGTTTGTTTGGTTCTGCCCGAATACCCACTCACAAAATAAAATAAGCGTCCGGCTTTTCCCGTGACGCGGTGGAAGGTTCATCATTAAGTTTTCGTACGACTCACCGTTTGGTTTCAATAGCGTGCCCCTGTATAACGATTCAAGCGTATGGCAAATGGTTTTCAGATGATGGCGATGCTCTTTGTAAAATTCAGGAGCACGAACCTTACAATATTCCCAAAACGAATCACGCGCTGCTTCAATCTTCTTCTCGCGAATGCGGCGGAGTTTTTCCTCTTTTAGCTGTCTAATCGTTGTCATATTGCTTCAGCACCTTATCCAGTTCCTCGTCGGTAAGATAACTGAGGTCAACGTTTTTATTTATGATTGCACCAGAATGCTCAATCTGTTCTTTGAACATCCCTAGATGCTTGCCAAGTAATTCAAGGGCCTTCATCTTGTCATTCAACTTGATTTCCTTCTTAATGCCACCTTTAGGCAGCATCGTTTCCGTAATCGATTGGATGACCGAACCATCAACCTCGCTGCTGTCTTTCAGGGTGATTCTGTCTCCATCCCACTCCACATAATCCTTTAGGTCCGAGAATGCAATCTTGGCTAACTGCTCCACAATGCGATCCTGAGAAACTCCTGTCCGTCTCGAACGCTCTGCCATGGCCTTGGCGATTGCATCTGAAACTGAAGTTTTCTGAAGGAGCTGATACCCTTGCTGTTCAGCTGTCCTCACACTAAATCCAGCCCGTATGGCTGCCTGGGTAGCGTTTAGGTCAATCAGATACTCATCAACAAACCTCTGCTGTTTAGGAGTTAATTTCGCCATCTACATCATCACCCACCTCCAAAGTTCATATAAAAGAAAAAGCCACTCTCAGAGCGGTTAAATTTCTTTCTATTTTGGTAAATTTTACTATTAACTTCAATTTAATCTCCATTATTTCATCACCATTAATCAATTCACAATAGAAGGATTACTTCTCTTTTTGTAGAAATTTGTAAAAGAATGGAGGTGAAAATGAATGTCGGAGACTACTTTTTATAATAAACGCGGTGAGCCTATAGCTTACACTCAAGACGGCGAACATATTTACTTGTTTAATGGTAAGCCTGTAGCGTATCTATACCAAAACTCCGTTTATACTTATTCCGGTAAACATTTGGGTGTCTATGAAAATGGATGGATACGCGATAATAATGGGCAATGTGTTTTCTTTACAAGTGAAGCTACAGGTGGACCAATGAAGCCCATGAAACAAATGAAACCTATGAAAAATCTTAAACAACTTAAACCCTTAAAATCATTAAAGCAAATCAAACCCGCTCGCGCGATGAATTCATCTCAATGGTCTGAGCTATCATCTGGAATCTTCTTTGATGTATAAAACAAAAGGGCCGTTCCGATAGGAATGGCCTCTTCGCAATCCTTACTTGTGTCCAGTTTACCGAGTACACATTTTAACCCGTAAAAATGTCCAGAATGTAATGCAAAAAGGTCTGCTCTCAGCTTCTCTCTCACGAAACTATACTTGATGTTCTGGGTCACGCTGTCTGATCACTACATATCACCTCATCTCCTAACTGATGTAATAGGTATGTAAAATAAAAAGCACCCCGAAGGATGCTTCCAAGAATCAGTTTTTAGGTTTTCTGGGAACAAGATTTTTCAATACTTCAGGATCGTAGTTTACCTCTTGACTTTTTTCCTTCTTTAAATACACAACAACAATATTCACAAGTCGTGAAGGGTCGTTTTCAATTGTTTTAAGCCCTAAATCCTGAACATCTACACTAATGACTTCATCATCTCGAAGTTCTGATAAAAAATCATTTGCTCTTTTTTTAGCGTCAGTCAATTCTCCGTAGAAAATATCAATTTGTTTAAATGTCATATTCCTCACCTCCCCCTGCCTAACTATTCGACAAAAGGAGATATTTTCCTGCAAAATTTAGCCCGCCGCTCGCCACTCAATCTAATTAAGCAGCCAACGCCGGACTAAAGCCCAGCGTGCACTTTGTATCGGATAACATAACGTGACAATCCGTTCCCCGTATTTTTTTTACTTCACAGCCTCATACAATGCCTTCAACTCCGGATACTGGTCCAGACTCACACCCGGTCTTTTCGCATCATCCACGTGCACGACTCCATCTTCTGTGATAAGACTTTCGCCTTTCGCATCAATCTCATATCCGCCGCGATGCGGAACGTCAGTCGTCACGATTTTACCGTTGACACTAAATTCTTTCGCTGTTGCCTCATCATCAACAATATGTAGCGTGCCGCTTTGACTCATATATGCATATGCCATCTTTCTTCACCTGCCTTTCTGTTTTTGCGCCCTGCCTCCCACCATGCAATACAGACGCATTCTCCCGCCCTTTGCAGCCATACCCCGCTTCACGTCCGGACCGCAGTCGCCGCCACCCGCCTGGCAGCACCCCAACAAAAAAGCCTTCTTTTGAAGGCTTTTTTGTTTTTATAAATTGATCACACACGTACCTGTGATAGTTTCACTGCCTATCAGGTAGGTATACGTTTCTTTTTATATCTAAAGGATATTGGTTTATTCATACTGATAGATTCTCACATATATTAGACAAGAATAAACAAAAGGAGGTGATCAAGAATGGATTTCTTTAGAGAAGAAGCTCGTGTTGGTACAATTCTCGTCCTGTTTATCCTGTTAGTTGTTATCGCTTGTTCTATTTGTGAACGTGAAAGACCTTATATGGGAGCACCTACTGGCGGAACCTATTGATTATGATCTATGCTTCTAAGAAAAACCGGGCAAAAACCGCCCGGTCCTTTTTTGTTTAGAGAATATCCGATAGTCTGTACTTTATGCCATGTACTCCCTCATAATATTCC
>NZ_AUMJ01000057.1 GCF_000430625.1 Aneurinibacillus terranovensis DSM 18919
GGTAAGTACTCCAAAACCAAGCGCAGACGTTCCAAATCTCCCAACACTGCAATCTCATTCCACTGAAACAGCTTGAGTTGTGGTATAATAGCCATAACAGGCGACCCTCCGATACTTAAAATTGTTTTCGACAATTCAATTTTACCATGGATGGAGTCGCCTGTTTACTATTTACTACCATAAAGAGGCTGGGGTGGATTTTCGCTCTGCCTCTTTCTTTTATACATGAAAATGAAGTTTTTCCGCTTTTTTTGGGGGTAAAAATTTTTCTCCTGTATCTTTCAGCCCTTGTCCTGTCCGGCTTGCAGGACATCGCAATTAGCTCTTATAACAAATTAAAATAGGTATATTGAAACTTTTGGTGTATAATCGTTACGTTGAAGTTTTTCTATATAAAGGAGCTATATTGAATGAAATTAAGAAATGATCTTCGTAATATTGCGATTATCGCGCACGTTGACCACGGGAAAACCACCCTTGTAGATAAAATGCTGATCCAGTCTGGTACGTTCCGCTCCAATGAAAAGATTGAAGAGCGAATGATGGACAGCAACGATTTGGAAAGAGAACGCGGAATCACCATTCTCGCTAAGAATACGGCCGTCACGTATAACGATATTACCATCAATATTATGGACACGCCAGGACACGCCGACTTTGGCGGAGAAGTCGAACGGATTATGAAAATGGTTGATGGCGTGCTGCTTGTTGTTGATGCGTTTGAAGGCTGCATGCCGCAGACACGCTTTGTATTAAAAAAAGCTCTGGAGCAAAACGTTACACCGATCCTTGTAATCAACAAAATTGACCGCGAAAATGCCCGTCCGGCTGAAGTGGTCGATGAAGTATACGACCTTTTCATTGATCTCGATGCGACGGAAGAGCAGCTGGACTTCCCGGTTATTTACGCTTCAGGTATTAATGGCACAGCAAGTACCGATCCTGAAAAGCAGGATGAAGATTTAAAAGCTCTTTTTGAATGCATCATCGAACACATTCCGGGACCTGCCGGTGACTTTGACGCTCCCCTGCAATTTCAGGTAACGATGCTGGATTATAACGACTATCTCGGACGGATTGGAATCGGCCGTGTCCACCGCGGTACCATTCGCAAAGGGGACACCGTAGCACAAATTAAGCGCGACGGCAGCGTTAAACAAGTTCGCATTAATAAGCTGTTTGGTTTTATCGGCTTGAAGCGGGTGGAAATCGAGGAAGCGAAAGCCGGCGACATTATCGCCGTGCCTGGTTTGGATGAAATTAATGTAGGAGAAACCGTCTCCGACCTTGAAGTACAGGAAGCACTTCCTTTGCTTACGATTGATGAACCTACACTCCAGATGTCGTTCCTTGTAAATAACAGTCCGTTTGCCGGCCGCGAAGGAAAGCATGTAACCTCCCGCAAACTGCGTGACCGTTTATATGCGGAGCTGGAAACAGATGTGAGCTTACGGGTCGAAGAGGTAACCCCTGAGCTTTATATCGTATCCGGTCGCGGTGAACTCCACCTGTCTATTTTGATTGAAAATATGCGCCGGGAAGGGTACGAGCTTCAGGTTTCTAAGCCGGAAGTTATCGTGCGTGAAATTGACGGGGTCCGCATGGAGCCTGCCGAGCGCCTGACCATCGACGTGCCTGAAGAATATACAGGACCCGTCATGGAATCCCTCGGAGCCCGTAAAGCGGAAATGCTCAACATGATTAATAATGGCTTCGGCAGCGTTCGCCTTGAATATATGATTCCATCCCGTGGACTCATCGGATACCGCACGGAGTTTATTACGCAAACTCGCGGCTACGGAATTCTGAATCATTCCTTTGACAGCTACCGCCCTGTTGTACCGGGCAATGTTGGAGGACGCCATGCAGGTGTGCTCGTATCGATGGCGAACGGAACGTCCACCATGTACGGTATGCTCGGCATTGAAGATCGCGGCACGCTGTTCGTGAACCCGGGAACGGAAGTGTATGAAGGCATGATCGTGGGCGAGCACAATCGTGATAACGACCTTGTCGTCAACATCTGTAAAGAGAAGCATGCCACCAACGTCCGCTCGGCTACAAAGGACGAAACGGTTAAGCTAAAAACTCCGCGCATCCTTTCACTCGAAGAAGCACTGGAATATCTGAACGACGATGAATATTGCGAGGTAACTCCTAAGTCCATTCGTCTGCGTAAGAAGCACTTAAACAAATCGGAGCGGGAACGCGCGGCAAAACAGACCAAATTTAGCACAAATGTGTAATTTAGTCGGTCTTAATCTGATTTCATAATTGTCCAATGTGTGATAATATGTTATACTATAAACTGTATACTATATTTAATGGTTTCGCAGGAGGTCAACAATGACAGGTAAAGTAAAATGGTTTAATGCAGAAAAAGGTTTTGGTTTTATCGAAGTAGAAGGCGGAAATGACGTATTCGTTCACTTCTCAGCTATTCAATCAGAAGGTTTTAAAAGCCTTGATGAAGGCCAGGAAGTTGAATTCGATATCGTGGAAGGTGCTCGTGGACCTCAAGCTGCGAACGTTGTTAAACTATAACATAGCTTTGGTAAAGAAGCACCGGCAATTTAGTGTTGCCGGTGCTTTATTTGATCCATCCAATCCAGCATGAAGCGGGCGATTTCTTCCTTCTCCGGTTCGTTAAAAATCTCATGGTAAAGTCCCTCCCACTCCCAATACTGTTTATCGGAAATCGGTAACGCTTGCGACCATTTTCTCGTCGCTGCGGCATTCACGATGCGGTCTGCGCCAGCCTGCATAATCAGCGTGCGTACACCGGGATACTCATTCTGCTGTAGCCTTGCGAACCTCATAGCCCTCACCAGCTGTTTATACCAGCGAACACTCACACGTTTCGTGATATACGAGTCATTCCCGTAGCGTTCAGCTATCGTCCTATCCCTGCTTACATCGCCTGCGGCAATACCGGCCGAAAGCGTAAGTGATGGCAAGCAAACATCGAACAAAGACGCCACAGCGGCAAGCACAGGATGAATATTCCTGGCCAATTCCAGGCAGGGAGAGGAAAGGATGACGCCTTCAACGTCCGGCTTTTTTTCTTGCATATAGCGAATAACAATCAGTCCACCCATACTGTGCCCGAGAAGAAACAACGGGCGTTTGCCCTGAAATGCTGTTTGAAGCCACTGGTCAAGCGCTTTATAATAATCTTCAAACCGTTGAATATGGCCTCTTTTCCCCCCTGATCGCCCGAGACCCGGGAGATCCCCGCCTATTACCGAGTAACCGGCTTGATTCAGCTCGCGAGCCAGCCAATGATAGCGAGCAAAATACTCCCCTGCTCCATGCACAATGACAACGGTCCCCCTTGCCTCTGCTGTGGGCCATACCTCTTGAAATATTTTCACGGAACTCCTCCTAATCAAAAACCCTCCGCAAAGGACGGAGGGCTTTACACATTTACTCTATATCATTTATGATCATACATCGTTAAGTAATCCACCACTTCGGCAATCTTACTCTCAGCTGCCCAGTATACCGATTGAGGAATGTGATCATCAAAACCCGTTCGTAAAGCGGAGGCTGTTGGAGATACGTAAGGAGTCCCCAGTCGCACATTCGGCTCTGCGCACCTCTCATCTTCCTTAAAAGGAATATCCAACGCGTAAGACTTTGTCGTTGCCGCATCCTGCATGTTCATCCGGAAAACAGGCTGTTCTTTGCTGCCTTTACGTTTGAAGCCCTGCTTGCATAGAACTTCTTCCACCAGACTCAAGGGTTTAGAAACACCAGCTAAATCTTTATTTCTTAGCACTGTTTGTTTTCCTCCTTCTTGTTATACTGGGACAAGAACCAGGGACAACATTCCATCATGCATGATTCAATTGTGTTTCTATCGTACCATAATCAATATGTGCTGAAAAACAAAAAATTTACGCATTTTTTGTAATATCTAAACGTATGCAGCGGTATTTATTTATATTCTTCATCATGCCTATATATTCTCTGTTATACCGTTTTTTTCTCCAATCGCGGTGATTTTCTTTCTCCTCTCCTTATGACTTGGCCCAAAATTCATGACAATTTCATTAAATTTCTTGGAAACTGTTGCACGATAGAGAAAGTCATACTATTATTAAGACATACTAATAACCTTATTAATGACATACTATTAATTTAAATCTCACCATTAATTAATGAGCTTTCAGGAAAGGATAGGAAAAATGGAGACGAAAATGAACAAGGATTTACAAGAGATTTTATCAGCGGGAAATGTACACTTTAATCTGCCTGTCGGAGCGCTTGTAGAATTTGCGATCCAGAGCAACCAGAGCAAACTCACGTCTACCGGTGCGATTACGGCTAAAACCGGAAAATATACAGGCCGCTCCCCCAAGGATAAGTTTATTGTGGACGTTCCTTCCGTACATCATAAAATTGATTGGGGAGCTACAAACCAGCCGATTTCCGAAGAAAAATTTGAAAAACTATATCAGGATGTCTTGAACTTCCTTGAAGATAAAGAACTTTTTGTATTTGACGGATTCGCGGGGGCACAAAAAGAATATCGTCTGCCCATTCGCGTTGTCAATCAATACGCCTGGCATAATCTCTTTGCCCATCAATTGTTCATTCGTCCGACCACAGAAGAATTGACTTCGCACCACGCAGAATTTACCGTGGTTAGCGCACCCGATTTCGAAGCAAATCCTGCTGTGCATGGTACCAATTCCGAAACGTTCATTATCCTAAACTTTGAAAAAAAAATTGTGCTCATCGGCGGAACGAAATATGCCGGAGAAATCAAAAAATCTATTTTCAGTGTCATGAATTATCTTCTGCCGGAAAAAGGTGTCCTGTCGATGCACTGTTCCGCAAACAAAGGGAAAGACGGGGATGTCGCGCTGTTCTTTGGCCTTTCTGGCACAGGGAAAACTACCTTATCCGCTGATCCGGACCGCATGCTAATCGGGGATGATGAGCATGGATGGTCTGAACACGGTGTATTTAACGTTGAAGGCGGCTGCTACGCAAAATGCATAAACCTTTCCAAAGAAAAAGAACCGGAAATTTTCAACGCGATTAAATTTGGTTCCGTGCTTGAGAATGTTGTATTTGATGAAACGACTCGGGCGGCGGATTATGACGATAAAAGTCTGACGGAAAATACGCGTGCCGCTTATCCAATCGAATATATTCCAAACTCGCTGATTCCCGGTGTTGCGGGGCACCCGAATGTCGTTGTCTTCCTGACTGCGGATGCGTTCGGCGTGCTGCCCCCAATCTCTAAACTGACGAAAGAGCAAGCAATGTTTCATTTCCTGTCCGGCTACACCAGTAAACTAGCCGGCACAGAGCGGGGTGTGACAGAGCCCGAAGCCACGTTCTCTACATGTTTTGGCCAGCCTTTTCTCCCACTTGCCCCGCGTGTATACGCAGAGATGTTAGGAGAAAAAATTGACGCCCATGGTGCAAAAGTTTATCTTGTTAACACTGGCTGGTCGGGTGGACCGTATGGAGTTGGAAAACGCATGAACCTTCCTTACACCCGCGCCATGATTACAGCCGCACTCAACGGTGATCTGGACAAAGAAGAGTTTGTCGAACATCCTGTTTTCGGAGTGTTTATGCCGCAGAATTGCCCGGGAGTTCCTTCCGAAATTCTTAACCCGCGAAATACATGGAAAGATAAAGAGGCTTATGATGCCCATACCGCGAAACTCGCCGCTCTGTTCATCGAGAATTTCAATCGGTTCTCTGACATGCCGGAAAATATTAAAAATGCAGCTCCTAAAATAAAATAACAGGTATGGTTGTTCACCTCCATTAATATCGTGAAAAGCCGGGCTTTTTAATGGCCCGGCTTTTTCTTTGAAATTAAACAAGGATTCCATATGCTAATGTAGTGAATGTGTGGTATACTACTAGTAAGTTAGTTTTCAAATACCTGAAACACGGGCACATAGCGTACCCGGCAACATCAAATCCCTTTGCATGATTTGTTCTTTATGTATCACCATACTTATAGAACGAGGTGATGATGTCCGTGGAAACTGTGAAATTAGCAACCATTATCAGCACCGTAATGCCCGAAGTACACCGTGTATTAACAAAGGAAGAATTAAATGCTTTTATTGTATTAAGGGATGGCCTTCATAATCTCGACAGGCATGATGTCCTTGAAATTGTAGAGGCCACCATCAATAATGCCAAAAGAAGCGTCTTGTATCATTAAGGCGCTTCTTTTTTTCAGGCGACCAAATAAATACGGGGATTTTTAGCTTATCATACAGTATTGTTACATCCCCTCTCGTCAACACTAGTAAACAGTTCATTGTTAAATAAGAAAGGATAGATGATTAATGAAGTGTGTAACTGTATATACCAACAACCTTACAGAGTTGTCCGATATTCTTCCGACCCTTCTCACTACACAACTGGAAGAAAATGAGGAAAAACAAATCGAAGGCGTTACCGTCTCCGATGCGGGAGATGTTCCAGAAGATTACATAGAAAAAATGAAATCCAAGCCGGAAGTGGCTGTTCTCTTTACGAAAAATCCACCCGTTACGATTCTTCAGCATAATAACGTGTTCGAACTTCTCTTTCCTTAGAAGAAAAAATAAAGAGCGTACACTCGCTTCATCATGCGAGGTACGCTTTTTTTATTTACTAACGAATAAAATCCGGTACGCTCCGTAAAAAAACTCACAGGCTTCCTGTATCCCGCCGGCACAACTATTTGCAGCCCGATAAAGCCACGAATTCTTTTTGTATTTCCATAACTAATAAACCGGAGAGCCAGTAGTGCGTATGCACAAAGGAATACCTGTAGATAGGCAGGAGTTTCTACATTTCTTTATAAAAAGCAGGCAGCAATTCATATGCTTTTTATGATTGATTTAGATCAAAATTTACTATCTCTTCTCCTGGTTTCATATTCATTATTTTCACTTCTTTTATGTTTTTATTTACAGTATTGATTTCATAAATTTTTCCTTTTGAACGGAACCATACTGTATTGTATGCAGGAGATATAATATTCCAGTGTTCTGGATACTTTTCACTGCTGGCCAGCAGCAGTGTGGTTTTTTTGCTTTCAAAATTGTAAGTATAAAGGTCCGATTTATCTACACTTTTTTGGACGTAATAGGCCTCAATGATCAAATTTTTATTGTCATATGTCGGTACAACACGCCCTATTGTTCTATTTTTTATTTCCGTTAATTTTTGTATCATAGTTCCATCTTTATTACACCAATATAATTGATTGGATGCTGCTTTCCCGAGTGGTATTGATAGGAAATAGTCGTCTGCTTTTCCTTGTGCATAGATTACTTTATTAAGTTTAGGAATATATCGTACAGTATCATACCGGTAATTAGATGACTGGTTTTTAAAAAACGGAGTGTTCGTTTTATTTTTAATATTATATGTATACAAATACATGCCTAACCCATATTTTTTCGAATTATGACTAGTGAAACAGTATAATATCGTATTATCATCAATCCAAGATATTCTGCTTATTTCTCCATTTATATTGCCAGTTAACTGCGTTAGCTTGTTATTTTGTAAATCCAGCAGAAAAAGGTTCAAATCCATTCTATTAACCCACTTATTTTCTGCCATTTTTTGATTATCTGGAGAAATGGTTGCTTCTAGACCATGTCCTATATTGTCAATTGGAAGTTCTTTTACTATTCTTTTTTCAGTAAGGTCAATCCATGCCATTTTTTGATTCTGATTTACTTTTGTTGATGAATCTGACACTATACCTACTACCCGCTTAGTCGAATTAGTTTTCATCTCTTGATCATCATATTTATATATGATAGTCAAAGTTAAGCATAAAAGAATAACAAATATTCCTATTACTTTTTTCACTTTACCCTCCTTAAGTTATCTAAATTACCCAGGAAAAGGAGGGGAACTGTTCCTTTTCCTGGTTTGAAGAAATTAACAGTATATTAACAACTCTATTCCTTTTTTTCTGAAAATCCTGGTTTAAGCGTTAATATTTACTCTTCCTTGGCGGGTGCACGCGAAGTTTATGGATGTTTATTTTATTTTAATAATGATTCCCACCCAAAATTTGTATGTAAGTTCTAACGTAATTCATACCATTTCCGTGAAGTTGAGTATTCCAATAACTACCTAAATCGACAATACGATCTCCATAGTATTTTTGATTTGGTCCGAAGTCAGTACGGCCCGCACTAATAGCATAAGTTTGATTCTCTAAATTTCTAATACGAACAGGGTCTCCCTTTTTTACATCTGACCAGTAATAAGGTACGGCGCATCCGGTTGACCCGTTATCCGTAAATGTAGATACATAACCATATGTTGTTAAATACAATGTTCCACCACTAGTATCTTTATCTCCAAGTAAATGTCTACCCCATGAATTAGGATCACTAGCATACATTAAGATAGGATTATACTCCGTATCTACCCGAACGCCAGAAATTTTCGCGATACTATCTGGTGCTGTTCTTAAATCCAGCTTATTTTCCGATAAACTTTTCAAAACATTAGCTGGTCGTTTAACGTTTTCATGGTCTTTCAGGTAATATTGTTGATCCAATTTTGTTAGTTGATCATTTATCTTTTGAAATTCTGCTGGTGTTGCTTCCCCAGCAACCATTTTTGCTTCCTCTGAGGTAGTAGGTTCAGCTGCATAAACGGATAAAGAATTTGCAATCAATCCTGCTAAAGTTAAACTTAAGGCTAAATACTTTCTAAAATTCATCTGCAAACACTCTCCATTTGGAAAATTTATTTTATGATAGAATTTTATGGATTAAATTTACCATAAAAAGTAATAAAATGAACCGGGTAATTGGAATCAATTTCTAAAAAAATAGTATAATCTAAATACCTATTTAAATCTGCTCGAAATTAACCTGGTTAAATTTTAGATATTATTAATTCAGTAGAATATTTCCTGTTTTTATTGAACAATCTTTAATTTTTTGTCTCTTCACCTTTTTTGTGCCGCGAGGCCTAGGTTTCATATATTAGCACTAAAAAAGATGTGGCTATCCCAAAAGTGGAGTCCGATATTATCAAACCTCAAAAAAGGACTCCTATCATTATAAAAAGTGATAGGAGCCCTTTAATTTTTGGGGCTATTTTAATGTAAAAGTGGGGCTGAAAATTTTAGAAAAGTTCTTATTACTATAGCACTCGGTACAACACAGGATCTTCTCCGTCCACATTAGATCTTGCAATTTTGCCTTCAGCGACCAAATAATTCAGGTGGGACAGGGTTTCCCCTATGGCAAAACGCTGTTCATGCACGCTTAGCACCCTTGTGAATAGAGCATTGGACACTTCCCAAGCTGTCATTTCCCCTTTGATGGATTCCAGGACAAACGCAAGCCGCTCCTCGTGATGCTGCAGCAATTCATTTATCCGCTCCGCAGCATCGGTAAAGATCGGACCGTGCCCGGGAAGAACAAGCTTTATTTGCAATCCCTGAATTTTTTTCAAAGATTGCAAATACGCGGCAAGCGGGTTCTCATCCCCATATCCATGGCATGAAACATTGGGGGTGATTTTTTTTAAAAGATGGTCGCCGGCGATCAGGACTTTTTCTTCATGATTATAGAAACACATATGCCCGTCAGCATGGCCGGGTGTATGAATCGCCTGAAAGTCTAGTTCACCTATCCGGTACCATTGTCCCTCGGCAATTTCACCGTTTATGGAAGGAAAAGGGCGGACTCTGTTGTAAAACGAATGATCATCCGCTGAGAGGGCGTCAATCATTGATTCCGGGAAACCTGCCTTCCGATACAAGCGCCGGTTTTTTGCGAGATTGTCCTCCGTCCAGACAGAGAAAGCATGGACTTGTCCCGACTGGCTCATTTGCACCGTGGCACCTGTCCACTCCTGCAGGCTTCCCGCAAAGCCAAAATGGTCCGGGTGATAATGGGTAAGCACGATGTTTTTAACATTTGCCGACTTTATTTGATAATCAATAAAAGCCTTCGCCCATGCTTCCTTCGTCTTCGATTCGTTCAATCCCGCATCGATAATCTGCCACCCTTCTCCCTCTCTTGCCAGATAACAATGCACATGGTTTAAACGAAAGGGCAGCGGTACCGTTACCTGGTACAGCCCGTACTTTTTTAACACACTCTCCATGTATATGTCTCTCCTCTATGCGATTTCAAATTTTTATCCTTTATCCTATTTTACCATTACTTTACGTAAATACCGTATGAAATGCATAGCACATAAATTGAACTTTAAGTTGTAAAAGTAATACAAGCAGCGTAAGTAATAATAAAAGACTGCGGATACGCACGCAATCTTTTTTCCCGAACTTTTCGCCTTATGTAAAGGAGGATTCCCCCTGTGAAAAACGCATGTATTGCCCACCGTGGATGGTCCGGCAGGGCTCCGGAAAATACGCTCGCAGCAATCAAGAAAGCCATTTATCACCCGGCGATTGATGGGATTGAAATCGATGTACAGATGTCTCTTGACGGTGTACCCGTCGTCATCCACGATTACACACTGGAACGCACGACAACAGGAACCGGCTATGTCGGATCGTATACATTGACTGAGCTGAAAAAATTAGACGCCGGTACATGGTTTAGCTCTTCTTTTGCCGGCGAGACCATCCCAACCTTGGAGGAAGTCCTGAGCTAGTTAAAGACCGAAAAATATTAAACATTGAAGTTAAACGAGCGTAGGCGGTACCCCAGTCCTTATCCTCGAACAATTGGAAGCAACAGGGGCGGCCGTTTTATCCATGAACTATTTTGATTTAAATGAACCGTTTATTCGTCCTCTAATCAACAGCGGCATTGAATTCGTTGCCTGGACAGTAGACCGGCCGGAGCATATCAGACAGGTGGCAGCACTCGACAGCCGAATCACAATATGTACCAACCATCCGGATCGGATGTTTTCCTGTTTCGAATCGTAAAGCAGTGTCTTCTTGGCTTGCTTCGCAACGGAAATCGCTTCGGCGGAATAGTCTTTCGCTTCCACCGCTTTATCTGCAATCTGCTGGATTGATTTAGACGCTTCCTGAGCGATAGATGATATTACCTGCGATTTTTCCTGGATTTTGTCCACAAATCCCTGCGAATCCTTTTTTAACTCTTTCGCCATATCGAGGGTAAAGTCTTTGACTGTCACAGCCGAGCTCGCCACATTCGAACGCGCGTTTCGATCCATTAGGAGAACGGTGGCAGCTCCGGCAAGCGACCTGCAAAAACACCAAAGAGAAGTTTTCCATAACCCGAACTTGTATCACTAATGGAACTTGCTGAATTCATCGTATTCACTGTATTCATTTCATTGTGCATCATGAATCCTCCTTCTTTCAGGTATTGGGATTTATTTATTCATTACATACCCTGATAAAGAAAGAGTAAAACTTCACGATGCCGTAAAGCAATCCGTTTTTAATGATGGGTTTTAAACTGGTTGGTTATTTCCTCAAGCGTGTTTGCCAGTTCATTTAGGGCTTCCGCATCTTTGGCAATCTGGTGGGAGGCAGCCGCCTGCTCCAGGCTAACTGCACTGACCTGCTGCGCCCCGGCGGAAGCTTCCTCCGTTACACCGGCGATGGCTTCTACATTGGCCCCAACCTTTGCGCTTTTATCTTCAAGCAGATTCATTGAACTTACAAGCTCATGCGCCTGTTTCACCGCTTTATCGATGGACGTGTTAATTAACGTGAAAGATTGAGCGGTTGTTTCCACCATTTTTACACCATCGCTGACATTACCCTGTCCGTCTTCAATGGAGCGGATAGCCAGATGCGTTTGCTTCTGCGTATCCACAACGATTTGTTCGATGTTGCGGGCCGCATGTGAGGTCTCTTCAGCCAGCTTTCGGACTTCCTCGGCAACGACCGCGAATCCTTTCCCGTGTTCTCCGGCCCTCGCCGCTTCGATACTGGCATTCAAGGCAAGCAGGTTTGTCTGTGTGGCAATATTGGTGATTAATTGGACTATCTCGTTAATTTCTTTTGTTTTCTCCCCGAGTTCACGCATCAGCGAAACGTTATGTTCTACCGTATCATTTATTTCTGTCATTTTATCCATCGTATTTTTCGCTTCCAGCTGACCCAGCTCGGAAGTATGGCGCGCTTCATTAAATATGCTGAGCATTTCATTCGTAATCATATTCACTTGTTTGATGGTGTCAACCATATCACTGATTTCACCCGATATTTCCTGAACGGATACAGAAATATCGGTTGTCCCATTGGCAAGGTCAGAAATCGTGATGGCGACCTGTTCCGCCGCGTCCTTTGTTTCTTTGCTGCTGATTTCCATGGTTTCAGAAGATACCTTTAAGCTTTGGGAGGCTTCTTTTACTTTTAGAAGCAGCCCCTGCATGCTGTCGACCATATCATTAAAATACTGACTGAGCTGGCCTACCTCATCTTTGGAATGCACCAATGTTTTTGTCGTAAGGTCACCTTCCGCAAGCCGCTGGGTTAGCTGACTCAATCGTTGAATCGGTCGGACGAGCCGGGTAGAGAAAACGACAAGAACAAAAATGGTAAAAATAAGAACAAGCGCCGCTGTTACAAATGAGAGCTTGGCCAGGTAAGATATCTGCGAAGTTGCCTCACTCACCGGTGCTGTAATGACGATTCCCCAATCAGCCAGGCTGCATTTTTTGTAAAACGCGTACTTATCGATCCCATCAAACGTATATTCAATAAACCCGCTCTTTCCCTGCATCGTAAGATCAATGGCATCGGACAACTCTTTGCTGCCAATGCTATGTAAGTTAAACTTCAAAATATATTCTGCTTTAGGGTGGGCAATGGCAGTTCCCTGGTTGTTAAACATATAGGCGTATCCTGTTTGACCCAATTTTTGTGATTTCACGACTTCGCTAAGCTTGTCCGCAAGAATCGTTCCACCAAGCACTCCTACAACTTTATTCCCCTGATAAAGCGGACTTGACACGACAACAACCATCTTATTGGTAGCCCTTGATATTAACGGGTCGGTTACCACGGTCTTTCCCTGCATGCTTTCTGTGAACTACCCGCCACCTACGCTTCGCTTAGAGGTGGGGGCTTCTAAGGTAGTCGTACCTAACGGTACGAAATTTACTTAGCTATCGAGCCTATTCCATGCTCTATCTATGATTAGGCTAACAGTCGCAGCCCTTCGTTTTTGATATTGATCGAAGCATTCCAATCCCTGTCTATCACAAGCCCGCATTCGCATTGAAATACACGTTCGGAAAGAGACAACTTCTCTTTCACTTGACCACAACTTGAACAAGTCTTAGAAGATGGAAACCACTTATTTATTTTGATAAGTTTCTTCCCTTGCCCTTCCAACTTGTATTGGAGAAATGTCGTAAACATGCCCCATGCATTATCGGCAACACTTTTGCCGAAGTTGAGTGCTTGTGACATTCCCTTCATGTTGAGGTCTTCAATAACCACGCAGTCATACCGTTTCGGTAATTTGTGCGATTCTTTATGCAGAAAGTCTTTCCGCTGGTTTGCAATCTTTTCGTGTAGCTTTGCTACTTTCAATCGCTGTTTGTGCCAACGATTAGACCCTTTATTTCTGCGTGACAAAATACGCTGTTCTTTCGCTAATTTTTCTAAGGCTTGACGATAGAAACGAGGGTAATTGGTTTTCTTACCTTCTTCGCTATCAACAAATAACCCATTCATGGAAAAATCTAAACCAACAACGGCTTGTACTTCTTTTTGTATTGGTTGATGTTCATATTCTGTGAGAACTGAAATATAGTATTGTCCTGTTTTTGTTCGAGAAACCGTACAAGACTTGATGATATGATGAGGCGGAATTTCTCGATGTTGTTTGATTTTGACAAGTTTGAGTTTCGGTAATTTGATGTAGCCATCCAACAGCATAATGTTTCCGTTGACCACATTGGTTGTATACGACTGTCTTGCCTTACGGCTTTTGAACTTTGGAAATTCAGCACGACCAGAAAAGAAGCTCTTGTATGCCTTTTGCAAATGGAGTTGAGCATTTGCCAACGCAAGACTGTCTACTTCTTTGAGCCACGCGAACTCCTTTTTGTATTTAGCAGGAGTCGGAAATTTTTGTTTTTTCAACATTTCCTTGTCGTCCTTGAATTGCTCATACATTTCCTTTCGTTCAGCCAGCATTTTGTTGTAGACAAAACGAACACAACCGAAGGTTTTTGCAAGAAGTTGTTCTTGTTTTTTTGTTGGGTACAGACGGAACTTATAGGCTTTGTTTGCCATATCAAATCCCCTTACTTCATTCCTTGTTGATATTCTATATATTTCTTTATCACTTCAATAGGCGAACCGCCTTTTGTAAGTAAGCAAAAACTTCTTGACCAAAAATATTCTTTCCAAAGTTTTCTTTATCGAACAAACATATCTTTTGCCTAGTCAGATAGAGTGTCATCCATTGCTTTTCTACGAATTTAACGACCAAAACAAGATGATAATACAATGAGAATATCGAATGATTATTATTGTCTAAATCCGTTGATATAACAGCCTTTCATTTATCTAAGACTGATTATATCATTACACAAAAAGGGAAACAACTTTAGGCTACTCCTAACCGAAATTCATCTCCCACTTTCACTGGCGCTGTCGCACCTTCACGTTTAGAAGTGGGAGACTTCTTTCGGAATAATGTTAAAATAGGGACGGTCTGAAATATCAACGGCTTTTCCCATAGAGGTTACGACGTTTTTTCCCGTTCCGTTATTTGAAACAAAAAACATCTCGAAGTCATGGTGTGCCTGCAATTGCTTCATAAAAAAATCGATTTGTTTCTGTGGGATATGGCCATTAACTTCGTCGGAATTGGCCATGGTCGTGATAATATTCATTTTGTCCTGTACCCAATCATCGACTCTGCCCTGAATAAATGTCAGTTTGTTTGCCGCTTCTTCCTGAAAATTCGTTGTTAAAAATTCTTGTGCCTTATAGTGGTTGATATAGGCGATTACGCTCAACGATACAATGAAAATAGGAATAATAAGAAGTAAGAGCTTTGATCGAAGCGTTTTCATATTTCCTCCTTACATAAAAGTTGTTTAATTATCATCATTCGCTTGTTAGATGTCGAATAAGATAGAATGTTGTTATTCTTAATACTATTCAATTATAGTAAATACGACTTATCAAATCAAGCATACTAACCCGGATATTTAGTTAATTGTAACTACTTATTGAAGAATCATACATAAAGAAGGCCGCTCTATTGAAATGAGCAGCCTTCTTTACAACCTACATATTTACCTGCTTATCCATGGTGTTTGGTTCCCGATAGAGGGCGGCGTTCTTCCTTTGTCTTTTCTCTTTATAAATAGCAAGCACCGTATAAAGCGAAGGAACGACAATAAGCGTAAGCATGGTGGAGAATAGGAGCCCCGCAATAATTGTGACCGCCAGCGGTTTAAATAAAACCTCTCCCGAGAACGCCAGCGGAAGCAGACCCGCAACGGCGGTCATCGTAGTTAGCAGAATCGGGCACAGCCTGGCCTCTCTGGCAGAAATCACCGCTTGCCTCAACTCTATACCCTCGCGGCGGGCCTCCTCAATAAATTCAATAAGAACAATCCCATTTCGCACAACGATACCGGACAGTGAAATCGCACCCATCATCGTCATAAATCCGAGCGGAGTCTGCGTAACAAACAGCCCGATTAAGCTTCCCGCCAGTGCGAGAAAGATGGTACTCATCACGAGCAGCGGAAGGCTAAGCGAATAAAACTGAATGGCCATCAGGGTAATAATGAGGAAAACGACAACGATGGAAAGCTTGCCCATATCAATAAAGATACCGGTCTGCTCTGATGTTTCCCCGCCCACTTCCCACCGGTATCCTTCCGGGAAGGAGACTTTGTTTAGCAGCGGTTTAATTTGATTCATGACTTCGGTGGCTGTACGCCCCTTTACATTACAAAACACTTCCACTTCCCTTGAGAGATTGCGATGCGGAATCTTTGCTATTGTGAACGCCGGTTTGATGCTGACCAGTTCAGAAAGAGGAATTTGCACACCGCGTGCGTTGGTGACACTTAGCCTCTGAAACACGGTAAAAGGATTTTCCTTGGCCTTCTCGGAATACATTTTTATATCAAATAAATCCTTTCCGCTATCGAACTGACTGACGGTTATCCCTTCCCCGACAAGGCGGAGGGTGCGGGACAAATCCGTATAGTTCACAAGCTTCTGCGACCCTTTCATTCTGGGAATACACAGATTCCTTTTTTGCCCAGGCAGGCAGCGACTTATCTAAAGAATGCATCATCGCATCCACACTGCGCTGAAGCGAGGGGACGTCATTCCCGATTTCCGCAGTGATGCTGAGCGATACGCTTGGTTTTCCATTGTGATAGGCATAAAGTGTAGGCTTGACGGTTGTAAGCGTAACATGGCCCACATCTTTTAAATAGACCGGAAAGCCGTCAGCTGTACGCGCTACAATGACTTGATTTAATTCATCCGGGTTGTGGGATTCAGCAAGTTTAAGCTGGTATGTACGGTCATTGACGTCGAAATCACCAATCGGCATCTTTTCATTCTCCGTTTTAACGGCATTCATCACCTGACCCCAGGTAATGCCGTACTGCTGGAGGCGCGGGGTATCAATATCTACCCTCACTTCCTGGTCTGGCAGCCCATCAATAACTACATCCGCCACACCGGGAATCGTGCGGAGCTGATCCTTCCATGTCTTCAGCATATCCCGCAGACTGTAGAGCTGTTCCCGGCTATCGGCGGCAATGTTAAACGTTTGTATAAAGGTACGGTTTAAATCATCCTGGATGACAGGCTGTTTCGCATCCGCGGGCAAATCTGCTTCAGCATCTTTGACTTTCTTGCGTAGTTCGTCCCATTTCTGTTTGGGATCCACCCCATCTTTCACTTCTACGACAATATTGGAAACGCCTAAGCTGGATGTCGAGGAAATGGATTTTAGATCCTGAAGTTCGTTGATTCGCTCTTCGATTTTTTTTGTCACAGTTTGCTCTACCTTTTCAGGGGTCGCGCCGGGATACACGGTTGTTACCGTCGCTATGTTCACGACAATATCCGGTTCTTCCTGCTTTGGCAGTTGAAAAAAGCTTAGAAATCCTACCATAACAATCATGACGAAAAAGAGAATCGTTATTTTTTGTTTTTTGATGATATATTCGATCACGGCCGGGTTCCTCCCGCCTCTTCAATCGGATCCCCGTCAAACAAACGGTCAACGCCTTTGGTTACAATCCGGTCGCCTTCTTTAAGGCCCGACACAATCTCCAGTTGATTGTTCATCATGTCTTTTATCGTTACGGGAGTTTTTCTCGCCTTTCCTTCTTTATCGAGAAAAACATACGGTTTCGCTTCCCCGCTGCTCATCACCGCCTCGACCGGGACAAAAATACCTTCTTTTCCGTTTATTTCACGGGTTGATTTCACCACCTGGCCCGGAACCCAGTCATGTTTCGGATTGGGTACGCTAACCTCGACACTAATTGTACCTGTCCCCTGGTTAGTTGTAGGGTCAATCCGGGTGACTTTTCCGGAGCGCGTTTGCCCGTAAAGAGAAAGCGTTACACTATCCCCTGTCTTCCAGAGGGAAATTTCACTATCAGGAACGGGCAGCATCACTTTCAGCGGATCAAGCGCAGCGATGTGATAGACGGGCGTACCTGGGTTGACAAGCTGGCCGACGGATATGAGCTTCTCTACGATCGTTCCGTTAATCGGAGATAGGAGTTGCGTTTTTGATAAAGTCAGTGCTGCCTCTTTCTTCCCGATAACTGCCTGATTATAAGCGGATTGCATTTGTTCCCGCTGCTCGGGACGGGCACCCGCTACGGTTAAAGAATAAGCCTGCTGTGTATTTTGCAGATCCTGCTGCGCCGTATCCATCCGGTATTTCGCATCGTCATAATCTTTCTGCGAAACCGCCCCTTCCTGGTAAAGAACCTTGATTCGTTTAAAATCATCGCTCGCTTTTTCATAACCGGCCTTTGCTTTATCGAGACCAATCTTCGCTTGAGCCAATTCCTGCTGCCTGGCCCCATTGTCTACTTCATCCATCCCGGCCTTATTTTGCTGGACAAGGGCCTCCGCTTTCTGCACCTGCAATGCATAGTCACTGCTGTCAAGCCCGGCAAGCGTCTCACCTGCCCGCACATTATCCCCCGCTTTGTAAGTGAGCTGCACCACACGGCCAGCAACTTCAAAAGAAATGGTTGCCTCTTCACTCGCCTGGAGCGAGCCAGTTAACTCTGAAAGCCGTGCAGCTTTCTCTCTTTTAACGACCGAAAGTCCTACTTTTTTTGTCTCCACATGCTGAGAGACGGCCTGCTGGGTTGGGTTTGGTCCACTGCATGCGGTAAGTATAGAAACTCCGGTAACAAGCAGAAGAACGACCATTCTATTCTTCTTCATATTTCATCCCCCGACACTAGATATAAAGTCATATTAAATTTCGATTGTTTCTCTGAAAATGACACCGGCAAGGGCAGGAAACCATATTATTTATAATTTTTAACTGCCTCCTCCAATACTTTCAGATGGGCACGATAGTGGTTCATTCCGAATTGAAGGCATATCTCCTGAGTTGGTGTCATTTCTACCTTCCACTGTTGATAGTTATCTTCTAATCTGGCGATCATGTTTTCTGTTTTTTCTATTTCTCCTTCTATCCAACGAACCAGTTGACTTTTATCAACATACTCGCCGAAATACAACCGCATCAAAAAGTCACTACGTATAACCTCCGCTTCCACAGGACTATTCAGATATTCCTGGAACGCCTTTTTTCCTTCATCCGTTATAAAGAACAAATTTTTATTAGGTTTTCCTTCCTGAATAACAACTTCTTTAGTAATAAATCCCTCCTTCTCCATATGATTGAGCGTTGGGTAAATCGCGCCATATGTCGCATCAAAAAAATGACTAAACACCGAATCAAAACACAGCATGATGTATTTCAAGCTATTGCTGACCCAACTCGTAGAAAGGTTCTTAGATTACTTGCTGAAAAAGAATGACCTATTTCAGAAATAACATCTCATTTTCCCATGAGGATCGATAGCTCAATAACGCGAGCAGAAGTCTAGTACAGATAGCAACATAAGAAAACTGTAAAGGAACTGCCTCGGCTGCTTCTTTACTTGTGTATAAAAGCTGTGTTTTGTTCAGATGTATCTTGCAACTAAACACCTGTTGAGATTTAAAACACCACGGAGCAAAAACGAAGAGGTTGTATCGTAGTCGAATGACTGTGGTACAACCCCTATCATAATACCGAAGCGTTCTGGTGCTGATCCCCGCCATTCTGCCGAGCTTCTGCACTGTATATTCCATGTGTTCACCTCCTAACAACATAACTGTACACCTTTACGTAACGTCAAAGTCAATACGGCAGACATATGTACAAAACCAAGGATTTTGTGAACATGTCTTCGCGCATTTTCTTTAGCTTACAGTGATATTGTGAGGAATCCGGAGATAAAAGATAAGCTTTTTCGAACCCGAAGCAAAATATGCAAATAAGAAGACGCTGATTTTTACTTTAATCATTTTTACATTACCTTTAAAATAATACCAGGGAGAAAAGATATGAGGAGATGTTATTGTATGGAATCTGAATCTACTGTACTCATTCGTCCAGCTACTTCTGGAGATTTGGTATCTATTATGAATATCTTAAACATGGCTATTACTAATACTACAGTTACCTTCGAAACAGAACCCAGAACTTTAAGGCAGCAAGAAGATTGGTTTTTAAACCGGTCATTCAGACACCCGGTTATTGTCGGGGATGTTGATGATGAAATTGTTGGATGGGCAGCTCTCAACTGTTTTTCACCACTACTTCCTTATCAATATACTGCTGAAATATCTGTATATGTGGACACCAAATGGCAGGGAAAAGGAATTGGGAAAAAGTTGACTCAATCGATCCTATCGTTGGGACAAGAAAATAACCTCCATACCATCATAGCAAGAATTACTGGCGGTAATGAAGCAAGTTTGCATCTTCATAGGTCACTAGGATTTAAGGAAGTCGGCGTAATGAAGGAAGTTGGTATAAAATTCGGACAACTTTTAGATGTTCATTATCTACAAAAAATATACTAAAAACTCCTTAATTATTTACGTTGTCTACCTACCAGCAATAATTGTGTTAACTAATTTTCCAATGCCTTCGATTTCCGTAACCACTTCGTCGCCTACTACCGTATCAACCAGCCCTTCAGGGGTTCCCGTTAGAATAATGTCGCCGGCATATCCAATCTGAATCAGCTGTTATATGGTTAAAGGCCGCCATCTATCCAATAAGGCCCATCGTTTCATTGAATTGTTTAAAAATAACCATGAACATATAGCAGACAATTAACGGTATTCACTATTAACTTTCTCATAATGAAAGCACCACAATACACAGTCCAATGTTGCACTCGACTCTGGATTGTGGTGCTTTGTTCGATTATTTTAGCAATGCAGTTCCCTTCCGTTATGTTCATTTTTTGTCGTTCGTAAGGTTGGCTTTTTTTCGATTTCGATTTCTTTATCGCATCAGCTGTATTAAGCTTATGCTGCCTGGCTGCATCCTCAATTTCCTGAAAAGGGGCTTTTTCTTTCAGCAGTTTGATAATTGCAGCATGTTCATCTATCGATTTACGCACACGCTGGGGAACAAACACAAAAGCGGAACTGCGTACCGTATCCATTTTATTAGTAACCATGTTAATTTGGTCTATCAAATAATGATTGTTGCATTTTTCATAAATCAGTTGATGAAACTTTACATTTAGTTGGCCAAATTTCTCAAATTCTAAATTAACCAGCTCGTTTTCGATTTCTTTATTTAAGAATTCGAGTTGCAAAATGTCCTCCTGTTGAAGCGACTCAGAACTTAATGCCGTTGCATATCCCTCAAGAACAGCTAAAACAGAAAGAGTTTCCAAATATTCCGTTTCGTCAATCGTATTAACAATGGCTCCACTGTACGGCTTATACTGGTTAATCCAGCAGACTCTAATTGACGAATCGCCTCCCTCACCGGAATAATACTTAGACCTAATTCCTTAGCTATCTGATCGATGACAATTCGATGGCCAGGACCAAACAAACCTTGAAGAATACCGGAGCGAATGTAATTATATGCATGCTGTGTTTTGTTTATATTATTCTTTTTCATACATTAATCATATATGAAAAGATATATATCGGCAAAGACGTTTTTATCCAATATACAAATATGCCACTTATTGGATTATCCCTTCGTTACAGAGGCGTTGACGGCTTCCGGGGATGTTAGCTTGTCGTAAAACTCGGTGAACTGATCGCGGTCGTCACTGTCACGTAGCGCCATGGCAACGCGCGGGTGCTCATTCAGAACGCCGGAGATCATATACGGAATAATGTAGCCCCACTCCCATTTCTCGCGCATGGCCAGCATATGCTTCTCAATTACTTCAAGTACCGGCTTCAGTTCATAACGTGGATTCTTGAGATAGCTGACGAGAAGTTCTGTCGTGCAGTTGCCCGCTGCACGACCCATGCCATACACGGATGAATCGAGGAATGTCACACCGTTTTGCACGCCGACCAGGGTGTTGGCGAACGCCAGTTGCATATTGTTGTGCATATGAATACCAAGCAGCTTATTCGGGAGAAGCGTGCGGAACTTTTTCACAAGATGCTCTGTATTTTTCGGATCAAGGCTTCCATACGAGTCGACGACATAAACGACATCGACCGGGCTTCTGTTTACTTCTTCGAACGCTTCCATCAGTTCCTGCTCATGCACGTGGGACAGCGCCATGATATTCAGGGTAGTCTCGTAGCCCATATCGTGGAACTTTTGCACGAGGTCCAGCCCTTTGTCAACATCCCGTATGTAGCAGGCGACGCGGATCATATCGAGTGCGCTCTGCTCACGCGGCAAAATATCGTTCTCATCGACGCGGCCAATATCGCAAAGTGCCGACATTTTTGTAAATTTCTTTTCCGGGAAAATCTCTTTCAGAAAGCGGTCGTCCAAAAACCTCCACGGATTCGGCTCCGTTGCATTCAACAGCTTGGGGGAGTTCTTATAACCAACTTCCATATATTCAACACCGGCCGCATTTAGCCCTTCATACAAATCGCGAACGAAATCGACGCTGAAGTCCCAGTTATTCACCAACCCCCCGTCACGAATCGTGCAGTCTAAAATTTTACATTGTACCGTACTCATAATGCTTTCCCCGCCTCCATTTATTTTTTCTTTTTGTTCCCTATGTTGCTTATGTGTTATGTTTCTGTTCTTTCTACTTTTCAAGCGGTCATTCTTTATGACTTTATTATTTTGCACTTCGCGCTTTCACGCTTTTATGCTTTTATGCTTTTATGCACTAAAATTCTTTTATGTATTTTATACTACAGCTTTACATACCTGTCAACGACATGAAGCTAAATAATCTGATTCTTTTTTAATCCTGTTTGTTACTTTAAAATATCCGTCAACGTGGCAAGCGTTTTTTGTCTGTCTAACCGAGCCTCCATCGCCTGATCAAAAGTGACGGCTAAGAAACGCGAGGTGCTCATGGGCCTTGATTGAGCGACAAGATCCAGGTCAGGGCTGATAACCGTTCCGATGGTCACAAATCCACCTCCGCTCGTTCCATCATTTAATAAAATAATAACCTCTTCTTCGTTAGGAACGATAATCACACCTATCGGATAAGCGATATCGACCACACTTGAATTCGAATCCGCTGCTCCGAAAGGAACTTCTACATTGCGAAACCCGATGGAAGCTCCTTGATAACGGTAAGCCACCCGATTCGACTCGGTGGATACATGCCATTCAGAATTCAAAAAGGATTTTACACCTTCATCACTGATGAGCGCTGCAGAGAGCCCCATCACCACACGAATTTCATGTGAACCAGAATAATCCGGGATAAAAGAAGGCGGAATCCGCTTTCCTACTTGCTTAAAGACGCCTGGAAGAGGTTCACCCACCGGCAGCAGATCTCCAGCCATCAATTTTCGACCCTGATATCCCCCATATCCACTTAATTCATAGGTGGATCGGCTGCCCAGCACTTCTGGAACATTGATTCCGCCAGAAACACATAAATATGTTTTAACCCCTTTTTTAGAAAAGGTAAAACGTAAAATATCTCCCTCTTGCACCCTTACGTTTTCCCACATGGGGATGGGCTGTTTATTAATCGTAGGCTGTACAGTCGCTCCGGTAATCGCGATGACGGTACTTTTTTGAAATTCGATCGTCGGCCCAAGCAAGCTGATTTCCAGTGCTGCATAATCCAAGGGATTGCCTAATAGGATGTTTCCCGCCATGAATGAATACTTATCCGCCGCTCCAGAAGGAGGGACACCCAGATGGTAACTCCCATACCTTCCCAGGTCTTGAACGGTGGTTTCTAGCCCAGGTTCAATAATCCGCAACACTTAAAATTCCTCCATCAGTTGTAAAATATAAGATTTTCCTTTTTTGAAATAGGCTTCTGGTGAAAATTCAACTTCTTTCATTCGAAAACGATAGACTCCCCGATATACTTCATCAACAATTCGGTTATATTCGGATTCATCAACCGAGCGATGCTTCCAAAGATCGCCAGGTCTTGCAAGAAAGAGAGAGTTTTTAAAATCCTTTAAGCGTTGTTTTTTATCTACGATAGGAGCGGCGCTCATCCCAATAAGTTGATAACTACCGGGACCAGACGAGGAATAAATAAAACTAAAAGCCCCTCCTAAACCAACCGCTTGAGGAGGTGTGTCTGTCCGAGGGCTTAAATATTTCGGTGTTTGAATCATTTGTTCACGAGGAATCCCCAATGGAAATTCCCAACCCGAACCTGGAATAAAGCCCATCATGGTAATTAAAAAAGGCATGGAGGTATGGGCTTCAATAAACGCTTCTTTATCCCTAAATCCATTCATCTTCATGACAAACTCAAAGTTTGATAATTCAGGTGTCGGATGACGGTGCTTAAACCGCTCGGAATATTCTCTTGTAATTGGGTCATCATACCAGATTGGAATTTCTACGATTCGGATGGATAAGTTCAATTCCGACGGATTGCTTTTGGTCATATCAATTTCTTTTAAGCAGTCTAACAAATCGTAGGCTGAAAGAACTTCCGGATTAAATCGCACCAGGTAAGAGGCGTTAGACGGACAAATATCCAAAACACCGGGAATTTGACGCCGGCGAAGTTCCTGGGTGATCGCTAACGTTTTAAAATTACTTTCAGTGCTCATCTCTTTGGAAATTTCCGCAACAATATATTCATCTCCTCCAAAATGAAATCTGGTTTCCGGCACGGTGAACAAGCGGATCCCCCCTAATTCAACAATTTTTTCATGCGACGGCTGATGGTTGCAGGACTCACTTCCAGAATTTCAGACACCTTAGCTGCCGTTCCGTATTTTTGTAAACCTAATGTGATTAACTGTGTTTCTAATTTAGCTATCGCTTTCTTTAGAGGCATCAATTCTAACTTAAACGGCTGATCCATTTTCGTCTCTGTTTCCGCATAAAGGATATGAAGCACTTCATCACGGTTGATGAAATCTGTCCGTGAAGTAACCAAAAGCCGCTCGATGACATTTTGTAATTCCCTAACGTTTCCATTCCAGTGATAATTCTCAAGCACTTCTAGTGCTTCACGAGATAAGTTTTTCTTCTTTAGGTACTTTCGGTTAAATTGCTGCAGGAAATGGAGAGATAGCGAGAAAATGTCAGCTTTTCGTTTTCGCAAGGGAGGTATATGGATGGGAATCACGTGTAATCGATAATAAAGGTCTTCTCGAAACCGATTTTCCTGAACGAGCTCCCATAGATTTTTATTCGTTGCCGCAATGACCCGGAAATCCACTTTAATCATTTTTGTTCCGCCCACCCTTGTAAATTCCTGTTCCTGAAGAACTCGCAGCAGCTTAACTTGCATACTTAAAGGCAATTCTCCAATCTCATCCAAAAAGATAGTTCCCTGATGAGCCAATTCAAAAAAGCCTGCTTTCCCCTTGTCATCTGCCCCGGTAAAGGCTCCTTTTTCATAACCGAATAGTTCACTTTCCATCAACGGTTCAGGAATGGCCCCACAATTGACTCGGATAAAGGGATGAAGCCGGCGATTTCCCCAATCATGAATCGCATAAGCAATAACATCCTTTCCGACGCCTGATTCCCCGTGAATAAGAACCGAGGAATCTACAAGAGCAACCCGCCGGATCTCTTCGACAACGCGTTCCATTTCCTGTGAGCGATAAATCAATTCTTTTTCACGAACTTGATGACTTTTCAGCTCTTCGAGTTTTTGTTTATACTCCTCTGACTTCATCTGCTCTTTGACTAATTTCTCCCGCAATTGGTTCACCTCGGTGATATCGCGCGAGACAATAATCACTCTAGTGATTTGTTCATCGTAAAAAACAGGAGTGGCAACCGACCATACACGCCGACCTTGTTTCGTCTCTTGAATTCCAGTTATCTTCTTTTGTTGTTTCAGGCACAAATCGACGATATTCGGTTGAAATAAACCTTGCTCTTCTAACTCTTTTACATTTCGTCCAATCATTTCTTCGTCGTTTTCCAGATCCCAATATTCTTTTAAAAACGTACCGGCTACACGTATCACTTCGCCTTTTGGATTGACAACCATGATTTGCTCGTGTGAGGAAGAATAAATAGCTTGAAGGTCTTCGTTTAATTGGCGCACAAACTCCAATTCCTGCACGGCTTCTTCCCACTGCTCCCGAAGGAAGAAAATATGGACCAACCCTTCAATATTTCCATTAACATATAGAGGGGTAAAATTTCCGATCATATGTTTAAAGTTCAAGTAACTATCTACACTCACAAATGGCTTTCCTGCCAGAACATCATCCAGGTTTTGGCTAATATGTAAAAGCGATTTGTAATTGCGCTGGAGTAACAATGTATCAGATAACCCTAAAATCTTCTCTGCTACTCCATTAATAAATGTAATTTCCAATGCAGAATTCGTGGTAATCATTCCGACTCCTGCCCCGTCAAGGAGTTGATTCATTTGTGTTAATCGAAGTTCATGTATACGATTATGGGCTTGTTCAGTCGTACTGTAACCCACGAGCTTACCGTCAGTGTCGACCCCAATGTAAATCGAAATATTATGGTAAAATTCAACTGCACCATCCAAATTCACAATTAACAAATCTTGTCGATAATCAATTGTTTGTTGAAGAGTAGAATTCGTATAGATCTGTTGTAAAAAAAATGAGGAATGAATATATCCCTTTACCTCCCCCTCATCTGCGACGATTGCAATATCCATAGAGTTTTCCACAAATATTCGTAATACGTCCTGAATTGTTGCGTCCGAGGATACGGTTATGGGAGACGGTTGTAAAATCTGCCTCCACGTAAACATGCTGCTCAACTCCTCCCCATTTATATATACAATTATAATTTTATCAAACTTTTTTAGCTAGCCAAGCCGCAGGAGCCGCGATAGCCTTAGTTGCACTAATGTAGATAATTATCTACTAAAAAAAGAAGAACCAGCCTGTAAAGAGCCTGATTCTCTTTATGCACGTACGCCTAACACCACACCTTTTTTCGCCTAAACTGTTTCCAATATTTTATCAAGGAATCGTGTAGCGTACTCATCTTTTTGGATTGATCCTTACTTCTTATAGTTCAACAAAATAGTTAGATTTTCCCAATAAGATCGGGTTGCACTGGAGTAAGCTGAACTTCTCTCTCAAAGGCATATCCGAAACGATAAAGATTGGCTTCATCATATGGTTTGCCAAACAGCTGAAGTCCAATCGGCAAACCAGAGTCGGAGAATCCACAAGGAACTGACAAACTTGGTATTCCGATTAGATTGGTTGGTCCCGTGAGACGATTAATAGTCGAACGTACAGGCTCAAGATCTCCATTGATATTTACTTCTCTCTGTGAAATCCGGGTTGGCAAGATAGGAATAGTGGGGGTGATAATGACCTCTACTTCTTTAAAAATCTTATTAAATTCTTGAATTGAAGAATATCTTATCTGTTGAGCGTTAACATATTCAGATGCCTTTATCGCTTTTCCTGAAAGAAGTCGCTCTTTCACTTCCTCATCCCATTGGTCGGGGAAGGTGTGCAATCTCTCTTCATGAATAGAATAAGCTTCGCTTTTCATCGTAATCTGGTGTGCCCAGGACACTTGCTCTATATTTGGAATGTCTACGATACGTATTCTAGCTCCTAACCTGCGAAATGTTTCCAATGCTTGACGTACTTTCGTGTTCACTTCTTCATCCAGATTATCAAAATAAAATGATTTAGGGATACCTATGATACTCCCCTTTATCCCGTGTTGAAGATAGCGCGAGAAATCTTCACTATCTTTTGATGAGGAATAAGGGTCCCTCTCATCGTGCCCTGATAAAACACTTAACATAATTGCATTATCCCTGATCGTCCTCGTCATAGGACCAACATGATCCAATGTCCAACCGAGCGGAAACACTCCATATTTGCTAACCCTTCCAAAGGTTGGTTTCATTCCTACAATGCCGCAGCAAGAAGAAGGAATTCGAATCGATCCTCCCGTATCTGTCCCCAATGCTGCATAACATAAAGACGCAGCAACTGCCGCTCCTGATCCGCTGCTGGATCCACCCGTAATCCTTGTGGGATCATGCGGATTTCTTACCGGCCCAAAGAAGGAGCGATCTCCTGTCGGTCCATAGGCAAATTGGTGAGTGTTCAATTTTCCTACAATGACAGCACCCGCTTCAATTAGCTTTTCAACTACGGCCGCATCATAATCCGGAATATAGTTTTGGAAAATTTCAGAACCCATTGTCGTTCTAACGCCCTTGGTATAAATCAAATCCTTTAAGCCAATGGGTATCCCGTGAAGCGGCCCTCGTATATTTCCCTTAATGATTTCTTTTTCAGCCTGTCTTGCTGCCTCTAGTGCTTCATCGTGTAATAAAGTAATATAGGAATTCAATTTCTTATCTACTAATTCAATTCGTTCCAAAAGTTGACGGGTTACTTCTACGGGGGAAATCACTTTATCCATTATAGCATCGGATAACGTTGCCAAATCCCAGTTAATCACTTCCATATTGTAGTTGTTTGCCATTCATATATCACCTTCTTCATCTCCATTTTGAAATTCACTTCGTATGTTCTATAACTACAGCATGACGTCCCCACTATTAGGCCCCAACGTTTGACCGGTATAAATATTGCCATCCGGTTCAGAAGCCAAAAACACAGCTGTCGGCGCAACTTCTTCCACTCTACCAAAACGTGGTATTGCCAGTTCTTCTTTTTTACGTATTTTAAAACTTTCACTCATTCCTTCAATAAGTTCTGTTTCTATCGGTCCAGGGGCAATACAGTTCGCTGTAATGCCATATTGTCCGAGTTCGAGAGCGATCGATTTTGTAAATCCAATGACCCCTGCCTTTGCGGCTGCATAATGGCTTAATTCAACCCCGCCTTTTTGGCCTAATTGTGAAGCGATGTTAATAATTCTCCCCGATCTTTGTTCGATCATGGACGGCACGACATTCCTTGTCGTTAAAAACACGCTTTTCAAATCGATTTCGATCATCCTGTCCCACATTTCAACAGTCATATTCTGGATCAGGCTTTCGGTCACAATGCCGGCACTATTTACTAAAATGTCAATCGTACCATATCCTTCAATCGTTTTATCAACCAGGTCTTTAACTGTGGACTCCTTCGTAATGTCACCTTCTGTCACGATAACATCCACATTATATTTTTTAAGCTCTGTTACGATCGAATCGATTTCTTCTTGTCCTTTTCCATAAATATTAAGTGATAGATTAGCACCTTCCTTAGCATAAGCTGTAGCAATTCCTAAACCGATTCCCTGTCCGGCTCCAGTGATAATAGCTACTTTTCCTTTTAGTTTCATTGTCTTTCTCCTCCAGTAATTTCAAGCGGGGGTCCTACGAATTCAAATCTCTTCCCATCCATTTGCTTTAAATTGGCTAGATTCTAAATATATGTAATTTTATATTTGGCATTCACCATTATTTGATAGATTTCTAAAAATTAATGACTATCTTGATTACTCCATCACTTTGGTTTTCGAACAAACGATAGGCTTCGAGAGCATCGTCTATATGGAATCTATGGGTGATCATTGATGTTAGGGATAAACGGTGATGCTTAACGAGATTAATGAGCTGCTGCATTCTTTCTCTACCACCAGGACATAACGTTGTTACAATATGATGATCCCCCATACCACCTGCAAATGTTTCGATGGGGATAGTTAAATGACCTGAGTAGATTCCTACGCTTGAGACCGTCCCTCCTCTTCTAATGACTTTCATGCAATTTTCGAAGGTTTGTTGACTTCCCAGAGCTTCAATTGCAACATCTACACCCTTACCTTCCGTCATCCGGTTGATCTCTTCTAAAACATTCGTAGTTTGAAAATTCAAGGTGATGTCTGCACCCATTTTTTCGGCGATTTCTAACCGGTCAGAATTACCGTCTACTCCAATGATTAAGCTAGCCCCTTTTAATCTAGCTCCTGCAATGGCACATAATCCGACAGGACCACAGGCAAATACAACAACAGTATCACCAACTTGAATATTTGCCTTTTCGGCTGCAGCTATTCCAGTCGATCCGATATCTGTTACTAATAGGACATCATCATCACTTAGCTCATCCGGAATTCTGGTGATATTATAATTTGGAAAAGGCATTTTAAAGTATTCAGCATGGGTACCATCCACCGTGTTACCTAGTCTCCAACCTCCAGGGTGCTTGTGGTCCCCTTCTGGTCCGATGCATTGTGATGGTAAACCTTTCTGGCAATAATAACAGGTTCCGCACGGAGTACATGAACCGCAAATAACGCGATCCCCGACAGAAACTCCTAGAACTCCTTCCCCTATTTCATGAACGACTCCAACATGCTCATGACCGAGAACCCTTCCATCTTCTACAGGATGTTCACCATGAAGAATGTGAATATCAGTACCACAAATGGTTGTGGATGTTGTCTTAATCACTACTTCATTAGGACCTGCCTTTGGGATAGGTTTATATTCCAGAACAGGTTTACCAATTCCACGGAAAACAACTGCTTTCATGAATCCATTTGCAGCCGGTTTCCCTTTTATAAAACTTGGTTGCGTAACTTCAGTTCCTGCCACAAAAGGTCCCCCCTACTATATTAGAAATTGAGCTGACTCTAATACATCAGCTTTTGCACCCAGCAAAGTTTGAAAAGCATAAAGTGAACCAAGAATCTCATTCGGTTCAATAGTTTTCATGATAAAAACAATTTCGGATCGTTTTTTACTTGTCTCAGGCCATTCATCTAGATGCTTCGGCGGATGGATGATATGTTGTACTCCATTAAGTAATACCGGGCCCTCTTCCCCTACATCTAACAACCCCTTAACCCGAAGTACCTTCTCACCGTTAGCGTGGAGCAGCATGCTTAACCACAATCCGAAGGCATTCCAATCAATGGGTTTATTAAATGTGAAGGAAATCGATTGAGTACTGGATGGAAGATGTCCAGTTTGATATTGATCCATTATGGAAGTTGGGTTTTTTCTTACATTTAAGAAAAGGGCAGGCACATCTACATCTCCATAAACCGCAGCATGAACTTGTGCAGTCGGGTTAATAAGAGAAAGTTTATTAATAATGATTTCCTTTTCATCTTCAGTTATCAAATCACTTTTGGTGAGAATAATCTTGTCAGCAACAACAATTTGTCTTGATTGTTGTTTAAAATAAAGAGGGATTTTATGCCGGAAGAGAATCGATTCGATTCGTCTTCCAGCTTTGTTTTTCAGCCATAAAGTGGTTATTTGTTAGCTACTGTTTCTTTTTCTTGGTGCCTACGTTTAAAATCATCCGCAATTTCATCAAATGTAACCCAACGTACTCCTTCATGACTGTTGATATATTCAATGATCCGTTCGTGCATCAGGAGGACCTGTGGTCTTCCACTTACGTCCGGATGAATGGTCATGGTAAACACAGCATGATCGTGTTCGCGATACACCCAATCAAACTGATCAAGCCACATCTGTTCAATATCCCTTGGATTGACAAACCCATGGCTGTTCGGTGATTTTTTAATAAACATCATTGGTGGCAGATCGTCCAAATACCAGTTTGCAGGAATTTCAATAAGATCCGTTTCATGTCCTCTTACTAAAGGCTTCATCCAATTCTCAGCAGGTTGTTCATAATCAATATTAGTCCAACTATCCCCTACCCGGACATAGTAAGGTGAAAAGTCGTTATGCATAAGGCTATGATCATATTTAATGCCGTGTTTTAATAGAAGTTCATTTGTTATGGCAGAGAATTCCCACCAAGGTGCAACGTATCCAGTTGGTCGTTTTCCAGATACCTTTTCTATGAGATCAATACAGTGTAATAGAATCGTTTCTTCTTGCCGGGGTGTCATGGCGATTGGATTTTCATGAGAGTAACCATGAAGACCAATCTCATGACCGGCATCCACAATCATTTTCGTTTGTTCAGGGAAGGTTTCAATTGAATGTCCAGGAACAAACCATGTTGTTTTTAGATTATATTTATCAAATAATTTTAGAAGGCGTGGTGTACCAATCTCTCCTGCAAAAAGACCGCGGGAAATATCATCCGGGGAATCTTCTCCACCGTAAGAACCAAGCCATCCAGCCACAGCATCTACATCAACACCATAAGCTACTAAAATTTCTTTTTGCTTTGTCATAATCGATTTCTCCTTATTTTTAAATGTATTTATAGTTACATTTAGTTACATCAATTAAAAAATTCTGTTAATTATTGCGAGATTTCCTCCAATTCTTTTGATGGAGCTATTGATTTAGTACCAAACATTAAAATTCCTGAAAGAATGAGAGGAATGACTCCAGCTAAGAAAGTAGCTGTCACAGCCCCAAAACCACTTACCGTTACTGTAAATAATAGAGACGCAAGAATGGCTCCCACAGGTCCCATCGCATTAATAAACGCTGCACCGGTACCGCGAATACGAGTAGGAAAAGATTCACCCATGTAAGTATAAAGCGCCGCATAAGAGCCAATTAAGAAGAATAAACCGATACTGTAGGAAATTAAGACGGGCCAGTACCCATGAGCCAAAAATAGCATTACTGTATACGATAACCCTGCCAGAATCCAGGAAACAATAATGGTACCCCTTCTACCAAATTTATCTCCCAAATATCCGTGGGTTACATATCCTACATAAGCCAGGGCATTCGAGAAAATCAACATAAATAAGGAGTTATGAAAAGAAATTCCTTTCCCTTCTGTCAGTACAGTAGTAGATAGAACAGAAAAGATTTGAATCGCAAACCAGTTAAGCGTTATGGCAATTCCTAAAAAGATAGTATGTTTTCGAATATCAGGAGCAAATAATTGAGTTACAGAGAACTTCGTCATCTTTTCACTATCGATTCCCGTTTTTTGCCCAAGTGCTTTAGCTTGATCGAGTTTTCCTTCTTTTATTAGTTCCCGAACCTCACGCATTTGTTCATACTTTGGAGATTCTTTCAGCTTTATTCGAAGAAGCATTATGATTACTGCTGGAATAGTACCGACCCAAAATACTCCACGCCATCCTAACGAAGGTAGAAGCACTGCCGTTATAAAAGAGGCAAAGAGAACACCAATCGGCCAACCACCCTGGATGAAGCTGTAAACAAAACCTCTCTTTTTGGCACCGGCCATTTCCGACAAATACGTTGTGTTGACAGCCTGCTCTGAATAACCAAAACCAGAGAGTGCACGAACGATAATTAAATAAAGAGGACCCATTGTAAAACCTGTCAATCCTGAACTAAGCGCAGCTCCTGCAGTTGTAATCATCAAAGCATTACGACGACCAAAATAATCAGCAATGGGACCTACTGTTAGAGAGACAATAAATGTTGTAACAGATACCCACGTTGCGACCCCTGCACTTTGAGCCGTTGACCAGTGGAACTCGGCTGCCATGATCGGTAACAGAGTACCAAACAGAATAAAATCATACGTGGAAAATACCCAGGCGAAAAAAGCGACGATTGATGCATAAATGACTTGTCCTTTCGAAACTGTTTCAGATTTTGAATAATTTATTGGCTTCATTGACTCTACAACATCTTTTTCAACGATTGTTGTGTCCATAAACACCCTCCCTTGATTTTTTTAATTATAATCAAAATCTATGGTTATCGAATAATTCGCCCCCTTTAATTTTAAAAAAATTGTTAGTTACTATAATTTATTTATTTACTAAATATATATTATATACTATTATAATATTTGTCTTGTTTTGCGTTAGATTATCTTACAACTTTTTTTAATTTCTTACTATCTCAAACTCAAAGTCTCGCCGACTGTATAGGCTCCTTTAATGCTGTTACTTGACGTAGTAAGCTCAGTGAGCCAGATTCTCTTTATGCTCGTACACCTAACACTTCACGAACGGGGGCAATTTGAATATCATTTTCTTTTAGAGCATGTACAATGGCTTTCGCCAATTGTGCTGCTCCCGGCGTATCCCCATGAATACAAACAGTATCCGCTTGGACGGTGGCCTCTTCCCCATCTGCCGTAGTTACACGCCCGTCTTTGATCATTCGAACGACACGTTGCGCCATTTGGGAATAATCTTCGATTTGCGAGCCTTTACGCGTTAATACGATGGAACCATTCTTCGTATGTTGACGATCCGAATACACTTCGAGAGCAACTGGAATCCCCAGCTTTTCGCCGACATAAGCGACAGCAGAGTTATTTAAGGCATACACAACCGTATTAGAGTCGATTTCAGCGATGGACTCCAAAATCGCTTGAGCCAGGTTTTCATCTTCCATCGCCATCATAAACAAAGCACCATGGGGCTTACAGTGTTGAAGACGGAGACCTGAAGCCGATGCAAATTCACGTAATGCTCCCATTTGGTAGGTAATATAATCCTTTATTTCATAAGGAGTACAATTCATATACCGCCTTCCAAAGCCGATCAAATCCGGAAAACCGGGATGCGCTCCAATGGCTACGTGATATTGTTTAGCCAATTCAACCGTTTTTCTCATCACATGGGGATCTCCAGCGTGATATCCACATGCAATGTTGGCTGATGTGATATATTTCATCATTTCTTCATCTTGACCCAATGAATACAGACCAAAACTTTCACCCATATCACAATTTAAATCTACTTTCTTCATGTTCAGCACCTCTTTCACCTAAACAGTTTCCAATATTTTATCAAGGAATCGTGTGGTGTACTCGCCTTTGCGAAATTCTCCATGTTGGATAATCCACTGGAGCAATGTTTGATTTGTGGTAATTCCCTCCACCCGAACATTTTCCAAAGCTAGATTCATCTTTTCGATTGCTTCTTCACGAGTAAATCCATGCACGATCATCTTCCCAATCATCGGATCGTAGAAAGGTGTTACTGTATTCCCTTCTTTAATAGCAAAATCCAATCGAATATTCTCTTCAGGAAGAACCAATCGATGGACTGTACCAGGTGAAGGAAAGAAAGTTTTAGGATCTTCCGCATACAATCGACACTCAATGGAATGACCCGTACAACGAATGTCGTCTTGTTGATAGGGCAAAGGCTGCCCGGCTGCCAGTTGCATCTGAAGTTCGACTAAATCAATACCGGTAATTTCCTCGGTCACCGGATGTTCTACCTGTAATCGGGTATTCATCTCCAGGAAATAGAAATTCTTTTGGTCGTCGAAAATAAACTCCATGGTTCCTACCGTTGTATATCCAATCTGTTTTACACCACGAATTGCCGTTTCCAATAATTTTTGGCGCGTTTCTTCATCAAGGAATGGAGAAGGGCTCTCCTCTAGTACTTTTTGATTCCGCCGTTGCACGGAACACTCTCGCTCAAATAAATGAATGGCATTTCCCTCATAATCTCCAGCAATTTGCACTTCAATATGCCGGGGATTAGAAATCCACTTTTCCAAAAAGAGTGTCCCATCCCCGAAGGACGAAACCGCCCTCTGTTTCGTGGTGGCATATACTTTTCTAAGTTCTTCCGCATCATGCACCAGTTGCATGCCTATCCCACCGCCACCGGCACTGGCTTTTAGCATCAATGGATAACCAAGATTTTCAGCAATTTGTAAGGCTTCTTCTACCGACTCAAGTGAACCGTCCCAACCCGGAACGACAGGAACCCCGGCTTGTTGCATCTGACGGCGGGATTCAATTTTACTCCCCATTAATTCGATGATTCGAGCATCGGGTCCAATGAAAGTAATTCCTTCTTGCTCACAACGCCGGGCAAAAACTGCATTTTCGGATAGAAAGCCATACCCTGGATGTACCGCCGAAGCTCCCGTTTGTTTTATTGCTTCGATTACTTTTTCTACATCAAGATAACTTTTTTTCGCTTGAGCAGGTCCTATGCAAAGTGCTTCATCGGCTTCGTCGACAAAAGGAGCTAAGGCATCCGCTTCTGAATAGACCGCTACCGTTTCAATGCCAAGGCGTTTACACGTACGAATAATACGGCGAGCGATTTCACCGCGATTGGCAATCAGAATTTTCTTAAAGTAACTCAATATGATTCCTCCATTTGATTTATTTCAAAACTACGATTGCGATTTCCTGACCCGCGTCAACGATATCTTCCGAGTCTACAGAAAAGCGTTCTACAATCCCATCGTGTTCCGCTTTAACCTCATAAAAGTTTTTCATGACCTCAATAAGACCGATAGTGTCTCCCGCTTTTACTTCTTGTCCTTCAACGACGAACTCCGGCTGATCCGGACTCGGTTTACGATAAAAGACTCCGGGAACCGGGGAAATGATAGATTGGTTTGCCATGACATTTTCTCCTTTACGCATTCATAATAATGCTTTTAATTTTAGAAATCTTTTCTTTCGTATCATGTCGAGCTCTTAGCGCTTCTTCCAACGTTACCGAAACAAAACGAACTTTATCATTCGTTTTGACTTGTGCCATACGATTTAAATCCGTACTAATGATTGTCGCAATCGTAGCGTACCCACCGCCTGTTACTGCATCATTGAGAAGAGCGATTGGTTCCACTCCGTCCGGCACTTGTATAGAACCGATAGGATAACCTAAATCGACCACGTTGGACGGATTGCTTCCGGCCCCGAAAGGTTGCTCGCGGGGAACAAAATGTAAACGTTCCCCTTTAAAGCGATAACCCACACGGTTCGCTTCCGGGGTAACCGTCCACTCAAGGGTGAGAAAGCGATCTTTACTTTCCTCTGTCAAGCGATAGCTACAAAGCCCCAGCACGACACGAATTTCGTGATTTTTTGAGAATTTCGGAATAAACTCAAAAGGAATAGATGTTCCAACTGCAATAGGTACTGGAGAATCGTTTCCAATTTGGAGGACATCTCCTTCTTTTAAAGCCCGCCCTTCGAATCCGCCGATCCCGCAAAGTGTATAGGTAGATCGGGAACCCATGATTGGCTCTACACTAATCCCCCCAGCTATTGCCAGGTAGACACGTGCACCGGATTTGACGAAATCAAACGAAAGAACATCCCCTGCTTTCATCTCTAGCGTTTGCCACAATGGACAAGCAACACCATTGATTTTCGGGGGAATTTCTCCTCCTGTAATAGCAATCACCGCATCTTGTTCGAAAGCTAATTCAGGTCCCATGTAAGTGATTTCTAATGCCGCAGTCCCCTCCGGATTCCCGACCAAAAGATTTGCAATTGTATACGAATACTGATCCATGGCTCCTGACGGAGGCATTCCGATCTCGTAATAGCCGATCCTTCCTCGATCCTGCACCGTCGTTTGAAGTCCGGGTTTCAATACTTTAATCATGGTATAACCTCCCTAACACATATCCGGAAAATTTTTTTGGATCGTCCATGACTTCTTGCGGTGTGTAACATATCTCCTTTGTTCGATAACGGAAGGTTCCGGCAGCTACTTCTTTTTGAATTTGTTCATATTCATCCATATCAATGGCCCGGTAACGGAAAATATCGCCTTGGCGTGGGAATACCATTGTTTGGACGAAATCCGGCAGTCTTTGATCCCGGTCGAAAACAGGCGCAGCCGCCACACCAAACAATTGATATCCTCCTGCTCCCTGTACCGGATAGATACAAGCAAAAGCTCCTCCAAATCCAAAAGCACGCTCCGGTGTGAAGGTTCGCGGACGGACATATTTCGGCACCTCGAGTTGTTGTTCACGATTCACCATCTGGAAACAAAAAGGAAGCCCTGGAACAAAACCAATCATCGAAACAAGGAACGGATAATCGGTAATCGCTCGAATAAAATCTTCTTTCGATGCATAACCGTTAATCCGGGCCGCATATTCAATATCAGTAACCGTTGGATCTTGATGACGATCACGAAACTTCATCAACGCCTCATGGGTCCACGGATCTTCAAATAGAATTGGAACATCGACGATACGCGAAGAAATTTCAATACCTTCCAAATCCGAAACAGACGCTTCGATTTCTTTTAACACCTGAATCAATTGATCAGGAGATAAAACATCCGGATCCACCCGAATCATATAAGAAGCGTTGGAAGGACAAATATCTAAAATGCCATCTAAAGCTTTTTCCCTTAATTTTCGCGTAATGGCCATTCCGCGAAAGTTAGATTCCAAATTCATATCTTCCGCTAATTCGACAAAGACAAATTCGTCGCCACCGTATTCATAACGCGTCATATTCTTCACCTCACCTATTTGATTGCTATGCTGCTCCTTCTTTATCATTTGCAAAAGTCATGCCAACCTTTTTTCTAGTTTTTCTTACTATTCTATATTAGTTATTTTTTTGGAATCTTTCATTTTTGAAACTAAATCTTTAATTTTTTTATCTATTTATAAAAAAAAAGCCGGCCAGATAGCTTTCAAATCCTATATTTCATAAATGAAAGAAAATTTCATTTATGAAATATTTTTTCACCATTTATTCGACACGTAATAATCGAGTAGGAGGGGGCAATGAGCCCCCGACCTCTCACACCACCGTACGTACCGTTCGGTATACGGCGGTTCATTAAGTACTCCGTAAAGAGTGATATCGTTCTGCCAGGCTTTTCAGTTGACACGATTCGAAGAATCGTTTATCCAACGTTCTATGCAATACAGGACTTTTGGAGATACGCCAGTATCCCTTACGGGAATTTCCCCATTCATAGGCTTTTCCTTTAGGGACTCCTAAAGCGATGAGCCTTTTTACTTTTGTGCGGGGAAGCTTCCATTGTTTCCACAAGCACATTCGCAGTCGTCTGCGAATCCACTTA
>NZ_AUMJ01000058.1 GCF_000430625.1 Aneurinibacillus terranovensis DSM 18919
CAATTGACTTCCAGCGTCAGTTGGCCGACCAGCTTCTCCAATTGTTCCTGCTTCTCCTCATAGCTCCTTTTCATCTTTTCAGCTGCCTTGCTTTCCCGTCCGAACACCATGGAGGCTCGCTCCAAAAATTCTCCTTTCCACCGGCTCAACATCACCGGACTGATTTCATACTTCCCGGCAATTTCATTCACCGTCTGCTCTTCCCTCAGCACTTCCAGTACGACCTTCGTCTTAAATTCTGCCGTATATCGATTTCGTTTCTCCATGTCCTCAGTATAACTTATTTATCGCCTCCTTGTGTCTCACCTTATGGGTTCATTGTAGGGTTCGTGTTTAAAGGATTCAAATAAAATCCTTCTTAATTTTGAACTTATCAAAGCTCCAAAATATTGTATCGACTATGTTGTTTTACATGAGTTAGCCCATTTTTTACATAAAAATCATGACCACAAATTTTATGATTTTCTATATGCGATAATGCCTGATTGGAAAGAAAGAAAAACCATACTTGATGAAGAAATTGTAAGGGATTTGTAAGAAATTTGCAGGCTAACATCTATGTCATTGATAACTTGCAACGGGTTTCAATTTTAGGTACGATTAAAGTGTCAGATTATTATAGAATAAAATAATCTACTGTGTGGGTTCTGTTGGAGATAAGAATAAATAACAGAATAAAATCCTATGTGCAAATTGTTTTAAAAAAAGAAACAATTATTGCATATAGGATTTTTTTATTTTTAATTGACCAAAGTCAATGGAGAGAAAGGTTTGTGAGGATTTATGGATTTATTACTTCTGGTAAGTGGATTAGCCGTTGTATTCATAATCATCATTGCTTCAATTTCAGTCTATACCATAAGTGAAAACCGAAAAGAGAAAGCGTTAATTGTAATGAAACAAGTCGAAACGGAGAGAAGCGGTAGACATTTTAGTTTATAAAGAGTTTGAAATAAAACGGCAAAGATTGAGGGAGCGACTGAATCATGACTGACTTTACAGTATTTGTTGAAGAATTGGAGCGTCAAATTGAACACCACAGAGGAGAGGGCGGAACGAGTTATCGGCTCGAAACAGCAGAACTTTCGCTCGATATAGCGTTGAAAACTGGAGTAATGGAACCGTTCTACCTATCGAGGGAATCATCAAGAGAAGTGGTAGCTCGGTTCCTAAAAGACCATCATGATGATGACAGAATTGATGATGTAGCAAAGGCACTGTATACCATGTCGAGACGACTGATATTTAAAGCTATGATGCCAGAAGAACTAAAAAACATCTAAGAATGAGACGAGAAGAAAGGAATAAAAGAGGTTTTTCACTTATCAAGATAACCGAAGATGAATTGAAAGACGATTTAAAAGTATTTGAGGATGCTTTTCCAACTGGTGTTTACAGTATTCCGAATCTGAACAAGTACCGTGTTAAGGTACGCAGGCTGTTAGACTTCTGCAACAAAACGGGTCGAATACCAGGCGACCTGACAGAAGAAGAATGGAAAGAGTTCTTGGAAGAGGGGGATGACAATGAATAAAAAAGAAGAACGATGTCCGAAATGTAATGCAAATTTGACGGGTGAAGAGATACCTGACGAATTAAAGGAACATTATGCAGGAACCCATTGGAGCAAGAAGATTATCATAGCACCGTATATCGGAGCAGATAGCGTAGCGTTTCAATGCCCCTATTGCAAACATCAATGGAAGAAGGAGAACTAAGCGTGAATGAAAAAATACTGCATGATAAAGCTCCGTTCCCGCAAGCGAGGATTAGCAAAGGAGCAACTTGTAAAGCGTTGGAGAGACTGTTGGAAGCAATCGCTAAATTAAAACGGGAGTTAGAATAGTTATGGAGGCGTATATTGAATGAATGAACCATTGATTCCGAGAAGAGAACCACAACCCATCAATTATGGACAATTCCAAGCACATATACCAGGAGAAGGGAAATGGGAATGCTTCGATGGATTTTTGTTTGCCCCTGCCAATGACGACAGTGAACGCATAAAAGCACTTTTAATGCTGATGTACCAGGTCGGATTTAAGCGGATGCTTGAAATTCTACCAGATGAAAGTCTATACGAGCTAATTGATGCCATTTGTGATTTTTCAAATCATAGTCATGATGAATACATCCGCAATCATTGGAATGAAAAGGGGTTTGATATGATGCTTTCTTATATCGAATATCTCGAACAAAAGTGCAAGAAAGATTATCAAAGGGGCTTCAATGATGGAGTCAAGTTTTGTGAGCAAAACGGACATCGCTAAAGTTGCAAATGCGGTAGATGGAAGTTGAATTATTATCAAACGCTAAAAAATGTACATGTTGTATTGGGTAAGGAACAAATCAACTTTTGGGAACAAGAAACTATACGGAAGCTGACTTTGAAGAAGCTGGTTTAAGTGTTTGTTTTCTTTTAGAAAAAAGACTATGCGAAAGGAGTGATTGAGTTGAAATTGAAGCGGAAAAGGAAACGGTCAGTATTGCATCCAAACACCACAGTCGTTATGAAACAAACGATAATCGAGAAGATTGATAAAGCGATTGAGAAAATTGGGAACAGGTACTAACGAGTTTTACACAATGTTGGATTGGTAAACTTAAAACCCTATGAAATCAGGGTTTATGATAGTTTCTTAATTTCTTCCATTATTAGTTTTACAGAATTGCAAAATAACTACATTATGGAAAACTCAAAAGAAGGAGGAAATGCACTTTGGAAATGACCTATCCATTAAAAGATGTAAAGGATATTGATGAAATGAAGGAATATTTTCTCAATGTTCAGGAGAACAAGAGAAACTACTTGTTATTTATGACGGGGATTTCATCGGCTTTGCGTATATCAGACATTCTGAAACTCAAAGTTCAAGATATATCAGACGGAAAAAAAGCAAAAGACCATATCGTACTCAAAGAAATAAAAACGGGTAAGCGTAAAGAATTTGCTGTGAGTCAAAATTTGAAAAAGGCAATAAACGCATATTTGCATGAGTACACACCTGAACTGGACGATTATGTATTTATTAGCCGACAAGGTGACGAGAAACCCATCACCCGCCAACGTGCCGTGCAAATCTTAAAACAAGCTCTCGATGCCTGTGGGTTATCATATATAAATTTCGGGAGTCATGGGATGCGAAAGACATTTTCCTACCATCTATATAAACGTGGAACCGATATTTATTATCTTATGCGTCTACTCAATCATTCCAGCCCTAAACAAGTTCTCGCTTATATCGGAATCGAACAAGAGGAATTAGACAGAATTTATATCAATCTAAACCTGTAGGAGTGTAGCGTATGACGGACGATTATAAAGACACATACGAGTACAGGGCTGGATATCTTGCGGGGCATACAGAAGGCTTTAAAAAAGCATTACAAGTGTATATAAAAAGGCTCCCAATAGCAGACCGATTGGAGATTGCAGAAAAAAGCTTTCATCATCTTTCATTGAAAGATGTCGTTGGAGTTTGTGGAATCACCTGGGATGAAGTCAATGAGCTTGCAAATCGCTATCCATTCCAAATCATAGAAGAGTGCGAAAACAAAAGGGTTATAACAAATGACATGGATGACTACCAACGAGCGTATGTAGAAGGTGGTTACGAGGAAGCAAAACGGATTGTACGGAACGGGATGTTTTCCGTATGCACTGGAAACGATATACGATTGTGCAAGGCTCCCACTAAAGGAAATCAAATCATTGATGAACGAATACATTGACAAACATATCAGTCAATCACTTTAATTCTCAATAAAATCAAGCTGTTTTATAGGATGTTGGTTGAAGATCTTCTGCTATGCCAATTTCGATGTTATGGAGTTCTCAGTGGTTTTGGGGTGGACTTGATTTGTATAACGGAGGGGATTTTGTGAAAAAGGATTATAAAAACCAGATAGACAAGATTCGATTGGAGTCTGAAAAAAACAAGCCCACGACAGATGCATTTAGAGCATTCTTTCCATCTAAAGATTTTGACCCCGATAGGGAAATAAGGGTAGAAATTGCAACGAAATGTATTCATTATCTTCCGCTTAATAGAATCATAGAAGTATGTGGATTAGATTGGATACAAATAAAAACTATTGTAAATGATTATGATTTCCGTGCTTTTTCCGAACGTGAAGAACATATAACTACGGAGAACTCAAACGAGTTTGCTAATATATATGAGGACACAAAAAAATTGCTTGATAAATTTCCCATAAGGGAAGTTAGCGAGCGTAGCTCACTGAACATGAGAGTTTTCAAAGAACTCCTAAATAAGTATATTGACAACAGAGTATAACGGGGTAGTTCCGTTACAATCAGTACGTTCATCTATATTTAATCATTCTGTTTTTGCCTACTCGACCAAATCGTGAGTAGGTTTTTTTCTTTTTTTAGGATGGTAAGACGTGATTCGACACAATTGCTATTCAATTTGGATTCTTGTCTAACTAAAATGGAAACAGTTGAACCATCGCTCTTCTTTTTTATTCTACCTCGGTTCTAATCATTTAGCTCCCATAAGAAACATTTATTCCTTTCTCATTTATTTTCCTATGACCATATAAACCCAATTTTTTGTTTGCTTGTGTTATAAAAAGTAACACAACTGTATATGATATAAAAATTCAAAAGGAGGATTAATAGAATGATAGATATTCTGACCAACAAAAAGATTTCCGTAGCTGAAAGGCTCTTGCTTCTCTACTTACAAGAAAAGCAAGAAAACGGAGTTGTAAACAAAGAGAAAAAAGAGATTGCACAGGAACTTGGGATTAGAAGAGAAACAGTTATTCGCTACGTAGCAGAACTGCAAGAGCATGGTTTTATCCGAGAAGAAAGAGATTATACGAACAAACCAAGCAAAATCAGAATTTTGAAGGAGGTAAAAAGATAATGGGATACAAAGAGTTATTTCTTGATTACAACGCTATGACTTATGAAGAAAGAAAAGCTGATTGGGAAAGAAGAATGGAGAAATTAAAAGTAGATAATCCCGCAAAATACGAGAAAGAAATGGAAAAACATAATAGAATGTTAGAAAATCAGAATCAAAAACTGGTTTATAACAAGGACTCTTCCGCAAAAGAAAAAGTGCTTTGGGCGAAAGCACTTAAAAATGAAAATCAATTCGTAGATTACCATAAAGAAAACTACACTACTATTATAAACAAAATTGCGTTAGATATAAATGTTGAATCCTACGAATACGCCATTAAATGGTTCCGAAAAATAAATCTTCTCAATTTCCTTGGCATCGAGGTAGGTATCGGGAAAAACTTCAAATGTCCAATTCTTAAGAGTAATATCGCTTCTGTTAATTTCGATGAACACGGTAATTGGAGATACTTTACAAGAAATAAAGAAAATACAGATGGCTACGTATTCGACATTATAGATATTATGCAAATCATCTACAACATCCATTATTATAAAGCACTCAATAAGCTATGTGAAATGGCTAAAATAAATGTGAAAGAGGGAGAATGGATGAACAAACAAAAGATTAAATATGCGGACAATATCATAGAAATACAAAATGTTGACGAAGAAATGGCTATGAGATACCCTGGTTTATTTAAGTTCATTAAGAAGCATCTATATCTCCTACAGGAAATGAACGCCATCGGGCTTGCTAACATTTCGACAGAAAGAGAAGCAGTAGATAACGAAAGCATCTTCTTCGCTTCTTCACGGCATATAGCTGAAAAATTTGAAGAACAAGGAATCAAAAAAGACCATTCAACCGTTAGTAGGTTATTGAATATGTTTACTGCACTTGGACTCATTCAAAAAGTCCATCAGAAACAAGTTCCAACACACCTCATGGAAAAAGCGAAAGAGCAAATCGCAAATGAGGAATATCATTTCACCGTAACTTTCTATCGTATTCCAGAAATGTCCAGCGAAGTGTTAACGGCCGCAGAACAAAGAGCCATGAAGCTGAAAAAAGCGGGTATAAAGGCAACTGGAATTAGGATTGATAACATAGAAAAAGCACTTGGAAGTGTTGTATTACAAGATGTTTTTGGAGATACAAAAGGAATAATAAAGGCAATTAAGGAAAATAAAAGAAAAAAGAAACAAGCAAACGCTGATGTAAAAGTAAAAGAAGAGACTGTTGCAGAAGAAAAAAAGATACATTTGATTCCATAACATTTTAAGAACCTATCCGATAGGTTCTATTTTTACTAAATTATATTAAACGATTTCATTATCATAAAAAGTGCAACAATAACCTTCTCTTAAATATGAAAAACAGATATCAGAAGTTGTATTCAAAAGTTTCAATGAATGTTTTTAATACGTCATTTTACTTTTAGTCGCCCTGTAGGGCTTTATAGTATTTTTTTGTTCCGAAATTTCATTTGTTGGTTTGAAGCTGTTTCTGGTAATGACAGCAAAGGGGATTATTAACAATCATAGGTGTTTGGAAAGTTTCCCGTTTCCCCTTTGGCTGTTGTTAAAAACCATTCTTCAATTTAATTTATTTTGAATTTTCCCAATGAAATGCTTTTGAGTGTAGAAGCCCTTAAAGGGCGAAAAGAAGTAAACGGAAGTATCAAAAAACCATCTATAAAACCTTTGAAGTTTGTTTAAAACATATAAATAGAAGGTTATTGTCGCACTTTTTTACCCCAATTACGTATATAAAGAAGCGACCGCCCATTGTTGCTTTTGTCGAGTTTTGGGTGGTCATTTTTTAATGTTATAATCGCTAAATAACAATCTTGATAGAATTTGATTGTTTGCCCCTTGTGGCGTTGCGGTGAACCGTATCATAAGTGATGGTAAAACAGTAAACTACATTACATTTATTTAAGTAATCGTTTAACCCCCTCTGCCGATTTCATGAGCGCTTTATGTTCTTCTTCCGTTAATTGAATCTCAAGCACTTGTTCAACCCCTTTTGCACCAAGTACTACAGGGACACCTAGAACAAGCCATCTACTCCATATTGCCTTTTACAAATGCGGAAACAGGCATAATTCGTTTTTCATCAAGCAAAATGGCTTCCATCATAGATACGATCGATGAGCCAGGAGCATAATAGGCATTTCCTGTTTTCAGCAGGTTTACGATTTCTCCGCCACCAAAACGCCTCTAAGTCCGATCACTTTTTCAGGGGCAAAACCACTTTCATGAAGTGCAACTTGTGCCATGACATCCGAAGGATTGGTGACCAGAATCAAAAAGGCGTTTGGCGATAATGGTTCGGCAAGTAAGAATCTTGTGCGTGTTCTTTGACAATCAAACATATGGGGTGGTGGCAAATCATGTGTTGCCATGTAAAATGTTTGCACCGTCACTTTGGTCATAGGCGAAAACCAAGCTTACTATGACCATTCCAACGTACAAACGATTTCTACTAACCGTTGGAACAACGGGGTTAGCTCAATCAATTTATCTGCGTTGGCTGATATTACTTGAGAAGCCCCCACTTCAAGCGTTAGCTAAGTGGGGGGTAGTTCACTTCCTAACAACAAGGACGGGGATATGAGAGCGGTGCAAGACACCGTGTGCAACACTGCCTAATAAGGCCCGATCAACAATACCTCTCCCATGACTTCCCACGATTATCAAATCTGCCTGCTCTTCTTTGGCAACCTCACAGATTGTTATACTCGGATGACCCGTGCGATGCAAGAATTGAACACGATTTTGCCACTTGGAAAACAAGTGTTCCACAACCTCGTTTTGAATTTGCTGCACGAGGTGTTCTTCATAGCGATCGACTGCATTAGGCACTAAGTCATACGCATAATTTTCTTTTGCAGTGACGTATAAAACAACAGCAGTGGCTTCAGACCAAGCATCTAAAAATTCCCCTGTCATTCGTGCCGCATGTTCGGAGTATTCCGAACCGTCAGTTGCAAATAAAAGTCTTTTCATTCATAACCACCCTCTCATTAGTTGTATAAAATCCAATTACATGGCAACAAACGTTAAGAAGGAAAGAACGATTGATGTAATCGACATGGCAATAAGTGGTCGCAATGCTTTCGTTCGGAGATCTTTAAGGCTTACATTCAACCCGAGTCCCACCATAGCCATGGTTAAAACAAATGATGTAAAATTCGCTACATTGTTCATAACAGTCTTCGAAACGAATAGATGCTTGCCAAGAACATAGCTTCCGAAGAAACTCATTACGATAAACCCAATCAAGAACCAAGGGAACTCGATTTTTGTGTCAGATTGTAATTTCCCTCTACGTTTCATCCAATACATCAAGATAAAACTGAGTGGAACAAGCAGGAAGACCCGCCCCAATTTTGCCAATAAGCCAATTGCCAGAGCGTCTTGACCAGCAGGAGCCGCCGCTAATGCAACGTGCGCAATCTCATGTAAGCTTACACCTGACCAGATGCCGTATTGAATGCCCGTTAAGTCTATGAAAGGTCTTAAAATGGTATATGCGATGGCAAATACAGTACCTACCAAAGCAATAATCCCCGCTCCAATCGCTGTATCTTCATCTTTAGCTTTTAGAATGGGGGATACTGCCGCAATGGCAGCCGCACCGCAAACCCCTGTACCGATTCCTAGAAGAAGGGATAAGGACGAATCCGCTCTTAACCATTTTGCTAATAATACCGTTAGAAAAATGGAGAAAACAATCGTTCCGACATCACGTAAAAGCAAACCAAGTCCCTGATGAAAAACAATGTCGATATTTAGCTTTAAACCAAACAAGATAATGGCAAGCCGTAATAATTTTTTTGCCGAGAATTGAATCCCAGGACGTATGGATTCTGGATATCCCCATATTTGACGATACACAACAGCAATAATGATCGCAGACGCGAGTTGACCAACATGATCAAAACCTGGCACTTTTGCTAACCCATAACCCATTAAAGCAATGACAAACGTAAAGGCAATTCCGCCTATCCATAATCCAAACGATGAAGCTTTGTTTAACTGGTTTAGTTCATCCTTTGATATTTTGGACCCATCTGACAATGGCACGGTGTTTTTTACTTGAGTCGCCATTTCGCCACCTCCGTTATTCTTTACATTTCCATCATAATGCGCATATTAGAATAACGAAAATAAATCATTATGATGATAATGATAAGTAAATAGGTATAATAAATACTGGGTATCTTTAAAATCGGGGGGAGTCATATTGGATCAATCGTTGCTTGTTTTTGTTACCGTAGCAGAAAAGGAAAACTTCACACGTGCGGCAGAAGAATTGCACATGACCCAACCTGCAGTCAGTCAATACATTCAAACACTTGAACGAATGGTTGGGACGAAACTTTTGGAACGAAACAATAAATATGTACGATTAAACAAAGCAGGAGAAATCGTGTACCATCACGCAAAAGAAATATTGGGACTCTATACCCGAATGCAGTGCCTAGTGGATGATTTAATGCATACGGCCAGTGGGAATTTATCCATAGGGGCAAGTTATACATATGGAGAATATGTACTTCCCCACATCATTGCACACTTGCGCGAGCAATATCCATTGATAAAGCCAACCATTACCATTGGCAATACAAAAGAAATCGCGGAACTGGTTGCCAGTCATCAATTGGATATTGGAATTGTAGAAGGGGACTTTAAACATAAGAGCCTACATATTGAATCATTTGCAGAGGATCTCATGTTTATCATTATCTCAGCCAACCATCGATATGCAAATCGAAAGGAAATACAAATATCCGAATTATGTGAAGAAACATGGATTGTCCGAGAAGAAGGTTCGGGGACACGAGAGGCAACCGAAAAAATGTTTGCCAAATTCCAACTTCATCCGCATAACATCATGGAATTTGGCAGTACTCAAATCATTAAAGAATCTGTAGAAGCGGGTTTAGGTATAACGCTACTTTCACATTGGGCTGTTCGTAAAGAAATCTCACTGGGCACATTAAAGGTTCTAAAAATAAATGGAATTCCCGTTTCCCGTAAATTTTCGTTAATCACGCAAGCCACACAATTTCATACGAAAGCCACGGAGGTTTTTTTGGATATCTTGCGGAAGAATGAAGCCTTACCTGAATTGAATATGAATGGTTATTGACATATTTTCATAGTTGCCCAGACCCGTCCACTTGCTCATGTCACAATATCGTGCACGATAGCAAGTCCGACCCCGGCCCCGCTGCTATTTCTTGACTTTGAGGGATCGACATTCATTATACCTTGTGGAAAGCCAGTAAAAAAGAATAAACCGATCCACACAGTTTTTCCGTCGTATGTTTTCAGGAATTATTTCCAACTCTTTCTAGAACTACATACTCTAAAAAGTCTCGAATCGATTTCAGTTCATCTTCCTCTAACTTAATTCCATCCCAATGAAGTTGTCGATTTTGTAATAATAGCTTGGCATTCGTTTCAAGAATGCTCGGATCGTTTATGATTCCTAATAAATAATCCGTGGATACTTGCAGGACCGATGCCAGAGATTGTATCGTGGCGATATTGGGTTCTCGATATTTTAATTCATAACTGGCATAGGTACTTTTGGCTACGCCAATTTTTTCAGCAATTTGTTCCATTGTCATTCTTTTCTGCTTTCTCGCTAGTCGCAAGCGTTCTTGAAACGACATTTGTTCACAACCTTTCACGTCAAATTTTTCCACAATAGATAATATATCATAAATTCTTGTTTTTGAAAGTATATTTTTGTCAATAAAGAAAGAAATAAGTCACGATTTCGTAATAAACTATTGAAAAGTTTGCGTTTTGTGAATATAATAAGGCTTACATCCTATGTAAATAAGCGTTTTGTAATTGTTTTACTTAGTTCTAAAGACCTGAACCAAGAAAATATTCTCTCATACGATAATGGCAAACCTTTCGAAAGGAAGGGACGCAAAGCTGTGGACCTACGGAACTCTTGTTCTATGGTAGCCAAGCCGCCGAATTGGGTGCTTTTAAACATCATCCAATGGGTGATGTTTTTATTTTTCAAGGGGAGGGGAATATCGCAAAAATTATGATTGCAGAAGATCACGCAGGTATTCGATTTCTTTACAGGACTTTATTAACAAGTAAAGGCCACCAGATTATTGCGGAAACGACGAATCTTGAGCGAATGATGTGAACAATTCCTTGAATCAGTTTCTAATGCTGTGAATTGATTGAATAGTATGATTACTTTTACGTTTTACCAGTTGGGAGGTGTTTACTGTGACGAAGCAGATGACAGAACATGAATTGACACTTTTAATCAAGCAGTTAGATCTTAGCGAACTTGATGTTGATTTCATTGATAAACCAATATACGGAAAAAAAGAGAATATCGACGGATTGCCACGAAAACAAGATGGATGGATACAAGTGAAAGACCGCAGGATTATCATTCAAGATCCTGTTGACGGGGGAAAATTACCTGTTATTAGTTCTATAGCACCAGTAAAGCTAAAAATCAATGACACTGAAATTGTTTCTGAATCTACGATCACATCGGCTGATCGCATTAGCTGGGAGATTGAAGAAAAGCCCTTGTTTGAAATCATAGTCTCAAATGATAAATTGCATGCATATTTTCATTTGAGATCGAAAGAACGGTTTGGTTGGAAACTTATGAATACAGAGCCTGTATCTAAGATCATCATTATGGCTGAAGAGGATAGGAACATCGTGTTAGAGACTGTTCATTTAACCGATGTTGCTTCAATACTTGAGCAAAAATCAATAAAATCGAATCTTGATCTTGCATCCATTCAACAAGAGTTGATTTCTCCTACGTACAAACCCATCGTTGTAGCTAAAGGAAAAGCGGCAGTGCCGGGAAAAGATGCACAATTGGAGATATACTTTTCACAACAAGTAGAGAGCCAATTTTTTGAAGTCGGTGGTTCAGTTGATTTTCGCAATCACATGCAAATTCCTTCCGTTAAAAAGGGAGAAATCATTGCAAAGAAAATACCATTAGTCGAAGGTGTTCCTGGATATGATGTTTATGGTGATGTAATCATTCCTCCTGCGCCCAAAGATATATTTATTGTAGCAAAATCAAATGTTGAACTAACCGCTGATGGAGAAATCATTGCATTAAAAGAGGGAAGACCAAGAATTACTGGTAGTAGAATCAAAACGTTTGATATATCGACAGCCTTTATCGTCTCTGGAAACGTGGACATCGAGACAGGAAATATCGTCTTCTCTGGTGACGTTATTGTTTACGGTAATGTAACGGATCATATGATTATTGAATCATTAGGGAATGTGTATGTCTATGGCAATATATATAACGCTACTGTTACAGCTACAGGAAGTATTCATGTTAGAGGAAACGTGATCGGAAGCAAGCTTTACTCCGGATATTTTGGTGTTATGTTCAATCGATTATATAATACCTCAAAAACGCTAAGTGAGCTATTCGAAAAACTTTTGCTGGCTTCCAAGGTGCTTGTACAAGCCCTTGAGTTAAGAAAACAAACCATTCGGTTTGGGCAAATTGTACTATTGCTGATGGAAAATAAGTTTAAAGAAATACCAACCACCATTAGAGAACTGTTGTCTGTCATTGCAAATATTCAACATCTTAAAAATGAAGAGTACCAGAAGTTGAAAGAGATGTCCGAGGTTTTCTTTCAACCGACCAAATTGTTGGAAACGGCTACGGATAGTTTGATCCAAAGTTTTTTAGTATTGCTTCGTGATACACATCAAGAAGTCGCTCGTATGCAAGAGGAAAAAGTACAAATTTACATTAACCAATGCCATAACAGTGAGCTAAAGTCGAATGGCGATATTTTGATTCAGCGCGAAGGAGTACTCCTTAGTGATTTGTACTCTGCAAAAAACATTATTTTCAATCACGAGTCTGCTGTTTGTCGGGGTTCAAAACTTGAAGCTGGAGACAGTATATCAGCCAAAACGATTGATGGACAAACAGGTGCGAATACTGTACTCAAGGCAAATAGGAAAGTGAGTGTTAAAAAAATGCTGTCGGGTCGGGTTTGTATTGGACGCTTTTGCATGGATATATATGAGGCAATTGAGAATAAGACCTTCGATATCCGTAACATAAAGCAGAGAGATTGATTCTCTTCATGGAGGTCATATGATTGAACTGTTGGAGAGAGTACCCTTATTCAATAACCTTAGCCCGAATCAGTTGAAGAGCATCTCCAGTGTATGTAGACGTTCCAATGGAGCGTCTTTTTCCGTCTTCGAATCCATTACCATGCTATCGGTTCCCGGGCTCTTTTTTTCTCAGCCGGTTTTCTGGTCTATTTTTGCTCCATGTCATCGAGAATCTGCTTAATGCGGCTTGAATTTTTTTTGCTAGCAATAAGAATGCCATCCGGGCTGGCAGCTATGATAATATCAGGTACATCAATCACATGAATAGGGCAGGACAGCTCATTGATGATATGGGTATTTTGTGAGTCATCGGAGATTTCTCCTGCACCAATAACGCTGCTGTCAAGATAATCCGCCAACGCACTCCAGCTGCCGAGATCGTTCCAGCCCTTATGGTAGGGAACCACGACGGAACGAGGGGTCTTTTCTACGACTTCATAGTCAAAACTTAACTCAGGCAGATGTTCATACGCAGCGAGCAATTCCTCATAATCAACAGGTAGCCCTTTGCTCCTTAAGAAAGAAAGCATGAATCGAATCGGGAAGGCGAAAACGCCGCAATTCCACAGGGCCCTCTTTTTTATCAGGCTGCGTGCTCTCCCTTCAACAGGCTTTTCCACGAATCGCTCCACCGGATAATAGTTGGTGCCGCCGTTGCTCTTAGGCACAATATAACCAAACTGATTGGATGGGTGCGTAGGCGTGGTTCCGAGAAGAGCCAGATCGGCGTGGGATTCAACAAGGATATCGGGCAGCGTACCCACTATCTCAAAAAAATCGGTTTCGACGAATAAGTCGACAGGAAGGACACAAACCATTTCTTCAGGATCGGCATGTATCTTTGAATGAAGATACGTGATGGCTAAAGCGACAGCAGTGAAGGTTCCCCTTTTTAAAGGTTCACTGATGATTGGAATCCTGTCGCCGACGTGGTTTTTCGTAATATTCATTTGGCTTTTATGTGTAATAATATAAGTAGATGGAAGCAGTCCTACCGAATCCAATTGTCTGCAAACTCTCTGGATCATCGATTCTCTGCCGCCGTTCTTTATTGGTAATAACTTCAGAAATATCTTTGATCTTATCTCATTTGAAAGCGGCCAGAGTCTTTTTCCGGAACCACCGGATAGTAATACTATTTTCAAGACCATTCCTCCTGAAGTTATCATCCACGTTGTTTTTTTAGCCGGATTACTTTTTCTACGACTTTTTTATGAAGGATGTTAACTTTTTTAGCTGGCCGCTGCCTATTTTCATCGGCCTTTTCATTTTCGTATCAACTTTGACATCAACACCCTGCCGATGTAACGCAAGCACATACTCCCTGCTCGCTATGCCAATACCACTCGCTCTAAGTACAGGGCCTCTCCATACCACTTGATAATGTGTCATAGATTTACGCCCTTTTTTGTGATCCCTTTTCTTTTGAAATACCATCTCCGTTCGTGTAACGATACTGACCTGTATTTTTTAGCCCATTGCTTTACATTGAAAGGGGTTATTTTTGCAACGTTCCTGTTTATACCTTTGTTCAACGCTTTCTTTTGAATTAACTTGCCGGGATATTTTGCGTAGAGAAAGTTTCCATACGTTTCGAATTCTGAGAAGGTTACCTGCTTTGATTTGTCGATACTCCGTATGATAGCGCGATACCAGTTTGTTTTGTGTTTAGCTTCAATGGCTCGTTTCAATTCCAAAACTTTTGCCTTTTCGAATAGCATATAGTGGGTGACAAAAGATAAGCGTGAGCCAGCCCTTTTCCCCAAAAGCTTTTTGTAGGTCTTAAAATATTCGGCGCGGCTCCAATTTCTGCAATAAAACACGGTCTTTTGATTTTGTCTGAATATATGCGGGCGAATCAGAACCGTATCGGCATCAATGACCAGATAGAAGTTCTGGGAACATAATGAATCCCCACTTAATTTTAAAAGTTGTTGAAAAAGCCAGCCTGACCGGTCCCATTTCTTTGTTCGATAAGGAATATTTTTTTTTGTAATTGGCAGCACAGAATTTTCATCAACAAATGTACATTTCTTTTGCCTGCACAATTTTTTAATCTTCCCGTTGTTGGGGGCAACGATGATGATATCACCAATAGGATGCTTCACATTTTTTTTAACTCCATCAATCACAAAAGGGAGGACTTTTAAATCCTTTTCGATAACAGGAATTAGAACATCTATTTTGATCCTGCCGGTCAATGGGCGATTTGTTGCGGGTGACATTTCTTCATCTCCTTTTGCACGTATCTACACCATGGTATGTCAATGGAGAGGCAACGAATTGTGCTGAAGCGGAGATCAAAAAAAATGTATGGTGTGTCAAAAATCAATTCGTGGCAATAATATCAGTGGGCGTAAAACACTAAGCATTCTTGGGTAAGTAAACGAAGGGGAGGGTTAATTTGACAACCGAGCAAAGTCAGTATTTAAAGAAGTTGAACAACGTGCAAGAGGGACTTAAAAATGCATGGGTGGATTATTGGAAGCATTATTCTCATACAGGAACATGGCAATTTTTCTGATTCTATGAAGTACCGGCCGGGGCCGTGCGTCTGTTTCTAATTTTCTCCCGTACTTTTAGTATAAGAATCGCACTTCCATACCAGAGCAATAACCCGAGAAGTATGCTCATCCACCAAACATGGCTAAGAGAAAGAAAGAAAAGAACGGAAACGACACAAATCGTACATCCTATCATGCCATATACGGAACCTTGGGCAATTTGCGCCGCCTTTTTCGACCCGCTTGTGATGCCCATCATCATTACGGCTACGACCATTACAACTGGAAAGGCGGCAAATATTCCCCCAAGTATTTTCCACGGTACTAAATACGATACGATATAACTTAACATAACGGCTGTGCCGCCAAGTAAAAAGCGAAAAAATAAATCTTTCTTGTTCATTCTATTGCCTCCTAAGCTGCAGTGGATAAATATACTGTCACCATTGAAAGGAAAAACCAACAAAAAAGCGAATAAGCCAGCCCTCGTTTCCAGCCATCCCTTGTGCACACATATCCTGTTACGATGGCACAAAGGATATTAATCGACATCCCGATAAGTGCTCCTTTGGATAACGTAATGGATTTTGCGATAAGCTCACTTCCTGTAAAATCCAAATGAATCGTAAGCAGAGCTGCTAAGTAAACAGCTGGAAAAGCGGCGAAAATCCCACCTATTTTACTCCCTGCTTTTTTAGCAAGAAGGGAAGAAACGACAACGCATCCTCCGCCCAACAAAAACCGAATGATTAAACCACCAATTGATAAAGCACCCATGACAGGCTTCCTTCTTTCTGTACAGAACTAAACCATGCTTTTTCTCCACAAACATATCGATATTTGTGAAAAATATCACATGATTTATTTTAGACTACCGTGTTCCTTTTTTCCAAGTGAATATTTATGTAACATTTATGTACCGTTTTCATAATAAGAAAAGGACTAGCTATAAGAAAAGGACTAGCTTTGACCTTTCGGGAATGGCTGTCTTTCTTTCGCATGAGGCGTCGACCGCAGCCACTCTCGAAAGGTACTTACCTAACTCAGCAAGAAACATGAAATATAAAGAGAGAACGCGTCCGTTACCTCCTTACGTTATTTTGTTGAAAGTTTGAATTTATCTACTAAGCGACGAAGATTGAATATGACCAAGGAACTCTGTTCTGAATCGAAACGTGCATCTTGTACCATATTTACCATTTCTCCAGTAGATTGATCCACATTTCCCACTGTTTTGACATTTTGTTCGTTTATACTGGCGATATTGCCAATGATGTTTCTGATCTGTTCTGTTACGTCTGGATGGGAAGCAGAGGACTGGGACATTGAGGTCAGCACTCCTTGTACCATTTGAACGTAGCTGGCCCCTTTTTCCACCTCTTTACTGCTCTCTTGAATTGCCTTCTGAACTAAATGGGAACCAACCTTGATTTTTTCCAGTGTATGACTTATTTCCTGTGTGGATGAAGTGGTTTGTTCAGCGAGTTTTCGAATTTCTTGAGCGACAACAGCGAATCCGCGCCCATACTCGCCAGCTCTGGATGCTTCAATCGTTGCATTTAACGCCAGTAAATTTGTCTGGTTTGCAACATTGTTAATGGTATCTACAATGCGTCCGATATTGCTGGAGTGTTCAGTGAAATTCGCGGTCAATGCCATTGCCTCATGTACCCGCTCTACAATCGCTTGCATTTTCACATTAATGCTTTCTACCTGATCCTGAGCATGGAACAATTGTTCCTGTGATAACTGTTCTACGCTTCGAAGAGTGTCACTTACCTGATCAACCTGTTGCATTGCTTGTTGTACATCTTCTAACTGCTGCCTCATACCCTCTAGCATGTCATCCATACGTTTAATCACAGTAAAGGAATCCTTTTCAACTTGAATCGTTTTTCCTCGCAACGACTCATTGGTCTGTTCCACATCCAACGTGGCAGATTTTACTTTGCTTATCAGTTCATCCAAACTATCAATGAGGTTGTTGACCCAACGTCCCAATTCACTCGTTTCATCGTTAGACTGCGTGCTATGGTCTAACCGGATGGTAAGGTCTCCACCACCCTCCGCAATTTGCCGGATGATTTGTGTCATATGGTTCAAGCGGGATGTTATAGGAACGACTCCTTTTTTATAAAAAAGATACGCAGCAAGAACCCCATATAGTATTTCGATAAATAAAATAGCCCAGGAAGGCAATATATTAGAAAGTACTAATCCTTGATGCAGGGCAATTCCTATTGCGGTTAAGGTGGCGAACCTTTTGCCTAATCGCCAGCTTATGGAGCGCCGCCTGTAGACCTCTTCCAAATCGGCCTCGCACATCATCCCCCATATATCCGGTGATCCGGGCATCTGAAACGTTATTCCTTTACCAATTACCGGGACATGGCGGTAGTCAGAGTAGCCGGGGAAGTGGACGAAAATATTTTCGCCATTCCGAATGGTATTCATCACACCGGGGTGTAATTCCTTTGTGGCCGGATCTGTAAAACGGATTTCAAATTCGGTATGATTGCGAATTTTCACAACACCCCAGTGCTTGGTATGTACCCCGTCTTTAAGATTTTCCCCCAGTGTAAACGTTCGATCTTCAAAACGGCTGCGGGACAAGGCGGTACCTGGAGAAATCGCCGGGTCAAAATTTGACTTGGCCATAAACAAGTAATTATCCCCTGAATCGCGGTATACGTGTCCGGCTTCCCGCTGTATTAAATCACCCAACACATCATTTGGAATGCGGCCGGCTACTATGTAGTTCAACTTTCCATGCTGGATGATTGGTTGTAGAAACAGCAGGGTCACTTCATCATGGAATTGGGAAGTGCGCGGACCGATTTCGAGGGTGATTTGATCGAGAAAAGGCCCGTAAAGCATTTTTTCTTGGGTATGAAATATGTGATCAATTGCTCGTTTAAGAATAGGAGTTTGCCCCCCTGAATATGACCTGCCTCGATGCTTGGTATACGTGGAGGCGCTAACGATACACTCTGGGGTTAACAGAAACAATTCTGTAAAATAAACCGCTTTTTGCAATCGGTCTTCAAGATATTGACTGCGGTCTACTTCTGGGATCCGCTGCAATTCTAAAGAGGTGTTTTCCAGAAACGCCCATTGTTCATTTGCCCAGTCTGTTAACAAGGTGACACGTGTTTTGGCGATTCCTTCGAATATTTCTTCAATTGACTTCGTAATTTGGCGGTTCAGTTGATACGACCACCAAAGCGGAACACCTTCCCGAAAGTCTAGCCATCCAAAAAAGCCCATTTTATTCCCCTCCTATTCCAGCGTTAGGAATGATATTTAACAACTATTGTAATGTTATATATCATAATAGGAATATTGTAAGGTTATATTACGTGATTATGCAAGTTTAATTAGAAAGTTTTTAACGTTAAGACATTCTTGACTTCCCTCCGTCCATGCATCATTACATACAAAAAAACTTAACGATCAATATTTTGAAATGTAAGGATATAGCGGGAAAGGGATTGCGCGGACAAGGTTAACAGGCTCTATAGAAGCCTAAACTTTGAAGAACAGGCGGTTTCATCAGTCCTAAAGAGTCACTGGCAACGTAAGATACAGTACATTTAATTACCATTAACAAATGAGAGGGGACATCATCCTAATGGAACTTTCCAAATTGGACTCGTTGGTTGGAAGAACTGTAAGAATCGGTAGAGTGGGTCCTGAATCCAGATGCGGGAAGTTATTAAAGATAAGCTCGGATCATCTGGTTCTGTATTGTGAGGATGAGGGGGTTATTTATTACAAAGCCAATCATATTAAAAGCATTAGCCTGGACGCAAAGGACTATTCTAATGCTACGTCAGTTGATCCGAACTATGTCGCGCCTCAATATTTGGAGGTGGATACATTTGAACAAGTATTGGAAGGAATGAAAAACCGCTGGGTACAAATTAATCGTGGCCCTGATAGAGTGGAGGGGGTATTGGCTGAAAACTATGATGACCGCTTAGTTTTAGTATCAAAGAATGAGGTCGTAACTATTTTTAATTTTCATATCAAAAACATTAGTTACGAAGTAAAGCAAGATAAGGAGAAGAAAGAACAGCAGGAGAAAGGAAAAAAAGATGAAAACAAGAACGATAAAAAATGATCGCAATGTCACTAACAATGATACGTAAAGGGAGGCAATGATAGAAATGGATTTGAATCACCAGGATGCCGAATCCTTGAAGGGTAAGATAGTTAGGATCGGCAATGTAGGTCCTGAGTCTGGCTTAGGTAGAGTATTGTTTGTCGGAAGCGATTACTTGGTTTTATTGGATGATAGAGAACAAGTGACCTATTATAACATCGACCATATTAAAAGGCTTTCTTATGATGCAAAGGATTATTCCGATATGGAGAATCAGGCAGATAATCAAACGAGCTCCTATTTCGAAGCTGATAATTTCCACCATCTTTTGCAAATGATGATGTATCACATGGTGCGGGTTAACGGAGGAAGCCCGGAATGCATCCAAGGGGTGCTTAGTGATACCTCTTCAGAGGATTTTATTACTTTGATTATGAATTCAGAAATGAGTAACATCTTTACAGAACACATCAAAACTATTAGTTTTGTCGATGACCGGTCAATTGTCGAACAAAGTGACGACAGCACAAACAACAAAGATGGCAAAAGGAATCATGTTGACGGTCAGGTTGAATCTGCCGACGCATCTCATAATGAGAAAAATCACAAGGAGAACAAAACCGAACAGCAGCCCTTTACGCTAAATTACCGGAAACAGAAAGATCCACGCAAGAGGAAGCAAAGAAATCATACTTTGAAAGAACAGATTAGGAAGAGCGATGGCAGAATAAAGAGTATTGCGTTTAAAAAAATAATGAACACGACAAAGGGGAGGGTGGTGAAAATCAAATACAAATCGCAAAGGAAAATCAAATATCTTAATGTATGGCTCGCCGATTTTGTAACAGCTGGAAGAAATTAAAGTAGAAGAAACTCATATTGCGAAAGGGGGAAGTGCGATTGGTATTTGCCTTCATTTTTCTATTCGCAGGATGGATGCTTTTTTCTCTTCTTAGGCCGCCTGAATTCATCGAAACATTTATCCAGAATAAAATTTATCGCCCTAGATTCAGATTTACAGGAAAACGTCCAGGGGACGAAAAGTCGATTCTAACGGCAAGTCAGGAAACTGGAGCGAAATTTAATGTTTGATGGAAATGCAATGTTTATGTTTACCGTTTTCCTCGTTACTATACTATTTATCATTTGGAGGCCATTTGGAATCAATGAGTCATATCCGTCCGGGATTGGTGCGGCCATCACCTTTCTCGCGGGAATCGTTGGGCTGCAAGATATTTACAAAATAGTGGGTATTGTAAGTCCGGCAGCCATAACCATTCTATCAACCATTGTCATGTCAATCGTATTGGAGAGCATTGGGTTATTTAAATGGGCAGCTTATAATATCGCGGCAAGAGCAAACGGCTCAGGTGTTAAACTCTTTTGGTACATTAACTTGCTTTGTTTTTTAATGACCCTTTTTTTTAACAATGACGGCAGTATTCTCATCACTACCCCCATCATTATTCAGATCCTGACTATATTGAACCTGAAGCATCATCAGAAAATCATATATCTTCTATCCGGGGCTTTAATAGCGACAGGGGCGAGCGCTCCTATTGGTGTGAGTAATCTGGCAAACTTAATCGCATTAAATATAGTGGGGCTTGATTTAAATTCGTATGCAGCCATGATGTTTGTTCCCTCTATTATTGGATTGACATCCATCGCATGTCTTCTTTTCTCCTATTTTAGAAAAAGTATTCCAATAAAAATCTCTCGACTATCTGATGTAAATCTGGATTATTTTATCGGGAGAGAAATAAGTGGAGGCAAAGTGACAAATTTTCACCCTTTAAAGAGAACGGGCGAGCATCTGCCTCCACTCTTCGATTGGAGATTGTTCAAGATATGCCTCTCCATTGTTGTATCGGTTAGAGTAAGCTTCTTTTTACTAGCTCCGTTTGGCATTGCTCCTGAATGGCCGGCTGTTATAGGTGCGGGATTGCTTATTGGTGTAAGGTGGTATTTCAGAGGGATCGGCGCTATTGACGTGGTAAAAAAAACACCATGGTATATTTTAATTTTTGCCTTTAGCATGTATGTAATTGTCTACGGCCTGCACAATTCAGGATTAACCGCACTGATTATTAACGGCTTAAGAGATTATGTATCTGCAGGTAATTACACCACCATATTTATTGTAGGTTTATTGCTCACGGTAATGTCGAATTTACTCAACAATTTGCCCTCTGTAATGATTGGAACCATAACCTTAACAGAAATGGGATTGAATAACCAAACATTACATGTGGCTTATTTGGCGAATATTATCGGAAGTGATATTGGCTCTCTATTGTTGCCAATGGGTACACTCGCATCCTTAATTTGGATGTTTATCCTTCGTCAAAACCAAATAAAAATTACATGGGGAGATTATCTGAAGGTAACTATTCTTGTCATACCATTGGGTTTGCTAATAAGTCTTTTAAGTCTATATTTCTGGATTAAATGGTTTATTCACTAGGTATTTTATTCAAACGCAAAGTTAGGTGTTGTTAATGATGGGAAATTTTCTGGATACATTTTTCGGAAAGGAAGTTCTAATAGAATTAACAGGAGAAGGAAGGCATATCGGCATTCTAATTGATGCCGGATCCGACATACTTGTTTTGTATGATGGAACTCAATATGTTTATCTGCCATTTCTTCATGTGAAACACTTAAAATTAAATATAAATATAAAAAATGCTAAAATACCAACCCCGACTGATAGTGAGCCTTTTGATAATAGAGATGAAATAACCTATCGAAAAATATTAACCAATGCAAAAGGCTTATTTGTTAAGCTAAATGTTACAGGGAATCAACTCATCCATGGCTACGTTACTAATGTTCTTACAAACTATTTTGTTTTTTACTCTCCTGCCTATAAGACGATGTACATCCCCTTGCTTCATTTAAAATGGCTTATACCATACAATTCCAACACATCTCTATATGCTCTGGAAAATGATTTTTTTCCGGTTAATCCATCGACTATCCCATTATCGAGAACATTTGAAGAGCAGTTGAAAAAACTGGAGGGAAAACTTATTTTTCTCGATTTGGGGACGCATTCACACAAGATTGGACAGCTCAACAAGGTCGATAAAGGAGTCATTGAATTCATTACAGCAGATGAAACCCGATTATTTTATAATATTGACCACATAAAAACAGTCCATTCACCTTATTTGACCTGAACGCTTTGCGATTTGAACTGTCTACCAGGCAGGGAATGTCTTGACCAATCTGAAAAAGACCGGGTACAGAAAGTATCCGGTCTTTTAGCCGATAATTTAGTTTAATATTACTTTACTACACTTTTGTCAGGTCAGGCACGTTCAAGGGTTCCCTTTCTTTTACATTTGGCTTCTTCAAGTTGAACAATGCTTTGACTGCTACGTAAATCAGCGGCAGAACCCCGACGACAATAAAAATCGTGTCCGGCACAATGCGCATCCATAATAAATGACCGGCGGAATGACAATTATGCCGGCCAAACCAATGTTTAAGCCCCGGCAAGAGATTTTCAGCAGCTTCTCGTTCCGTGCTTCCGGTTTTACAATGTTGCGCAAAGAATCCAAGTACCCCGGCACCAACCAGGTTCCAGTTAGCTGTTGAAATGAGGAACCAGAACGGCCCTTATACACACAAGTCAGAGAAGAATGATTCTGATTCAAAAAAGACTTAACGTAGGAATCTGTCCCTTATATAAAACGCACCGTGTATTGTTATAGATATAACGGGGGATTCCCGTTTATTTTGCAAGCAGAAAGAGGATAGGTGGTGTAAAAAGACAGTAGATTTTAATTCAATTATGAATTAAAGATGATTCCTGTTTTTAATGTGCCTGTATTAAAAAGGGCTGTTAAAGTTTTTATAAAATTGGCATAAAGGTTGCATATGAAAGAATGCGTAACAATGTGAATCCTTAATCCTGATAGGCTCAATGATTGAGAGGTAGCCCAGCACACGAATGAAAGCGCTGTCTAGTCGGACGATCATTCCTTACAGGATTGCCAATATTCCTTATGGCGGGTTGGTAGTGGATACCGGGTTTTTAAGCAAGCAGTCCGGGTAATAGTAGAATACTTAGATTGTAAGGGGGATTTTAATGAAGAACCAGGAAGTTTCTCTACAGCGGTCATTAACTTTATCTCATTTGGTTTTATTTGGACTCGCCTATTTGGCGCCAATGATCGTGTTTGGGATTTACGGCACGATTGCCCAGGCCACGCACGGGCTGGAGGCAAGCGCATATCTTGTCGCTATGATTGCTATGTTTTTCACCGCATACAGTTATAGTCAAATGGTAAAGGCATACCCGGTCGCGGGATCTTCTTACACCTATACGCGCAAATCAATCAATTCCCATGTTGGCTTCATGGTAGGATGGGCGATTCTCTTAGATTACGTTTTCATACCAATGGCCATCTGGCTCATTGGAAGCTCCTATTTAAACGCGGCGTTTCCCCAGGTGCCTGTATGGGTGTGGGTACTTTCCTTTATCATCGTGACTACTGTAATTAATATCGCAGGGATTAAGCTTAGCAAGAATATCAACGTATTGATGATGGCTTTTCAGTTTCTCGTTATCGCTATTTTTATTATTTTATGCGTTAAAAATGTAATGGGTGGTATGGGAGCCGGAACACTTGTTTCGATAAGCCCATTTGCGAATGGCCATGTTCCGTTTTCGTTTGTGCTTGCCGGTGCTGCGATTGCCTGTTATTCGTTTCTTGGATTTGACGCCGTTTCTACTTTTACAGAGGAGACGATTCAACCGGAAAAAACAATTCCGAGAGCGATCCTTCTTACCACATTGATTGGCGGCGCCATTTTTATTGTTTCAGCGTATGTCACCCAGTTAGTCCACCCGAATTACAATGATTTCAAAGATGTAAACTCGGCCGGTTTTGAGATCGCCCGTCAAATTGGAGGAAACTTATTTAGTTCTATCTTCCTGGCAGGGATTATTATCGCACAGTTCGCTTCCGGGATTTCTGCCCAGGCCAGCGCTTCCAGGCTTCTGTATGCAATGGGGCGTGACGCTGTGCTGCCCAAGAAAGTGTTTGGCTATCTTCATCCAAAGTTTAGAACGCCTGTATTCAATATCATCGTTGTTGCTGTAATTGCGCTGCTTGCGCTCAAACTTGATGTATCTACGTCGACCTCTTTCATTAATTTTGGTGCATTTGCTGCCTTCACACTGGTGAACGTTTCTGTTATTGTCCATTATTTTGTTAAGGGGCGCAGACGAACATTTAAAGACAGCTTATTCTATTTCTTATTTCCGCTGATTGGTGCAGCGTTTGATAGTTGGCTTTTGGTCAGCTTAGATAAAGATGCGTTAATCCTGGGAGCAATCTGGGCGGCATGTGGATTTGGCTATCTGTTGTTCCTCACAAAAATGCTTAGAAAGCAGCCGCCTGAACTGAATTTTGATATAGAGGAAGCCGTGTAAGGAGGTTTCGCATGGAAAAATCGTGGCGAATTGCTATTGCACAGATCGCTGTTGTAGATGGGAATAAGGCAAAAAATCTGGAAAAAATAGAAAAATCAATCGAACAAGCATATAACCAATCAGCCGATCTGCTAGTTTTACCGGAACTGGTCCTGACTGGTCTGGTTTCCGGGGAACAAATGAAAATGCTGGCAGAATCACGTGAAGGCGATAGCTTTAAGAGGCTGCAGAAAAAACTTGGCACCTGTCCAGTCCATTTGGTTTATTCGTTCCCTGAATACGTATCAGAGAATGAAATGTATATTACAACCTGCTTTATCCATAAAAATGGAGAACCACTCGCCTATTACAGAAAGACCCACCTTTTTTCTGAAGAAAGTTCTGTATTTAGCCGAGGCAACGAATTAATAGAAGTGAATGTAGACGGTTACAAACTTGGACTCCTCACATGTTATGACATTGAGTTTCCTGAACCGGCAAGAACTCTCGCTTCCCAAGGGGCAAAACTTCTTGTTGTTAATTCAGCCAACATGGCTCCATACGAACATATCCATCGGCTTTTCGTCACTGCCAGAGCACTCGAAAACCAGTGTTTCGTTGTTTATTGCAACCGGATTGGCTCAAACGCTGTATACGAGTATCATGGACAAAGTGCTGTCATCGGCCCGGATAGCAGCGTTCTAATGGAAATAGAAGAAGATAGGGAAATGGTAAAAACAGTGGAAATTTCGTTAGGGGAAATCGAAAACGCCACATCCGTTTTCAATTATCTGAGAGAACGCCGGCCAGAACTGTATACTACCGGGTAAAATGCGAAGATTATCAAGTAAAGTGAGCTCAGTGCCTTATTGGTGCTGGGCTCGTTGTATACTGGAAGAAGACTGTTAAAGAGAGTCAGAGAGGAGAATACGTTTGCATTTGCCTCAAAAAATCCTGGGGTTATGCATGCGTGCGGACATGACGGGCACACGGCTATGCTGCTTGGGACCGCGAAAATTCTATCCGGCCTTAAAGATAAAATCAAAGGTGAAGTGCGGTTTTTGTTTCAGCATGCGGAAGAGCTGTTCCCCGGCGGAGCGGGAGAAATGGTGCGGGCCGGTGTGATGGATGGCGTCGATCTCATAATTGGGACGCATTTGTGGTCACCGCTGGAATTTGGCAAAATTGGTGTAGTGTATGGGCCGATGATGGCCGCTCCGGATACGTTCTGGATTACGATTAAGGGTAAAGGCGGACATGCTGCGCTTTCTCACCAGACGGTCGATTCAATCGCTATCGGTGCCCAGGTCGTAACCAACCTGCAGCATATCGTATCAAGAAATACCGATCCTCTGGATAACCTGGTTGTTTCCGTGACACAGTTCGCTGCCGGTACGATGCATAATGTAATTCCGGGCTCGGTTGAAATGTGCGGAACGGTTCGCAGCTTCAATGCCAAACTGAGAGAATCGGTCCCGGGGCTTATGGAGCGAATCGTGAAGGGCATAACGGACGCCCACGGTGCCGGGTACGAGTTTAAATATGAGTTCGGTTACCGCCCGGTAATCAATAATGAGGAAGTCACACAAGTGATTGAAGAAACCGTGCGTGAACTATTTGGTGAAGAGGCCCTGGATATGATGAAGCCGAACATGGGTGATGCCCGTTTTACTATAGACGAGGATGCATTGGAAATCGGAGTGAAAATGTTTGTAAATGCCGCGTTTAAGTTGCTTGCATGAAGAAATTGATTACGATTACTTTATCCGGCACATTTTAATAACCGAGCCAGTTCCTTAACATGTTAGTCGTCGGTCCTGGCGGGTAAATAACATAAAGGAGCAGAAAGACAGCAAGCCCGCTGGCCGTCGTGATAAACCAGGCGATGACTGTCCACGGCCCAATCTTTTTATGTTTTGCAAACGCCTGCTTGAAGGCAAATCGCAATGTAACAACACCCATTACGGCCGCAGCGGTGGCAAGTATCGTATGAATTTGTAAGAATACCTGGTAAGGCAATCGAAGCTGTGCAGGCCCGCCAAACGTTGTGTCCCCCACCAGAATCGTTTTTAAGGCATACCCAATGAAAAATAACGCGGCTAAAACCGTTCCAAGCAGCATCAACCGCTTGTGGATAGCAACTCGGCCCCGGCGGATTTGCCACCATCCAATCGCCATAGACAGAGCGCTCAATAGAATAAATGCCTCATTTATATAAGGGAGAATTTGAAACATGCAGGCCCATCCTTTCCGCTTTAGGTCGCTTCAATTATATAAATCATTCGACTTGCAGGGATTGAAACAAAATAACTAAGAACTAATTTTATCAAACCACACAACGTACAGCAAGTTCAAAAGATGCGACTTGGTGCTTTTTATGGGTAAAAAGTTAACATGTGGATATATCGTGAAAACTTTATGACTAAACATGTGACAAATTGATGAACTTTCATCAAACTAATACGTCACTTGTTTTTACCTTTGATATTATAGAAACGTTGACTAGTGCAGAATTGTTACCAACATGTTTTTATTCTGTTTTAATTTTTATTCACAAAGTGAAAAGTACCGCCGCCTATGCGTTAGGTGGATGTGTAAGAGAGGAGATGAAACAAAGTGAAGAAAAAAGGCTTGCTTAACCGCGTTAAATTATTCTTTATGGCAGCCTTGACGACAGTGTTGTTGGCCGGATGTAGCAATAATTATATTGTTTTAGACCCTAAAGGACCTGTTGGCCAAACCGAGCTTCATTTGATCGTGATTTCTACAATCCTATGTGCTATTGTCGTCATTCCAGTTCTGGCTATTCTCGTGTATATCGTCGCTCGTTACCGGGACAAACCGGGTAACGATGCGCCCTATACTCCTGATTGGGCAGACAGCAAAGTGCTTGAAATTGTATGGTGGGGGATTCCAATCATCATTATTGGTATTCTAGGTTATTTCACAGCAAGAGATACGTATGCTTTAACCAAACCGCCGGTGCAGGATACGAAGCCGATTACGATTCAGGTTACTTCTCTGGATTGGAAATGGCTGTTTCAATATCCTGACCAAAAGATTGCAACCGTAAATTATTGCGAGATTCCGAATGGAGTTCCTGTTCAATTTGTATTGACATCGGATGCACCGATGAACTCATTCTGGGTTCCGCAGCTAGGCGGACAGGAATATACCATGCCTGGAATGGCCATGCGCCTCTGGTTGCAGGCTGACCACCCGGGTACTTATTTTGGTTCTGGCGCGAACTTCACTGGAAAAGGATTCGCTCATATGCAGTTCCAGGTCGTTGCGAAACCGCAATCCGAGTTTAATGATTGGGTAAAACAAGTGAAACAAACGGCGCCAGCTTTAACAAAAGACGGTTATGTCCAACTGGCCAAACCAGGTCTTTCTAAACAGGTGACTTACTCATCCTACCCTGAGGGACTTTTCGAAGAAACTGTGAATAAAAATGGTGGTCGATATATGAATCATCAAATGCAAAACGATGGAAACCAAAAAAGTAACATGCCCGGTATGGATATGTCCGGCATGAAAATGAACCAGTAAGGCGAAAGGAAGGAGGAAAACTAGATGTTAGATAGCAGCAAATCGCACTTCTTTGTCACTGGTGACCCTATGATATATGGTGCGGACGTTTCGATTGTCTTGGCCAGTCTTGCCATTCTCTTTGTTCTTTCGTACTTCAAAAAGTGGGGCTGGTTATGGCGTGAATGGATAACAACTGTTGACCATAAAAAAATCGGTATTATGTATTTAATTGCGTCGCTATTGATGCTGTTCCGTGGTGGAGTCGATGCTCTGTTGATGCGTGCACAATTGGCGTTCCCCAATATGCATTTTCTACAATCGGAACACTACAATGAAATTTTTACCACGCACGGTACGATTATGATTCTCTTCATGGCGATGCCGTTCATGTTCGCCTTGTTCAACATCGCTGTTCCGCTTCAAATCGGAGCGCGAGACGTTGCATATCCGTTCTTGAATGCGATAAGCTTCTGGTTGTTTTTTATGGGAGCCATGCTCTTTAACTTATCATTTGTAATAGGTGGCTCTCCGAATGCGGGTTGGTTGAGTTACCCGCCATTGTCTGAAACCATGTTTAGCCCGGGACCTGGTGAGAACTTCTATATTTGGGGTATTCAGATTTCCGGAATCGGTAGTTTAGCTACCGGGATTAACTTTATCGTAACCATTTTAAAAATGCGTGCCCCGGGCATGAAGCTGATGAAAATGCCTTTGTTTACATGGTCGGTTCTCGCAAGCTGTATCATCATCATTTTTGCGTTCCCGGTATTGACGGTAACTCTTGCTCTGTTGTTTATTGACCGTTTTATGGGTGCGCATTTCTTCACCATGTTACATGGCGGAAATCCGATGATGTATGTTAACTTAATTTGGATGTGGGGACACCCTGAAGTGTATATCGTTGTCCTTCCGGCGTTTGGTATATTCTCCGAGGTCGTAAGCACATTTGCCAAAAAGACAGTTTTTGGTTATAAGTCAATGGTGTTCTCCATGATGATTATCAGTATTCTTTCTTACTTCACATGGGTTCACCACTTCTTCACTATGGGTGCAGGGGCTGATGTTAATACCTTCTTTGCTATTTCGACGATGGCTATCGCAATTCCGACAGGGGTTAAAGTATTCAACTGGCTGTTTACCCTGTACCGTGGACGGATTCAGATGACTCTACCGATGTTATGGACCCTTGCGTTCGTTCCGTGTTTTGTTATCGGTGGGGCGACAGGTGTTATGCTTGCCGTTGCTCCGGCAGACTATCAATACCACAACAGCTATTTTCTGATTGCCCACTTCCACCAAGTATTAATCGGTGGTGTTGTGTTTGGGTATCTGGCCGGGCTGTACTACTGGTGGCCAAAAATGTTTGGATTTAAACTGGATGAACGCTTAGGAAAATGGGCGTTCTGGTTCTGGAATATTGGTTTCTATGTATGTTTCATGCCGCAGTATGCTTTAGGATTCATGGGCATGACCCGACGTGTGTATACGTACGGCTGGGATATGGGCTGGGCACCTCTCAACCTTGTGTCGTCTATCGGAGCCGTACTGATGGGAGTCGGGTTCCTCTTCCAGGTATGGCAAATTCTTTACAGTATTTTTAAAGGTGAACGTGATTTGACAGGAGATCCATGGAATGGCCGCACATTGGAATGGTCGATTCCTTCTCCGGCTCCTCTTTACAACTTTGCAGTCGTTCCACATGTCAAAGGCCATGATGCATGGTGGTTGATGAAGCAGGAAATGCAAAAAGAAGGAACCAAGAAAGAAAAAGTAAAGTATGAACCGATTCATATGCCGAAGGACTCTGCAATTCCGTTTATTATGGCGGTCTTCTGGTTTATCGCCGGATTTGGATTCACGTTTGAGTGGACCTGGATGGGCATCATTGGCCTGGTCGGAGTAGCTGGTTGTTTGATAGCCCGTTCTTTCCAATATGATACGGATTATTATATTCCTGTTGACGAAGTTCAACGTACCGAAGCATCGTTTGGGGAGGTGGTATAATGGAACATGCTGTATCCCATCACGAGGATCACGGACATGAGAACCACGAATCCTTAAAAATACTTGGATTCTGGATTTTCCTTGTGACAGACTGTATCTTATTCGGATCTTTGTTTGCAACCTATGTTGTGCTGCGAACGCATACGGACGGCGGACCTACGGGCAAGGAACTTTTTGAAGTTCCCGGCTTTGTTACTGAAACGTTTCTGTTGTTAACGAGTAGTTTTACGAGCGGATTAGCTACCTTAGCTATGCATAAAGGAAAGCTCAAGAGCTTGATTGGCTGGTTAATCGTTACCGTGCTGTTAGGCCTCGGATTTATAGGTTTTGAAGTAAGTGAGTTTACAAAAATGGCTATGGAGGGCGCAACGATTTCCCGTAGTGCTTTCCTCTCTGCCTTCTTTACCTTAGTCGGTACGCACGGTCTCCACGTTTCGGTCGGTTTAATTTGGATGATTGGCATTATATTCCAATTAAAACATTATGGAATTACCGATGTTACCAATCGAAAAGTGTCTATTATTAGTTTGTATTGGCACTTTCTTGACGCTGTTTGGATCTTTCTCTTTACCGTCGTTTATCTGATGGGGGTGATGTAAGATGTCACATCAAGAAAACCATGGATCTACCAAATCGTATGTTATTGGGTTTATCTTATCGATTATACTAACCATCATTCCTATGGTGCTCGTATTTAATCATATGATGAGCATGGGACCGCTCGTTGTCGTGATTGTAGCGATGGCGGTGCTTCAATTTCTGGTGCAGTTATTCTTCTTCATGCATATCAGGGAAAGCGAAAAGCCTGGATATAACGTGATGGCTTTAGTGCTTGGCATTATCTTTGTTATCACAATTGTTGGCGGCTCTGCCTGGATCATGACGTTTAACGCTCAAGTTCACTAAAGATGAATGTTCGTGTTTATACCCCTCTGTGCGGAAAGAAAATTCTGCACAGAGTTTTTTTAGCTGCGCATGAAGCCTTTGTACAGGATGTTAAAAGGCCTCAATATGTTAAAAGGCCTCAATATGTTGAAATGACTATACACCGTTTGTTACATTGATAAAAGAAGCTAAATCGGCCTATCTTTATTGATGCTGTCATATACAAAAACATGAAAAGAGTGATTATCAGTGAAACAATTGGATGTGGTAGGAGCGGTCATTATCAACCGGCATGGTGAAGTGTTGTGTGCGCTTCGTTCGCAGCGAATGCCCCTGCCTGGCATGTGGGAATTTCCGGGTGGGAAAATTGAGGAGGGTGAAAACCCCCAGCAGGCGTTAAAGCGGGAAATCAAGGAGGAGTTGGATATTGATATTAAAGTAGGTGAACTCGTGTCCGATTCCGTCTATGAGTACCCTGATACAGCTATTCATTTGATGACGTATTATGCTTCGATTGTTTCCGGAGAGCCAAACGTGCGTGAACATGAAAAAGTAGTGTGGTTAGCGCGAAAGGATTTATCCAGTCTTGAATGGGCACCTGCCGATATGCCAACCGTAACGATTCTTAGTGAGTAAAAACAGCGGTTTTGACTTACTACATCTTTAGGTTTGTGTTAGAATCGCATTAGTGAAAAAATTAATGATTCAGTTACTGTTTTCTAGGGTTCCGTGATCGTTGCGATCAGCCTGGTCCGAGAGAAAACGCACACTGCGTTGTGTACACGGAGGGGCAAAAGCCCGGGAGAAAATATCCTCAAAAGGTATTTTCTCCCGCTTTTTATTTTCTTGAGATAGTACGTGAGGATAAGGGAGTGTTGGAACGTGAATTTTTTAATGGAATATAAGTGGGCAATTCTAGCTGTCCTCGAGGTTTTGGCTTGGTCAGCAACGTTTTTTATGTTTTATGCCCGATACCGTATGAAATCAAAAGTATGGTTCAGGGTAAGTGTTGTTCTACTTGCCATTACCGGAGTCATTCCACAAGTTGTCATGGGAATTATTAATTTTGTTATGATGAAAAAACTTGATTTATTTACACTTGTTATCGTTTTACTCATTCTATATGGTTCTACAATCGGCAAAAAACAAGTCAAAAAGCTGGACGTCTGGGTACAATCCAGATTTTCAAAAAGCGCGTGATTCTGAAACTAGCTTTTAACCGGAAAAATGCAGAATTGCCTTTCCATCACTTTACCACTGTCGTTTTTGATTGACAGAGTAATTTTCGTATTCGTATCAATGCTTCCCTGATCGACGCGGAACAGCAAGGGGATATCCGCAGTAGAGTGAGGTTTTGTATCAATTCGTTTCGGAAGATCCGTTTTCCAGGCAGTCGGAATGCCGCTGTAGGAAATAGAATAGCTGGCCGGTTTGCCGGTAAGGTTTTCAACGTTGAGGTTATACGTGTAAATAATATAATTCTGTACGGGAACATTCTGCAGATTTTTCCCCAGGCTAATCGCAAATCCCGTATTAGCCGAAATCGTCCATGTGAACAACGAGACCAGCACAAGCATTACTACGGTCAGAATGAGTCCGCTGCCCCGCACCATGTTTTTACATCCATCCTTCCGGGAATGTTTGTCCGACAGCGCCATTTGGAAGATACCGTAAGGACAGGACACCCGGCAAAACTTATAGCGAAGCCGCGAGTTAAGCAGAATGAAAAAGAAAACAGAAATCGTGAGAAACGCGCGGAAGGTCCAGGCTGATAAATCAAAATGAATAATGTAGGAAAGCAGCTGCGCCGGATCGTAGAAATACGCAATAACACCGAACGTGATTACAGGGGCACATATAAGCAGAATCACCGTATCCACTATGGTTTTTAACACAGGATGCTTTTGAAAAACCGGAAGGCTGAGTATACGGTTCAGGTGAATAAGAAACTTATTGTGCGGGCATGCCCAGCCACAGAATTGGCGCCCAAACCAAACGGCAATCGCCACGAACGAATAGACGATAAGCAAAATCGCATACAACAGGATTCGACCTTCGCTGAACGCAAACTCGCTGCCAAACATGAAAAAATGATTCGATAATAAGTCGATTCGAAAAATATTCAAAAGTGGGACAAGAAAAAAGAGAAGAAGAATACAAGAACGAAAAATGGAACGCTTATTCATTAAAGATACCCCTCACTATCTGTCTGGTTTTTGAACGTGTATGGTGTAAAGTCATTCTCGCACATTGGAAAAAATAAGGACAGTGAAGAGTTTGTGAAAATATTGAAATCGACCTTCTTTATTTCTGCACCGTCTTCCCTTGCATGGAAGTTGAGACTGTTAGGAGCAGGAAGAAAGCAAAAAATAAAACAGATTCACTTCATACTGCCAGCTCAAGATGTTATTTTCTAGATGTTGAACATTAATATCTACATAAAATCCAAACCTGTATCAAAACTGTTTATAAAAAAATGATTTTATATATTGAAATCAAGCAAACAATAATATAGAATGTCTATGTAATAAGCAAACGGTAAGGGGAAGTGTTTTTTGTGAGTGATGTTTCTGAATTGTTTTGGAATGCCTCAGTGGAAGAAATTAAGCAGGGTTATGTTTATGAGGAAGCGACGGAAGAATATATTTGTTTAATTTGTGGCCGTCGTTTTATGGACGGAGTGGTGTATCGGAAGGATGATGTTTTTTATGAAGCCAAAAGGTTCATCCACATCCATATCGCTCATGAGCATTCCTCGATGTTTGATTATTTGCTGGACCTTGACAAGAAACTTACCGGGCTCACGGACTTGCAAAAAAGTTTGGTGAATTATTTTCATAAAGGATACAGCGATAGCGAAATTGTAAAGAAGTTTGATGGGGGGAGTACCTCTACAATACGCAATCACCGCTTTACGCTCAGGGAGAAAGCGAAACAGGCAAAAATTTACCTTGCTATTATGGAACTCGTCGAGCAGAAAACGGCCGCACCGCAAAAGTTCATTCCTATTCATCGGACGGCTACGATGCTCGATGAGCGATACGCGATTACCGAACAGGAAAATGAAGAGATTCTCGATGCGTATTTTAAAGACGGACTAGACGGTCCGCTTGCGGAGTTTCCAAAAAAGGAAAAACGAAAGGTAGCGATATTGAAGCACATTATAAAACGGTTTGATTATCAAAAAACGTATACCGAAAAAGAAGTAAATAAAATTCTACGGGAAGTATACGATGACTACGTCACGCTGCGCCGCTACCTGATTGAGTATGGATTTATGGATCGGAAGGCTGACGGCAGTTCTTATTGGGTGAAATTCTAGATATTGAGCACGTTGGAGGAAAAATGGCTGGAAAAACTGAAGCCCTATCATGAACAAGGGTACAACGTCCCCGCCAGAAGACCATAATATCTAAGAAACGCAATGTCGGGTTAATTAGAAAGGTAAGGAGTGAAAAAATGCCTATATTATCACCTGCATCGGCAGGTTTTTTTCGGAATCGGTTTGTTCGGGCTATCATGCTGTCCGGAGTATTTTTGCAAATGGGGATCTGGGTGCGCAACTTTGCGATTCTTTTATTTGTGATGGAACGGACTCATAACAATCCATTTGACGTCTCACTCATTTCTGTCGCCGAATTCGCCCCGATTTTTCTGTTTTCGTTTATTGGGGGAACGTATGCGGATCGCTGGCGCCCGAAGAGAACGATGGTGTGGTGTGACCTGCTGAGCGCTCTTTCTGTATTTATTGTGCTGTTAACGATTATTTTCGGGACATGGGAAGCCGTGTTTTTCGTCACATTCGTTTCCTCGATCCTCTCCCAGTTTTCACAGCCTTCATCAATGAAGCTCTTTAAGTTGCATGTGCCTGCTGAGCAGCTGCAAATGGGCATGGCCATGTACCAGACGCTGATGGCTATCTTTATGATTATCGGTCCAATTATTGGAACGTTCGTTTATCAGAGATTTGGTATCCACGTTGCCATCGGTGTGATGGGAGGAGCATTTCTGCTGTCTGCGGGGGTGCTAACTTTTCTGCCGCCGGATCAATCAAACGGCAGTGACGAATCAGCCACAAACTTCTGGTTGGAGATGAGGGAAGGATTCCATTATGTATGGTCCCGAAAAGTGCTGCGAATGCTGGGTGGAACGTTTATTGCTGCAGGACTCGCGGTCGGCATCATCCAGCCGCTTGGTATTTTTATCGTAATGGAACGACTCGGGCTGCCAAAGGAAAATGTCCAGTGGCTCCTGACTGTGAATGGAGCTGCAATGCTGGTTGGCGGAGGGCTGGTATTGGGAGTTTCAAAAAAAATCGCTCCACAGAAACTTGTTGCCATCGGAATGTTTGTCAGCGCCTTTTCAGTGGTCGGTGTTGGGCTGTCTACCAACCTGCCCCTAACACTTGCTGTACAATTTCTTAACGGATTGTTCTTTCCATGCATTCATATCGGAATCAATACGTTAATCCTTCAGACTACCGAAGAGGCCTTCGTTGGCCGGGTTAATGGGGTATTAAATCCGCTGTTTATGGGCGCAATGGTAATCACGATGAGCCTGGCCGGTTGGCTTAAAGCACAATTTTCGCTCGTTACAATGTACGAGGCAGCCGGCTTGCTATTTTTAATTGGCATGCTGTTAATGGTACCTCTCTTTAATGGCAATACTAATTTGAAGCGAAACCGGATAGCGACCGAAGGGGAGTAGAGGGGGCATTTTATGCCCCCATCCTGCCGCTGTGAGCAAAAATTCATGAAAAAAATAGTCCGTACTACTTTTTAGAGTGGCTGCGGGCTATTTTTTTGATTTCATCATTTTGAACGTATCTGTTTTCGAGATGCTTTATGCCTGCTGTTTTTTCGCCCCAAACACCCGGTAAGCGGCATGGTTGGTCGGGCCAACATATGAATTTAACGGGAAAGAGTGGCGGATCGCTTCAGTAATAAACGCTTTGGCCGTGAGAATAGCTTCTCGCACAGGTTTTCCCTTGGCTAATTCTGCAGTAATAGCCGCCGAATACGTGCATCCTGCCCCGTGTGTATAGGTCGTTTCAATTCTCTCCGACTCTAAAATTTCAAATGTTTCCCCATCATACAGTAAGTCAATCGCCTTTTCATGTTCAAGCTTTCCACCGCCTTTAATCAGGACATATTTCGCCCCGAGCGAATGAATTTTGGTTGCTGCTTCCTTCATGTCATCGACTGTTTTAATGGGAGATTGGCCGCTTAACTGCGCTGCTTCGAATAAATTCGGTGTAACGATGGTCGCTTTCGGAACGAGCACGTCCCGCAAGCTTGCGTTTGTCTCCGGGTGTAATGCTTCGTCCGCACCTTTGCAGACCATAACAGGGTCAATCACAATATTTTTCAACTGGTGCTGTTCAATTTTCCGGGCAGCCAGTTCGATGATCTCTATTGAACCGAGCATCCCCGTTTTTAAAGCATCGATTCCAATGCCGGTAATAATCGTTTCTAATTGTGCTTCAACCGTTTCCACCTGTTGGGGAAAAACATTGTGAAACCAACCGTTGTAGGGATCCATTGCGACAATGGTCGTAATCGCTGTCATACCGTATACGCCGCGTTCCTGGAACGTCTTCAAATCGGCCTGTAATCCGGCACCACCGCTGCTGTCTGAACCTGCAATTGTTAATGCTTTGTAAATCGCCATACTTATCCTCCTTACAACTGCGTAAAATCGGAACCTTCTTTAAATTATATCAGTCATATGAACGATTACAATCAAATTGGAAGCAGGGAAAAGAGTTCTTCTATTAATAGAGGAAGTGTCCTTAAGAAGGTACTTAAAAAAAGTATATGTTGCTTTACAGTGTTAAAGCAACATATACTTTCTTCCATTGGTCACCTGAGAAAAACTCACGGGGGTGTGCCGAACGTTGCTTTT
>NZ_AUMJ01000059.1 GCF_000430625.1 Aneurinibacillus terranovensis DSM 18919
CATCTGCTCTCAGCGGCGACCTTCACATCTTATCAAATCTAAAATACTTTGTCAATAACTTTTTGTGATTTGATTCGATTCAATTGTTGTTGTCACTCGTTAGCGACAAGAAATAATATATCATCTATCCGGATGATTGGCAAGCATAAATTCACAAAAAGACAGCAGAAAAAGATTCCTCTCTTTCCACTGTCCATTCGCACGTTATTTTGCATGTCTCTCTTCAAGTACTTTTAATACAGCATCCAACGGAAGTTTTTGCTCACGAAGAAGAACGAGTAAGTGGAACAATAAATCCGCAGCTTCCCACTGAAGCTCTTCATGGCTTCTATTTTTAGCGGCTATAATGACCTCCCCTGCTTCTTCACCGATTTTTTTCAGGATTTTATCAACCCCTTCTTTAAATAGATAGGTGGTATATGACCCTTCCGGCATTTCAGCTTCCCTTGCCGCAATCACTTTTTCCAGTTCATTCACGATAGCAAAACGATTTTTGAGTTTTGCATTTTCCGCTTCCGGATTCCCGTCCGATCTTTCCTTGTTAACAAGTGAATCAGCAAAACAAGAATACTGCCCTCTATGGCAAGCAGGACCGGCCGGAATCACTTTAATCAACAGCGCATCCTGGTCGCAATCATAAATAACATCCACGACCTGCTGCGTATTTCCGGAGGTTGCCCCTTTGTGCCATAACTCCTGGCGGGAACGGCTCCAAAACCACGTTTCTTTCGTCTCCAGCGTTTTTTGCAGTGACTCTTTATTCATATAAGCAAGAGTCAGAACCTCCTTGCTTTGCGCATCCTGAACAATCGCCGGAATCAGACCGTTTTGATCGAATTTGACTTTTTGCCTTTCCATTATACCGTCTCCTCTACCGAACGTATCTCAATGCCATGCGTGGACAAATAATGTTTTACCTCTTTGATTGACGTTTCTTTGTAATGAAAAATCGACGCTGCCAGTGCCGCATCCGATTTTCCTTCTACAAACGCCTCGTAAAAATGTTCCTTTGACCCGGCCCCACCTGAAGCGATGACAGGAATGTGGACCGCCTCCGAAACTGCTCTTGTTAATGCCAGAGCAAAACCTTCCTTCTGTCCGTCACAGTCCATACTGGTGAGTAAAATTTCGCCTGCACCCAGTTCTTCTACCCTTTTCGCCCACTCTACCGCATCCATGCCGGTTGCCTGCCGGCCGCCGTGCGTATACACTTCCCATCCACTACCGTTCTCGCGCGCCTTCGCGTCAATGGCAACTACGATGCACTGGCTGCCAAACACCTTCGCGCCTTCCCTTATCAGTTCGGGCTGCTTTACGGCGGCGGTGTTAACTGAGACTTTATCCGCACCTGCGCGCAGAATTCTGCGCATATCATCAACGGCATTAATACCTCCACCAACCGTAAAAGGGATGGTTACGTTTGCCGCTGTCTGCTGAACAACCCCTACCATCGTCTCTCTACCTTCGTGTGAAGCGGAGATGTCCAGAAAAACAAGTTCGTCGGCACCTTCGTCACTGTAGCGTTTTGCAAGTTCAACCGGGTCACCCGCATCACGCAAATTCACAAAACTTACGCCTTTAACCACACGGCCCTCTTTTACATCAAGGCAGGGGATGATGCGTTTTGCCAGCATTATATTACCTCCTTAACATTTGCAATGGCGTTCGCCAACTGAATACGGTCCGTGTAAAGGGCTTTTCCGACAATGGCTCCGCCGACGCCATCTTTCGCGTACCGGGCGAGTTCAAGCAAATCCTGCTCCACGCTTACCCCGCCTGAAGCAATCACATTTTTGCCGGTTGCACGTGCAAGTCTTACAATGGCCTCTGTATTAGGTCCTTCCAGTGTGCCGTCGCGGGAAATATCCGTATAAATGAACGTTTCAGCTCCTTTGGCAATCAATATCCGGGCAAGCTCTTCGGCCGTGACTTCGGAGGTTTCCAACCAGCCGTGTGTTGCTACATATCCATTCCGTGCGTCGATCCCGATTGCAACCTTATCCCCGTATTTCGCCAGTACCTGCTCGGCAAACGGCTGATCCTGAATAGCGGCTGTGCCAAGAATTACACGGCTTACGCCACCTTCAAGATAACGGTCCACATCTTCCATTCGACGCAGTCCTCCGCCAATTTGTACCGGAACATCAAGGCCCCGCGCAATGGCCAGTACGATTTCATCGTTTATCGGGTGGCCCGCTTTAGCCCCGTCCAGATCGACGAGATGCACCCATTCCGCTCCCTGTTCCGCCCACTGTTTAGCCATCCCGAGCGGTGAATCGCCATACACGGTCTCCCTGGCGTAATCACCCTGCAGCAGGCGAACACATTTGCCGCCGCGGATATCAATCGCCGGATAAATAACAAATTTCATCCCTGCTCTCCCTCTCTCCTTAACAACTTGGCCAGCGTCAAGCCGATAACTCTCCTAAATAAGCGCTGTTTCACACAAATTCGCGAAGTTCTCTAGTAATTTCATTCCGACCGAACCGCTTTTCTCCGGATGGAACTGCATCCCGTATACATTGTTGCGACCAACAATGGCCGGCACGGTCTGATAGTAATCCGTAGTCGCAAGCAGAATATCCCTGTTCTCCCCGCCAGGCTGGAGGAAATACGAGTGAACGAAGTAAACATACCCTTCGTTTACCTGATTAAAAATAGGGTTTTCGTCCCGAAGAAATTCCAGTCGATTCCATCCCATATGCGGAATTTTATAGTCACCGGTAAATCGCTTTACGTGTCCTGGCAAAAGGCCAAGTCCTGTGTGGTCCCCATGTTCATTACTGGACTCAAAAAGAATTTGCATCCCAAGGCAAATGCCGAGCAAAGGTTTTCCGCTTGCGGCATACCGTTTAATCGGCTCAATGAGGCCCCGTTCCCGCAAATTGTCCATGGCGTCCCCGAACGCGCCGACTCCGGGTAAAATGGCCCCTTCAGCTTTCATGAGCTTATCGCCATCCGAAACAAAAGCATACGCATGTCCAAGGCGTTCCACTGCCTTGCTCACGCTGTGCAAATTCCCCATCCCGTAGTCAATAATCGCGATCATGGTTACAACAACCCCTTTGTAGACGGAATGCCTTTGACACGGGGGTCGACCGTTGTCGCTTCATCTAACGCACGGCCTAGCGCTTTAAAAATGGCTTCGATCATGTGATGGGTATTGCGCCCGTAATGTACGATAACATGAAGCGTGATGCGCGCTTCCAGTGCAAGCTTCCAGAGGAATTCGTGGACGAGTTCCGTCGGAAACGTCCCTACCATACTCGAAGGATACTCCGCTCGATATTCGAGGTGCGGACGGTTGCTTATATCAAGGGCTACCTGGGCTAACGCTTCGTCCATAGGGATAAAAACATTGCTGTAGCGTTTGATTCCCTTTTTATCACCCAGTGCTTCACGCAGGGCTTGCCCCAAACAAATCGCAATGTCTTCTACCGTATGGTGGTAGTCGATTTCGATATCGCCTTTTGCGTGTACCTCCAGTTCGAATTGGCCATGCTTCGCAAACAAATCAAGCATATGGTCAAGAAAAGGAACATCTGTCCGAAGCGTACTCATCCCTTCTCCGTCGATTCCAAACATAAGCTGAATATCCGTTTCATTTGTTTTCCGATTAATCGTGGCTTTGCGCATCATGATTCCCCCTCATTTTTCGTTTTCAAGCCGAACCTGAATGGCACGCGCATGAGCCTCTAACCCTTCCTGTCTCGCAAAGGTCACCATTTTGCTTCCGTTAGCCAATAAATCTGACTTACTGTATGCAATTAAGCTGGACTTTTTAAGAAAGTCATCCACATTAAGCGGCGAGGAGAAACGGGCGGTTCCATTCGTCGGCAAGACATGGTTTGGTCCGGCAAAATAATCCCCAACCGGCTCGGAGCTATACGCGCCAAGGAAAATAGCTCCGGCATTTTTTACTTTTCCCAGGTTGCCCACCGGATCCTCAATCATCAGTTCAAGATGTTCGGGCGCCAGCCGATTAACCACAGCAAAACCGTGCTCCAGATTTTCAACGAGACAAATCGCACCGTAATCACGAAGGGCCGCCTCCGCAATTTCTTTGCGCGGCAGTTCCGCCAGCTGTCTATCCACTTCCTGCTGTACGTTATCCGCCAACCGGCGTGAAGCGGTCACGAGAACAGCCGAAGCCATCCGGTCATGTTCCGCCTGGGAAAGTAAATCTGCCGCTACATAAGAGGGATTGGCCGTATCGTCTGCCAGCACAACGATTTCGCTCGGGCCTGCAACCATATCTATATCAACGATGCCAAATACTTCCCGCTTGGCAAGGGCAACGTATATGTTTCCTGGACCTACAATTTTATCAACCGGTTTAATGGACTCAGTCCCATACGCGAGGGCCGCAATCGCCTGCGCTCCTCCTATTTTGTAGATCTCCTGGATTCCGAGTTCACGGGCTGCAACGAGTACACCGGGATTAAGACCGCCGTTTTTGTCGGGAGGTGTGAGCATCACGATTTCTTCGACACCGGCAACTTGAGCGGGTATCGCATTCATTAACACAGAAGAAGGATAGGCAGCTGTTCCTCCGGGGACATACAAGCCTACCCGCTGCAGCGGACGAATGATTTGTCCGAGCATTGTGCCAGACTCTTTGGTCGTCATCCATGATTGACGCATCTGCCTGCCGTGGTAGTCTCGAATATTGGCCGCGGCTTCGCGAATCGCTTCCCGTACTTCAGGGTTAATTTGCTCATCGGCAGCCTTTATTTCCTCTGCCGTTACCCGCATCCCATGTAATTCGATACCGTCGAATTCTTTTGTAAAACCAAGGACGGCACGGTCACCGTCACGTTTCACTTTATCCAGAATGGCAAGTACTGCCTTGCGCTGTGCTTCTGTCCCATTCTCCACGTCCCTTCGGGTGGAAAAATTCCCGGCTTCAACGATTCGAATCATCAGCCTACTCCCCTTTCTCCACGATGGACGCGAATTTTTCATATACATAATCCACCGCGTCACTTTTCATCCGGTAGCTTACGCGATTCGCGATCAATCGCGTGGTAATTGGAACAATTTCCTCCAGTTCTACAAGCCCGTTCTCCTCCAGGGTTCTCCCGGTTGAAACAATATCCACGATTCGTTCAGCAAGTCCGATGAGAGGAGCCAGTTCAATGGAACCGTTCAACTTAATCACTTCAACCTGCTGGCCTTGCTCACGAAAATATTTAGACGCAATGTTTGGATACTTCGTCGCCACGCGCGGCGAGCTCCCGGAGGGCTTCCAGCCCGGAAGTCCGGCCACAGACATACGGCAGAGACTGATTTTCAAATCGAGCAATTCATATACGTCCCGGTCTTCTTCGAGCAAAACATCCTTGCCGACCACCCCGATGTCAGCCACTCCGTATTCGACATAGGTCGGCACATCCATAGGTTTGGCAAGAATAAAGTCCATGTTCGCTTCAGGAACAGGGACAATCAGCTTGCGGGAATCATCAAACTCAGGAGGAAGTGGTACGCCTGCCCTGCGCAGTAAATCCGCCGCCTCTTCAAAAATTCGCCCTTTCGGCATCGCAACAATAAGTTTCTCACTGGATGCAATGGACATTAGGCTCCCTCCTTTGTCAAATCGATGACTTCATCCTGCAGCTGTGTATGGATAGCTGCATCGTATTCTTCTTTTCGCTGGGCTATGACAACAAGTCCCTGTTCCAGACGCAGTTTGCTTGCCTTTTCCAGCGCTTCTTTACGCTGATTTTCGCTGTATAAAATGAAAACTCGCTTGACAGGCTCCGGCTTATACTCCGACGCATCCATCAGCCGATCCATTCGCACAGCAAATCCAGTGGCCGGGCACGGCCGTCCGAATTGAGCCATTAAACCATTGTAACGCCCGCCTGTACAAAGCGGAAATCCTTGATTGGCAGCATATCCTTCAAATAAAACCCCTGTATAATAATTTAAATTGCTTAAAAGATTCAAATCAAAAAGTATATAGTCTGTCACCTGATACGCTTCGAGCGCTTCCCATAACTCTGCGAGGTTAAGGACGGCTTTACGGGCCCGTCCGTTTACCGTAATCGATTTCGCTTTCTCGATTAATTCTTTACCCCCGCGTAGCGTAAGAAGTTCGCACAAGCGCTGCTCGTTTTCTTTATTCAGGGCAAGGCCTTTCACATACGCGCGAAATCCGACGTAATTCCTGTAGTGTAAAAATTCTTTTAGCGTCTCCCTATCTGCCGGATTCTCCACAATTTCCTCAAGAAGCCCCTCCAAAAAGCCGATATGCCCGATGACAATCTTAAACATTTCAACCCCGCATGCTTTTAAAACAGAAACGGCGAGGGCAATCGCCTCCGCATCCGCATCGGCCAAATCGGATCCGATATACTCGATCCCCGTGTGGCCGAATTCGGCGTTGCGGCCGGCTTCTTGCGCCTGCGCCCGAAAAACGTTAGCTGTATACATTAACCGCAGGGGAAGCGGTTCATCTTTAAGCAGCGAAGAAGCAACCCGTGCAATCGGTGCTGTCATATCCGGACGAAGCACCAGGGTCTTTCCCTCTTTGTCCAACAGTTTAAACAATTTATTGTCAAGTGTAGCGCTGGCTCCGCCAACGGTATCGTAATATTCAAGTGTCGGGGTAGCAATTTCCCGATACCCCCAGCGCACCATGCATTCTTTTAGCCGCTCTTCCAACCAGCGCTGCTTCTCCAGCGTATCCGGCAGCACATCACGCATACCAAGCGGCTTTTCAAATCCAAGCGGTTTTGACATCCGTCTCCACTCCCGTCTCATTTACTTTAGTTTGGTAGAGAACTAAAGCGTTGTTGAATGTAGTCTACCACGCGTTGTTGGAAGTCGTCAACAGTTGGTGAATGGAATGGTTCGTTTTTTATTTTTTGCTTTTTTCCCGCTGCCTAGTTTTATGAACAGAGGGGGACGTCTTTCTGTCCGATTGTCTCCCTCTTCGAGCTACCCGGATGTTTCGGACAGGGTCTCCCTGTTTGTTCTAATACGGACAGTTTACGCTTCCTTGCAAGGAAAGACCCCACAAAAAATAAAACGGACCATTCCATCCCACTCACCGTTATTTTACTCCATAGAAATAAGCCAACGTCGCCGGTAGCTGGCTCTGCCAGAATCCCCAGTCATGCGCCGTCCTGTTCCGCATATGCCACCTTTGCCCCCCCTCTTTTCAAGCAACTGCTTCATTTCACGATTATACATAAGGAAGTCCACTTTTCCTGTATCTACCGCTACCTCGGTTTCCTTTCGCCCGACCACCAAGTAGATATTAAGATGATCTAATGCAATCTGCTGCAAAACATTTTTCATCGTATCAGGATAGAAATCCCCGGATAATAAAAAAAGTGGGGAGCAGTTCATCTATAAAAAAAGATTTGTAAGCGGCATTGAGCAAGCGCCCGGTGCCGTATTCTTCGGTGCGATTCTCGTACGACACTGTAACAGCAGCAATAATAAAAGGAAACAGTCCCCTTACCAAAAAATAAAAAATGATAATTTATGAAAATTTTGTAAATAATATTGTAATTTTGTACCAGGTATATTATAGTTAATTTTGTGAAAAATTGCATCATTGGCTTTGCTGACATCAGCAATACCAACTACTTTTGTCAGTGCAGAGCAACCTAGTAGTGTGAGTTCTCAAGCTACAACATCTGCCTCTCAGTTAAAAGGAACAGATTTTGCTGATTATGTATCCAGTCTTGGTCAAGGTGAATTTGATTCCCAACAAAAAAAGTTAAAACAACAATTTGATAGTTTAACAGACAAAGAGTTCGATTCTTTTATGCACAACTATGTAATGAAGAATAAAGACTCAGGAATTGATTTAAGCAAAAAAATGAAATCTCTTGGAATTGATTTTTCTATGAAGCCCCAAGGCGTATCGGCTCAGCCAATGATTGTTGGAGCATCTCAATTAACTTTAGATGTGTATTCTGGTAAAAGAGGTGGAGACTCGTATACTCGATTATACGCATCATGGGCTTCATCTACTTCCGAAACAAGTCCAGCTTCATATGATTTGGTATCCATAGAATGGGATCCAAGTGTCGGAGCATTTTATTCTGCTGATGTTGGAGATGCTACAAAAGCATCCAATTAGCTATAATGCAACAATAAGCAGTTCAGAACTTAAGTGGGAAAAATACAATGAGAATGCAACCACCCTTTAATAATTCAAAAGGCATCCGGTTAAACTGGATGCCCTTTGTTCTATATAGAATGGAGGTAAAATTTATGGCAAAAAAATCCGTTTTGATTGTTTTTATCCTTACGGCATCTTTAGGATTGCTATCCTGTAATCAAAATCGACTCGTCCCTGCTGAAGCAGAACAAGCAAGTCAACCGGTAATGGAGGCTATTTTTTACCACCATTATTCCGTTTCTCTTTTTCAATTTGGCAAAATTATGAACAAATTATCCCTGGTTACTCATCAGCAAGATTTACCTTACATTAAGGGGATGGTGGATGCTTACGATGATACGAATCCTTTATTTATTTCGGCTCTAATAGTTAATGACAAAGAAACATTTAATAAAATAGTCCCCAAAGATTTACAGGAGGAAGTAATAGCTCTATTTAATAACCAAAAGGCATATATTTCCTATGTTGAAACTTTGTTAGAGCAAAAAGACACCGCAAAAATTAAAAAGAACGCAGGAGAATTTGCTAACGTATATAAACTTGAAAGAGAGTTAAACGACAACCGGCTTCGAAATAGGGAAGATTTGAGTGATTATAAAAAGAGCCTGCTGCAAATGAATAAGATTTTAAGTAAGTATGCTAATCATTAATCCGGAATGGTAAAATTTTGACCGGGATTTGACCCAAAACGTTGCAGATGCAGCGAAATCCGTTTATTTTTGCATTTTTCCACTCTGGAGGAAGTGGGCAATGGAATGATCCGTTTCTTATTTTTTGCTTTCTTTCCTTTACCCAGTGTTTCGTCAAAAAGGGCGTTCAAATTGAAGAAACCATTGTTTCGAGCCGCCTCCAAACGGAAGGGAAGCACGGCACTCCATGCTTCTCCGCAAGGAAAAACCCGCAAAAGAAACGGATTCGCCGCATCCCTACCACCACCTTTTCCACTTAATATACGCGCCCATCGCAAGCGATACGGTAATCATAAGTCCCCACACGTAGGCATACCCGTATTTCCAATGAAACTCCGGCACTTGCAGGTTCATTCCATACAGGCCGACAATGAAGGTAAGCGGCAGGAAAAAGGTGCTGACAATCGTTAACGTCTTCATAATTTCATTCATCCGGTCGCCCTTTAAAGAAACCTGGAGTTCAAGCAAACTTGTCAGTGATTCACGGAACGAGTCGACAGAATCGACCACGCGGTTCAGATGGTCAAATACATCCATCAGGTAGACATTAATTTCATCCTTCGTATAAGGAAACTGGGAATGCATGAGAGTCCCGAGGACATTTCGTTCTTCAACAAAGAGTCGACGAACCTTATGCAGCTTCCGCTTCATGTCAAAAATCCGATACGCCATTTTTTTCATGAACGGATTATGGTACAGCGTGTTCTCCATCCGCTCAAGTTTTTCTTCTATCCCGTCTACCAGTTCCAGGTATTCGTCGACACACCTGTCCAGCACATGGTACAGAATCAGTCCCGGGTTTTGCATTTTGTCGGGCATCTGGATAAATTCTTCCCGCGTACCCTCTAATGTGGATGACTCTTGAGTTATAACCGTAATTACAAAATTTTTTCCGATAATAACGCCAAATGGGTGCAGCAGCCAGTTCGCCTTCATGCCGGAAAATAAAATAAACGCATGGTCCTTGTATGTATCGACTTTCGGGCGTTGTCGATTGATATAAATACAGTCTTCCACCACCAGCGGATGGCAGTGGTACATCTCACCGATTATTTTTTCTATTTCTTCTTTTGTCGGGCTAAGCAGCCGCAAAAACACAACTTCATCTTCTTCAGGGGGGCGTGTTTCCGTATGTATAACAGTACCGTTCTTATATACAAGCATCCGCAGACTCCTTCTTGCTTACTGGTCTTTGATATAGATGATTTGCATCGGATTACCACCAACAAACGCACCGGGCGGCACATCCCGGTTGACTAGTGTCCCGGCGGATACAACAGCATTGTCGCCGACGGTAACGCCCGGCAGAATGGTCGAATTCGCACCGATCATCACATTCGAACCGATTTTTACATCACCAAGCCGATACTCTGAAATTAAATATTCGTGAGCCAAAATCGTCGTGTTATAGCCGATAATACTATTTGACCCAATAGAGATTCGCTCGGGAAACATTGTATCCATCATTACCATGAGAGCAACAGCGGTGTACTCACCGATTCTCATTCCGAGAAATGTACGGTACATCCAATTTTTAAGCGGCATCCATGGTATGTAGCGTGCGAGTTGAACGACGGTAAAACATTTGACAACCTTTCGGAAAGGAACGGTTTTATACAGCTGCCAGAGTGAATTGGGGCCTGTAACAGGATAGCGTTCGGTTTGACGTTTTGCCATAAAATTTCTTCCAAATCAATCAGATTTTTTGACGATGTGAAGCAGTTCTTTCATATCGTGGATTAAATACGTCGGCTTGAACGTCGAAAGGAAGTCGGCTCCTTTCAAGCTCCATGCGACTCCCGCAGAATCAATACCGGCGTTATGGGCCGCTTCAATGTCATACTGGCTGTCCCCTATCATTAACGTGCTGGCGGGATCGGCGCCCATTGACGCCATCGCTTTAAGCACAGGAGCCGGATGCGGCTTGTGTTCTTCCGTATCCTGAAAGCAGACAACCGTTTCCATAAACTTATCCAATCCAAAAAGGCGCAGGCCCATCTGCGCTGTTTTTCTCTGCTTTGTTGTGACAACCCCCATACGAACCCCCATGTTAGCCAGTTCTGTCAGGGTTTCTACGACATTAGGAAACTCACGAACAAGTTCATCGTGTACCTGTTCATTATGTTCGCGGTAAACCTGGACGAGTTCTTCCGCCCTCTCCCGATCAAAAAGCTGCATCTGGTCGTACAGGGGTTTACCCATGTGTGGAATCAAATCGTCCCTTGAATATTTGCCCGGAAAATACTTATCCAACGTAAACAGAAAAGAGGTGAGGATTAAGTTATTTGTATCAATCAAAGTACCGTCTAAATCAAACAAAACATGTTTATATGTAAGCATTCGAAGACTCCTTTAAAAAGTTGATCGATAATTTCGGCCTAATCGTTGCCTCTCTATCAAAGAGCCAGCCGTACAGTATGTATCGGGAAACCATTGAGAATCGTTTTACATATCCTCAATCGCTTCCTCGATCGTATCGGTTAATTTTTTGCTGAATACAACTGCCGCGTTGTAGCCCATTCGCTTCAAGCGGAAATTCATCGCGGCCACTTCAACAATGACAGCAAGGTTGCGCCCGGGACGAACAGGGATGGTAATTTGTGGTATATCGGTATCGAGTATTTTTAATTTTTCTTCATCCAGACCAAGGCGGTCATAGTATTTTTGCGGATCCCAGATTTCCAAACGAATAACGAGAGAGACGCGCTTATAGTTGCGCACGGCACCTGCCCCAAACAATGTCATTACATTTATTATGCCCAGGCCCCGGATTTCAAGTAAATGCTGAATCAGCTCAGGCGCGCTTCCAATCAGTTGGTTTTCCTGGGTCTGGCGAATTTCTACCGCATCATCCGCAACAAGGCGATGCCCCCGTTTGACCAGTTCCAGAGCGGTTTCACTTTTTCCAATCGAACTTTGTCCTACAATAAGGACGCCAACCCCGTATACATCAACAAGCACACCGTGCATCGTAGTGGTCGGAGCCAGGCGTCCTTCCAGGTACGTAGTCAATTTACTCGACAGTTTCGTTGTAGCAAGAGGAGAAGTGAGGACAGGCACCTGCCGTTCCTTGGAATATTGAATAAGTTCTTCAGGAACTTCCAGGCCGTGTGAGACACATACGCACGGTGTATCATCGCCCAGAAGAAACTTGATTCTTTTTTCGCGTTCTTCTTTGTTCAGTGTTTCATAAAAGCTGAGTTCCGTTTTCCCAAGTAATTGAATGCGCTGGGACGGGTAAAAATCGAAAAAACCGGCGATTTCCAAACCCGGGCGGCTAATATCGCTCACCGTTATTTCACGCATCAGCCCGGCCTCTCCGCTGACAACCTTCCACTGAAAGTGCTGGACCACATCGCGTACATGGGTTTTTCTCAAAGAGATCGACTCTCCTTATCATATAATTTTTGTTTCATTGTAACACATGCTCGTCTCTTTCGCTTTGTCCATACAGAAAACAGGGCGTTCACCCCGGAACCTTGCCGTCGAATAAGGCATAAAAAAGGGAAAGAGGGGGATAATCACGTGGATGACAAACAACTTAAATCATTAGCAGAACAATTAAATAGCCCTGTGATGAAGCAGCTTCAGGAAACGATGAAAATATGGGCACCCTTTTTGGAACGTCATCATAAGGATTTAACAACACAATTCAAGCCGCTCTTTCAGCTTGCTCAAACGCTGATGACTATGACCCCGGCACCAAAAGCCGCGCGGAAAGCTCCTGCACCAAGACAAACGGCCGAAAATCAGAAGCCCGTGAAAAACACGCCTGAAACAGAAATTGTTTCAATCCGACCGTTCCGCTCACCTCAATATGCATCCCAGGAAAAAGTGAATGAATTACAGCGGACGAATCAAAAATTAATGGATGAGTTAAGGAAGCTGCGCATGGAAATCGAACAGTTGAAAAGAACGAAGACAACAAAACCATGAAGACGACGGAATCAATAAGGATGAACCAAACAACCAGGAAGGCGCATGAGCATGAGAAAAACTCGCGGGCGTTGCCGCTCGTCCTTTTTCTGCAGGGAAGCGAAACGGCCGCTTAGTGACCGGAAGGTCGGACCGACAAAACATCCGGGTACCTCAATGATGGAGACAATTGTCGGTCTGATCGACCTTCCGGCCACACGCTCCACATCGAAAAAGCAACGTTCGGCACACTCCCGCGAGTTTTTCTCAGGTGACCCATGGAGGAAAGTATATGTTGCTTTAACACTGTAAAGCAACATATACTTTCTTTAACGGTAATAAAAACGGTACGATGTCCGCGTAGGACTGATCGTACCGTTTTTATGCCCCTACCTATTCATACAGCAGCCGGGCTGCCCAAGCACTTCCCAAAAAGGCCGATTACACTCGGACTTCCAGCCGTTGCTCCGAGCGCTTGCGGTCACGTTCAAGGACCGGTTTGAGGAAATGGCCGGTATAAGAAGCCGGAACCTCGCATACTTCCTCCGGTGTGCCTTCCGCCACGATCGTTCCTCCGCGGTGACCGCCTTCCGGACCGAGGTCAATAATATAATCCGCTGTTTTAATCACATCCAGATTATGTTCAATCACGAGTACGCTGTCCCCATTATCCACGAGACGCTGCAGCACTCGCAGCAGCCGATCAATATCGTCAACGTGCAGTCCGGTCGTCGGTTCGTCTAAAATGTAAAGCGTTTTTCCCGTGCTGCGCCGGTGTAATTCAGAAGCAAGCTTGATGCGCTGGGCTTCCCCACCGGACAGCGTGGTTGCAGGCTGGCCAAGCTTCATGTAGCCAACGCCGACATCAAACAAGGTTTGCATTTTCCGTTTAATGCGTGGAATGTTCTTAAAGAACTCCAGCGCGTTCTCAATGGTCATATCCAACACATCGGCAATGTTTTTCCCTTTGTATTTCACCTGAAGTGTTTCGCGGTTGTACCGTTTGCCCTGGCACACCTCGCACGGAACATAAATATCGGGCAGAAAATGCATCTCAATCTTTATAATTCCGTCCCCGCGGCATGCTTCACAGCGGCCGCCTTTCACATTAAAGCTGAACCGTCCCTTTTGGTATCCGCGCATTTTAGCTTCGTTCGTCTGCGCGAATAAATCCCGGATATCATCAAAAACCCCGGTATATGTCGCGGGATTCGAGCGCGGTGTGCGCCCGATCGGCGACTGGTCAATATCAATGACCTTTTCGAGATGTTCAAGACCTTCCAGTTTGCGGAAGGAACCCGGTTTTTGCTTCGATTTATGAAGTTCCCGTGCAAGTGCTTTATGCAGAATTTCATTAATAAGCGTTGATTTCCCAGACCCTGAAACACCCGTTACGCAGGTGAAAACGCCAAGCGGTACTTTCAGATTCACATTGTGCAGGTTATTTTCTTTGGCTCCGATAATCTTAATCCATTTGCCGTTCGTCTCACGGCGCTGGAATGGAACCGGAATGAACTTGCGGCCGCTCAGGTATTGGCCGGTGAGCGATTTGGGATTATTCATCACTTCCTGCGGCGTGCCTTTCGCAATAACCTCCCCGCCATGAACACCGGCTCCCGGGCCGATGTCAATGATATAGTCGGCGGCCAGCATCGTATCTTCATCGTGTTCAACCACAACAAGAGTATTTCCCAGGTCGCGCATATGGGTCAACGTTTTAATCAGGCGCTCGTTGTCCCGCTGGTGAAGGCCGATGCTCGGTTCGTCCAATATATAAAGAACCCCCATCAGACTCGATCCAATCTGGGTTGCCAGCCGAATGCGCTGCGCCTCGCCGCCGGATAGCGTTCCGGCAGAGCGGCTCATCGTTAAATAATCCAGCCCCACGTCCACCAGAAAGCCGAGGCGGGCATTAATCTCTTTTAGAATAAGGCGAGCAATTTGGAATTCCTTATCTGTAAGCTGCAGCCCTTCAAAGAAAGTAAGAGCGTCAGATACCGAAAGCTCTGTTGTATACGCAATATTTCTGCCGTTAATTAAAATTGCCAGCGATTCGGGACGGAGGCGGCGGCCCTTACAGGATGGACAGTTTTTCTGGCTCATGTACGACTCCAACTGCTCACGGGTCGATTCCGAACCTGTCTCCCTGTATCGGCGCTGCACATTATTCACGACACCTTCAAATACCATATACGTATCCCGGTAGGTCGTACTGAAATCGCTCTTGTAGCGAAAATGTAACTTCTCCGTCCCGCTGCCATACAGGAGGACGTGCTGCTGTTGTTCCGTCAGTTCTTCAAAAGGTTTGTTTTTGTCGATTTTGTAATGGCGGGCAACACAATCAAGAATCTGCTCATAGTAGTTGGATGTCGAACTGTTCCACGGCTCCAGCGCGCCTTCAGCCATACTCTTCGTCCGGTCAGGCACTACTAAATCCGGATCGACCTCAAGCTGGCTGCCCAACCCGTCACATGTCGGACAGGCACCGAACGGGCTGTTAAACGAAAACATGCGGGGTTCCAGTTCATCAATGCTAAACCCGCAAATCGGGCAGGCTAAATTCTGGCTGAACAGCAATTCTTCCCGCCCGATAATATCCACCAGGACCCGTCCCTCAGCAAGGCGGAGGGCCGTTTCCAGAGAGTCAGAGAGACGCGACTCTATCCCTTCTTTTACGACGATCCGGTCGATGACGACTTCAATGGAGTGCTTCTTGTTTTTCTCCAGTTCAATCGCTTCTGACAAGTCCCTTACTTCCCCGTCTACCCGAACACGGACATAACCCTGTGACCGGATATCATCCAGCAATTTTTTATGCTCACCTTTACGCCCCTGAATAAGCGGGGCAAGAATCTGCAGGCGGGTTTTCTCAGGATAATCAACAATCCGGTCCACCATTTGTTCAATCGTCTGGGAAGTGATTTCAATCCCGTGTTCAGGACAATGCGGGCGCCCAATCCGGGCAAACAGCAGGCGCAAATAATCATAAATTTCGGTGACGGTCCCCACTGTCGAACGCGGATTGCGGCTCGTCGTCTTCTGGTCGATGGAAATCGCCGGTGAAAGCCCGTCAATCGAATCCACATCTGGCTTCTCCATTTGCCCGAGGAATTGCCGGGCATAGGCTGATAACGACTCTACATAACGGCGCTGCCCCTCGGCGTATATCGTATCAAACGCAAGGGAGGATTTTCCGGAACCGGACAGGCCTGTCAACACGACAAACTTGTCCCGTGGAATCGTCACATCAATATTTTTCAGGTTATGGGCGCGTGCGCCCTTAATTACTATATTTTCGCGGCTCATGCCTTCATTTTCATCCTTCCGCTTTGATCTCAATAATCAAATCACGCAGTTCGGCCGCACGCTCAAAATCGAGGTGGCGGGCGGCTTCCTTCATTTCGTCTTCCATGCGAAGGATGAGTTCTCTGCGCTCTTTCTTGTTCAATTTACTGTATGCTTTATCCGGCAAGTAATCCGCAGAATCCTCCGCAACCTTCGTCGCTTCAATGACATCGCGGATTGCCTTTTGGATCGTTTGTGGAGTAATGCCGTGTTTTTTATTGTGGGCCATCTGGATTTGACGCCGACGGTTTGTCTCTTCGATTGCACGCTCCATCGATTGAGTCATCTGGTCGGCGTACATGATTACATGGCCCTGCGAATTACGGGCCGCCCGGCCAATCGTCTGAATTAAGGACCGTTCATTGCGCAGAAACCCTTCTTTATCCGCGTCGAGAATGGCAACGAGCGAAACCTCCGGTATATCCAATCCTTCCCTGAGAAGGTTAATTCCAATCAGAACGTCAAAAACACCACGGCGCAGATCACGAATAATCTGCATCCGCTCTATCGTTTTAATATCCGAGTGCAGGTAGTTCACTTTAATTCCGACATCTTTTAAATAGTCGGTCAAATCCTCCGACATTTTTTTGGTTAATGTCGTGACAAGAACGCGTTCATTGCGGGCAATCCTTTCATTGATTTCACCCAACAAGTCATCGATCTGTCCCTTGGAAGGCCGGACATCAATGGTCGGATCGAGAAGGCCGGTTGGGCGAATGACCTGCTCGACAACCTCAGGTGTTTTTTCCAATTCATACGGACCGGGCGTGGCGGATACATATACGATTTGCTTTACATGGTCCTCAAATTCATCAAAGCGCATTGGCCGGTTGTCGGCGGCGGACGGAAGGCGGAACCCGTGGTTAATCAACATCTCTTTGCGCGCTCTGTCCCCATTATACATCCCTCGAATTTGTGGAAGCATGATATGAGACTCATCCACCATAATGAGAAAGTCGTCCGGAAAATAATCAAGCAAGGTGTAAGGGGTAGCACCTGCCGGCAACCCCGTTAAATGACGCGAATAGTTCTCGACGCCGGAGCAAAAGCCCATTTCCTGCAGCATCTCGATATCATAGCGTGTCCGCTGTTCGAGGCGTTGGGCTTCCAGAAGCTTTCCTTCCGCTTTAAATTTTGCCAGCTGCTCTTCAAGCTCCGCTTCAATACTCTTAATCGCCCGCTGCATTTTATCCGGTCCGGTGACATAGTGGGACGCCGGAAAAATCGCGACATGCTCACGTTCGTGAAGGATTTCTCCGGTTAATATATCAATTTCCGTAATCCGCTCAATTTCGTCTCCGAAAAATTCAACCCGAATAGCATGTTCGCTGTTGGACGCCGGAAAAATTTCCACAACATCCCCGCGAACGCGGAAAGTCCCGCGCGTGAAGTTGATATCGTTACGGTCATATTGAATATCAATTAACCGGTGCAGCACCTCATCCCGGCTTTTTTCCATCCCGCGGCGCAGCGAAAGCAGCAGCGACGCATAATCCTGAGGAGACCCCAACCCGTAAATACATGAAACACTGGCGACAATAATCACGTCATTACGCTCAAACAGCGCACTCGTAGCCGAGTGGCGCAATTTATCGATTTCGTCGTTCGTGCTTGCATCTTTTTCTATATACGTATCCGTCTGCGGGATGTAAGCTTCCGGCTGATAATAATCATAGTAGCTTACAAAATACTCCACCGCATTATTCGGGAAAAACTCTTTAAACTCGCTGGCCAGCTGGGCTGCCAGCGTTTTATTATGGGCGATAACCAGTGTGGGCTTATTAATTTTTGCAATAACCTGAGCCATGGTAAACGTCTTTCCGGTTCCTGTCGCACCGAGCAGCGTTTGGTGTTTTTTTCCTCCTAATATCCCTTCCGTCAGCTGTTGAATAGCGGTCGGCTGGTCACCTTTCGGCTCATAATCCGACACAAGCTCAAATTTTTTAGCAAGCTTTTCCACGTTTTTTACCCATCCTTTTTTCTACATGCTGCCTATCATTATAGCATATTTGATATACGAAATCTCATTTCCAGGCAAAAAATCGAACATAGGTTCCGGCTTCCTAAATAAATGAATAAAAAAATATTCCTGTGTTTACATGCGGCGCGTAAACCAGGAATAGCAGAACCAGCAGCTACCTTATATTAGTTTTCAAGCAACTTTTTAATTGAAGCAATCGTCCGTTCATTTCGCACGGTTTTTTCCCACGTATGATCCATATCCCGCTCGAGTTGGGAAAACCGTTCGATGACTTCTTCATGGTTATTTTCGACCTTTTCCGTCAGGGCTTCCAGTTTGGACCCCATATCCACTAGTCTGGTATTCATACTCTCTATCCGGAAATCCATGCCCTCTATCCGGGTATTCATACTCTCTATCCGGAAATCCATGCCCTCTATCCTTGTATCCATATCCTCTATCCGGGTATTCATGTTCTCCACCCTTGAATTTGTAGCACCTACGTTCTTTATCAATTGGTGCAGTAAATCATCATGCCGCTCTACGGTAGACTTAATCTCCCGTACCTCCAGCAGTATTTGTTTTAACAGTTCTTCCTCCATACTTCGCCGCCCCCCTTACTATCAACATTGTATCAAAAAAAGCTACCATTACAATCACAGCTTTTTTTGATACCAACATAACAACAGATAGGCCATATTCATTTGCGATGTACGGTTGCGTGTACCTCTTGTCCGTAAGCTTTCCTATTTCGTAAGGTTCTTATTTTTTAAAATCTTAAACGCCAGCCATAAACCTGCCAGCCCCGATACCACACCGGTTAAAATGACCGGAAGCGGCTGATAAGCACCGTCAAATGCCGCCATCATAATTCCAAGTGTGGCAATAAGCCCCACCCATGCATTCAGTGAAAAGCGCGACAAGCCTGCAACGAGAATAAACGGAAGAATAAGTGCAATGGCATACTTAACAATCATATGGACACATCCCTTTCCTGAGCAACTTCCACATGAGTTTCCTGCGGGGGAATCTTCCCTGTTCCACCCAATCTGTATGTTTTTCTCCGGAACAAGTCTACAATGCTTGCCTGCCCCGGCTTGACATACCGCTGTACAGACGCATCCGGCGCAAGAACAATACCAAGTTCATGGTGTTCCCCCTGATATAAGGAACGTTGCACATATTTTATATAGCCTTTTTGATTTTTTACTTCCATTTTACAGAAGGCCGATTGCCGCTGCAATGCGGGATAAATATCGTCTTTGTCTAAAACGTTAACACCGTTTACTTTAATAATAACATCTCCTGTGACAATCCCCATTTCATCCGCCGGGCTTCCCGGAATGACCGCCAGAACGCGGACACCGTCTTTCAACTGCACATATAACGGAGAAATTTGCTTCTCCCGCAGCCGTCCGTATATTCGTATCAGTTCGTGCGAAAACAGAGAGAGAAGTGAGCCAATGAGTGCAAAAACCGGCAAGTATTTCGCCGCGTAGGCGATGATAAACAGGGCAATCCCCCACCAGATTATCTTCTTTCCGGACTGTTTGGATTTCTCAAAAGGAGGCATTGTAACAGCTACATCCATATAGCCGACCACAGACGGAACAGGGAGCAAACTCAGCACCGCGGAACCGGAATAAAACCAGGGCACCCAGGAGGGCAAACCTGTGAATGAAAATCCCGCGCCCGTACTGCCGGGCATAAAAATAAACAGGGGGAGCAGCCAGAACTTATTCAACTGGAACGCTCCGATCGCTCTCCCGCGTTTACCGGCAATATAAACCGGCGAAGCCCCTTTCTCAGGTTTGCTGTGCATCAACAACCCTTCGACAATATGAAGAACAGCAACAAGCGCGAGAATCGACGGAACATGCAGAGCGTTTACCCAATCGATTACGGACGGCAAAATCCCTGTTCCACCTATATGGAACCATGGCGCAAAAAAGGCGAGGATGCCGAGCAAGCCGCCCGCATAGGCAAAGGAAAGAAACCTTACGCTGAACAGAGCGAGAACCACACTGACAATCCAAAGCAAAAGCATTTCTTGATAGGACAGAGCAACACCAAACGCAATCAGAAGAACGGACGCCCCCAGTCCCCCGATTACCCCGTATCCAATCGAACGCAACAATTCGAGACTGGCTGTCGTCATGCGCGCATGAAATAATCTGCGCTCGATACCAACCTGTCTGCGGTATAGTAAATACATATAAAAAATAAACACATAGAGTACTGGATTTATAAAAAATCTCAGAATTGACCAGAAGTCCATTTGAATCCCCCTCTCTTTTCAAAAGTAGGAACATGCTCTCGAAGAAAACGCACGGCATGAAAAAAAAAACCACGGCGATACATTTGCCGTGGTTTTTTATATTCTACATCCGAAGGCGCTATCCCTGCTTTCGCCTTTATTTTGTAGAATGCGCCAGCACTTGGAGTGCGGCCTGCAGTTGCAAATCATTTTGCGGTTCACGGATGCGCTTGATAAGAGCATCCTGCAAAGCCTGAGCGGTTTTGCGGTCAACCTTTCCTGTCTGCGGCAGGGAATGCTGTCCCTGGAAGGTCTTCACAGCCTGTTCGGTTCCGTTATCGAAATATCCGTCCGACCTGTCGGTGGGAAGGGAAAGACCTTTAAGGATAAGCTGGAGATTCTGTACATCCGGACCGATCATGTCCTTGTGCAGTTCCTTACCGGCTGGAAGCGGTGCTGCGTTGAAATAGTCAGGCTGTTCCACTTTCACATTCGGGGTAATTCCCTTTTTATGAATCCATGTTCCATCCGGTGTTAACCATTTCGCAATGGTTAGCTTAATTTGACTTTCGTCTTTGAGCGGCAGCGTGTTTTGCACCGTCCCTTTTCCGAATGTCTGCGTACCAACCACCTTGTATCCGTTATCCTGAAGGGCTCCTGCCAAAATCTCCGCTGCGCTTGCGCTGCCTTTATCTGCAAGCACCACAATCGGATATTTAGCCTGCTGCAGAGTAGAATGGAACTCTTCCTTCTGCCCGTCACTGTACTGGACCTGTAAAATTGTGCCTTTATTCGGGACAAGCATTTTCCCTATATCCACTACGGCGTTTAACAGACCACCCGGATTGCCGCGGACGTCGACAATCAGCCCCTGTATCTTTTTCGCTTCCAATTTCTTAAGTTCGGTCGAAAACTGTTTGGCCGTTTCCTCGGCAAACTGGCTGATTTCAATCTTCCCGAACGTTTTCCCGTCTTTTACGACGGTATCTGAATACACGGTTTCAAGCGGAATGTCGTCCCTCACAACCACCACGTTCGTTGGGCTTTGTAGGCCTGTCCGCATAATTTCAAGTTCCGCTTTTGTACCTTTAGGGCCACGAATTTTCGTTACCGCTTCACTGAGGCTCATGCCATCGAGACTAACGCCGTTTACTTTTAAAATCTGGTCACCGGAACGAAGCCCCGCCTTTTCAGCAGGAGACCCTTTGTACGGGGAAACAATCGTAATTTTACCGTTTTTAAGCGCAACTTCAGCTCCGATTCCCTGAAAGCTTGATTCCAGGGAGGAGCGGAAGTCGGTTGCTTCTTTCTTGCTCATATAGGTAGAGAACGGATCATCCAATGCTTTAACCATTCCCTCAACCGCACCGTCAATCAACTTGCTTTTATCGACTTTCCACAGCGTAGAACTTTGTATGAGCTGGTATGCTTCATACATTTTTTTTATATCCGCACTGGTCTGTGCCGAATTTCCCGCATTCAACATACTGGACACAGGAGCTTGCTGCCCCCAGGCCTGTCCATACAGTTTAGCCCCGGCAAGCGTAATCAAACACGTCGAAAAAACAGAGGCGAGAATAATGATAACGAGCGTTCGACGTTTTATAAACAAAATCTCCAGCACCACCTTTAAGTAAATCCGACTTCCCTTCTAGTATATGACAGAATAAGGGAGATTATATCTATCAACTACTGTTTTACCGCAAATATTCCATCGGATCAACTTTGGTTCCATTCTTGATGACCGTTAGATGACAGTGCGGACCTGTTGCATATCCGGTCATACCGACCTCTGCAATTTTTTGCCCGGCTTTCACGATCTGGCCTTCGGAAACCATAATTCCTCCGTTGCGAATGTGTGCATACAGTGTACTTAACCCATTTCCGTGGTAAATAATAACCGTATTCCCATACCCGTTAATATAGCCCGTTGAAGCAACCACCCCATCGGCAACTGCACGGATGGTTGTCCCTTCCGGCGCTCCGAAATCAACACCATCGTGGAACTTTTTGGTGTGGAAAACCGGGTGTATACGCCAACCAAACGGTGAAGTAACCGGTGCGCCTGCGACCGGCGGAATAAACTGTCCGCCGGAATACTGAACGGGCGGTGTGTATCCTCCCCCGGCATTTTGCTCTTGCGCCTGGCGCTGAGCATCAATTTTTTGCTGCAACTGATTCACCAGATCGAGGGCAGCCTGCTGCTGTTCTGCCTTGGCCTCTTCCAGGTCGCCTTCTTTTGTTTTTAGGTCGGCGAGAAGCTTCTCACGGTTTTTCTTTTGCTCCTGCAGGGTAGCAACAAGCGTTTGCGCGTCAGCTTCCATTTTCTTTAGATTGTTTAGATTCGTTTCAATTTCTGTTTTTTTCTGTTGAATCAGGTCACGATCCCGTTTGTTGTCCTCAAGAATTTGCATATCCTGATCGACAATAGCCTGTACCGCATCGAGACGGCTTAAAAAATCAGAGATATCTTTCGAACCCATTAACACATCAAGGTATGAGATATTTCCATTTTCGTACATGGCAACAACGCGGCTTTTTAAGAGATTGTTGCGCTTGGCGACGCGAAGAACAGCCTGCTGCAGATCATTGGCGGCTTTTTGCGCCTGAGCGCTTACGTCGTTAATTTTCTGGTTTAAATCGTTCATTTTAGCCTGTGTATCGTTCATTTTCAAATCGATGCTCATGATGTCTTCTTTTGCATTCTGCTGCTGTTGTTGGACGGCGCTAATCTGGTTTTCAATGGCACTGACCTGTACCTTTTTCGCGGCAACCTGCTTCTTAATCTGTTTGATTTGTCTCTGAACATCCGTGACACTATTGGCATACCCGGTTATAGGAACCAGGGAAGTCATCACAACAACAGCCAAAAGCGGTATCATGATTCTCGTTTTCCTCATCATTTCCTCCCTAAAACTGCTTGATTTATAGATGTGAACGCATTATATGCGTAAGAAACGGCGGACGGACACAATGCTTCCCCATACTCCTATGAACACACCGATGCCTAACAGAATGAAAGAAATCTGATAGGCAAGAGGATAAAGCGGAAGTAAATCAAGGAAGTAGAGGGATAAATCTTTTTTAATCATCGTAATTAAAGATTCGTATCCTACCAGAAGCAGAATGATTGGTAGAATCGCGCCCAAAATTCCCATCAATGCACCTTCAACAAAGAAAGGACCCCGAATAAATGAATTCGTTGCTCCAACAAGCTTCATAATCTCAATTTCTTTTCGTCGGGCGACGATTGTAAGTTTGATCGTATTGGCGATTAAAAACATTGCTGTAAACCCAAGGGCAAGGATAAACACTACAATCACAAACCGGATGACATTCGTTATCGCAAACAATTTGCTCGCTGTCTGTTCCGCATAGTTTACCTTTTTCACTTCTTTTATCTGTTTAATCGCCTGCGCCACCGCTCCGGTTTTCTGCGGAGAGGTCGCTCTGACGACAAACGCATCCGGCAGCGGGTTCTCTTTCTCCAGACCCTGGAACAGAGAACTGTTGTCCCCAAAGCTCGCTTTGAATTCCTTCAATCCCTGTTCTTTCGGTACAAAAGTGACTTCCCCGACATCCTTAATCTGCTTTAACTCACTTTCGACAACTTTTGCCGTCCCGCGGTCGGCCGTCACATCGAGTGACACACGAATCTCCACCTGCTTTTCAACATTGGAAACAAGGTAGTTCACATTCATCGCAAGCAGGAGAAAAACACCGAGAATTAGCAGGGTAATCGTAACCGCACTCACAGAAGCAAAAGACATCCAGCCGTTGCGCCCCAGATTACGGAAGCCCTCTCGCACATGGCGTTTGATAGAGTTACTATTCGTCATAGCCGTATTCCCCTCTCTGTTCATCACGGACAATACGGCCGCCTTCAATGGCGATGACGCGCTTGCGCAGGCTGTTTACAATGTCTTTATTGTGTGTAGCCATCACTACGGTTGTCCCCCGGCGGTTAATCTCAAGAAAGATATCCATAATTTCCTGGGATGTCTCAGGATCGAGGTTCCCTGTCGGCTCATCGGCGATAATAATGCCAGGGTTATTCACAATAGCGCGCGCGATCGCAACACGCTGCTGTTCTCCGCCTGATAGCTGATCAGGTAAAGAGCGCGCTTTATGCTTCAGACGCACAAGTTCCAATACTTCTGTAACGCGAGGCTTTATAGTCTTCTTCGGCGCTTCGATAACTTCCATCGCAAAGGCAACATTTTCATAAGCGGTTAATTTCGGAAGAAGCTTAAAGTCCTGGAACACCACCCCGATGCTCCTGCGGACATATGGAATTTGCTTCTCCTTCAGGCGGTTGATATGAAACTTATTAAGCACAATTTCCCCTTTGGAGGCCTTCTCTTCACGATACATCAATTTAATAAAGGAAGATTTACCTGCCCCGCTGGGGCCTACGACGAAGACAAACTCACCGGGTTTAATATGTACGTCAATCGCTTGCAGAGCAATCGTACCATTCGGATATGTCTTCCATACATCTTGCATTTCTATCAAATATATCACCCAAACTACTATAAATTTTTCTATTATTTCCTCGGAAATGACATCATTCAACACCAAAACCCTATCCTATTATACCATTTGTCGTCGAAAAAGCATGTTTCTTGGTAGAATTAACTCAAAAAATTCAAAAGTAGGTGCGAATGGAATGGTTCGTTTTTATTTTTTGTAGAGTCTTTCCTTGCGGAGGAGCGATGACTGTCCGTGTTATGCCAAAAAGGGAGACCCTGTCCGAAACATCTGGGTAGCTCAAAGAAGGAGACAGTCGGACAGGAAAGACGTCTCCCTTTTTGCCCTAACACTGGGTAACGGAAAGAAAACAAAAAATGAAACCGGATAAGCTTTACAAAAATAAAAAAAGAACCCATCCGTTGCATACCTCCTGAGATTTGGATCAGGCTTTGCTCAAAAAACTGCAGGAGAGGCTAAGGAAGGATATATGTAAGGTTTGTTTACTGAATTAACCAATTAATTTGTGTTCGGATTGCATTCGAGTCAATATCTTGGACACAAAAAAAAGGGGACTCTACACTGATTGTTTTATGTGCTCTTCTACCGACTGAGGAGTTTTATAACCCAAATCATTCTAGAGGCAAATTTTTAGGGCGCCCGCAAAAAAGGGTACCCTGATTCATTGAAAGGATTTTCGGCACGTCGAACAGTGACTGTGCAGAACCACTTTTTGCTTCCATATTATGTTGAGTATTTTGGGAATTATCCTACTAGGATTTGACTTCATATACTAACATTACTAAACTTCAATTTCAACTTCGTTTTCAATTGCAATTGGTAAGTAAATTTCTATGTCCTGTTGTACTGCTTCAAATGAAACTGCCATGGCATATGGAACAGTAGCATTCATGTCTTTATTCCAGCCTTTTTACTGCTTAAATGACCTCAACACCAAATCTGGAAAAATCTTTTCCGTACTCATCCGAGCGTTGATTAATGAATGGCGAATGAAATTGGTGAATCAGATATCCATAGGCACCATGAAGTTCTATTGTATCAAACCCAACTATAATAGCACGTCTGGCAACGTCTTTGAATTTTTCTACCGTCATTTTAACTTCGTCCGTACTTAAAACCTTGGGTTCTTTATACATTGAATCAAAAGCTTCGGATGTTGATGAAACCGGTATTTTTGCGTCTTTAGCTTTCCGTCCGGCATGACCAAGCTGTATCCCAATTTTCGCACCATGCTTATGACATTAATGAACAATACGAGAAAAAGCCGGTATATGATCATCAGACCAGATGCCAAGGTCAAAATCGGTGATTCTCCCATCAGGTTCAATACCTGTCATTTCCACGATAATTAGACCGGTTCCGCCAAGCGCTCGCGATGTATAATGAACAAAATGCCAGTCATTCGGTTTTCCATCCTTTGCATCAACCGAATACTGACACATGGGAGGCATTACAATTCGGTTCTTTAACTGCAACCCTTTTATTAGGGGCTAAACAACATTTGACTTCCTCCTTTGCATGTGAGTACCTAAATTGCTTCTTTTCCATTTTCCAACTTCGGTACTTTATTTACATTCCTGTAAAGAGGGTTTGCCTTTTTTCAAGAAAGGCCTGTGTGCCCTCATTCTTATCGGAAGAGCCAAACAAAATAGCTTGCGCCAATTTTTCCATCATTAATGCTGTGTCCATATCCATATCGAATCCGCGGTTGATAACGAGTTTAGCCATTCTGACTGCAAGAGGTCCCTTCATTAGAATCTTTTCTGATTTTTCTTTCACAACCTGCCATAGTTCTTCTATGGGTACAACCGAAGATACTAAACCAACCTCCCTCGCTTGATTTGCTGACAATATTTCTCCCGTCAAAATCATGTCTAACGCTCGACCTTTTCCAATGATTCGGGCTAATCGTTGGGTTCCGCCTGCTCCCGGAATAATGGATAAATTTAGTTCCGGTAACCCGATTTTTGCATGATCAGCGGCGATACGAATATCACAGGCCATGGCCAGCTCACAGCCCCCGCCTAGGGCAAATCCGTTTATGGCCGCAATCGTTGCTTTATTGCAATTTTCAATCCTGCGATAGACAGCTGACATCCCAGGGATTAGAGCGTCTAAGGATTGTTTTTCACTTAGCTGTCTGATATCCGCTCCTGCCGCAAATGATTTTTCCCCGGCTCCGGTAAATACAATTACTCCTACTTTTTTATCATTCTCCAAGGTTTCCAAGGCATGCTCTATTTCCTTTAAGGTTTGACCATCCAATGCATTTCTAACATCCGGTCGGTTGATTCTAATAATTCCAATTTTCTCTTCTTTTTCTACCAAAACATTCTCATAGTTCATGTCGATTCCATCTCCTTTGTAACTACCGCTCCAACTTTGAATAGCTGCCCACCTGAAATGGGTAATTCCTATACGTAACCCTTAGCATGTTATTGAACGCTCAACAATCTCTGCGATATCTAATGTTTTTACTTGCTCTTCTACTTCCTTTGCCTTCGTTCCATCACTCAACATCGTTAAGCAATAAGGACAGTTGCTTCCGATCGTAGTCAGATTCAGACGTAGAGCTTGTTCTGTTCTTTCTATATTAATCCGTTTTCCTTGCATTTCCTCCAACCACATCATCCCGCCGCCTGCTCCACAGCACATGGCATCTTCGCGATTACGCTTGATTTCCAATAGTTTAGCCCCCGGAATTGAAAGCAAAATCTCACGCGGAATATCATAGATGTTATTATATCGGCCCAAATAGCAGGAATCATGGTAGGCGATCATCTCATTGACTTCCTTCTTCGGCTTAATTTTACCTTCCTTGATCAGCTGATGGATCAACTGCGTATGATGATAAACCTCCGCTTCCAATCCGAATTCAGGGTACTCATTCTTGAACGTATTATAAGCATGAGGATCAATCGTAACAATTTTCTTCACTTCATAGGTCTGAAAGATGGCGATGTTTTCTTGAGCCAGCTGCTGGAACAAAAATTCGTTCCCCATGCGACGCGCCGTGTCACCAGAGTTGCGTTCCTCATTCCCAAGAATGGCGAACTTTACACCTGCTATATTCATGATCTTTGCGAATGATTGGACAATCTTTTGACTCCGTTTATCAAATGAACCCATTGATCCAACCCAAAATAAGTAATCAAATTCCTCTACCTCATGAACCGTAGGCACATCAATATCCTCACGTTCTTCGCGCCACTTAATCCGCTCTTTGCGATTGATCCCCCAAGGATTGCTCTGTCTTTCGACATTCTGGAAGTATCGTGTAGCTTCATGTGGCATATCCCCTTCGGTAAGCACTAAATAACGACGCATATCCACGATTTTTTCTACATGTTCGTTGGCCACTGGACATTGGTCTTCACAGTTGCGACAAGTTGTACAAGCCCATAATTCTTTTGCAGTAATGACATCAACAATCAATCTCGGCATTTCTATAGTAGCTGCCACTTCGTTGGAGGATGTTACCACTCCGGCTTGCAAGGCCAATTGGTTTGCCTTTGTATTCTTAAAAGCAAAGCTTGGCATCCATGGTGTACGGGAGGTGACGGCAGCCCCATGTTCTGTAAGATGATCACGCATTTTGACAATCAAATCCATCGGTGAGAGTGTCTTCCCGGTATTGGCAGCCGGACACATATTGGTACAGCGTCCACACTCCACACAGGCATAAAGGTCTATTAATTGATTCTGACGGAAATCTACAACATTACTCATTCCATAGGATTCTTGAGATTCATCTTCGAAATCAATAGAAGTTAGCTTTCCTACCGGCTTGGTGTCTCTGAGATACACATTCACAGGTCCAAAAATTAAGTGGACATGCTTGGATTGAGGAACATAAACCAAGAAGCTTAGCAGTGTCAAGAGGTGAATCCACCAGAAAACATAGAACAGTACTCCACCCGCACCTTGACCAACGCCTGCAAACCATCCAGCGATGGTCGATGAGAACGGAGCATACGCATTGAACCCTTCATAACCAATCCACACCTGTTCAAAGGCCAATGATAAGAAAATCGACATCATCAAAGTCGTTAAGAAAATAATGACAAGACCTGATTTAAGCCCACGCTTTAAGCGTTTCAGCTTTTCGATATAGCGGCGGTAGTAGGCGTAAAGGACTGCCAGCAAAACCAGAAAGGTCGTTATTTCCTGCGTTAAGCTAAAAAAATGATGAGCCGCCCCAAGAGGATAAGCAAATCCCTTGATAAATCCTTTTATAATCAATTCGATGGCACCCAATTGAAGAATCAGAAAGCCGTAAAACATAATGACATGCATGCTGCCGCTTTTCGAATCCTTCAACAGCTTTCTCTGTCCAAATACATTGATTAATACCTCATTCATTCGAACACTCGCATCTTCTTTCAGATTGCTCTTTTTCCCCAACTTAATGAAGGTTACACGGCAATATACTAGATACGCAAACAAATAGACGGCATAGCCTGTTACGGTTAGGAAAGCAAGGAAATTTACTAGTGATAACATTCAGTTCTTCCTCCATTGTCGATTCTTATTCACTTTCCTTACGTTCCGGATCAAATAATAAACTAGGAAAACGTTCTATTATTTGATTTAAAATTGTAAGTAATTACTAGATACACATTAGATTTTAATTCACCAGAAAGAACTGTTAAAAATGCAATCAAAAAACGATTGCCGATCTTTTTTAGTGTTCTTGATCTAAAACCCTATGCAAAAGAACTGCGAAGTCGATCACCCCGTGGTGCCGACGGCCATTGTAGAGAAGGAGTTCTACGCGCACTCCTGGCTGCGCCGCTTGAGCACATTACAACGTTTACCGGCTTGCATCATCGATTGGAAACAGATCTTCGAATTCGCTATCAGTGCGGACTCCCGCTTGATCGCGAAGCTCCATCTATCTCCACGTTAAGTCGCGTATTCGCCGAGTTGACGAAGAAGAACTTAGCTAAGCAGCTGTTCGAGGAATTGGTCAAACGCTGTCAGCAAGACGGCATCATCGACGGCAGCACGTTGCGATCAATAGCGCTGCCATCCATGCTTACGAGAAGAAATCCTAAACGAAAAAGTGAGTTGACAGGCCATGCGAACTGGGGCGCAAAACTGGATTCGTTCGGCAACAAAGTCACTTGGTTCGGTTATAAACTCCATATGGCTGTTGATACGAAAAGCGATCTGCCGCTCGCACTGGAAGTTACGCCGGCTCATGTCAATGATGGGGAAATGGCACCGGGTCTGATGGACAAAGTAGCTGCCCAAAAAACCACGCGATTCTTCCTGCTCGATGTGGGCTACGATCAAATGAAAGTTTACGAAGCTGCCCGGAACGTGAAGGCGGAAGCCATTATTCCACTTAATCCCCGTGGAGAGAAAGAACCTCTTGCTGGGATGACAACAAACGGAACGCCTTGCTGTTCCATGGGATTCGCGATGACTTATTGGGGCGCTGACGGTGATCACTTGAAGTTTCGTTGTCCTCACGCCACGGGCAAAGTGGATTGCCCGTTAGGCATGAGCGCCTGCTCTTCTTCCAACTATGACATGGTCGTCAAAGTAGATGCAAAGGATGATCTCCGACGATTTAGCAGACCTCATCGGGATACAAAACGCTGGAAGGAGCTTTACAACGAACGTACCAGTGTGGAACGATGCAATTCCAGATTGAAAACCTACCTTACAGCAGATGGCCTGCATGTCTGGGGCATTCAGAAAGTAACAACTCACCAGTATCTAAATGCCATCGTACTGCTCGTGTCCGCCATTTCCGCTGCTTCTAGAAAGAACCAAACGGCAGCTTAAAAATTTGCAAACGCTAAAATTGTGAAGGTCTGCCCATTTTCAGAATCCAGCCACTTAGTAACCCCAAACGTCATTAGATTTTGCTATCTTTATCCAAAAACGGATTTTTGCAAAATGCTCATTTAACTATGAAACAAGTACCTTTTTAAATTCTTCTGTTAAAAGAGGAACAATTTCAAATAAATCGCCTACAATTCCGTAGTCCGCTACTTGGAAAATTGGCGCTTCCGGATCCTTGTTGATAGCCACGATTATTTTTGAGTTAGACATTCCTGCCAAATGCTGAATGGCACCGGAAATCCCGCAAGCTATATATAAATCGGGGGTTACGACTTTTCCTGTTTGTCCAATTTGTAAACAGTAGTCGCAGTATTCCGCATCACATGCCCCGCGTGATGCTCCCACAGCTCCCCCTAAAGCTTCTGCTAATTCCTGAAGAGGCTTGAACCCTTCTTTGCTTTTCACACCACGGCCACCGGATATGATCACTTTTGCTTCACTCAGATCAACTCCACTCGTGGTTTTTCGAACGATTTCTTTAACCATTGTTCTTACATCTTTAATTGCCGTCTGGAACTGAATAATCTCCGCTTGTAAAGGATTTTCTTGTATCCCGAAGTTATTCGGACGTAGGGTTCCAAACACTTTCCCCTTGGTAAATACCTTCTTTTGGAATGCTTTACCCGAATAAATCGGCCGGGTAAAGACAATGGTACCATTCTCCAAGTCTACCCCTGTGCAGTCAGAAACCAGTCCGACGCCTAATCTTGCAGCCACTCTTGGGGCTAAGTCTTTACCAATGGCTGTATGTCCCATGAGAATGACATCGGCTTGCACTTCCTCAATCAGCTGACATAAAGCTTGGGCATACGCATCCGTCGTATAGACAGAAAGAGCTTCATCTTCCAGAACATATATTTTTTTTGATCCGTATTGACTTACTTCCGTTACAAAACGGGATGCTCCTGAACCAAAAAGCGATACAGAAACTTCACCACCTTGAGACAGCTTTCGGGCTACCGTCAAAGCTTCAAAAGAGATATTACGTAACTTTCCATCTTTAATTTCTGCAAACACCAATACTTTTTTACTCATTGATCCATACTCCTCGATCTATTAATTAAACTATTTTCTCTTCACTTCGAAGCAGATGAACAAGGTCATGAACCTGTTGTCCAATGTCACCTTCTAAAATACGTCCGGCTTTTTTCTTAGGCGGAACATATTGATCTTGAACGGAAGTTCGAAGGGCTGCATCATCTTCGGATAACCCCAGATCTTCTGCTCTCAAACGATTAAGAGGCTTTTTCTTCGCTTTCATAATTCCGGGCAGGGAAGGATAGCGAGGTTCGTTTAATCCTTGTTGGGCGGTTGCCAAGAGTGGAAGATGGACGTCAATCACTTCCATGTCTCCTTCGATATCGCGTTCTACGGTTGCCTTACTGCCTTCAATAAAGAGTTTGGTAATAGCAGAGACATGCGGAATACCTAATTTTTCGGCGACACGGATGGTAACTTGACCAGATCCGGAATCCACCGCCATATTCCCGCCTAGAATTAAATCGTACTTATTCCCTTTAATCGCTGCCACGATATAATTGCTGATGGTATACTCATCAGCCTCTTCCTCTAACTCAACCAAGATCCCTTTATCAGCTCCCATGGCGAGTGCTGTTCTCAAAACGCTCTCTGATCGAGCTGGTCCAACTGTCAATACCGTTATTTCCGCACCTGAATCTTCCTTGATCTTGACGGCTTCTTCCACTGCATACTCATCATACGGATTAAGGATAAACTCTACACCCTCCTCATTAATCCGACCGTTTTGAATCACAATCTTCTCTTCCGTATCAAAGGTCTGTTTCAATAACACTAAAATATTCATTGTCCTGACTTCCTCCTTAAAACTATGAACTTAGAGATATTCAAGTTTTAGCTGAGCTGCAATAATGTTTTTCTGGATTTCAGATGTTCCTTCATAAATTTTCGTTATTCTTGCATCCCGATAAAAACGCTCAATAGGAAATTCGGCAATGTATCCAATCCCTCCGTGAATCTGTACGGCTTTATCTGCCACGCGGTTATATACTTCGGAACCAAGCAGTTTTACCATAGCCGCTTCCTTAATGACCTTCATTTTTTGATCCACCATCCATGCCACACGATAAGTCATACTGCGCAAAGCTTCAATATCAAGAGCCATATCAGCCAAGTAATGCTGGATAATTTGTTGTTCAAAGATCGGTTTGCCAAATTGGATTCTCGTATGGGCATGTTCCATAGACATCTCTAATAACTTATCGCAAGACCCTAAGTTCCGTGCAGCAAGTCCTGCTCTTCCATTAGCAAGAATTTTCAAAGCATTAACATATCCTTGTCCTTCTTGACCTAGTATGTTTTCAGCAGGTACTTCACAATCTTCAAAGAAAATTTCAGCGGAATGGCTTCCATGGAGGCCCATCTTCTTTTCTTTTTTCCCAATGGTTAACCCGGAAAAGTCTTTCTCAACGATAAAGGATGAAATTCCTTTTGCTCCTTTAGATGGATCTGTCACTGCCATAACCGTAAACACATCCGCTATGAGAGCATTGGTTATATAATGTTTGCTCCCATTTAATAGGTATTTGTCTCCTTTTCTGACCGCAGTTGTTTTCAGATTTGTCGCATGTGAGCCCGCGCTGGGTTCGGTCAAAGCAAAGGCACCTATCATTTCCCCTTTTGCCATCGGCGGCAAATACTTTCTCTTCTGTTCTTCATTCCCCATCTCCACAATCCCAACAGAACCAATACCTGTATGGGCACCGATAACGGTGGTATAGCCATTATGTGTTCTTCCCAATTCCTCATAAATTGCACACTTGCCGACCATTCCGATACCCGTTCCGCCGTATTCTTCCGGGATACTCAGCCCAAACAATCCCATTTCCTTAGACATGTTCATGATTTTTTCAGGAATTTCGTCCTTCTCTTCTATTTCCATCGCCAGGGGATCGACTTCGCTATCAATAAATTCTCGGATACTTTGTTTTAAAAACTTGATATCCTCTGATAATTGGAAATCCATGATATCCACTTTCCTTCCTAGTTCGTAGTGTATTCGTAAAATCCTCGACCTGATTTTCTTCCCAAACGTCCTGCTTTCACGTATTTCACAAGTATGGGGGATGGACGATACTTTTCCCCTAACTGGTGATACAAATATTCCATATTTCGCAAACGGCTATCTAATCCTACTAGATCCGCCAATTCGAGTGGACCCATCGGGTGATTCAACCCAAGTTTGAGGGCTTTGTCGATATCTTCTGCTGAAGCCACTCCTTCCATCAGCATGTTCATGGCCTCATTTCCGATGAGACAATTCATTCGACTGGTTACAAAACCGGGAAATTCATTGACTTCGACTGTTTCTTTTCCCATCTTTTCCGCCAGTTGTTTTACAACTCGTACCGTATCGTCAGATGTATCCAATCCTCTAATAACTTCAATTAATTTCATACGATGAACTGGGTTGAAGAAGTGCATCGCTACACATTGATCAGGCCTTTTGGTGGAGGCCGCGATTTCAGTCGGACTCATTGTCGAAGTATTGGTAGCCAGGATCGCATGTGCGGGTGCCAACTCATCCATTTGCTTAAAGATATTGATTTTCAGTTCCATAATTTCTAATACTGCTTCAATTACCAAGTCACTCTTGACTACAGCTTCTTGCAGCCCAGTAGTATAAGAAAGATTTTTCATAGCCTCATCGCGCTGTTTCGATTGAACGTATCCTTTTTTCACGCTTTTATTTAATTGGGTTTTGATATATTCTCTTGCCCGTACGATTGCTTCTTCAGATATGTCCTGTAAGGTTACTTCAAACCCGGCTAATGCTGCGGTATAGGCAATTCCTCGTCCCATCGTACCGCCGCCAATCACGGCAATATGATTGATCATGTTAAACAATCCCCATTTCTTTTAAATTTTCGATTTCTTTGATTCCATAGCCGAGATTGGTTAACACTTCATCTGTATTTTCACCTAATAAGGGAGGCGCCTTTCGAACGGATCCTGGCGTTTGCGATAATTTAATCGGGATCCCTAGCATTTTCAGCATGCCAATTGTAGGATGCTCTACCTCTTGAATCATTTCGCGAGATTGAACCTGAGGTTGGGCCAAGACTTGAGCCAAGTCATGAATCGGTCCACTGGGTACGCCTGCACGTTTTAACCTTTCCATGATTTCCGATGAATCTTTTCTCTTCGTGTATTCCGTGAGAATTCCCACGAGTTCTTCACGGTTCGCAACCCGGTTCACATTTACTGAATATTTCGGATGATCCTTTAAATCGTTAAGTTCAAGAGCATCGCACATTTTTTTCCATAACCAATCGTTTGGTACGGCGATGATGACATAACCATCTTTTGTCTCAAAAGCTTGATAAGGAACGAGAGTAGGATGAGCGGAACCAAAACGACCTGGAGCTTTTTCCGTTGCTAATACACCCTGTCCCAAATAATTGGACAGCGATACAACGGTATCCAAAAGAGAAGATTCCACGTATTGCCCTTTTCCCATCTTTTCTCTGGCCAGCAAGGCTACGACTACCCCAAACGATGCATATAGTCCCGTTGCTAAATCTACAATAGAAAATCCGACCTTTACTGGGGGACGACCAGGTTCTCCAGTGACACTCATCAATCCGCCGAATCCTTGCATGAGCAAATCATAAGCTGGTTCATCTTTCATTGGACCCGTTCGACCAAACCCGCTAACTGCACAATACACCAGACGAGGGTTGATTTTTCTAAGCACGTCATACCCTAATCCAAACTTCTCCATGGTTCCGTTCCGGAAATTCTCGATCAAAACATCGGCATCTGCCACTAGTTGTTTGACAATCCGTTGTCCTTCTTCCGTTTTGAGGTTCAACGTTATGCTTTTTTTATTCTTATTCAGGCTCATAAAATAACAAGATTCACCATTGATTTCAGGTGGAATATAACTTCGAGTTTCATCCCCAATCCCGGGCTGTTCAACCTTAATAACTTCTGCGCCCATATCGGCCAATTGCATACTACAAAAAGGGCCAGCGAGTGTTCTCGAAAGTTCTATTACTTTAATCCCTTCTAATGGACCTGCCATCCAAAATCCCCCCCACTTGCTCATGAATGATATTTGCAAAAAAATATTCTATTTTGGGAAATTTCATCGTCCATTCGATTAACTACACTTGCATATTTTCCACGATTGTTGTAATTCCTTGTCCCCCACCAATACATAGGGTGACCAATCCATACTTTTCTTCTCTTCGTTCCATTTCGTGCAATAATTTGGTCATTAGAATGGCTCCTGTAGCTCCAAGAGGATGGCCTAAAGCAATCGCCCCGCCATTCACATTTACTTTCTTCAAATCCATGTTGAGCTCCTTAATAACAGCTAGTGCTTGGGCTGCGAATGCCTCATTCAATTCGATTAAACCGATTTGATCTAATGAGAGTCCAGCAATAGATAGAGCTTTCTTCGTTGCCCCCACTGGGCCAATCCCCATGATCTCCGGAGAAACCCCTGAAACAGCTTGAGCAATGATTTTTGCTCTTGGTTTAAACCCGCGCTTATGCGCAGCGTCCTCCGACATCAATAAAACTGCTGATGCCCCATCGTTTCGCCCACTACTATTTCCCGCAGTTACGGTACCGTTTTCTTTAAACACCGATTTCAATTCACTCAGCTTTGCCAAACTGGTTAATCGTGGGTGCTCATCTATCTCAAAAAAAGTTACTTCTTTTCTTTGTTTGATTTCATAAGGAACTATTTCTTGGCGAAAACGCCCAGACTGAATCGCTTGGTGAGCAAGTTTCTGACTTCGAAGGGCAAATTCATCCTGTTCCTCTCTAGAAATCTTGCACTGTTCTGCCAAATTTTCCGCTGTAACTCCCATGGTCAGATTTCCATAAATCTCTATCGGTTGTGAACGTGGTTGGCTTTCCGTATTAGGATCGATAATCTCTCTATTTCCCGAACCGAATCCATAGCGCACGTTTCGAATATAATAGGGTGCTGTACTCATTGATTCGGCACCACCAGCTATTATCACATCAGATAAGCCGCTCATAATTTGCAAAGCTGCATTATTGATGGCCTGAAGCCCTGAGCCACATTGTCTGTGTACGGTATAACCAGGTACCTCAACCGGAAGTCCTGCACGTAAAAGAGCCAATCGGGCAAGATTAGGTGAATCTGCACTTTGTTTTGCCTGTCCTAAGATCACCTCATCCACTTCATCTTTTTCCATTCCTGTACGTAACAGGATTTCTTGAATCACTCTTGCAGCAAGGAAGTCTACCTCCACATCCTTCAAACTGCCTCCAATTTTCCCTACAGCAGTTCTGACAGAGTCAATGATTACAACGTTTTTCAAATTTAACCCCCCCTTGTATATTAAGAGCAGCGAATGATTTGGTTAACATAAAACCGAATTGTCGTTGCTCTTTTTAGATTTTTGATCTTTGAAAACATAATAGAAAATGTGGATTTAAAGTCATGTCTAGTGGTGGAGGATGTAGCCCCGAAGGGAACCGAGGAACCGAAGGTTCCGAGTGTTCACAAAGGGGGAACAAGCGTAGCGCGTGGCTTGTTTCCATCCATCACCATCATCAGTTAAAGGGTTTACGATCTTGGGCTGTCTTTGGGAAAATGGCCTTAGGTGTCTACCAAGGGAAGGTTCCGTTTCCCCCTGTTGCCCCT
>NZ_AUMJ01000060.1 GCF_000430625.1 Aneurinibacillus terranovensis DSM 18919
CAGTAGAGCGGACTACCCAAGAATCTCGTGGCTTTAGCCATGAGAGGTTCAATCACAGGAAAAGTCCGGTTTGAGAAACAAAATGGGGAAATCCGGGTGACTTCGGTACCATACAACCGGACAGCTTTTTCCTTTAGTTTGAAAAAAATGCTATCCGAAAGAGGTGGGATTGTTTGCGGATAGAGAATGAAAGCGAAAAATTAAAAAATCTGCTAAAGATGTACGCCTATATTTTAAACGAAATAAACGAGGGCGTTCACGCTGTGGACGAGCACGGCGTATCGATTGTTTATAATCGGAAGATGATGGAGATTGAATCGATGGAGGATGAAGACGTCCTGCATAAAAACCTGCTTGAGGTTTTTCAATTTATGAGAGAAGAGGACAGTACGCTCCTGCAGGCTTTGCGCGAGCGAAAGACAACGAAAAATGTGAAGCAAACATACTTTAACGATAAAGGAAAAGAAATTACCACGGTGAACCACACGTTTCCCATTATAGAAAACGGGGAGATTCTCGGGGCGATTGAAATTGCGAATGATATTACGAAAATGGAACATATGATGCGCGAGAATATCCTGAAGAAAGGGGACACGCGCTATACGTTCGACAGCATCATCGGGGATAGTTCGGCCGTTCAGGAGGTTATTGAAAGTGGACGGCGGGCGTCGAGAACGAATTCATCGGTGCTCATCATCGGGGAGACGGGCACAGGCAAAGAGCTGTTTGCCCAGAGCATTCATAATGACAGCGTGCGGGTCGGGGGCCCGTTTATTTCGCAAAATTGTGCGGCACTCCCTGAAACGCTTATTGAAAGCCTGCTGTTTGGTACAAGCCGCGGGGCTTTTACCGGCGCTGTGGAACGTCCGGGATTGTTTGAGGCAGCCAAAGGGGGAACCCTCCTTCTCGATGAAATTAACTCGCTGGAACCCTCGCTCCAAGCCAAATTACTGCGGGCCATTCAGGAACGCAAAATTAAACGGATTGGCAGCACGCAGGACATTAGTATTGATGTGCGAATTATAGCGACCATTAATGAAGACCCAGTGGAAGCGATAACGGGAAACCGGCTCCGCAAAGATTTGTATTACCGGTTAAGCGTAGTTACTTTGTTTATCCCGCCGCTGCGTGAGCGAAAAGAAGACATTCCGATTCTCGTCCGCCATTTTATTCAAAAGTACAACCGCTTGTTTCAGATGAACGTAAAAGGGGTGGACGAGGAAGTGCTCCAATTTTTTACCCGGTATGAATGGCCGGGCAATGTGAGGGAGTTGGAACATGTCATTGAAGGGGCGATGAATTTCATCTCAAATGAAGATGTCATAGCCTATTCGCATTTGCCCTTTACCATTCGCCGGAAATCCCCGCTCCAACCGAATACTTTCGCTCCCTCGGCAGCCCCTGTCTATATGCATATCGGAGACGACGGGGGAGACGGTGATTTAAAAAGCAGAGTAGAGGCTTTTGAAAGGCATTACATTAGAGAAGTCATTCAAAAACATAAAGGCAACATCTCACGCGCGGCTAAAGAGATGGGTGTGAGCCGCCAAAGCCTCCAGTATCGGATGCGCAAATATGATATATCCTTGCAGTGAGTTTGTTATAATGGAGAAAGGGAGGTTGAAGGACAATGAGACCGCTTCCGATTTCTGCGGAAACAGCCGTTAAGCTCGCCGAGAAATTAAATATTCCGATTGAGGAATTAATGCATATGCCCCAGCACATTTTAATGAAAAAATTGATGGAGGCAGGCGAAGTCGAAAAAAAAGAAGAAAAATAAAGGTGTCCCGCCATGTTTAAAAAAGAAAATGGGGGGAATAATAATGGTTAGTTGCATTAGCAATTGTTTCTCCCTCTTTTCTCCCCCTATTGGGCCACCGTTTGTAAAACGGTGGTTATTTTTTTGCTTGACAAAACATGCCGGACAAGATAAATTCGAAGCAAGTGAACACTTGCTTTATGATAGGAAGCGATAGAATGGATTGTAATCCCAATGATACCGACGATAAAATTCTGCTAGCTACGATTACGTTAATGACGAAAAAAGGTATAAAGGCGACGACAACACGTGCGATTGCGGTAGAAGCAGGAGTTAATGAAGTTACGCTGTTCCGCCATTTTGGAAATAAGGCAGGTTTGATGAAAGCAGCGGTTGAAAAATTCTCCAACGTTCCAAGCATGACCAAAGCGTTTAAAGAAAAAATTACCTGGGATTTAGAGAAAGATTTACTTGCCTTTTGCGAAGCGTACCATGATGTCCTGACGATCAATCAGGATGTCATTATTATAAGTTTTAAAGAAGTGGATGTTCTTCCGGAGCTTGAGCAGGAAATCGCTAAAATACCGCGTCAATTAAAGATTCTCCTGGTTGAATACTTTAATGCTATGCAGGAGAAAGGCAAGATGATAAGTACAAATACAGAGGCTCAGGCAATGAACTTTATCTGGATGAATTTTGGTTTTTTTATCTCCCGAGCCCGTTTCGGTGACAATGTCACTGAATTAACTTCGGATGAAATGATTAAAAACTGTGTTCAGCTTTTTGCCAGGGGGTTAACCCCCTAGGTTTTTTTTAAAAGTTATGCAAGCAGGTACTTACTTATATAGTAAAAGGAGGGGGGAGAGGTTGGGGAATTTGAAAGCATGGGAAATTCATTATTAATTATCAACAGAAAAAAAGGTGAGTAGAAGTGGACAAAAAGAAAGCAGCGCGCATTTTTATTGGAGGTATTATTGTCGCAGTTATTGGAGTTGTAGGCTACTATGCGTACGAAGGTTATTATTACGTAAAAACGGATGATGCGATGGTCACGGGTGATATATATAAAATTGCGCCCAAAATTTCCGGTAAAATTTCCAAAGTGGATATTGAGGAAGGCCAGCAGGTAAAAGCAAATCAAATCGTGATGGAGCAGGAACAGCTCGGTGTTAACACGGTGGACAGCGCGTTTATCCGCTCTCCGATTTCCGGCGTGATTATTCAGGAAATAGCGAAAAGCGGGGAAGTAGTCGGAGCAGGGTCGACCGTTGCGATGGTTGTATCAAAGAAAGATTTGTATGTGACGGCGAATGTAGAGGAAACAAATGCCGCATCTGTTAAAGTTGGCCAGCCGGTCGATATTACAGTGGATATGTATCCCGGAACCGTTTTTCACGGAAGGGTAAAAGAAATTGAGGAAGCGACCCAATCCACCTTTTCCCTGCTTCCGCCAACAAATGCAGGAGGCAATTTTACCAAGGTTACGCAGCGTATTCCTATTAAAATTGCGTTCACAGATGGACCGTATGACTTTAGGCCGGGCCTGAGCGCCATTGTTAAAATTCATGTGAAATAGGATGTGTTAACGATGAGAACTTCATTTTGGCCCGCATTATTTGCGATTGTTATTGGAACGTTCATGGCCATCCTTGACACGAGTATCGTTAACGTGGCTCTGCCAAAAATGATGAATGTTTTTGGGGTTTCAACGGATGATATTCAATGGGTTCTAACCGGTTATACGCTGGTGATGGCGTCCGTGATTCCGCTGACAGGGTATCTGGGAGACCGCTTTGGAATGAAACGAATGTATCTGATTTCCTTTATTTTATTTACCCTTGGGTCCCTTTTGTGCGGACTTGCGTGGAGCAACAGTAGTATGATTTTTGCCCGGGTCATTCAGGCGCTTGGCGGCGGAATGCTCATGCCAATCGGCCAGGCTCTTATCTACCACGAAGTGCCGAGGGAAAAAATGGGCCCGGCAATGGGAGTGTTCGGTATTTCTGCTATGGTAGCGCCCGCGGTCGGGCCGACTCTGAGCGGATATATCGTTGAAAATCTTGACTGGCACTTTATTTTTACGATTAATGTTCCCGTTGGACTGATTGGTATTTTACTCGCCTGGACGTTTTTAAGGGAGACGGAGCGGAAAGAGAAGATTCAGTTTGATTTTCCCGGATTTATTTATTCTACAGTTATGCTGACTACTTTCCTGCTTGCCGTTGCGAAAGGCGAGGACAAAGGATGGACTTCTTTTTACATTGTTTCTTTATTTATGGTTTCCGTTGTGAGTTTATCTTTATTTATTTATCGTGAATTAACAACGGATCATCCACTGCTTGATATACGTCTATTTGTTCTTTCAGATTTTACATACGGGCTGCTTGTCAACAGTTTAATGATGATTGGCATGTTTGGGGTGGTTTTCCTCATCCCGATTTACGCGGAATCTCTTCTCGGCCTCACAGCAATGAAGACGGGGATTATGATGCTGCCGCAGACGATTACTCAGGCAGTGGTAACATTTGTTACATCTGCCATTCTTATGCCAAAGGTAGGCGGCAAGATTCTCATTATTGTCGGATTATGTATCGCTGCAATTAACAGCTATTATTTATTGCAACTCGATGAGAATACTTCGTATCAACATATTCAATTTTTACTCGCGATACGCGGGTTTGGGCTGGGTTTCTGTATGATGACCTCCATGCAGCTTCCCCTGCAAAATATTGAAACCGCACGTACGGGTGCGGCTTCGGCTTTGTTAAATACCGCACGGCAGATTGCCACTTCGATAGGTGTGGCGGTGTTAACGTCCGTGTTTAGCACACAGGGGACCGTTCATGCTGTCCGCTATGCAGAAACAGTCACCGGAGATAACCCGGCGGTTGCTGCCTATCTTGCCAATTCCCAGCGGATGTATGCGGGCCTGGGATTGAGCAATGATAGCGCATATGGAGCGGCTCTTACCTCCATTCTCGGAATGGTAAAAAAGTATGCCACGATACAAGCGTTAGATGATGCGTTGTTAGTGTGTTCGCTCTTTATCGTAGCTGCCATTCCGCTGACGCTTTTAATTAAGGAAAACCGCAGGGCGGCTGCAAAGGAAAACACGCACGTCGTTGCGGAGATGTAAACACAAAAACAGGTGGGGAAAACGGATGATAAAGCGTAGATATTTTTTGTTGGGTGTTGCTCTGGTGCTTGGTCTTACCGGATGCGGCGGAGTAAAGCCGGCCAGTCTGGCTGTGCAGGCCGGACAGAAAACGGCGGGATCGTCCCCCGCTCAGGGGGATGTTATTACTTATTCCGGAAAATTGGCAGGGGTTGTCGAAACGAACATTTTTGCAAAAACTTCCGGACGTGTAGCCAGGGTCTATAAAGATGTAGGGGATTTTATTCATGCAGGCGATGTGCTTGTTTCCCTTGAAACTACGGATTTAAACGCCAATCTTCAAAGCGCGAATGCGGATCTGGCACTGGCGGAAGCGAAATATCAAGAGGTGAAAAACGGCTCAAGGCAGGAGGATATCCGCTCGGCGCAGGCGGCTTATGAGCAGGCGTATCAAAAATACCTCGACACGAAAAAAGGAAAGCGACCGGAGGAAATCGCCAAGCTTAAGGCATCTCTTCAAGGGGCCCAAACGAACTACGAAACAGCAAAAGTTATAGTTGATCGGCAAAAGGCGTTATATAGCCAGGGTGCCGCCTCCAAGCAGTCGCTGGATGATGCGGAAGTCGCATTCCGCCAAGCCGAGTCTCAATATGTGAATGCAAAAAACGATTTGATTCTCGCCATCAAAGGACCTACACAGGAAACATTGAATTCTTTGAAAGCAAATGCAGACCAGATGAAAGCTCTGCTTGATAAGGCCAAAGACGGTTCGACTCCGGAATCCATTGCCCAGTCTGCGGCTAGTGTAACCAAAGCCCGGGCGATCGTTAGTTTAAACGAATATAATTTGCAGAACGGAATTATCAAAAGCCCATTATCAGGGTATGTTGCCGTAAAAAATACGAATGCCGGCGAGATGGTTAGCCCTTCTGCGCCTCTTATGACGGTTGTTGACCTGGACCAAATGTATCTATCGATCAGTGTACCGGAAAGTGAACTAAAGCTGATGCAGACAGGAAAGGAAGTGAAGGTACAGGTCGATGCCCTCGGCAAAACGCTGAAAGGCAAAATCAGCATGGTAAGCCCCAAAGCGGATAGCGGCACAGACAAGTTTACTGTAAAAATTCTAATCGATAATAAAAACCATGAATTGCGGTCAGGAATGACCGGGATTGTCGTAGTCTCTCAATCATAAAGTTAATAAAAGGCTGCCATACTATAAAACAGGTGATGTTTATGAAGAATGGCAGTCTTTTACTACTTTTGTCTATGATTCTATGCCTCATGACTTTTCTCACGGTTATCCCCGTTACATGCCAGGCCATGGAAGATGAGATGTATCTACAAATTAATAAACAGCAAAACAGGCTCACCGTTTATGTCAATGATACGCCCGTTTACAAATTTCCTGTTGCTACCGGAAAAACTGTGGAGCTTACTCCTGTAGGCGAATACAAAATCGTTACACGCGTGAAAAATCCATGGTATTTACCGCAGGATATTCCGGGCGGCGATAAGAGAAACCCGCTCGGCACCCGGTGGATGGGTTTGAATGTTCCCGGGACGAACGGGTATAAATATGGAATCCATGGCACAAACAATGAGCGTTCGATTGGCTACGCTGCTAGTTCTGGCTGTATCCGAATGCACAATGAAGATGTAGAATGGTTATTTCGCCATGTACAGCTGCAAACGAAAGTGGTAATTGTAGAAAAATAGCGGTTTTCCACCGCTATTTTCTTTTTTTATGAGAAGTTCTTTTCTTTTTCTCTGCCCATTCCCATTTCTTTAAAGACGGATAAGGATCATAGGACCACTCCTGTTTTCCGTTATCTTTATACATTCCATAATGGAGGTGTGGAGGGAATTTGCCTGCGGTCCCTGGTTTTCCATACCCTGAACTTCCTACGTAGCCGATCACATCACCCGGCTTTACGATATCGCCAATCTTGAATTTTTTATTAAATCCGTTTAGATGGCCGTAGTAATGGTAAATATTATCAAGGTCGCGGATGCCGATTCGCCAGCCGCCATACACGTTCCAGCCCATTATTTCAATGACACCGTAACGTGTGGCGCGGACAGGGGTACCATAGGAGGCAAATATATCAGTGCCTTCATGAATTCTTCTGCCGCCCCAGCCACGGGGGTCACCCCACGTACTGCGATAGCTGTAATTATAATGGAGGGGTATGGGAAAGGCGCTCCCTGTTAAGTTTAATGTGTTAAAATGGTGATATACCGAAGCGAACTCGGAGATAATGTCCACGTTTTTTTCACGCCCGTAATAATTCCATAAGGCAATGTGAATATCATCTTCCGTATAGCCGTAACCAGCAAGAAAACAAGCCATTGTGTAAATGGCGTCGAGTTGATTATTGGAATCGGCTTTTCCATCACCATCGCCGTCTTTGCCAATTCCACCAAAAAATTCAATGCTCTGTGGATTGGTATCTTCACTATTCGGATTTAACATTCCTGCCCATACTGCAGGGGAAAAGGAAATTCCGACCTGTTTATTGATATTGCTTTCATATCTCTCAACTGCTGCTAAATAATACCATGGGATTCCGGTAATCGTCTGCATATGTTGAAAAAGCAACAACTTTTCTTTGTTTGCTTTTTCGAATGAAGACGTATCGCTGGCTTTAGACGCAGCGAAAGTTTGTGGAGAATAGGTAATGGTACATACGCAAAGTATAAAGACGGTAAGTAGGGCTCTCATCCGCATAGTTACTCCTCCGTTTTAAAAATCTTTACGTATAGTTTGCGCTAATTACCACGGATGCATGAAGTTAGATTCTTCCACCACACCACAGTGTTTTTTCGGTAGGAACCGATTTCACCGGTGTCGCTCATTGCTTTCGGCTAAAAGCTTTTTTACAATAAAGAAATAGATGATAAAGAAATGGAGTGATGGGCAGCATGACAGAACGCAAACCGGAATGGTTAAAAATCAAATTAAATACAGGTGAGAATTTTAAAGACCTTAAGAAGATGATGCGCGGGAAGACTCTGCATACTGTTTGTGAAGAGGCTCGCTGCCCTAACATATATGAATGCTGGGCGAATCGAACAGCGACATTTATGATTTTAGGGGATTTATGCACCCGGGCATGCCGTTTTTGTGCTGTAAAAACGGGATTGCCTACAGAACTTGATTTAGCCGAACCTGAGCGGGTAGCAGAAGCGACTGAGCGGATGGGATTGAAGCATGTGGTTGTAACTTCGGTTGCACGTGATGATTTAACGGATGGCGGAGCTTCCATTTTTGCGGAAACCATCAAAGCGATTCGTAAGCGAGTGCCGCTTTGCGGTGTGGAAGTACTGATTCCTGATTTCTTGGGGAACTGGGATTCACTTAAAATTGTGATGGATGCAAAACCCGATATTTTGAACCATAATATTGAAACGGTGGAACGTTTATCTGATCGGGTTCGCTCTAAAGCGAAATACGACCGCACGCTCGCACTGCTTTCTCAGGCCAAGACCATGCAGCCTTCCATACCGACAAAATCAAGCATTATGATTGGCGTGGGAGAGACAACAGAGGAAATTGTTGCAACGATGGATGATCTGCGTCGTGCGAATGTTGATATTTTAACAATTGGGCAGTATTTACAGCCAACACCCAAGCATTTGAAAGTAGCGAAGTTTTACCATCCTGACGAGTTTTCATGGCTTAAAGAGGAAGGAATGAAGCGGGGATTTAAACATGTGGAATCCGGTCCGCTTGTACGCAGTTCTTACCATGCTCATGAGCAGGTGGAATCCGCAGTCGGCCATGCGTAAAAAGAAGGAGGAAGCCCCGTTTCTTTACAGAAACAGGGCTTTTTGCTTTAACGCTTAGAGAACGGATTGCTAATAGTTATACATGCCGCAAATACCATTACCGGCTGCTGCTTGGTTGGTTCGTTGCCGATTTCGTGCAGAGGAAGTCCTGAGGACGGGTGGTGAAGCCAATCATTTTCTCGAACTGGGCGTCTGTCGCGTTGCTGAAAGTATTGGCATTTTGGGCGATTAAGTTTGACTTGTTGACGTCGTTCGTACTGTATACTTTGTAGTAGCGCGGACAGATGTTCTCAGCAGCCATGTGAACTTTTTGCAGACAGGAACGGGAAGCAGCCGGACTGGCACCGGCGGTATTACAGCCGACAAACGCTTGGTTATCGCCTGTAAGAACGGTCACTCCATTACAGCCTGGAATATTACTGGCAACGCTTGCTATCGCATTGGCTAACTGTTGACGGTCAACGTATACGTTTTGGGCTGCCGTAGTTGACATTCCCTGAACGGAAGTACCAGTGCTTTGAGTAGTTGTGCGGTTATTCGTTTTGCCTGCGGTATTTCCAACTCGAGTAAATCCAATTATTGGTTTGCTTGTTGTACCAGTTAGGTTGGCAGCAATGTTTGTACCACCAGTCTGTGCTTTATAAATGGAGTATCCATTGGTTGTCGTGCCGGCATTAGTAAAGCCCTGATTAGTAAACATGTTGTTGCGCGTGTCATACGTACCATAACGCCCCGGAGTACCACTCAGAATATTACCTCGGGTGTCTGTGTCGTATCGTCCTGCAGCAGTACCGTACGTATTTGTGCCATAGCCTGGAGTGCCGGTGCCATAGCCAGTAGTGGTGCCGGTACGGTAGCCGGTGCCGTAGCCATAACCGGTAGTACCGTAGTATCCGGTAGTACCTGTGCCGTATCCTGTGGTGCCTGTACCATAGCCGGTAGTTCTAGTGCCGTAACCGGTCGTTCCGGTTGTCGTTCCGTGTGTATTCGTTCCCGTCGTACCGACTCCGGTACGAGGTGCGCCTACATTGTTTGTTCTTGTTCCAGGATTTGCGGGACTACAAGCGGCAAGTGACGCGGCAAGGGCAGCTGCAGACAATACTGATATAATTTTTTTCATTGTTCCACCTCCTACAATGTAGGCTAACCAGAGTCGGGAAATACTTTTCGTGGCAAATTTGTGCGGATTCCCGAAAAATGTGGTAAAATAAATGCGGCATACCTTGCGTTTTAAGGAGGGCTCGAAGTGATACGGATCCAAGGAAACGTCTATGAGCTGATTGAGGAAAATAAAAATGGTTTTAAACTGGAAGCCGTTAAAGAACGTTACAGTGATATTCTTAATAAATTTGACTATCTGGTAGGCGACTGGGGATACGGCCAACTTCGATTAAAAGGCTTGTTTGAAGACACAAACCGGAAAGCTCCTTACGATTCACGCCTTAGTTTTCTCGATGAATATCTGTTGGAATATTGCAATTTTGGCTGTGCTTATTTTGTGTTGAAGAAAAGTAAAGAACCGGGCCAATCCAATGTAGAGGAAACCGATGTCGTCGAGCCCGAGGATCACGAGAATGAGTCCAGAAAAGCGGAAAAAGCGGAGGGACATTTTACGCAGGATACGAGGGATCCGAAACGGCGGGAGCGACGCAGACAGCGGCCGCGCAGAAAAAATAAAGAAACGCAGGAAGTATAAGCTTCGGTCATGATAAAAACAGCCTTAATAAAGGCTGTTTTTTGGTCTGATGCGAAGCGTTTATATACTGACATAAAGAAATTCGCGAAGTTCTCTGGCTTCTTCTTCTTTCATATTGAACACTTCTTCCAAATAACCGGGTTCATCTAGGTCTTTTTGCCCGAGAATGGCCATCCGGCTGGTTTGGATATTTAACACAATGCTTTTTCCGTAGAAATTTCCTGTTTTTATAATGGCCACATCGTGGCGGCCAACCTCACCCATAAAGCTTACATAACGAATTTTCGTTTCTTCGGAATGGTCATATAAAAACATTAACTCTTCATGTTCCTGCATGGCAATCACCCTGCTCCTTTTAGTACTTTTCGAACTATAATCATTGTAACATATATAAAAAAGCCTCGTTGTGCTGTGTATGCTCTAATTTTTTATTCATGTTAACCGTGTTGCAGTCATGGTATACTGTAACGAGATAATCATCGCAGAGGTGATGGAAAAGTGAGTAAAATGAACATGATGGATATTATGCAGGGAGTTACCATTCTAGTCGCCCTTGTTTTAACTTTTGCGGTAACGATCACATATACTAAATTTAAGAAAAAAAAACCATAGGAGAAAAAGATGTATCAGGTAAATGTTTCAAAAATAGAAGAAACGCTTTTATTTTTAGAAGAAACACTTCATTCCATCCAGCCCCTGATTAAGGAAAATAAAGTAACCGATAACCCGGTTTATTGCCTCGCTTTGGAGAGAGCGCTTCATATTGCCATTGAATCGATTGCGGATGTAGGAAATCATTTGATTGACGGGTTTATCATGCGCGACCCGGGGAGCTATGAAGATATTGTTGAGATTCTGCGTGATGAGAACGTGATTTCAGATGCGATGTCTCAATCCCTTAAGGGAGTAGTCACGTTTCGCCGGGATCTGATTACTCATTTTATAAGCATCGATGATGCAAAAGTGTTTTGGCTTCTTTACGATTCCTATGCAATGTTGAATCAATTTCCAGTTTGTGTACGTGAGTATCTGAAAAATGAGTTGTAACTCGATAACAATGTTAATATAGTTTTTATATATTTTAATATAAAAATTTACTTACCTTAATAAATCGGGTACAATAGAATGAGGGAAGGTGAGGAAGCGATGAACAAAGACAAATCCTCTACTACGAGAAATCAGATACTGCATATGCTTAAAGTAAAAGGTTCCATGACGGTTGGAGATATGGCAGAAGAGCTGGGAATTACCGAAATGGCTGTACGCCGTCATTTAAATACTCTTGAACGGGACAATCTTATTCAAGCCCGATTGCTGCGGCAGGCGATGGGGCGTCCGACGAATGTGTACTCCCTTTCAGAAGAAGCTGACAAAATTTTTCCGAAGAACTATCACGATTTATCGCTCGAATTATTGAATGATATTCAAGAACTCCAGGGTTCTGAGATGGTGGAAGCGTTATTTAACCGGAGGACGCAGCGATTACAGAATACGTATATGGACATCGTTTCCTCCAACAGCGATTTAGACAGAAAATTAAAGCTTTTAGCCCAGCTGCAAAATGAAAAAGGGTACATGGTCGAAGTAAAGAAGGATGAAGAAACAGGCAAATATTTCTTTGTTGAGTCTAACTGCCCGATTTCTAACGTAGCCAAAGAATACACGTATGCATGTAATTGCGAAAAGACGCTGTTTAAAAAAGTGCTTAACGCCGAAGTTGAGCAGGAAGAATGTATGGCTACAGGTGGAGACAATTGCGTTTATATTATTGAGGAAAAAAGAAGTGAAGAATAAAAGCAACCGGGTATGCGGTTGCTTTTTCATATGTAAGAAATAAGAAATAATAAATACATAATAAATCCGGAGGGTCACGGGAAAGATGGCAGAAAAATCATATAAAGGGTATTTACTCGATTTAGATGGCACCGTTTATAAAGGAAAAACGGCGATTGTCGAAGCGGTGCAATTTATCCGTAAATTAAAGGAGCGAAGTCTCCCGTATTTATACGTAACCAATAATTCGTCCTTAACGCCGGCTCAACTGAAAGAACGCTTGGAAAACATCGGAATAGAAGCAAAGGAGGGTGATTTCTTTACTTCCAGTATGGCTGCCGCGGCTGTCATGAAAAATATGGACAAGCACAAAAACCACACGCAAGCTTCATCAGAAATACGTGTGCTCGCTATCGGCGAAACAGGACTTCACACCGCACTGGCAACAGCAGGGTTTCAAATCGTTAATCAGCCGCCCGCTTCTTATGTAGTCGTCGGCATTGACCGCTCGTTTACGTATGAAAAAATGAAGCATGCAACGCTCGCTATTAACCAGGGGGCAGCGTTTATTTCTACAAACCGTGATCGGGCGGTTCCGACCGAAGAAGGATTGGTGCCGGGAAATGGGGCAATTACCGCATCGATTGCCTGCGCAACAGGGAAGGAGCCCATGTACGTAGGGAAGCCGGAAGCGGCTATCGTAAATCTGGCTCTTGAACGGTTACATTTACAGACGAAGGAAGTGTTACTGATCGGAGATAATTTAGAAACCGACATTGCTGCAGGAGCAAAAAGCGGTATGGACACGCTTCTGGTGTATACCGGATTCAGCCGAAAAGAGGACGTCGAAAAATCAGCGGTAAAGCCAACGTATACAGCGGAACATTTGCTGCAGTGGAATATATAAAGGCAGAAGACCCGGAGAACGGGTCTTTGTTTTCTTTAATCGGCATGAAATTGGCTGTGCGCCAGACGACTGGCCGACGACGCTGCGATAGCGCCCACAATATCGTCAAGGAACGTATGGATTTTTCCACTCTGCTTATCATTTAATTTAGCGAGAATTCCTGGTTTGATTTTATCGATATATCCATAATTTGTAAATCCTATGCTTCCGTATACATTTAGAATAGAGAGAGCGATCACCTCGTCCACACCGTACAATCCTTCATCTGCTTTTACCATTTGCTGCAGTGGTTCCATAAGCATGCCCTGTTCAGCCAGCAAATCAAGCTGCACACCGGTTATAATCGCGTTTTGAACTTCTCTTTTTTTAAGAACCTCATGGATATGCATACGGCATTCTTCCCTGGTAAGTTTCGGGTAGTAATCTTGTTGAAGAAAATAAACGAGTTCTATGATATCATCTACGGTTACGCCGCGCTTTTGCAAAAGCCCCAGAGCAGTACTGTGCAGGTCGCTGTTTCGTACGGCTGTCATCAATTTGCTCATCCGTTTCCGTCCTTTACAGAGGAATTTATGGGACTTTCCCACTTTTGTTACTGTTCCCTGACCTGCCGATATTTATTTAGGACATCTTTGCCACCGGTAACTTCAAGCACAGATCCGGTGATAAAATCCGACGATTCCATGCAAAAAAAGGAAATTGCCCTTGCGATATCTTCTCCTGTCCCCGGGCGCCCTACAGGGTTGTCGGGGTCGTACATGCCATGTACATCGGAAATCTTTTTTTGTTTAGCGTCCCCGATGATATCACCGGGACAAACCATATTCGCTGTAATTCCGTACTCCGCCTCTTCGAGCGAAATGGTGCGGGTCAGCGATACGAGCCCCACTTTCGCGGCTGCGAAAGCTGACCGGTACGCCCACCCGGGAGCGCTCATCGCCTTCTCAAACCCGATAGTAATAATTCGGCCCCATTTATTTTCCCGCATGTGGGGTATTGCCGAACGGCATAAATAAAAAGCGCTGGAAAGATTGCCGTTTATCATCATGTGCCACTCTTCTATACTGTATTCGGTTAATTTTTTGCGTTCTTTTATGTAAGGTCCTGCGTTGAGAATCAGGATATCAAGCGAATTCCAGCGGGAAATTACCGTGTTAACGATATGAGAGGCGTCATCTGGATTGCTTACATCCCCTTTGACCAGGAGGACATCTGCTTTATACTGGGCTGTTAATGTATCACGAAGGTCTTGCGCTTCCTTATCGCTTGAGCGATAATTGATGGCGATCCGAATTCCACGGCTTGCCAGCTCATGGGCAATTTGTACGCCAAGCCCTTTTGCGCTTCCTGTAATAAGAGCAGTCCGACTGTTTTTCAACAAAAACCATCCTTCCTGCTTGGAATGTACTGTTAGGTTTGCTTTAATTGTATTATATAAAAGTTAGTGAAAGATAGTCTGAAAGTGTGGCGAAGGAATAGTGGACTTTTACTGTCATGATAAAAAGGGGTATTTGATTTATCTTACATTTAATCCGGAAAAGTTTTTGCCGGACGCTAAGCATGTGCTCGTATTTGCGTCGCCTGATACAACCGCTGCACGTTCTCCAGGAACACCTTCACAACTGGTTTTAACTCGCCATCGGCGGCGCGGCTGGGAAGTTCCGGGCGGTAAGGTTGAACCAGGGGAAACACCTGAAGCGGCGGCGCGGCGGGAGATGTACGAGGAAACAGGGATAAAACTCAAAAATCTAAAATGGATTGGCCAATATACGATTAGCCCGGGTAAACATGCCGCAGATGTGATTGTGAAAAATATATACCGGGGAAACATTGACGAGTGGTCATCCTTGCCGGAAGGCTTTGAAACGATCGAATCGCGCCTTTTTCCTTTTACGCTGCAGCCGTTTAAAAAAGGTTACAGCGACTTTATTCAGGACAACTTGTTTCCGCTGGTGCGCAATTATTTCCAACAAAAAGCCCCCTAAGCATGGCTTAAAGGGCTTTTTGTAATCTATGTCCATATGTTGACATTCGAAAGTCATTAAAATACTTGTTGAACTTCCGTAATGCCTTCCACTTCTTCAATAAGTGCTCGCTCAATTCCGGCTTTAAGCGTGATTGTTGAACTCGGGCAGCTACCGCAGGCACCATGCAGACGGAGCTTAACAACGCCATCTTCAACATCAACCAATTCGCAATCCCCGCCATCACGTTGGAGGAACGGGCGTAACTTATCTAAAACCTCTTGCACTTCTTCAAATTGTGTCATACATTTTCACCCCTTTTCGATACATACTTATATTATAGTATTCATTTGTTTATAAATCCATGTTTTTAAACCTATCATTAAAGAAAAGGTTATTTTCGCCACGGTATTGGCTAAATGTCCAAGCATTTATTATTATTATAATTTAAATGCAATCGGAATAGTTGTGATTATCACATTTACATTATCTATGATAAAATGGCACTGGGATAATTTTTTTGAAAGGAAGAACCTCAATGAAGGTGTTTAAGAATATTAAGGGATTAATTGGAAATACACCGATTGTGGAAATAACCACGTACGAATTGCCGGAAGGCGTTCGGGTATTTGCCAAGCTCGAATATTTTAATCCGGGTGGAAGTGTTAAAGATAGATTGGGCATCGAATTGATTCGTGATGCGGAAGAACGCGGCGCACTGAAGCCAGGTGGAACCATTATCGAGCCCACCGCTGGTAATACGGGCATCGGATTGGCGCTTGCTGCGGTTGGAACAGGCTATCGCGTGATTTTTGTCGTGCCTGAGAAATTCTCTGTGGAAAAACAGGAAATTATGCGCGCGTTGGGTGCTGAAGTTGTGAACACTCCGACTGAACTCGGAATTAAAGGTGCGATTGCCAAATCCAAAGAACTGGAGAAAGAAATTGAGGGGGCTTTTGTACCTCAGCAGTTTGGCAATCCAGCCAATCCGGCCGCTCATTATAAAACAACGGGGCCTGAGATATGGGAACAGATGGAAGGGAATGTTCATGTTTTTGTGGCGGGCGCCGGGTCCGGTGGAACATTTATGGGAGCCGCCCGTTATTTAAAAGAACAGAATCCCACAATCAAAACGGTTATTGTTGAACCGGTCGGTTCGATTTTAAACGGTGGAGAAGTCGGTCCTCATAAAGCGGAAGGGATTGGCATGGAGTTTCTTCCTGAATTTATGGATCCCTCTTATTTTGATGCGATCTATACGGTAAAGGACGAGGATTCGTTCCGCCTGGTTAAAGAGCTGGCGGCAAAGGAAGGAATGCTTGTTGGCAGTTCTGCGGGTGCCGCCATGTATGCGGGACTGGAAGAAGCGAAAAAAGCCAAACGGGGAACGAACATCGTTATGCTTTTTGCCGACAGCAGTGACCGTTATCTAAGTAAAAAAATTTATCAGGGAGGAATATAAATCATGCGGATGAAAACGAAATTAATTCACGGCGGCGTAGATGGCGATCCAGCAACGGGAGCAGTGACCGTTCCCATCTATCAGGTGAGTACGTACAAACAGGAAGGCATAGGGAAGCATAAAGGATATGAGTATTCGCGTACGGGGAATCCGACCCGCTTTGCGGTAGAACAATATATTGCCGATATCGAAGGCGGTGTGCGCGGGTTCGCATTTGCCTCTGGAATGGCGGCGATATCTTCAGTTGTCATGCTGTTTGATCAGGGTTCACATTTTGTGGTGGGCAATGACGTGTATGGCGGGACATTCCGCGTATTGACGAAGGTGTTTAACCGTTTCGGCATTGAGGCAACATTTGTGGATACGACCGATGTGGAAGCGATAAAAGCTACGGTTAAGCCGAATACCAAAGCAATTATGCTGGAAACGCCGAGTAACCCTCTCCTTACTGTAACAGATATTGAAGCGATTTCACATATCTCCCGTGAACATCATCTGTATCTGATTGTCGATAATACATTTATGACCCCTTATTGGCAGAATCCGCTTGCGCTCGGTGCAGATATTGTGATACACAGCGCAACGAAATACCTCGGGGGTCATAGTGATGTGGTTGCCGGCCTTGTCGTTGTGAAGGATCAAGCATTGGGTGATGAGTTGCATTTCATTCAAAATTCTGTCGGCGGTGTCCTTGGGCCGCAGGATTCCTGGCTTCTTCTTCGCGGAATGAAGACATTGGGAGTAAGAATGGAGGAGCATGAACAAAACGCTGGCCGTTTGGCTGAGTGGCTTGCTCAGCGCAGCGATATTGAACGTGTGTTTTATCCGGGGCTTTCCACTCATCCGGGACACGAAATTGCAGCCAGGCAAGCACGAGGTTTTGGAGGGATGATTTCCTTTGATGTGGGAAGCCTTGAGCGCGCCAATCAAGTTCTTTCCCGGGTGAAATTCTTTACTCTGGCAGAAAGTTTGGGCGCGGTTGAAAGCTTAATCTCCGTGCCGGCACAGATGACCCACGCTTCCATCCCTGCGGAAAGGCGCGCGGAATTAGGTATAACGGATGGTTTGGTTCGCATTTCTGTCGGCATTGAAGACGTAGAAGATTTAATCGAGGACTTAGAGCAAGCGCTCGCCTAAGTGGAGGATCTGTGTATGGTAATTAATGTATTCGGTGCGGAACAATTATGCGCGAGTTGTGTAAACTTACCTTCGGCAAAAGATACGGCCGAATGGCTGCAGGCAGCGTTAGACCGCCGATATGGGCCTCGCATTATCGTTCGGTATGTGGACATTAATGGGGAATTAACCTCTGAAGATGCGGAGTTTGCCAACCGTATTCATGCGGAAGAATTCTGGTATCCGCTTGTCGTATTGAATGGCCAAGTAATAGGGGAAGGAAATCCGAAGCTGAAAGATATTCAACAGGTCATTGAAAGAGAAGGAATACAGGCAATTGTATAATAGAAAGAGGGACTTTTTATGCGCCCTATGGTTGAATTCTGTGTTAGTAATCTCGCCAATGGGACAGACGTGGTAAAGAAAGCATTGGAAGAAGAGAATGAGGTTGACGTATTGGAATACGGCTGCCTCGGAAATTGCGGACAATGCTTTGTCCAACCGTTTGCTCTTGTAGATGGGATCATTGTAGCCGCAGCCACACCAGAAGCGCTGCTGGCGGCTATTAAAGAGCACATTAAGAAAAAGCAGGAAGAAGATAAGGCATGGAGGAAACTGGGGTTTTAGTCGTCTTGTTATCTTAAATTGCGTTTACTGTAGCTAAAAAAGAAACCGGTCGTTCTCCACAAGAGGCGGCGGGTTTCTTTTTTAGGAGAAGTAAGCGGGAAAAAAGCAAAAAATAAGGAAACGGAACATTCCATTGCCCTGCCGAGTCGGATTTTACTTTCGGTCAGGCTCAAGTCCAATGTTTACATTAAAAAATAACCGGTAACCATTAGAAAACAGTGATACCGGATCTTTTTTGATGGATATTAATATTCCTTGATTACATTATAGAACGTATCACGTTCAACCGGTTGTTTACCGGCTCCTTTAATAAGCCAGACGAGTTCATCACGGGTTAGCGCGGATTGTGTGAGGGCGCCTACCGCGTGGCTGATCCGTTCTTCGACAAGTGTGCCGTGAACATCGGATGAGCCGAAGTTTAAGGCCATCTGGGTAAGTTGTGTGCCGATGTTGATCCAGTACGCTTTAATGTGCGGAAAATTGTCCAGCATCAGGCGGCTTATTGCAATTGTTTTCATATCGTCAAAAGCGGAAGTCCGACGTTTAATAGATGCGGTAACTTTTTTGGGTTGAATAGCCAGCGGAATGAATACATAGAAACCATTCGTTTCATCCTGCAGTTCACGGACGCGCAGCATATGTGTCAGGCGGTCTTCCGGCTTTTCAATTGAGCCGTACAGCATCGTGGAATGGGTTTTCATACCCATGTTTTGGGCGATCCGGTGTACGTTAAGCCATTCATCCGTACTCGCTTTTTCCGGGCTCATTTTAAGACGGTATTCTTCTGTAAGAATTTCTGCCCCGCCGCCTGTTAAGGATTCAACGCCAGCTTTGACCAATTCATTAAGCACTTCCTGTACGGTTAACCCGGACAGTTTAGCGAAGAATACAACCTCAGCAGCTGTATAAGATTTAATGGTGACGTGAGGATAATTCTTTTTTAGAGTGCGAACGGTATTAAGATAGTAATCGAAGGGAACGGTATGATTATGCCCTCCAACAATATGAAACTCCTGTAGCTGTGGCGTGTAACGTTTCTCAACATATTCCAGGAGCTGTTCTTCATTCATTGTGTAAGCGCCTTCTTCATCCGGATCCCGGCGGAATCCGCAGAAAGAGCAGTGGGCTTCACATACATTGGTCGGGTTTATGTACAGGTTTTCGATAAAATAAACACGATTCCCGTTCTTTTTTGTATTCACGTAGTTAGCTAATTGGCCGATCGTAAGCAAATCATGGGATTGGTACAGCAGCATACCGTCTTCAAGGGTCAGGCGTTCATTGTTTTCTACTTTTTCAATGACGGGAAGCAGCATCTCATCCTGAACAAACTGTTTCATCAATGTAGTCATTGTTTCTCACCTCTAACTTTTAATTAAACACGCGCAAAACGTTGTACAATGTATCGCGTTCGGTTGGAATACGTCCCACCAACGCACAAATTTACGATTCAGGAAACATACATTCGTATCGTTCAAATGCGTATTTACAATAAAATAGACATTGTCGCCATTTTTTCGTTCACGAACGATATTGGCTAAATGTCCGATTGCGATATTTTTATTATAAATATAATTTTAAAATCGAACAAGGTCAGGAAAAGTCGGTAACTGCTTATCGAATTAGTAAACATTTGTGTATAATAACGTTTGAAATCTTGAGAGAACCAAAGATTTCTAGTATGATAGAAGAGAGGACTTCGATGATGAGTCCTTAAAGGAGGGAATGAATCGAATGATTACGCTCACTGAAAGTGCAAGCAAGAAAGTTCAAGAGCTGATGGCTTCTGAAGATAACAAGAATTTATTCCTGCGAGTCGGTGTAAGACCGGGCGGCTGCAGTGGTTTCTCTTATGGAATGGGTTTTGATGATGAGATAAAAGATGGCGACACAGAGATGGACCAGAACGGCGTCAAGATCGTGGTGGATGGCGAAAGTCAACCGTTTGTTGATGGCGTTATCATTGATTATAAAGAATCCATGATGGGCGGGGGGTTCACCATTGACAACCCGAATGCGATAGCAACTTGCGGCTGCGGGAGCTCGTTTAGAACGAAAGAAAATGCAGGAGCTCCGAGCGAGTGTTAATGTAAAAAACGCGCTTCTTAACGAATTTGCAAGCTTCGTTAAGAAGTGCTTTTTTTTTTGTCATTATTTAAATCGTTTCATTTTGGTATATTTATTTATATCTGCTGATTTTGTCAGCGTTAGCCTGTGAAAGAATCTTGTTTTATTGTACTTTATAATTACTAAAGGGAACGGAAATACTTTAATAATGAAGATAAAACTTTATTATTAAAGGAGTAGCACAATGCCGGAAGTAAAATGTATCGTTGATACTTGTACGCATTATTTATATGGTGACCGTTGCGGCGCAGGGAATATCGACATTATGCATGAAAACGAACAGAAAATGTCTGTAAACCAAGAACAGACGATGTGCAAAACATTTAGTCACGCAAGAAATGTGTTCAGTTATCTTGGATCTGCCGATAATGTAAACTGGGCAGGTACAGTCTTAGGAGCGGTCAACCCGGATTATAAGGTCAGTCCGACTATCGAATGTACCGTGGCCTCCTGCAAATACTGGGGGGAAGGATCTATTTGTATCGCTGAAGCGATCGAGGTTAACGGCGCCAATAGCAATGAATGTCAGGATACGAATTGCATTACCTTTAGTAGGAGGGATGGCCATGCAGTATAAGGTGAAGATAAACGAAATCGATGATGGTACAGATTATCCGATTCTTACTTTGTCCGGATTAACCGGATTAGGCCAGGATACCATTGAGCGTTTGGTACAGGAAGGGAAGTTTCCCGTGCAGGTAAAAGACGGGGTCAAGACGGTTAACGGAAAAAAATTCAGGCAGTGGTCCCATTCTGTTCATGATATGGTTGAAGTGGAGAAAAACGATTATCCGACTATGAAAGTGAACGAACACTAAGTCTGGCTGCCGCCGGTATTAAACTTGGCGCCAGCCCCTTTTTCTAATATGTAATAATGCGGCCAGCATTTGTATAATTTTCTTATTGCTGGCCAAGTTTTCTTTAGCTCCAATAAATTTTCACAATAAAGGATGATACTCATATGGGGGAAGAGGCTGTCTACATTCGTGAATCAAAAGAGAGGAGTAAACAGTTGGGAATAGACCCGACACAACTCCCGGCGTTCGGCATCGCAATGTCGAAGGAAGAATTCGAAGGAAAGAGAATGGAGTACGAAGAAATATTATCCGTCGTTCGGTTTTTTCTCGATAAAATTCTGTCTTCGCTGAAAGGCATTCCTATTTTAATTGTCATTACGGATCAAAAGGGATTTGTTTTAGAAATGGACGGGGATGAAACGATACGGAGTATGGTTAACCAATTAGGTATTAAACCAAGATTTCAGTTTACAGAAAATGTTTGCGGTACGAATTCGATAAGCCTTAGTTTACAACACCGCCATCCTGTACAACTTATTGGAAGCAATCACTATCATCATTATTTTCATGGTTCCGCCTGTTACTCTGTCCCGTTTCATTATATGGAAGTAAATAATTTACTAGGTACCATTTCTATTATGATTTCAATTGAACATGCGACACCTCTTCTGTTAACGATGTTGTCCACAGCGGTAGACTCCATCGAACGGGAATTGCTGCTGCGAAGACAAAACCAACGTTTAAACCTGCTTAATCAAATTATGCTTGATACAACCGCGAATGGGGTTATTGTTACGGATCAGCGTGGAATTATTACAGAGTTTAATACATTAGCGCAGGAAATCACGGGAATGAAAGCGGAAGATGTCATGGGACAGCCTGTGCACGTGATCGAACCAATGGGAAAATATGTTCAACATGTTCTACAGGAGGGAAAAGAATATCAAAACGTGGAGCTTACGCTGCAAAAGGAAAATGAACGTTCCTACGTATGCCTTTTTGATGCGCTGCAAATCTATGACGATAAAGCCGAATCAATTGGTGCCTTTTGCCAATTCCGGGATATTACCGAGCATAAAAAAACAGAGGAATTGCTAAGAAAATCTGAAAAACTTTCGATTGTAGGGCAATTAGCAGCAGGAGTAGCCCACGAAATCAGGAATCCTTTATCAACTCTTAAAGGGTTTATTCAATTCATGCAATCCAATAACAGTGGGAATCAAAGGTATTTTGACATTATGTTATCCGAATTGAACCGAATTAATTTTATTGTCAGTGAATTTTTAATTCTGGCGAAGCCTCAGGCGATGGTCTTTAAACAAAAGAATCCGCTGCATATTCTGCAGGATACGATTTCGCTGCTTAATTCGCACGCGACAATGAATGATATCGAGATATTTACAGAGTTTGATGATCACATTCCGGAAATAAAATGCGAAGCAAACCAATTGAAACAAGTTTTTATTAATATCATGAAAAATGCCATGGATGCGATGCCCTTTGGCGGTCAAATCGAGATAAAAGCCATGAATACTGAGGATGATAAAATAGTTATTCGCTTTATTGACCATGGCTGTGGAATTCCTGAAAGCCAAATGACTAAACTAGGAGAAGCATTTTACTCTACAAAGGACAACGGAACCGGTCTCGGTTTGATGGTTAGCCGAAAAATCGTTGAAAACCACAAAGGGAGTATTTCGATTAAAAGTCAAGTTGACCAGGGAACGACGGTTGATATTGTCTTGCCTGTTTCATTTCAGCGGTAAAAATGGAAATTTGAAGTTGTAGCAGCATAAAAACTTGGCTGCCGCCGAATCAATATTCAGCGACAGCCTTATGTTTCCACTGTTATTCTAAATAAAGGCCGTCATTGGCGTTAGCCATTGATTTTTCACGCTCGTTCTTTCCGCTTGTTGCCGAAGAAATAACGAGCTGCATATAACACAATTCCCCAAACAGCTGTGGCTAAAATAGCTACTGAAAACCAATTCCTTGTGCCGAGAAAGTAATAAAGAGCCAAATGGACGATGAAAATAACAACAATCCACGTTAGTAAGTTCTTCATATGTTTGTCACTCCTATATTTCTTTATTCCTAGGGTTTCCGCTTTTTTACTCTTTATACATGACCTAACCTTACGGGCATCGTTGACATGTAAAGTTGCAGCATTCATTGTCAAGAGATTTTTTTTCGCATATATAATAAGTAAATTACATTCATCCTCACAAAAGGGAGGGAGATCATGAGCAATATTTATGACGGTACGTATATGTGGATATGGCAAGCTGACAAAATTTACGGCGGCGATGTACAACAGATGGTCACAAATGCGACATCCCTTGGCCTGAAAGGTGTACTTATTAAATTTGCTGACGGTAGTCTGGCAAGGGACTCTGCCAGCCAATCGTACATGCAGCAATTTAAAAGGCTAGTGGGCCCTTTTAAAGCAGCCGGTTTCACAGTGGGGGGATGGATATACCAGTATTTAACTGATGTAGCCGGCGAAGTGGATGCATGTGCCCAGGCGATACAAGCAGGTGCCGACTGGATTGTGATTGACTCTGAGAGTGAAATAAACGGAAAAGCAGCTCAGGTTGCGCAATTTGGACAACGTTTGAGGGCACGCTTTCCCAACGTCACTGTTGGCCTTTCTTCTTTTGCGATTGCTGATTACCATTCGGAAGTTCCGTATCAGGAGTATGCGAAGTTTGTCGACGTTATGATGCCACAGATCTACTGGGGAGAAATGGGATGGGATGTCGGAGTTGCCTTTCAGGCTTCCGTTACATCTTACAAAAAAATAGGGAAGCCTATCGCTCCAAGCGGGCAGGCATTTGGGAACGTACAGCCGGCAGACATGGCACGGTTCGTTCAATTATGCGGAAATGCCAGATTCTCACACATAAGCTGGTGGGATTGGCAGGAAGCTTCTCCATCACAGTTAAACGCGATTAAAGCCAATCGTATGGTGCCTTCTGATCCGCAGCCTGCCAATCATATAGCCAGAGATGTACCGGACAATGCCTGGTATGCAAAAGCCGTGCAGTACGTTTTACAGAACAATTTGATGTCAACAAACGAATCCGGAAATTTTAATCCCGATCAGCCGGCGACCCGGGCAATGCTTGCGCAGGTACTGTACAACTTATCCCTAAAAAATGGGGGAGGTTCATGATGCAAGAACAAATCCTGCTGTATACCCAGATGATCGTTTCCATTGTGTTGGTCAGTTTAGTAGGCGCGATCCTTCGTGCCTTATTTAAAAAGTTGGAAGATTATATAGCCAATCGCTTACCGAAAGATGAAGCGCAGAAGGTAAATGACTTCATCGATGTAATTGAAAGGCTCACAGAGGCGGCCGTGCAGGATTCGAACAGCAGAATTGTAAGCGGGTTGAAACAGCATAATCTTTTTACCAGGGAAACCGGAGAAGCTGTTAAGCAGGCTGTGATTCAAGATGTCATTAAAAATTTAGGTCCATTGTCAGAAAAGGCCTCTATGATGGGCCCGCTAGAAAACATTATCGGGCATATGGTTGAAAAGCACGTACAAAACACAAAAAATCAGGTGAATCAAACGATAGCGAATAAACCGGATCAAGCCACGCCGCAAACCGGTCATTGCGCCAGGCTTTTGCTCCCATAAGTATCTGAAGAAAATAGAGAAGTCCGCTCCATTTTGTCGGTCCGAACTTCCGGTCACTAAGCGGCCGTTTCGCTACCCTGCAGAAAAAGGACGAGCGGCAACGCCCGCGAGTTTTTCTTATATATTTCAAAGCTCCAGCAATGCGATGAGATACAGGGGTATTTATTTAGCGAACCGCTGCCTGTGGAAGAATTCGAGAGTTGGTTGAAGGAGCCGAAACATGCCATGCTAAAAAGTCTTAAAAAATGTTAGTTTCCATGTATTTTTTTCCTTGTAATTTGGCAATGATGTGTAATAATAAGAACATATATTCCATTTACTCTGTAACCATTGGAGGAAAAGAAGATGAATAAAACTGAATTAATAGCTAAAGTTGCGGAAGCAGCGGATATGACGAAGAAGGATGCAACGCAAGTGGTGGAGGCTACATTTGATGCGATCGCAGGGGCGTTAAAAGCTGGCGAAAAAGTTCAATTAATTGGTTTCGGCAATTTTGAAGTCCGTGAGCGCGCCGCCCGCAAAGGACGCAATCCGCAAACCGGGCAGGAAATTGATATAGCGGCCAGCAAAATACCGGCCTTTTCACCCGGAAAAGGATTAAAGGACGCTGTCAACGGAAGAGAGACGGTTCAGTCATAAGCGATTGCAGAGTCTATGAAAAGCTGCCTCATGTGAGGCAGCTTTTCTTTACTATCAGCCAATATGTATATGTCTTGATATTTTTTTTTCATTGATATACCGGAAAGAATCAGGCATAATAATTTTAAATGTGTATATTGAACCTTTAAATTAGCCCCGTGAGGTTGACAAGGTAACCGGACTTACTTTTTGACGGGAGGCGCATGCCTTCTGTTGAAGATGTGCTCATATGGCCTTTGTCAGCACGTGCTACAAAGGCCATTTTTATTTGTTTTAACTCGAAAATAGAATGGAGGAATAACAATGGAGGAAAAAGGGCAACGAAGCCAAGAAATAGAGAAAGAGTATGGGGCTGTAGAAGCAGTTCCACAGCACGCGAGGAACGTAGAATTCTGGGACATGGTCGCCACTTGGATTGGCGCGAATGCAAATAATGGTTCCTGGTATGTGGGTGGAGTTGTCGCGGGTACCGCGTTTGCCGGATCTGTTTACGTTACTTTGATAGCCAATCCGATTGCCTATTTAATTATGGCGCTTATCGGATATATCGGATACAAAGTAGGCACCTCGACAATGGCATTAACACGTCCATCCTTCGGGATACGCGGTAGTTATTTGCCCTCCGTTCTTAATACAACCCAATTTATCGGTTGGACGGCAGTGAACACATTCATTGCGGCCATCTCTATCAGTTTTATATGCAAAGGCTGGCTTGGATGGCCTGCTTTTGGGGAACCTGGCGGCGGTAAAACGATGTTATTCGGTATTATTGTTATGAGTATTCTGCACTTATTGTCCATCGCCACCGGCCACAAATCCGTAAAAATGGTAGAGCGGATTGGTGTTGTTTTTATTTTAATTCTAGGTGTATGGGAAACGGTCGTTGTTTTACGAAGTGTTTCCTTTGCAGAAATTGTGCACTGGCAGCCACCGACGGATAAAAGAATGCCAATAGGCGCGGCTATGGATGCCATGGCTGCTTTCAGTCTGGGATGGGTTCCGGCGATTGCCGAATTTACCCGTTATGGAAAAACGAAAAGAACATCCACGATTGCACCAATGATTGGTGCCAATGTTGCACTATTCTGGTTTGCCTTTATTGGAATTATTGCCACGATAGGAACGGCTATTTCCACGGGAACATACGACCCGAATAATTCAGACCCAAGTTCAATTGCCAGTAAACTGGGGCTTGGAGTTGTCGCTCTGTTAGTCATTATTTTAACGAGTACGACGGCAAACGCGGTAAATTTAATGGCCGCGGGGATTTCGTTAACGAATATTACAAAGAAAATCAAACCGATTGCAGCGCTCTGGCTTGTTACGATTCTTGCTGCCATACTCACGGTTGTACCGCTTTATTTAAGCAGTTTTTTGGAATCATTTACGGCCTTTTTAGATTATATCGGTATGGTGTTTGGTCCGATCTTTTCTATCACGATTGTGGATTACTACCTAATTCGAAAGCGAAACTATGAGGCGGCGATTTTCGATGATAAGCGGGGGAAATACTGGTACCAATCCGGGTTTAACTGGGCTGCCATGGTCACGTGGGTCATCGGTGTTGTTGTTTTTTTGCTCTTGCGCCATCTATCCGCTTTTACAAGTTCAATTGGTGCGACCTATCCGGCGATTGTATTTAGCGGCATTATCTATTACATTTTAAGTAATTTGATGAAGAAGGGGCGCTTATAATGTTCATTAAAAATGCACGGTTACGAAATAAAAACGGGCTCTGGAACCTTTTAATCAAGGATGGTAAGATTGCCCGTATCTCAGAAGAAGTATCAAGCGACGATGAATCGGAAGAGATGATAGATGCTCAGGGAGGATTAGTTCTTCCCCCTTTTATCGAGCCGCATATCCATCTCGATACAACCCTGACAGCCGGCGAACCGCGCTGGAATATAAGCGGAACCTTATTCGAAGGAATCGAGCGCTGGTCCGAACGTAAGAAGCTGCTATCAAAAGAGGATGTAAAGCAGCGGGCGACTACGGCCTTGAAGTGGCAGCTGGCACAGGGAATTCAATTCGTCCGGACGCATGTGGATGTGACAGATCCGGAACTGGTGGCCCTGCAGGCTATGCTGGAAGTAAAGGAAGAGATGGCTCCGTTTGTTGATGTGCAGATTGTCGCCTTTCCTCAGGAAGGAATACACTCATATCCGAATGGGCTGGCCTTGTTGGAAGAGTCGCTCCGCATGGGCGCCGATGTCGTAGGCGGCATTCCTCATTATGAATTTACAAGAGAGTATGGCGTAGATTCTTTGAAAAAGGTGTTTGAACTTGCGGCCAAGTACGATAGGCTAGTTGACATTCACTGCGACGAAATTGATGATGAACAATCCCGCTTTCTTGAAGTGGTGGCAGCGGAAGCCTACCGCTATGGTATTGGGGAAAAGGTAACGGCCAGCCATACGACCGCCATGCATTCGTACAACAATGCGTATACCTCTAAACTGTTCAGGATATTGAAGCTGTCCAACATTAATTTTGTCGCGAATCCACTGGTCAACATTCACCTTCAGGGGCGTTTTGATACGTATCCAAAGCGCCGTGGTGTTACCCGGGTTAAAGAATTACTTGAGGCAGGGCTCAATGTATGCTTCGGTCATGATGATATTTTTGATCCGTGGTATCCGCTCGGGACGGGCAACATGCTGCAAGTCCTCCATATGGGGATTCACGTATGCCAGCTAATGGGATACGAGCAAATCTTGAATTCGATCGACTTAATCACGAACAACAGCGCTAAGACCCTCTATATTCAGGATCGGTATGGGGTGGAAGAAGGGAAATCAGGGAATCTCATTATTTTGCCGGCTGAAAATGAATATGATGCTATTCGCCGTCAGGTGCCCGTTCGGTACTCGATAAGAAACGGCGAAGTCATTGCGGAAACAAGGCCAAGTGAAACCATGCTGCGTCTGAGTGGTAATGAAGAAAGAATAAGTTTTCAAAAGTAATATTGCCTTTTACTAAGCTCGTATCACTTTTACAGTTGTTACGGGCTGTTTTTTTGATTTAACACGGAACAATTACCGCTTGTTTTTTTTATCAGAAAAATTTACTATAATATAAATGCTTTAAATTCGGAACTTATAAACCAAAATTCGGAATGAGGTGCCGGAGTGGGGGAAAAGAATAAAACGATCGTGAAATCAATGGAAGTGCTTAGCCTGTTTTATAAAAACGAACAATTAAGCTTGCAGGACATGGTAGAATTGTCCGGGAGGCCAAAGACGTCTATCTACCGGCTCGTTGGCTCTCTTGAAGAAATGGGCTTTCTTCAGAAAAATGAAAGCGGAAAATATGTACTCGGGCTTATTTTTCTCCAGCTTGGCCATCTTGTGGCAGAACGTCTTGACATCAGGCAGATTTCTTTGCCGGTTATGCGCGCGCTGCGGGATGATGTCGGCGAGGCGGTGAATCTCATCATGCAGGACGGCAAGGAAGCCATTTATATTGAAAAAGTGGATACGATGCAGCCGGTCCGTGTGTATACGCAAATTGGACGCCGGGCCCCTTTATATGCCGGAGCCTGTCCCCGGATTCTTCTCGCTTTTCTGTCGAGAACGGAACAGGATGAGTATATAAACCATACGGAGATGAAAGCCATCGCTTCCGGCACTCTAACAGACCCGGCTGAGCTGCGGTCCGTACTGGATCAGTCGAGAGTGCTTGGGTACTCCGTTAGCCATTCGGAATTGGAAGATCATACTTCGGCGGTGGCGGTTCCGATCTTTAACCATGCCGGAGAGGTGGCGGCAGGCTTGAGCATTGCCGGTCCGGAAGGGCGGTTTAAGCAGGAGAGGCTGCCACAACTAGTGGAAAAAGTAAAGCAAGCCGCCAACCAAATATCACAAAAATTAGGATGGGTATACAATAAATAGGATGCCGTTAAAAGAGGGGGTGAAAAAATGGAATTCTTTCCGCTTGGCGATTCGGCAGTGGTGATTCAAGTGGGCGATTCTATAGATGAAACTGTTCATCATAAAGTGCGAATATTGTCCGCCTATCTCGAAGATCACCCGTTCCCCGGCATGATTGAATATGTCCCGGCTTTTACAACGGTGACCGTTTTTTATGACCCGGTCCGATTTTGCGATTCGGTTTGTCATTCGAAACCTGTCGGCAATCAACTACACCCTTCCCCTTATACACGGGTTTGTGCCCTTCTGGAGCAGATGCTAATGAACCTCGATAACAAATCGAATGAACAGCAGAGAACGGTGCAAATTCCGGTTTGTTACGGGGGAGAATTCGGTCCGGATTTGGAAGACGTAGCGGAAATGAATGGACTTACAACGGATGAAGTGATTGCGATTCACAGCGGAAATGAATATCTTGTCTATATGATTGGATTTGCGCCCGGTTTTCCGTACCTCGGTGGAATGTCAGAAAGAATTGCCGCGGCGCGGCGCTCTTCTCCGCGCATGGTGATTCCGGCAGGATCTGTAGGAATTGCCGGGATGCAGACGGGGGTTTATCCGATAGAAACGCCCGGAGGATGGCAGGTCATTGGACGGACACCTGTTGGTCTGTTTAAACCGGATGAACATCCTCCGACTCTTCTCCGTGCGGGGGACAGGATTCGATTCCACCCGGTTACCCGGGAAGAATATGAGAGATGGAAGGGGGCAGAAGGTTGAATATAAACGTGCTACGCCCCGGACTTCTTACAACGGTTCAGGATGCTGGCCGATACGGTTTTCAAAAGTACGGTGTTATTGTCGGCGGAGCGATGGATTTGTTTGCGCTGCGCATGGCCAACATACTGGTCGGTAACGAGGAAGCGGCAGCCGGATTAGAGATGACAGTAATGGGACCGGCGCTGGAGTTTACAGACGATGCGTTGATCGCGATCTGCGGCGGTAGTCTTTCCCCAGCTGTTAATGGACAGGTAGTCCCGGAGTGGCGTCCCGTATATGTAAAAAAGGGAGCGGTACTGACGTTTGAAGGCTTAGTATCAGGTTGCCGGGCATACCTCGCCATAGCGGGCGGCTTTCATGTCCCACAGATTCTCGGAAGTTATAGCACGTACTTGCGGGCGGGGATTGGCGGTTATGAAGGACGGGCGTTAAAAAAGGGTGACGTATTACAGGGCAATTCCCCTTCTGATTGGGCTCGTAGACAGATGTTATCCCTGAAAAAAGCAGAATTTTCATATGGTGCGGTAGCGGATTGGGGGATAAGCTTTGAACTGGTGCCTGCGTACAGCAGCCAGCCGGTTGTCCGCGTTCTCCGAGGGGCCCAGTTTGAAGCGTTCACGTCGGAGAGCCGAAAGAAATTTTTTGAAACGCCATACCGGGTGACCCCGCAGTCGGATCGGATGGGATACAGGCTTTCCGGGGAAAAGATGGAGCTATCTTCCCCGCTGGAACTTATCTCAGAGGCGGTTTCGGCAGGAACCATTCAGGTTCCGCCGGAAGGTCAGCCCATTATACTGCTCTCTGATCGGCAGACAACCGGGGGATACCCGAAAGTCGCCCACATCATTACCGTAGATTTACCGGTGATCGCCCAGACAAAGCCAGGGGAGAGCGTGAGGTTTCAACAAGTGTCTCTTGAGGAAGCTCATGCACTGTATATCAAGAGGGAAAGGGATATTAAGCAAGTAAAGCAGGCCATTGCGCTGCGAAATCCATAGGGGGAGAGAGATGTATCAGGTAGATTTAAACTGCGATATGGGCGAAGGTTTCGGTGCCTATCCAATGGGAACCGATGACGAAATCCTTTCCATTGTTACTTCCGCAAACATTGCCTGCGGCTTTCATGCGGGTGATCCGTCTGTTATGCGTAAAACAGTATGCCTTGCGCTAGAAAAAGGAGTGGCGATTGGAGCTCATCCCGGCTTGCCGGACCTCGTTGGATTTGGAAGAAGAAATATGGATATTTCTCCACAGGAAGCGTATGACATGGTTGTATACCAGATTGGCGCATTAGGCGGGTTTGTTAAAGCGGAAGGGGGAAGAATGCAGCACGTCAAGCCACATGGGGCTCTTTACAACATGGCCGCAAAAAATTTTCCATTGGCGGAAGCGATTGCTGAAGCGGTGTACAAGGTGGATCCGGAGTTAGTTCTTTTCGGCTTGTCCGGAAGCGAGCTTATCCGGGCAGGACAGAAAGCCGGTCTTTCTACGGCGAGTGAAGTTTTTGCGGATCGTACATACCAGCAGGATGGGTCGCTTACACCCCGCCGCCAATCGAATGCCTTGATTACCGACACGGAACAGGCAGTCAGCCAGGTTATTCGCATGGTGAAGGAAGGAAAAGTGTGTGCTGTTCAGGGAGAAGATGTTGTTCTTCAAGCGAATACGATCTGTATTCATGGGGACGGAACACACGCCCTGCAGTTCGCCCGGCAGATTCGCCAGCGTCTACTGGGTGCAGGTGTACAGGTTCAAGCTGTTGGACATAAAAAGTAATGGGATGCAACGAGTGAGGGCATTGAACTATAGAAATTTAGATAAAGAGAAAGAGAAAAACTAACCGGGGTGTTTTTGGGATGTCAAACCAGAAATTATGACTACCATACGCCTGGCTATCTGTTTATTATCCACTAGCTGATAGCAGTTAGTATATTATAGGCAAAAAGCTCACGTCCAAATTAGAGAGGCGTGAGCTTTTTTGTAAATGGTAGCATTTATCCCGCAAAAAAGCCTTTTTCTGTTGTTCACTTCTCGCCACTTGCAATAAAGATTACGAGACTTTTCTTCTTGCTTTATTGCGATTTATATAGTGCATCAAAATAACAGCAATGATTCCAAAGAAAGAGGTTACCGATATCCCAGATCCTATACTAAGGAACCCAAATCAATACGAAAACCAAAGGGAATTAGAATAAGTCCGGTAGCTATTGAAATGGAGGGAGGATAAATTATCAATTTCTTTGTAAATGGAAACGAATTAAGAATACATGAGATTAGAAAAGCTATCGCTCCAATTATTAATACTATATTCATAGGGGTCACAGAAAGCACCTCCTATTCTTACTTATTATAATTGCTCTTTATACTGTAAATGCTTGAAAGGTATCGTTGTATCCATATTGAGTTAGAAGTATTTGAATATCTTCATGTGAGAGAGTGTTACGTTAGGTTCATCTTCTCTGACCAGTTTACGATATCAAGTTGATGCTAGTTTTTCAATATATGCAAACATTCAATATAAAAAAGTATTTTTTCAAATATATTGAAAAATATTCCAATATAATGATATAATTTGGTAAATTCGAAAAGGGGGGTTTTGTATGAAAAGTCGACTTTTTCTTGTAGTAACTTTACTTCTCATGACATTTTACACAATTATTCCTTTCATAGCGATAACAGAAAAACAGGCTTATGCTGCTTCACAAAGCAATGTCAGTAAGAAGCCATGTGGCTGCGGAGGTGGGAACAAATTAAGTGTTAGCGCTACAAAAAGTTTTTCCAATTTGGCAGGTGTTGCAGGTCAAAAAGACGTTGTTAGTTCTAAACAAGTAATTGACAAAGCAAAGATTAAAGAAAAATTAGAAAAACTCAAAACTGACAAAGCGATACTAAAGGCTAAAAAAGATGCTCGATTTGCAAATACAAACATAGACTTAAATAATGCAGAAGTAAGAGATCTCGATATCTCGATGCTAGGAATTAAGAAGCAAATTATGTGTCCTTAATTGCTTCTGTAGTGGCGCAAACTATCAAAACTGTGCGATGCAAATTCTAGCTTGTATTGGAGCATGTTGTGGTTGTTCAAGTTGGGTCGTTTGCTTATACTGTGGTTCATGCTGGTATTCTTACCTGTATTGTGGATTAGTTGTATGCTAAGATACATTAGGGCTGTTGATTCCTTTTAATCAACAGCTTCTTCTATATTCATGGAAATGGGGCTGCGTAAAATGAAAGAATTGTTTATAAAATCATTTTTAGTCGTAGGGTTGATTATAACGATGATTTCTCACTACAGAGGAGGCTCGTTTTATTGGATATGGATCATTCCTTTTATTATTGCCGTCTATGATCTGATTCGCTGTATTTTTCTATTGAAAAATCATGGGAAGATAAAAACTTATCAAAATAAAACAACTAACCCTGTAAATAAATACAAGGCAGGTTTTTACGTCTATTGGATGTGTATGCTTTTTTTAATGGCATCAGTCGTATTAATTTCTTACCACGTACTTTCAATAAAATACGATGTTCTAATCCTTAACACTGTGGTTAATAGCTTCTTTGCATATATAGTTATAAAATTTTATTTGGGGAAAAAACATAATTAACAACCCGTGAACGGCTAATAAGAATTGGTAGAGCCCACATGTGTTGCGGTTCGGCAGGAATTCAAATGACATTTTGTGTTTTGCCCGCCCTACTTTCTCATAATTAGGATTTCGTCTGAAGACCTTGACTGTGTAGCACCAAAATATTGACTAAGAAAGGAAGCTATGTCTTCTATGGATATATTTTGCGGCAGGGTGCATTCTATGGAATCCATGCAGCGTAAATAGTCTTCACAGTTAAGATGGTCTGTGAGAATTTCGGTCACCCGTACTGCAATTAAATTGTTTAACTGGATCAATACTTTTTTAGCGGTAATGGGATTTATTTTTATGAGCACTGGACGCCACCTCATGAAACTTTAGATGCACATAGTACCTATTTATTATAATACGTTACGGACTATATAGAAAGTACTAGGTTAATAGAATTATACACCTTTTATCTAAAGAATTACACAGAACGGCAATAATTCAATATGATTCGTCCGGAAAAGGGCATGCTAGAGATAAGTGCAGTAAAATCACAGGGAAAAACGCAGGGCAAAGCATCTGCTGTTTCTATTGTACAAATTGTCAGCATTAGCGGGTGAACATACATGTTGTTTGGCAGCCATGTGAGCATTCGGCACGGTTATTCCTACGCGGCAAAAGCAGCGCATGTCGCTGGATGTGGTTCCTTTCAGTACTTCCCGAAAAATCCGCGCAGTTTATCTATCAAAACCTTCGATGCTCATGATGCGATGAATTGCGCGGACTACTGCAAAGCGAACGGTCTTCTCTCTATAGCGCACACCCCGTATCCGACAAACTTTGCCGTCGATGAAGGTACAGAAATGGCGGATAAAATTATGGGGTCCTTATTAAATGATCTAGAGATTGCGGAAGCATGCGGCTCCATAGGGGTGGTTGTTCATTTTGGAGTCTACAAAGGTAAAGATCCGTTAAAGGGCTACGTGAACATTATTGCTTTTTTAAACAGGGTGCTTCGTTCATGGAATGGGAACACTCTCGTCTTGATTGAAAACCAAGCAGGCCAGGGCACTAAAATAGGAATCACGTTAGAGGAATTAGTGCAAATCAGGAAGCTTGCCGATTATCCGGAAAAAATCGGTTTCTGTTTCGATACGTGCCATGCCTTTGCCAGTGGATTGTGGACCGGAGAAAACTGGGATGAACTTGTCGCCAGGGGAGAAGAGATCGATTATTTTTCACACCTGAAAGCTGTACACCTGAATGATTCCATGTTTGCCAGCGGATCCTTTCGCGACCGCCATGCAGATGTGGGACAAGGTTATATCGGTGAGAGAAGGATCAAGAAGCTTTTGCAAACTCCGCTTATGAAAAGGCTTCCTCTGATTCTTGAGACCCCCGGAAATATTCTCTCTCACTCCGAACAAATTGCGTATTTGAAACGTCTCTGTAAGGAATCGTAGCCACATTTCCGCGAATCGCCTTTGAAATCATGCAGGCTTTTTCTGCGCGTTCTGCCGCCTTCGCCACTATAATCCAACTCCCTTTTTTTATTGATTCTATTTTGTTACAAAATATCGAAAGTCATTTCACATCGCCCAATAAAGTTTTGCCTCGGCGAACGGTCAATGTTACGATACGGAGTAGAAACATGGGAAGGAGAATCTCTCGTGAACAAGCATAAGAATCAGAAACAAAATAACAGACCGCAGGGAAAGGATAACAATAATGATAACGCTACATTAAGTGAACGTCTCGATCCCGCAGTGGTAGCAAAACTTAAAGATGCCGGCAAAGCGATGAAACAAAAACAGGAAGAAGATCGTCAGAGGGAAATCGAACGCAAGAAAGCTGAACAGCGCGCCCGTGAAAAAAATAAAAGTTTTGCAGAATTACTCGAAGAAAGCCATCTCGATTGGAAAAAATTCAAATAGCGGTTGATATATGTCATGAGAATTTAATCCTGAATCCGTGTTCATACTGCAGCCCTGATCTTTTCATTGGGATTTTATGGTTGAAATAAGGCTCTGGCAGTAAATTCATATCGTCAACATCGACAATGAGACCCTAATCCTACTTGACATGAGCTTTTTTGCCGACACCGCTTTCGGCGTTTTTCGCAGGTTGACCTTGATGATGTAGTCCGTGTCGGGATGCTGGTGGCAGACGCGCAAATTGTCCAGACTATCGTTCCCGCCATCCATGCGGACGAGCAGCTTACGATCGGTGATACGCCGAGCGTAGCGAATACTTTGTTTCAAGAACGCGTCGGTCCCCTTCTGGCAATGAACACTGCCTTCTCGTAATTCCACGTTGATACCATACCCTTCCTGACCGAGATAGGCGAAGATAGGCGCGTATCCATCCGCACCTTTATAGGTACGCGATACGCCTTCCTTCTTGGTGCCCGAATTGTCGAAGGGAGAAACATCGATATCAAGTGGTAGATAGCATTCATTTCCTGCCATCCATCCGTTGTCGGAGCGTAGGGCTTGAAGGTACTTTTTTTAATGACAAGAAAATAGGAAAGACATCGTCTTGGCGGAACGGCTCGATGTGATCAAAGTCGCTCTTGCCTTGACAGAGCAAGCCTAGATAGCTTTTCATCACATCGGAGTGAGAGTGAATCGGGTTTTCAAATTCCTTAATGACGGAATGGTTCAATTGCTTCGTCAATTTTGTATGAGCAAGCAGAGCACCGACTGTAGCCACCCCTGCGTGAGTGGTTAGAATGAGCTCTTTGGATCTTACAAATTGGATTTTCATCGGCACACCTCGATGGTGAAGTTGAATGAGTAGCAATGATCCTACTTTTTCTCCATCAAAGCAGCCATTTCCTTGTTGCACTCCGGGATGACTCTGCGTGGTATGGAACACATGCCTGAGAATGCAGCCGGCAAAATTCCGGCGGCTGTTTTATGAATTAGCCGAGAACACTCGTGACTTC
>NZ_AUMJ01000061.1 GCF_000430625.1 Aneurinibacillus terranovensis DSM 18919
CCTTTTGCATCTTTTCTACAGCGAATTGGATGAATTCAGAGGCTTGAGCAAGTTTGTACTTCGCACCACAATGAGAACGGTTCTTTTCGTAAACGGCTTGTCCAGTGTCAGGGAAATAGACGGTATGTTCCGTTAGATCCGATCGTCTTTGGGTGACTCTGCCACGTTTGAGTTCTCGTGAGATCGTGGATTTGTGGCAGCCGATCTCGTTTGCAATCGCTTGTAGGGACTTCCCTTGTTTCCACAGAACTTGGATTTTACCACGATCAAATGCATTCAAATGTGTAAAGGTTCGTTTCTTTGTGTTACGATAAGAGCGAGCCATTGGTAATTCCTCCTGTTATGAATTGGTTTGGTCGACTTAATCATAACGGAATTACCGTGGCTTTTGTGATATTTTATTTGTTGCATTTCATTTTACAATGAACCAACCCAATTGTCACAATTAATAAAAACCATTCCAAAATAATCCCTCATTCATTAACTCATTCTTTTTTGCGTTTCAGCATCAAAAAAGTGTAGTTTTTCCATCATAATCGAAAAAGAGATGGACTGATTTATAACCAATGAAGCTGGGGCCTGTAAATAAATAGTATGATCACCTAACTTTGTCGTTACATTCTGCTGACTTCCTAAATGCTCAACATGTTCCACTTCTGCTTTAAATCCTTCCTCAAATCGTACATCAGTTGCTCTAAAACCAATTAATACATCCTTATTAATATAATGGTTGTTTTCGAACACGCTTGCTATCTTCGAGTGAATGGCCAACTTCCTTCCTGCAAACAGCAATTTGATCTGGTCTTCTTCTTTTAAAATAGCAGCGGTACAAATATTCATTTGAGTATTTCCAATAAAAGCTGCTACAAATGTGTTTGCGGGTTTTTCATAAATGTTTTTAGGAGTATCCATTTGTTGAATCATTCCATCCTTCATTACGACAATCCGGGTTCCCAAAGTCATTGCTTCAACCTGATCGTGTGTGACATAAACAACAGTATTCTTTAAATACTGATGGAACCTTTTAATTTCTTTTCTCATTTCAGTTCTTAAAGCTGCATCCAAATTGGATAATGGTTCGTCCATCAAACATATTGAGGTATTTGCCACAATAGCTCTGGCTAAGGCTACACGTTGACGTTGACCACCTGAAAGCTGCCCTGGTTTTCTTTTTAAATAATGTGAAACTCCTACAATTTCGGCTGCCTCTTCGACTCTTCTTTTAATTTCGATTCTGCCAAGATTTCTCATCTTTAGTGGAAAAGCGATGTTATCGAAAACTGTCATATAAGGGTATAAAGCATAGCTTTGGAAAACCATCGACATATCGCGTTTCATTGGTTCTAAGTCATTAACTACCTTGTTTTTCACTTTAATTTGACCATTAGTTACCTTTTCAAACCCTGCAATCATTCGAAGTGTTGTCGATTTACCACAGCCTGAAGGTCCAACTACTACAATAAACTCTCCCTGTTCTATGTCCATGTTCAACTCTTTAACAGCTTGTACACCATTTTCATAAAACTTGTCGATATTTTGTAGTGATAGAGTAATCATCTATCCTAACACCTCCCACTATAATTAATTGTTTTCTCGTATTTCCTCACTCATTCTCAGGATTTCATCAATGACTTTTCACAAGAGGTGGAAGTGGATATGCTTTAGTGTGATATTTTTCCTCTATAGGCGTAAGGGGAAGTAGAGCTTGGAGCCCTATTTCCAAACAATGGGTGAACAATATGATCGCACAATGGATCTCCACATGTTCCCTTGTGGTTTACCCTCCCATGTCACGCTGGGTCTATGCCCTTACATTCCTTCGTTCTACCTCTCAAGGGGTGGATGCCGATTCTTGCTCCTTTACAGGGTCGTTGCCCTTATGGTGTGTGGTTCTTCGGCTTCTCCGGTGCTTCCATTGTCATTGTTATGCACATGTGAATAAGTGAAAATTAGATGATCGAATGTTGATTCTATTTAGGCAGCAGCCTGTTGTAACTGCGCTTGACGAACGGGTCCTAACACATCGTTAGCGTTGTACTTTTTCTGCTTTGTCCCCAGTGTATAAAGGACGCGAATCAGTTTTCCACACAATGCGATGAGAGACTGCTTCTTCTTTAACGGGTTTTGGCTTCGTGTCGTGTACTGCTTGTGCAGCGCTTTAAACTCTTCGTTTTTAGCCACCAACGGTAAGATACAACGGAATAGCAATGCCCGCAGACGAGAACGTCCTCGCTTACTTATTCCCGTCTTTCCTTTGCGGTCACCTGAACTGTTCTCTACGAGATTCAATCCAGCCAAGCGTATAATCTGCTGTCCATGGTCATACCTATTTATATCCCCAATTTCAGCAAGGAAACCGGCGATAGTGACAATGCCTACTCCTGGAATGGTCAGCATTTCTGCCGTTCCTGGAATCTTTTCAAGGATCTGCATGACGTCATTCATTATCTTCTCTTCCTGCTTCATATATAGATCAAACTCTTCCAACAACAATTCAAGCTGGACGCGAGCGGCTGTCAGCCCTTCGGTGAGCCCGATCGAAGACATTGCAGCTGCGTAAAGCTGCTCTGCTCTCTTGATGCCTACTCCACACTTCACTTCCTTCTTCCAACACGTAAGAATGCCTCTGGCGCCTTTGGAGACAATCTCTTCTGGTGTTGGGAATTGACGCATGGTCATGAGTGACGCTTTGCCCTCCCAGTCCTTAAACACCTGAGAATATTCAGGAAAGTAGCGGTCAAACCAGTTTGCAACCCTTGCCTATACTCGATTCAAGCTTTCCGTGACCTTCTCTCGAACATTCGTCAGAATCCGTAAGTCCACATATTCCTTTGTCGGTAGATTGGGCTCCGTATACTTCCCGTTTCGAATAAGGTTGGCAATGACTTTCGCATCTTTATAGTCACTTTTCGTCTGCATATTGTCCTCAAGTTCCTTGCTTTTGTTCACATGGTGTGGATTGACGAGAACGATTTTGATCCCTTGATCCTGTAAAAATGCAGCTAATGGAAACCAGTAGTGTCCCGTAGGCTCGATACCAAAAACAATATCTGTTTTGCCATGAACTTGTTGAAGTTCCTTCATCCACATGACCAGTTGCATCAAGCCTTCTTGATTGTTGCTGAACACGCAATCCTTTCCGAGCTCTATACCTCGAAAATCCACAGCACGAGCTACGTGAATCCTCTTTGCAATATCTGCGCCCACAACCAGCGTTGCTTCGGTAATTCTTGTAATACGTTGATTTTGTTTCTGTTTCATCTTATGCTTCATAAGTAAGTGCCTCTTTTCGTATATGGGATTTGTTCTTGGATGGAACGTTCCTCAGTATACTAGAGGCGCTTTTTTCTTTCAAAGCTCAAATTACTTCATTACAGGAATGGCTCCTTTATCAAAAATGAAGTTGTCATTTTCATCAATCAGATGTTGAACAGTTGGGATCACAAAATTAGCAAGCTTCTGAAGTTCTTTTTCAGTGCCTACTCCTGATAATACGCCAATTCCGAATCCAGCCTTGCTATTTTTTGCTGTTTGTAAGTCAACAACAGTATCACCAACGATGACAACTTCTTCAGCTTTTAGTCCAAATTTCTCACAAAAAATTTCTACCATTTGAGGTGAAGGCTTTTTCTCATATAAGTCGGCAGTTCCTAAAAATTGTATATCATCTTGAATGCCTAAATACTCCAAACAAAGTGTAGTAGTTTCATAGTCATCTGCAGTAGCAATACCAATCACAATTCCTTTGTTTCTAATTATTGAAAAAAGCGGGGATAAATCACAAACAGGCTCTACATATTCTATCCATTGCCTTGATTTTATAAAAATTTGCTCTGACATCCACTGGTGTAAAGATGGTACCTCAATTGGCAGAACTTCCTTAAATGCACTGGAAATATCCAAAGATGTCCCAGATGCTAAAATTCCCTTTTCATCCACTTCTCCATTCATAAGTCCAATTGAGATACCCAGTTTTTGTTTGAGTTCAAAATTACCAGTTTCGCCTATTACTTGCAGCAATTGATTGATTACATCATCAATTACTTTGATCCAAATGGATCCGAACTTTAATAAAGTTCCATCTTTGTCAAAAAGAATTCCTTTAATTTTCAATCCCTAACCACCCTGCCTTTTCCAAAAGCTTGTCCCAAGTCTTGACTTCCGGGTGTTTTTCTCCATAATAAACTGGGTTTGTAAAAGCAAGTAGTTCTCCTTCTATTGTACGTACTTCTATGCGCAGCCAGTGATAAGCTTTATCTGCCCAATTTACTGAATAAGTGGAAGAAAGGCCTTTTTCTTCGTGTACCTTTTTTCCATCCTCAATCCAGTGAACCACTGTATCTTCATGTTTGTAATCTAATTTAACCTGACAAATCGCTTCATACCCATTTTTATCCATCACATCTGTTAAATTTTCACCAATTTTATGTTTGGACTTTCCTACCTGAGCAGTGAAGGTAATTGTCGGTCCTCTCGATACATAAACATGCCCTTTTTTTACATTTTTCAATATCGCAGAGGCGGATAAATGCTCAGCCCATACATAAGTGCCAGGATCTCCTATTAAAGAGGGGTCTCCACCTGGTTCATAGCTATCGCTCGGAAGCAAATGGGAATCAGAACCACCTATACCTGTAAGGGTGTAGCCTTCATTCCAAATATGGGACCAGAAGAGAAGGGCTTTTTCTGTAGCTTTTGGATTTGTTTGAAAAGTCGGGTCATTCCAAATCTCAATGCTGTCAAGATCTGATAAAGATGTGTCCTCCATCTGCCAATGCCATGGAAAAAGGAATGGGTGATTCATAGAACAAAGTGTTCCTGATTCCTTTGCTTCCTTAAAGAGATTGTTCATTCCTTGAGTTGTTTCCAACCCACCATCTTCCCTGCTTGGGAGATAATCAATCCATTTTTTGACTCCTAATGCATTCCAATGCCCTTTTGTAGAAGTAATTTCAACACCTGGAATCACTAGAATCTCACCTTTAGCCCATGAAGTTGAAACAATATTATGGTCAGTAGCAACAAAAAAGTCCAGTTGTTGTTGCTTAGCCATTTTTAAGTTATCTTCCTGAGTCATATTGCCGTCAGATAAAATCGTGTGCGTATGAAAATCTCCTTTATACCATCTTGCTTCCTTATTGATAACTTCATCCCATTTATACAAATTTAATGTGAGACCACTCAAATCATACTCTGCCCACTTATTTCCGCCAAAAGGGGTAATAGCTTCTACTTTTTTCGGCAGTTCTTGATTGCCCGCTTCACATGTAATTTGATATTCTAATTCTTTTTTTATCGTATCCGTAATCCCCTTGTCCGTTACGAATACTTCTATTCTCCATTCTCCAATAGGGAGCGGACCTGGAAGTGTGCCTGCACTTGAATGAATAGCATTCTGATGAAGCATAATTCCTTTCGGTGCCTTTCCGTCCATATATTGCAAACGAAGAACACCTTGTGGATCAAACACAAGCATGTTAAACCAGCAAGCTCTGCTTGTTTTAATCTCAAAATAAAGCCAATTCGTTCCTTCCGCCATTTCAAAATGATGATGAAAGATAGGAAGGAGCATTTCATCTGAAATGCTCTGTTTGAAATTATACGATGTGGTAACCATTATTTCACTACCTTATCCAAAGCTTTTTGCGCTTCTTCTTTTGCATCTTTTAATGCTTGTCCGGCTGGAATATTTTCAATTTCTACTTTATCCGCTGCTTTCGAAAGAGCATCTAAGATCTTTCCGCCTGTTGGATCAATAAAGCCAGGTGTTCCATGCTGCGCTTGCTCAAGGGGTACAAGAATTTGTGGATTTTTAGCAGCAAATTCTTTATAAGCCGGAACTTCAGTAGCTGATTTGCGAACTGCTATATAACCTGAATTTTTAGACCAATCTGCAGTAACTTCAGAGCTTGTAAAATACTTTATCCATTTGTAAGCTGCCGCTTGTTGTTCACTAGATGCCTTTGCAGGTATGACAAGCATTTGCGCCTCTGCTGCAGGAGCAGCCTCATGATTTTGCCAGCCTGGTTGAGGAGTTGCCACAATTTTAGTGAAATCTAAATCTCCTTGATCACCACTTGAACCTGTATAACCCGCGGCACGATCTTGCATTACATCATCGATTGTCTTATACCAATATTCCCAACCTTGACCACCGTGATGAATTTGCATAGTTTTATCTTCGTGAATCGCTTTACGGAAGAAATCCCATGTATTAACCCACTCTGTTGAATCAATCATTACTTTTTTACCATCATCGCTTAAAACTTTTCCGCCTGCGCTTAATGAAGCATCAATTAAATTTCCACTGCCCCACATTGGTTCCCAGCCAAAAACTTTTTGTTCAGCTTTGATTTTCTTAGCTGCCTCTCCTAAAGACTCCCAAGTTTTTAATTGAGAAGGATCAATGTTCGATTTCGCTAAAATATCTTTGCGAAAATATAGAACTTGAGTTGTGCCATAAGCAGGTAATGCATATTGTTTTCCATTTACTTTACCTAAATCTAAGAAGGTAGGAACATAATCTTCTACATTTGATTCCTTATCCTTTTTAAGGAAAGAATCCAAAGATGCTAACACTTGCTTGTTTGCTAAAACATTCGCCGTAGTGTACTGCAATAGAGCCACAGCTGGTGTTTGCCCCGAAGCCGTTGCTGCCTGCAGTTTTTGATACGTTTCGGTATAATCTGCCTGAGCTACTCCATTAACGATGACTTCATTTTGAGATTTGTTGAAGGCATCGATTTTTTTCTTCATGTTTTCTCCTAATTTCCCGCCTAATCCGTACCAAAATTCGATCTGGACTTTATCCTTTCCTTGGCTGCTTTGAGTTGCATTTTCTTTTGTACCACATCCCGCCAAGAGAGATAGCGACATGATTCCTATTGCCATTGCAAGAATTGATTTTTTTAACAGCTTCTTTTTCATGTTTATACCCATTCCTTTCGCTTCGCTCAAGGCACAAAACGGAATGAAATCCGTTAGCTTTGAGCGATTTTTTGTATTCTTGATTTACAGGGATACCAGCACACTACAAATCACGCGGAGATGAGTGGGCCGCCCCAATTATACGGTGACCGCATGTTTATATATGTAGATTGCCTTTCCAAGCACAAATAAGTGTCGCTTCGAGCACGCAGACTTATCTTTGTATAAACAACTCGTTTATTGCTGGGCAATCAGTCCCTGCTGACTATCTCTTATATCACGGAAAGGAGCTTCCCTATGGCTTTAAAAATTGTCTACCCCGTCTGTTGTGGAATCGACCAGAAAATACTGGATCCCCGTGTTCAACATTCTGGAGCATTCCTGCAACATCACGCTGGCTCACCCCAAATACGTCAAGGCCATTCGTGGCAAGAAGACGGACAAAAAGGACGCCCAATGGATTGCCGATTTGTTCAAGCATGACCTTGTCGCGGGAAGCTTTATACCTCCCTTGCCGATCCGGCAGCTCCGCGACCTGACGCGCTACCGCTTTAAGCTGACGAACTTTTCGTCGAGCGAGAAGAATCGGCTCCAGAACAGCTTGACGGTTTCGAACATTCAGCTTGGAAATGTCGTTTCCGATACGTTCGGCAAAAGCTCGATGAATATCATCGATAAGCTGCTGGACAATCCGCACGATACGTCTTTTGACATCGAACCGCTCATTCACCGCTCCATGAAAGGGAAACTTCCTGAACTGGAACTCGCGATTGACGGACTGATTACGCCCGAACAGGTTGGAAAAATCAAGGTTGTCAAGCAACACTACGAAGACCTGGAATCCCGCAAAGCGGATTTGGAAGCCATTATTCTTTCCCTTGCCGAGTCCTACTCCAAGGAAATCAACTTGATCTTGACTGTTCCGTCCTTCAAAAACCTGTTTTCCGCCATTGCCGTGGTTTCGGAAACGGTGTGAATATGGACGTGTTCCCGACAGCCAAGCATTTGTGCTCCTGGGCAGGACTTACACCTTCGAATGATGAAAGTGCCGGCAAGAAAAAGTCAGTAAGGATTTCGAGAGCCGGCTATTACATCAAGCCTCTTTTGGTACAGTGTGCAACCGCTGTAGTCAAAAGCGCGAAACATTCCGAAATCCGAAACCGCTACTTACAACTGAAAAAGCGCAGAGGCCACAAACGCGCCATTATTGCGATTGCGCGAATGCTGTTAACGGCCATCTACCACATCTTGAAGAACAAAGAACCCTATAACCCTGATTTGTATAAAAAATCCGATGTTCGTCCAGAAAACCGTGAAATTACGGTAGAACAAGCGATTTTATTGGCACAAACTCAGGGTTACCGAATTATGACGATTGCAACCTGATTTCCTTCACCCTATCAGCAATACATAATTTACCATTTAGTCGTCTTGGGAACGGCTTATTTGGCATGCTCATTTTCCTTGTTGAGTGCGTTTGCTAAGGATTTCAGACTTTCAGACTTCACCTCCCCTCCGCAGTCTATTACATTTATAGTATTTAACCTTTTACCCCACGATCATTGATGCCTTTAATAAACCATTTTTGTGCGATAAAGAACAATAACAGCAGTGGTGCAACAGCAAACACATTTCCCGCCATAACTAACGGCCACTTGATTCCATATGCCCCCCCTTCAATGAAAAATTGGCGAAGACCAATGGTAATTAAAAATTTATCTTGGCTTTTTAGAATTAGCGATGGCCAGAGATAGTTATTAAACATTTGAACAAAGCTTATTAAGCTAAAGGTTAGAAATGATGACTTGGTCATCGGAAATAAAACCTTCCAAAGAATGGACCAATGACTCGCGCCATCAACTTTTGCTGCTTCAACCATCTCAACTGGAACCTGTAAGAATGCTTGGCGAATAAAGAAAATACCGAAAACGCTAACTGCATTTGAAAGAATCATCCCTTGATAGCTATCCAGCATATTTAACTTCGCTAAAATCACATAACTAGGCACATAAGTTGTTGCTGCAGGAAGCATGTATACAGCTAAGATCGATGCAAAAAGAATTTTTTGACCTTTAAATCGAAATTGCGTTAATGCATACGCCATCATGGCAGCCGTGATGATTTGAAACAGCACAATGGCACTTGCAGTAAATATACTGTTAAACAAATACTGTCCAAAGGATGCACTATTCCAAGCATCAATAAAATTTTGCCATTGAGGTTTTGCCGGCAAAAATGAAGGCGGAAACTTCCATATTTCATCTCTTGTTTTAATAGCGCTAACTAACATCCAAAAGAATGGAAAGGCGGTGATTACACTAAAAAAAATTAGTATAATATGTCTTACTGTTTTTTTTACAATAAGAGAAAGAGTGATTTCTTCTTTTTTTTTCACTTTCAAAAATTCTTGTTGTGCCTCGATAGCTATCTCTTTCAATCATCCCATCTCCCACTATAAATTAATGTTTTCTCTTTGCCGAAACTGTTCTCTTTGAGATTCAGGCCGGCGAGTCGAATGATTTGCTGCCCATGCTCATATCCCTGCAGATCGCCAACTTCCGCCAGAAAACAGGCCAATGTAACAATTCCTACTCCGGGCACAGTCAGCATCTCGACAGTTCCTGAAATCTGCTCCAGAAGGTGCTCAACCTACTTCATGATGTCGTCAAGTTGGCGCATACACAGCTCGTACTGTTCCACAAGGCTTTGAGTTCCATTCTGGCTGCTGCAAGGCTTCTTTAAGCCCAATGGAGGTAGCTGCAGCGGCAACCAGTTTCTCGGCTCTTTTCAGGCCTACGCCTCGTTTCACTTCCGTTTTCCATCGCTTGAGAATCTCGTTGGCGCCTAACGAGACGATCTCATCCGGCGTTGGAAACCCATGAAGCGTGATGAGCGAAGCTTTTCCTTCCCAATCCTTAAACACTTGCGTGTATTCCGAAAAGAAGCGGTCCAGCCAGTTTTGGATACATCTTTGAACCTGGCCCAAGTTCACCATCACCTTCTCCCGAAGGTTCATTAAAATCCGTAAATCGGCATAAACGCTTTTCGGGAATTTCGGTTCGGTGTACTTCCCATTCCGGATTAAATCCGCAATGACTCTGGCATCTTTGTAGTCGTTTTTGGTGGGCGAGTTATCCTCCAGCTCTTTGCTCTTGTTGACGTGATGCGGATTCACCACAACCACTTGGATGCCTTCGTTTTGCAAAAATTCCGCCAATGGAAACCAGTAGTGTCCGGTCAGTTCAATGCCAAACACAATGATTGTCTTGGCATGAATCCGTTGCAATTCCTTCATCCACATGACCAGTTTGGTCAGTCCCCGTCCTGTCACAAGGTTGGGACTATTTTACGCTTACACTGCACGGGCGACATGTGTTTGTTTGGCGATATCCGCCCCCACTACAAGCGTGGATTCGGTAATTTTTTGAACCCGTTGATTTTGCTTCTGTTTGTGCTTATACTTCATCTTGAGCGTCCTCCTCTTAATAAGGGCAGTGAATGTCGTGCATTCGAGACCCAGCATACAGGAGGCGCTCTTTTTTGTTCAAACCTCAAATTAATTCATTTCAGGAATTGCTCCTTCCTCTTTTTAGTAATGAACCCATCGTTTAGAAGCTAAGAATTGAACCGTTGATAATAACGCTGTGATGAGTACTAATAGCGTCGAGACCGCTGTAGCTTGTCCCATGTTAAATTGTTCAAACGCCAGTTGATAGTACATGTAAAGCAATGTTCTCGTACTTCCTGCAGGCCCGCCTTGTGTCAATACTTGAATTTGATCATATGCTTGTAAAGCATCAATTGTAGTTACAATTATTAAAAAGAATGTAGTGGGAGAAATCATCGGCAGCGTTACATAGCGAAATCTTCTCCATTTTGGAGCTCCATCAATGGATGCTGACTCATATAGATCCGCAGGTACACGCTGTAACGCTTCTAAATAGAAGATCATTACCCATCCAATGCCCTTCCACACAGTAACGATAATTACGGCTGGCATCGCCCACGAAGAGCTTCCAAGCCAATCTATTTTGTGGATGCCAAGTGCAGAAAGGAAAGAGTTTAGAAGTCCTACATCCGGTTGAAAAATCCAAGACCAAACAATGGAAACCGCAACCATTGGTGTGACCCATGGCGAAAAAATAATTGCCTTGTAAATAGTGCTTCCGGCTATCTTTTTATTTAATGCCAGCGCGAGGGTAAGACCAATAATCATCGTTGGCAATACGGTAAACACCACGAATGATAGAGTATTTATAATCACCTTGTAAAACTCTTTATCGGTTACTAGGCTGGTATAGTTCTCTAACCCAACGAAAGAAAACTTTGGACTTATATAATCCCAGTCTGTAAAACTAATAAATAGAGATACGATCATTGGAATAAACCAAAATGCCAATAATAGTAAGAGAGCTGGCAACATAAATATTACCATTGTGGATATTTGTTTGTTTTTACCTTTATTCATTCTCATCACCACACAAAAATACAATTTATACCACAAATAATTTCTTTACACCACAATAATACACATTATTTGTAAATCAAATATGAACCGATCGTAAATATTTGTGTTTTAATTGTAAAAACCACACTTTTCCCCAAAAAAAGAGAGAGGAATCTCCTCTCAAAAAAAAGAAAACCACTATTTATTAATAATTTCAATTCCTTCTTTTGTATATTTTTGCAGAACTCTATCTGGCAGTTTTGAATCAGTTATAATTCGGTCAATCCGATCGAAGAAACAAACCCTTAAAAGAGAGGCCACGTCGAATTTACTGCTGTCGGCTAATACTGTACAATTCCGTGAACTCTCCAGCATTTTCATTTTTACCTGAAATTCTCCAATCCCATAGTCTGTAAATCCTTCGGTTAATGAGATCCCGCTTATACTCATAAAAAATTGGTCAATATGGAAACCTTTAAAAAAATTCTCAGCCATATGCCCTACTATACATAGTTCCTCATTTCGGAGAATTCCTCCAGGCATAATAATGGTGAAATTGGGTTTTTCCGCAAGTTCATTTGCAATGATTAAAGAGTTTGTTAATATAGTAAGCTTTTCAAACTTCTCTTTTAACACTCTAGCAAATTCTGTATTTGTGGTACTGACATCTAATGCAATCGATTGTCCCTCCGTAACATACCGAGCTGCAATTTGGGCGATTTCTCTTTTTTCATCGATATTTTTAGCTTCACGTAGAGTGAAATTTACTTCGTTACTGTTGATCTCATCTAAAACTGCGCCGCCTCTGACTCTTCGCAAACGTCCTTCTCTTTCCAGATATTCCAAGTCTCTCCTTACCGTTTCATTTGAGACATTGAACATTTTCGTTGCTAAGGATACTTTTATTGATTTATTTTTGTTTAGCATTTCAATAATTTTTTCATGCCGATCGTGCGCTAACAATATAAACACCTACTTTTTCCTTATATACTTCTTATTAATATCACATTTTCTCACATTTTCACAAGTTATTTTGAAAAATATCCCATGTGAGGTCAGACCCCCACTACTATATAGTAGCAATGCGTTAAAGCGGCGAGCGGCGGGGTCAGTCCCCTATTAAGTTAAAGCATTGGGAGTCTGACCCCATAATCCAAACGAAATTCTCATTATCCTCGGCCTAAACAAACGTATGTTTAAATTTGCTTAAAGGCCTTTTATATAAGGCTTTCATTCATTTCAACGATATAAAAATTTGTTGGCTCTTCGCCGTTAGCGATACTATTTGCAAAAAATCGCCCTATCAATTTCCAGAAAACCTTTGAAAATCGGACAAGGAAATTGGTGATGCGAGTGATGCGTGGCTCCATGCTGTTGCCAATTCTTTTTTACGATTTTAGGGACAAATTCAATTTCCCCGCCAGCAGATACACCATAATTTTGTCCGAACGGTAGCCGCGAGCTTTTCGTTTTGCAGCTTGGAACAGACTATTAACGCCTTCAAGTAAGCCATTGGTAAGCTTAGAGCTAAACCATCGGATTACACCGTCATAGTGTTTTTGAAGTATTCTGTCCACTTCAATCATGGGTTCTAAACGACAACGTAGTCCCTGCTGAATCCAGTCTTTTAGTACCATCGGCTCAATCACGGCAGGATAGCGGTAGATCTATTGAAAGATTAAGCGCATTCGGTAGGCCTTGGCCGTATCTAAATCGCAGTCCTTGAGTTTGTCCATCATCTCTTGCTGCGCCGTGGTTAGGTTCTCTGGATTCTTCAGTCACATATAGCGCGTATTCTTGAGTTCAATGCTACTTTTACTCTCGGACCGCCGTACCTCATCGACGGCTTCGTTGGCCGCCTGAATGACGTGGAACTTGTCAAACGTGATCGCCGCATTCGGGAAATGCTCCCCAGTACCTTTGATGAAGGCCGGCGACATATCCATGCATACTTCCGTTACTTGCGCCTTGCCTCCGTGCGCTTCTAGCTGTTTTCTGCATTCGTTCCAAGTACTGGAGTGTTTCCCTTTGGTCACGCACATGACGTTCTTCTGCTCAGGATCCATAAAGATCGTCACGTCTTTAGACAAAAGCATGATCAGCGCGTCAAAGTGAAGCGTAAAATAATGCTTCGGTTTATTCAATGCCCATGGCACATGCACCCGCATGATTCGGTTGCATGAGTCGCAGTTCGTGCGCGGAAGCTCGGCATGGATGTAGCAGGGGGATTAAAAAAAGTTAAGATGCCGCCACTCCCGATCTTTATCTGCGATATCTTTCATGGGTTGGTTTGAAGTGTATATTCTGGCAAATCTATCTACAAAATCCTGGGTAGGAGCCTTTTTCTCCTGAGCTTCTTCAACCAAGTGATTAATGCGTGAAATTGTTGTCTCTTCCACTAATTTCGTAACTTTAACTTCTAACGAACCACTTTCGTTCAAGGTTCCAGCATAAATTGAATCCCCAATACCTTTGTCAACTGGGATTTGATTCTCCTGTAATAGGAGCTTGATTAACACTGGATGATCCTTCGATAATCTGTCCATCCAACGGGATTTTCTCACCGGCTTTGATGATAATCGTTTCTCCAACAGTATCTTCTACTGGCTTACGAACCAAGTCCCGGCCCACTTTAACCCAATGCCCCACTTTTAATCACATAATAAGCACTTCTTGCTGGTTTATATCCACTCATTAAAATAACCGCTGCGTATAATGCTGTTACGAGAATGGGGGAAAGGTTTATATAGGTACCAAGAAATCCAAGTGATGTTAGACTAAAAAGTGAACACAGAGAATATAGAGATTAAGGTACATCCTATCTCAAGGTATGTTAATAGAATGATTTATTTTCAGTAGTGGCGGAAGAGGACGTAGCCCCGTTGTGAACCTAACCGAAGGGAAGGTGAACTAGAGGGGCCGACGGCAGCTTGCTCTGAAAATCTATCCATCGTTTATAAATTTTTCCTAAGAATATAGAGGTAGGTGGCCTGTATAATAAAAAAATGATCTTAACGTCGAGGTGTGTCCAACATGAAACAACAATACGATCGTGAATTTAAGATGAATACTGTCCAGTGGATTTTGGAGCAAGGAAAATCAGTACCTCAAGTGAAGAGCTAGGCATATCGGAGAAAACGTTGTATGCATGGGTGAAGCAGTTTAAAAAGGATGCGAATCAAGCCTTTCCTGGAAGTGGCAACCTGAAGCCAGAGGATGCTGCAATTCGCGAACTTCAAAAGTAAATAAAGGACCTACAGGAGAAAAATGCGATCTTAAAAAAGGCTATGCACATCTTCATCAAAGACCGGAAGTGATTTATTCCTTCATCCATGAACACCGCTTCGAATTCCGTGTCGGGAAGATGTGCCAGATATTTGAGGTTTCTAGAAGCGGTTATTACGCTTGGTTAAAGCGGCCTACCAGCTAGCGCCGGAAGTGGCGGGAAAAACTAGCTAAGCAAATCCAACACATCTTCCTGTAGTCCCGTCGTCTTTACGGAAGCCCAAAGATTACACAAATACTCCGTGCTGAGGGAATGGCGGATATCACCTATATCCTGATGTAAATCCTTCCTGGATAGCCTGTTGGATCATAGACGCAGCCACAGCAGCACCAAATCCATTGTCAATGTTAACTACCGTGACACCCGCCGCACAAGAGGTGAGCATGGATAACAATGGGGTCAATCCAGAAAAATGCGCACCATAACCGACACTAGTGGGGACAGCGATTACCGGACGACGTACTAACCCCCCCACGACGCTCGCTAACGCACCTTCCATTCCGGCAACAACAATGACGATACTGGCTGCCTGAATCCGCTCCCGCTGAGCAAGCAAGCGATCAATTCCCGCTACCCCAACATCATAGATACGATCAACTTTATTTCCCATCCACTCAGCTGTTTGGGCTGCTTCCTCGGCTACCGGTAGATCTGCGGTCCCCGCGGAAATAACAGCTACTGTACCAATAAAAGTTTTTTCTCTCCTGCCGATTGTGATTAAACGTGACATTGGATCGTAAATGGCATCTGGAACATCCTGCCTAACAAGCTCCACCATTTTTTCATTGGCTTGCGTAACCATTGCCTTTCCATGCTTCTGATGAATTCGGGAAAAAATAAGCCTGACTTGCTCTGGTGTCTTTCCTCTTCCAAATATAACCTCCGGAAATCCCGTTCGAGCTTCCCGGGCATAATCGATTTTCACAAACCCCAAATCTTCAAAGCCGCGAATTTCTTGTTCCGCTTGTTCAACAGAGATCTCTCCGTTTTGAATACGATGTAATATCTCTCGTAAACTCATGTTGTCCCCTTCTTTCCAGTTAAAAATACTTACACTTCCCTTTTTCGCTCAATGCCGTACTTTCTCATTTTCTTAATGACGGTGGTGTGGGAAACTCCAAGAGCCTGTCCCACCTTGCGGATCGAACCGTAACGGGATAATGATTGAATGATCAAATCACGTTCCATTTCGTTAAAAGCGTTATAGCTCATATTTTCATCTGTCGTTTGAAGAACGGAAATATCTTTTGCATATTCCGCCTTTTCCATTGGTAAAGAAGGATGATGATCGGGCTTTGTCAAGGAATCCTGCAAAGACATGACATCACCCGGAAGATGATGCTGCTGGATGGTAGAATCCGGTATAGTAACGACCAAACGTTCAATCAGATTGGACAATTGCCGAACATTCCCCGGCCACGGATACTGTTGCAAAATTTGAATCACATGCGAGTGAATTATTTTTTTTGTCCCGTATTTTTGATTGTACCGATTTAAAAAATACTGAATCATGGCTGGAATGTCCTCATGCCTTTCACGTAAAGGCGGGATATGGATCGGAACCACATAAAGCCGGTAAAATAAATCCTCGCGGAACAATCCCTGCTGAATCCGCTCCTGCAAATTGCGGTGAGTAGCGGCAATAATTCGACAATTCACCTGAACAGGTTCGACTCCACCCACCCGGGTAATTTCCTGTTCTTGCAAAACGCGAAGGACTTTTACTTGAAGGGAAGGTGACATTTCGCCAATTTCATCTAAAAAGATCACCCCACCCTCGGCCGCCTCGAATAATCCGACTTTTCCGGATTTTTTGGCGCCGGTAAAAGCACCTGATTCATAACCGAACAATTCTGATTCAAGTAACTCCTCCGGAAGAGCTCCACAATTGATTTTCACGAAAGGGCCATGCGAACGGGCGCTATTTTTATAAATAAAAGAAGCAAGTACTTCTTTTCCGACTCCAGACTCCCCCAGTATTAAAACAGTAGAATCAAAACCGGCTACCCTTTCTGCCAAATCAAATACATTTAACATCTGCGGAGAGACCGCAATAATTTCCTCAGATTGAACTTGTTTGCGAAGCTTCGATAATTCTATTTGATACTGCTGACTACGGTTTTGTACTATATTCAATTCTTCCCGTAATCTAGCGAGTTCTGTCGTGTCCCGAATGGTAGAAACCGCGCCTTTGATCTTTCCTGATTCGTCAATAATGGGGACAGCGCTTACAATGTGCTCTTGACCTGTTGGATATCGTTGCAATCCAATTACTTCCCGTTTTTCCTGCAAAGCTTTCCAGGTTGTCGAGTTTTCCTTAAAAAATCCTTTACTAACCAATTCAGTCAGATGCGATCCGACAAAAGTTTTTTTAGGTACGCCGGAAAAACGGCAGAGAGCTGGATTTACCATTGTGACATAACCCAGTGCATCCGTAATTAAGATTCCATCATAAGCATGTTCGATAATGGAATCAAGCTGGCGGCTTCGCTCTAGGGCTTCCTTATATATATTGTGAATTATCTCCTGCAAGTCGGCTACATAAACAACACCGACAAATCTATTTTTTTTATCTACTACACCAACCAAATTGTATCCGACAGGCAGCTTTACTTCTTTTACCTGAGTATCTTCGCAAAAGAAGGGGACATGCTGAATCCAAACCCCATTTTCTGCTTCTGATGAACAAGACTGAGAACAAATACGAAAAACCCCTGCCCAGTATCCTTCATTGAGAACGGGTATTTCTTGAAGGGATAGTGATCTCATCTTCGCTGTAATTTGGTGTGCTTGATGCTGTAGTGTATTCAGTTCAATCGTAAAAGCAGGCTTTTGCACAATATCCGAAAGAAGCATCCGTTTCTCTCCCCACCCTTTACGAAAAATAAGCGGTTATGTTTAAAATGTTCTCATTCATATGTTTGCACTTGTAAACACAACCGCCAGGAAAAACTTTATTTTGCCATTTCTAATTTTGGAGTCTCTAGTGTTTCATTTAAACTGCCGGTACGGTAGCCTTGTAAATCAATCGTTATATACATATATCCGATACTCTTCAGTTTGCTTACAATCATTTCATTGAAACCCGCTAGTTTCTGGATATCTTGAGGTAAAACCTCGATACGAGCTAATTTATCGTGCTGGCGTACCCTGACTTGACGGAAGCCAATGTCCATTAAGAACTGTTCAGCCTTGTCAATCATCGTTAACTTCTCCTGCGTAATCACCTCACCATAAGGAATACGAGAAGAAAGACATGCAAACGATGGTTTATCCCAGGTTCGTAAGCCCAACTGATGTGATAGGGCACGAATTTCCGTTTTGGCTAGCCCCACTTCCTGCAGGGGAGCACGAACTCCTTTTTCTAAAGCCGCCTTAAATCCTGGACGATAATCACTTAGATCATCAGCAATCGCCCCAAAAACGACGTGATCATAGCCTCGTTCTTGTGCAATCGGGATCAAATGGCTGAAAAGCTCCTGTTTGCAGTAGTAGCAACGGTTGATTGGATTTTCCGCGTACCCTGGAATATTCAACTCGCTCGTTTGAATGACAAGGTGTTGGCTACCGATTTCTTTGGCCAGAGCCATGGCTTCTCTCCGTTCGCGCTCTGGATAGGTCTCGGCATCAGACGTTACTGCCAAAACATTATCTCTTCCTAGCGCTTCAACTGCTGCTTTAAGCAAAAAGGTGCTATCAACTCCACCTGAAAATGCGACCACAACTCGTCGAAGCTGGCGAAGATTCTCCAGCAACTGTTCATATTTAAGTTGAAATGGCATGTTGTAACGCTCCCTTTAAGAAAATATTATAAAACTCCCAACTTTATATCAAGTTTGTTCCACAATCTTCTAGAGGGTTGCTATTTTACAAGTGTTCTGACTTAACTCATATGCAACGTCAATAATTTGGTCCTCTTGACCACCAACGATACGACGTTTTCCTAATTCAACCAAAATAGCAAGGGGGTCTACACCAAATTGTTCAGCCGCACGCTTTGCGTGCAGGAAGAAACTGCTATATACTCCTGCATAACCAAGAATTAAAGCCACACTATCAATGATTTGCGGACCAGACATCTTCGGAGCTACAATATTTTCGGCTGCATGGATTAACTTGCCAAGATCACAACCGGTTTGGTATCCTGCTTTATGCATAGCCGCAATCATGACTTCCGTTTGCGAATTTCCGGCTCCAGCCCCCATGCCGCGCAAGCTTCCATCAACAAACGTAGCTCCTTCTGCAAGAGCGGCAAGCGTGTTGCCTACTGCACAGCCGAGGTTGTTATGGGCATGGAATCCGACTGGAATATGTATCGCTTCCCGTAAAGCCGACACACGGGCCCGCACTCCATCCGGCAATAAGGCACCCGCCGAATCTGTCACATATACCACGTCCGCACCATAGCTTTCCATCTTCTTGGCTTGTTCAACCAAACGCTCCGGTTCTTCCATATGAGCCATCATTAAAAACCCAACGGTAAACAATCCTTCTTTTTTAGCATATTTAATATGCTGTTCGGAAATATCAGCTTCTGTAATATGAGTTGCCACGCGAACGGCCTTCGTCCCGTATGCAACAGCCGCTTGCAAGTCCTCAATTGTGCCGATACCAGGCAGAAGCAATACGGTTACTCTACCGTTCGTAACTGCCTCACTGACTGCTTTCAAATACTCTACATCTGTAGCGCGGCTAAATCCGTATTGAAAGGATGAACCCGCTAAACCGTCACCATGTCCGACTTCAATCAGATCTACTCCGGCTTGATCCAAAGCGCCGGCAATTTCAGCCATTTCCGCAGGAGTAAACTGATGTCTGATTGTGTGCATTCCATCGCGAAGCGTTGAATCTGTAATGGTAATTTTTTGTGTCATAGTTTAGATGCCTCCTCTTCAACTGCCTGATATTTCGCAATCCGCTGAGCGACGCCCACTGCAGCTGCCGTAATGATATCCAGGTTACCAGAATAATTCGGTAAATAGTCTCCTGCGCCCTCTACCTCAATAATGGTCGTTACTTTATCCCCGTCCACAATGGAAGGAACCTTCAAACGGTATCCGGGAACGTAGGTTTGCACTTCTTTTACGATTTCTTCTACAGCCTGTTCAATCGCTTTTTGATCCGGATTCTTCACTTTCGTATAGACAGTGTTACGCATCATGATCGGTGGATCGGCCGGATTCAGAATAATGATCGCCTTTGATCGATCTGCGCCGCCAACTTGGTGAATCGCACGGGAGGTTGTTTTCGTAAATTCATCAATGTTTTGACGGGTTCCGGGTCCTGCGGAACGACTGGAAATCGTCGCTACGATTTCGGCATATTCCACATCCGCAACTTCATTGATTTTTGCCACAATCGGAATGGTCGCCTGTCCACCGCAAGTAACCAGATTAATATTTGGGCTATTTAGATTTGCCTCCATGTTAACCGAAGGTATAACATATGGTCCGACTGCTGCCGGAGTTAGATCGATCGCGCGAATTCCGGCTTCACGTAAGAGCGGTGCATGCTTTACATGAGGTTTTGCCCCCGTACAGTCAAACACAAGATCGATTTCATCCTTCCGCTCTAAAATGGCGTCAATCCCTTTATCGGAAGTTTCAATGCTCCGCTCGCGGGCCATACGCAATCCGTCCGATTCAGCAACAATCCCTACCATTAAACCAAGTTCTAATTCCTCGCAGCGCAACACTTTTAACATTAAGTCAGTACCGATATTTCCCGGTCCGATAATCGCAGTTCTTAATTTTTTCATCCTTGATTCCCCCTGCAATCGATTTTACTTTGACTGAAAACCAACCTGAACAGTTCCAACGCCGCCGAAATAGGCTGTATAAAGATCTCCAGGCCTTACCTCGTATGCTTTCGTAAATGAGCCTGACAGAACGATATCTCCTGCTTTCAGACCCTCACCAAATGCAGCCAACTTGTTACATAACCACGCGACCGCCGCTGCCGGATGGCCCAACACTGCTGCGCCTGCGGCTGTGTCAACTACCTCTCCGTTACGCTCCAATACCAAACCAATCGTCCGGAGATCCAAATCACTCACAGGAATACCTCGGCTCCCCAGTACTAAAGCTCCAAACGATGCATTATCGGCAATTGTATCTTGGATTTTAATTTTCCAATCCCGTACTCGGCTGTCGATAATCTCAAAAGCAGGGACGATGTAATCGGTCGCCCGGATAACATCATGGAAATGTACGCCAGGCCCCTGTAAGTCATGCTTCATAACAAAAGCCAGTTCCGCCTCTACCTTAGGTTGAAGAAATTGTTCATACGGAACAAGGCTTCCTTCCGGTAAAAGTGCATGTTCGAACAATGAACCAAAATCCGGTTCGGGAACTCCAAGTGCGTTTTGCATGGCCTTTGAAGTTAACCCGATCTTATGTCCGATTAGACGGCTTCCGGATTCCAGTTTCCATGCCTGGACTTGTTTTTGTATTGCATAAGCATCCTCCACTGTAATATCCGGGTACGTTTCCGTCAACGGATCGATCGGCTGCCTGTTGTTGTCGGCTTCCCATAAATTTTTCGCTGCTTGTTCTACTATCAGACGCATTGAATCTTCCTTTCCATCCTTTTATATAGTATATAAATCGCTTTTGATATATCGACATTCTTTTGTGGATCGAAATAAGAAGTAGGAGAGAAGAAGGTAGAAAAAGAAGACCCTCGACCTTGTTACGGTCGATACGCAGGGCGCATCCACCCTCTTACTTCCACCCTTCTTATCCTCTCACCGCCCTATCTATGTCGAAACATCAAGCGTTATTTATATGGTAGATTGCGTTACACCGCTAGCTTGAATAGTGAACGTGTACTTGATGAGGATGATGGGAATGACCATGTACACCTACCGTTTTCATCCACCGCTCTCGAAGAAGGTTGGCCAACTGTTCTCCGAGGACTTCCGGCTCCGGCTGCTGCTCGATGCTGGCTACAAGGGCATCGGCACAGAGCCGGACTTCCTCATTCGGTCCGGGAAGTGTAACTAAATAACTCAACCCTTCCTTGGCAACTCCAATGCGAATGCCATCCTTAACATGTCTGCCATGTCCACGAGTGAATTTCGCAATATAAGGCGTTGCTGCATCCGGACAAACCTTAAGTAAAGCTTCGACCGTACAATCCTTATCTTCCGCCCCAACCCCGCCGGTGGTTACAATCAGGCCGAACCCCTGATCCAGAGCTTGCCTTAACGCGCCAGCAATTTCATCAATATCGTCCGCTAACGGTCGATGGGTTTGCACCTTACATCCCACATCCGTAAAACGGTTTACAAGGTATGGCGTATTCGTATCCTCGATCATGCCCTTTCCAACCTCAAAGCCGGTAGGGAATACCTTCACACGGCGGCGAATGCGATTTTGAATTTCGCTGCCCATCGCAGCGCTCTGTTCGACTACCTGTTTGGCTTCTACCGGAGATAAAGCAATCATGCCCAATACCCCTTCGGAATGAATATCCGCATTCGGACCGAGATGAACTCCCGGAAAGGAACCGACCGCATTCAGCAGTTCTTCCTTCTTCCCTACAAACTGATCATCATTCATTGAATGAACGAGCAAGTCCAAGGCAATGTGATCTTCCCGGACGTCGATGACAAATACTCGGTCCCTGGGCAGTTTTAATACCGCGGCTACCGTATTTGCGATTTCCGACAAATCGCAATCACTCAGATAAACGTCCGTCAAACGGAGTTCCGTTTTATTTAAAAGACTATACTCCATCATCTCCGCCTCCCTTTCGTTTGATAGATTCTCTTTGCTGACTGTTTTTTTATTCGAACGCTACGATATCCACACGCATATCGAGCAGTGGAGCGTTTAGAATGGATGCTCCCACATCTACCAAATCAACCGGAAGATCGCGAAGCAAGAGTAATGTCTCCTCTGTCACGCCACCCGCAAAAGCTACCTTGACATCTCGACGAACGCTAAGCTGGTCCAGGATTTTCAAAACGACCTCAAGATCCTTCAGGGATCCAGTATCCACCATGAGTACGTTAGCTCCTCCTTGAACTGCTTCCTGTGTTTCCTCGGCAATTGATTGCAATTCACCTCGAATTTGGATGACTGTTTTATGATCAGGAAACTGCGCAGCCGCATCTAGTGCTTTGCCGACCCCTCCGAACATCCGGACATAATTTTTGTCAATGTACACAAACTGACCATCTACCATACGCATACCGATGCCCGCTGCCGAAAGTGCAGCATGCAGACCTGACTTGGATTCCTGCGGTAGTTTTTTCCACCCCCCGCAAACGACCTTCAATTTGGAACCTGCAATAAGCTGAAGTTGACGAGCACGCGTTGCGTAACCGGATGGAACCATCATAGCCCCAAGCACCCTATCTTCTGCTATGGCTACACTCTTTGGCGTCCCACGGAAGGATAAGATGACGTCCCCCGGCCGCACAGCCGTCCCGTCTTCCAAACAGTACAATAATTCACAACCAAGTTCATGCACGAACTCCGTTGCGCGCCTGGTATGTGCTAAAATCCCACAGTTCGTAGCTACCACTTGAGCTGTAAATATACGTTGTTGAATCGGTTTAAATAGCGTATCGCGAAGATCAGGCGCCCCATCTCCTATCTTTTTTTGGGCTACTTGAGACATGCTCATGAGGATCCTCCTTCTTCTAACAGTCCCTAACCTTCATAGAATATACTTCTTGTTCAGCAACATGGCTGCTATCATATTGGTTAAGCGTATTCATTTCACTCCTCTCGTTTCACTTTCATATATTTTTAAATTTATGCAATATTTATACCAATAATAAAAACACCAATAATTATGTTTTTATGGAAACTCTGTATTTCCATTTTCAAAAAAGGTTTCCAACAAACTCGGAAGCTCTGTGTTTCCATTGTCGTTAGACATGGTAACTTGATGGTGTCAAATGCTTAACAACATAGTTGGAAATATTCTAACATGGTACATATCAGGAAACCGGAATGCTATGTTTCCACTATGAATTGGGTAACATGCGGAAACTGTAACGACAAAAACAAAGGGGTGATTATCTCAAGAAAACAACCTTTCTATCGTTTTCTTGAGATAATCACCCTTACAAGTAGCATGGAATATTTCTATTCTACGGACATAAATTCTTATTTTTCAAATCTATTGCATCCAAAGTTTGAATAAACCCTCGGTTACTCCCAAATTATACATATAATAAAGCCCAAATACGGTACTAATTCCACCGGTAATTTGCGTAAGTTTTATATTTACACTGACCTTATTCGCACTAAACACAAACGGAATCCCAATAACTGTTGTAAATAGGAGCATACCAATGACAGTTCCGACCCCAAATACAAGTATATACACAGCACCTTCCCAAGCGCTCTTAACTGTAGACATTGTTAACAGAACCATTGCTGCACTTCCTGCTAGTCCATGTATTAGACCAACTAACATTGATTTTATATAGAAAATATCTTTATGTTGGTGTTTATGCCTATGCTCACTATCATGTTTGTGGGAATGGAAATGCTTATGTAACTCTCCATTATGTTTATGCTCATGAGAGTGGATATTTTTAAAAGAAAGGATACTTGTAACTCCAAGATAAACCAACATAATCCCCACCAAAAATTCTAAAGACATAGCCCATTTATCTGGTATTTCACCCTTCATAAAAATAAGAATAAGACCAACAATAAACAACGTTGTCGTATGGCCAATTCCCCAAAAAACTCCCGCTAAAGAAGAGCGCCATAGTCTTTTACTTTGACTTGCAATGGTCGAAACGGCTATGACATGGTCAGGTTCAATTGCATGTTTAACCCCAAGAAGAAATCCTATGGCCAAAACCGATAGTAAGCTCCCTTCCATTCATCCCACTCCTATCTTATAAAAATGATAAACCCTGCATGTAGAACACAACGCAGAGCCTTTTCTTTTTCTGCTGTTTCTACATGCCGGTATACTATTCGACTGTTTCTGATTTGCCTGTAAGGCATTCTTAACATTTTCGCTATCGACCATTATGCTATTCTGAATGTACCGATTTGATAGTGGCCTCAGAATTGATATAATCGTCTACTTTTATTTCGTCATAACCAGGAATATATACTTTTAAATAGCGCATAGGTTCGCTGTTTAACGGAACGGTACAATCCAATCCCATCTTAGAGCCTACTCCTTCCTCCGTAGACGGATCCAGTTTTGATCCCTGGGAACTGTGGACTAGTACTAAATCTTTTTCCGCTTGAAAGCGAGTTGCAATCGCCCACTCTACCTCTTCCATATTAAAAATATCGACTTCTTCATCCACAACAACGACATGTTTAATATCAAAACTATTGGCAAAGGCTGCGATAATGGCATTTTTCGCCTCACCCTCGTTTCTTTTCTTAATGGAGACGATGGCGTGGTAGCGGCAGGTTCCACCTGGGCTCATGTGGACAGCCTTTACACTTGGAACAGTTTGACGGATGGTTTGGAACAAACTTGCCTCGCGAGGAATGCCTCCCAATAGAAGATGCTCATAGCCAGCTGGTACAATCGTATAAAAAATCGGATTATTCCTGTGAGTAACCGCTGTAATTTGGACGACCTCCTTGTTACTACGCGGTCCGTAATATTTTGGAAATTCGCCAAAAGGTCCTTCCGGCTCACGCACATGAGGTAGAATCTTACCTTCAAGCACAATTTCTGCAAAAGCAGGCACATCGATGTCAACCGTCTCACAACGAACCACTTCCAGCGGCTCTCCGCGTAGGGAACCCGCAATTTCCAGTTCATCGACTCCATATGGTGTACTCGCTTGCGAAGCCAGCAAAGTAACCGGATCGACTCCTATGACAATCGCACATTCCAAAGCCCTTCCTTCTTCCTCTGCCTGCTTGTACAGATGGAATGTATGGCGAGGAAGGATCAGCGCGCCCAGCTTGTCTTTTCCGGAAACCTGAAGACGATGAATGGAAACGTTCTGCTTGCGGGTTACCGGATCACGAACAATAAACAGTCCTGCTGTAATATAGTTGCCCGAATCTTTCTCATGGTGAACAGGAATCGGAAACATCTTCATCAAATTGATATTTTCTAGAATGATATTTTCCTTTACTGGAGCCTCGGTATGATCCACCAACCGACAGGGTGTTGGTGACGCTACCGCTTCAGTAAACTTAGGGATAATTCCGTGCTGATCGGTTTCCAACGCTTCAGCGAAATCTTCACGGCTGGAACAAATGCCGGAGACAACGGGAATTGAATATCCCTCTACCGCTGTAAAATAGGTTGCTTTTTTTCCATCCAACTTCTTGCTTACAGCAGCAACTTCATATTGTAAACTGACGTTTTTATCAATCACAGCCAATCGGTCTTTCGATTGAAGATACTGCATCCACGTTCGGAATGTCTTTGCTCTCATCCTAATGTCTCCTCCTATAATCCTTTTTCTGATTTTTATGCTCAAGTTTGCGGCTAGTCAGCCATGATAGTTTTATGATGAAGTATGATTAAAATATTTCTTTTAGCAATTGTAACACTTCCGACTCGGATGGCTGACGTGGATTAAACTTCATCATCCCGCTCTTGAACGAATCCTTAGCAATTTCGAAAAGCTTCTTCTCTGTTACATCCACTTCCCTCAAACGAGTTGGAAGTCCAATATCCTCTACAAGCCGTGCAACAGCAGGACTTGCCTGAAGAGCCAGCTCTTCCGAATGCTCCCCCTTCATTCCCATTAACCCGGCAATCTTGGCCGCTTTATCCGGACGGACAGTAGCATTAAATTCTACTACCTTTGGCAACAAGAGTCCTATGGCAACTCCATGCGGGACATGACAATGTCCGGAAAGAGCGCTGCCAATCGCATGGGCAAGACCCAAAAATCCGTTGTTAAACGCCATTCCTGCTAATAAACTGCCATGTGACATTCCGATTCGCGCTTCCATGTCGGAACCATTATGCACAGCACGACTAAGGTACCTATTTACTGTATGGATTGCTTCTATCGCTAAAGCATCGGACGCCGGACTCGACCCGAGAGAGAAGAATGTTTCAATACCGTGGGCCAATGCATCGATACCGGAAGCAGCGGTCATTTTCGCAGGCAAGCTCATAGTCAATGCCGGGTCGACCCATGCAATGGTTGGTGCCATATACTGACTGGTCACAGTTACCTTCACATTATTTTGCCAATCGGAATAAACGCCAAAGTTCGTCACCTCACTCCCTGTGCCGGATGTAGTCGGGATAGCGAGCAGAGGAATCGTTGGAGCAACCGGAATCTGGTTTACTCCGGCATAATGACCGATATTTCCTCCATTGGCTGCAACGACGCGGATTCCCTTCGCTGTATCAATTGGACTTCCACCACCGACCGCGACAATGCAGTCATAAGGTTTTTGCTGAAAAACTTCAACTCCACGGTCAATTGTCTCTAGGCTAGGGTCAGATTCTACATCTGTATAGATATCAAATTGAATTGCCGCTGCCTGCAACGAATCAGTCAATGCAGCGAGCAATCCAGCTGATTCAACTCCTTTATCTGTTACCATAAATATCCGTTTAACTCCAATTGATATAAGCTGTTGTCCAAATTTTTCCATTTTTCCGTACCCGAACTCAATAAGAGTAGGGAGATTAAATGAAAATTCAAAATTTATCGCCTTCACTGCCGGGCTTATAGTCACTATATACACTCCTTTTTCATATAGTCGCTATTAATCGATTTCAAAATGAATGTGCTTCGTTTCACAATATTCCATTAAGCCGTCAATTCCACGGGTACGTCCTTGACCACTTTGCTTATATCCACCAAATTCCGCTTCTGGAAAGTTCTTATTGTATGTGTTAATCCAAACTGTACCGGCTTTGATGCCTTTTGACATCCTCATAGCACGATTTACGTCTGTTGTCCAAACACCGGCAGATAGTCCAAAATCGGAATCATTAGCCATGACAAGTGCTTCTTCATCAGTAGAGAAGGATTGTACTGCTAGAATCGGCCCAAAAATTTCTTCCCGTACTACCCGGCAAGAGGACGCCAATTCATCAATGATCGTTGGAGCAAAGAAATAACCCTTATCGTAGTCCCCACCTGTTAGCCGATAACCGCCCGTAATGATTTTTCCTTCACGGCGGCCAATTTCACTATACTCTGCAACCAAATCCAACTGGCTTTGTGAAGCAACCGGCCCCATATCTGTCGTCTCATGAATTCCATTGCCCACCTGCAGATTTTCCGCATACTGTTTTAAGCGGAACACTACTTCATCTTTAATAGACTTATGTACTAACAATCGAGAACCTGCCATACAAATCTGTCCGGCAGAAATAAAGATGGATCGTCCAATTAAAGGAATCGCCTTATCCAAATTGGCATCTGGGAACACGACATTTGGTGATTTTCCGCCCAACTCCAACGCCAGTTTTTTGATATTGCTCGTTGCCATTTCCATTATCGTCTTACCGGTGGAAGTATCGCCGGTGAAACTGATCATATCGATTTTTTTGCTTTTTCCCATGGCTGCACCAATCGCACGCCCAGGTCCCGTTACAATACTCACAATTCCTTTTGTAAAGTCCGGAACTTGGTCAATCAGCTTGAAAATTTCCACGGATATTGCAGGTGTTAGGCTTGCCGGTTTCACAATTACTCCGTTACCAGCTGCCAAAGCAGGGGCCAACTCCCGAATCATGAGAAGGGCAGGCCAGTTCCAGGGACAAATAATCCCTACTACGCCAATCGGCTCCTTTGCAATGACACCAAAATTATTGGGTTCAAGCTGGATCGAGCGTCCAAATATCGTTCGGGCCGCACCAGCAAAATATTTTAAAGTATCGATACAACCCGTTAGCTCTTGTCGTGACTCACGAATGGTTTTGCCCTGCTCCATCGTCAATACACGTGCAAGATGCTCTATATTTTCTTCCATTAATTGAGCTAACCCTAACAAAGCATTATAACGGCGCTTTGGATTATACCCCCAATCACTCTGGTTAAACGCATGAAATACCGTATCAATCGCTTGTTTCACATCCTGAACGGTTGAATTTTGCGCGTACCCTACAACCTCACCCGTTGCTGGGTTTTTCGACTCCAGCAATTCTTTAGAGGAAGAATCTGTCCACTCCCCATTAATATAGTTGTAATAAATAACCTGTTTCGAGTTAGTTAATGTAGCCATTTTTCTCCTCCTCAAGTCCATTTTTTAGCCTTCCCTATCGTTTGCTCCATTCCTTCCCACCGCGTAAACAAATTGGCTTCAATATCGAATTGATCCAGTGCTTTCTGAATACTTTGATCTACAATATCATCAATCGTTTTGGGTAAATGATAGAAAGATGGAACCGGGGGAAGAATAACTCCTCCCATTTGAGTAACGCTCATCATATGTTGAATATGCCCCAGATGTAAAGGGGTCTCGCGCAGCATAAGCACCAGTTTTCTGCGTTCTTTTAATTGAACATCCGCAACTCTGGTCAGCAGTTCACTATTAAAACTATTAGCAATCCCTGCAAGCGTCTTTATGGAGCAAGGAGCAACAATCATTCCATTTACTTTAAAAGACCCGCTTGAAATCGCGGCCCCCAAATCACGGTTGTCATATACTTTTGCAGCCATCCTGTATATATCTTGCGAACGATAATTCGTTTCGTATTCGATCGTTTTCAAGGCTGTTTCACTGATTACGAGGTGAACCTCGATTCCCAACCTGTGCAGCGCTTCCACGGTCCGAACACCATATATGGCACCGCTTGCACCTGAAATCCCTACAACCATTCTCACGTTTGTTCACCCCATCAGTCATTATAAAGAATTATTGAAAATTGCCTTTTGTTTCTGGAATAATAAAACTTCCTATCAGATAAATGATATAGATTGCTATGGAAAAATAAGCAAGGGCATGAGGAATACTGCCGGTCCAACTGCTGGCCAACGATACAAACGTCGGCATAATACCGCCAAGCGCAAACCCTATGTTCCAGGAGATACCTGTACCGCTGGAACGAATGGCTGTCGGAAACCTCTCATTCAAAAAGATCATTACAGGTGCGTATCCGGCATTACCTAATGCCGCAAGTCCCATAGCATACAACGTAATCGAAGTGACATCCGTTGAGTTCCCTAATCCTAACGCAAGCAGAGGCATCCCAATTATGTTCATAATTCCGATAAGCACAAAGGATTTCTTTCTTCCAATCACATCGCTAAGATACCCGAATCCTAACGCAGAAACGATCGCAGCCACACTTGCTCCCATCAGAATAAATGATGCTGTAGAAGGCGGAATCTTGTTAACCATCTTCAAAAACGTCGGAAGGTATCCGGCTGTCAAATAGTAACCGGCACCACCAAAAACAATCATCAGGTTTACAAGTAATACCGATAGATATTTGGAAAACACAATACGAACTGGTGATTCTTCTAGCTTTGGTTGTTCCACCTTATTTTTTCCCTTCTCTTTACGCAATTGAACCCATAACGGGGATTCTTTCCAATGCCTTAAATACATAGATACCGAAGATAGAGCTAAGGATACCGCTAAAGAACATCATCCTCCAGCCCCATTCGTTAAACGCTTCATTTGGAGACGCTGCCGAAACGATGAAATATACAATAGATGCCAGCAATGCTCCAAAACCAGCACCTCCACCGCCGATTATACCGGACATCGTTCCCCGCCACTGAGGCGGAACAGATTCAGTGCCGATCGTATGAGTAGCTACCACCCCGCCAACAAAAATCCCCTGAACTAAGCGAAGGACAAGAAAAATAATTGAAGCCATAATACCAACTTGATCAACTGTAGGCAGAACGCCGAACAACGCGGAAGCCACACCGACACCAACAAACGCTACGATCATAGCTCCTTTTCTCCCATGTTTATCAGCATATGCACCAAAAATGGCGGAACCGACCGGACGCATAATTAACGTCACCGCAAACGATGCGTAAACAGCAGCCAGAGAAAGCACAGGAATATCCGAAGGAAAGAACAGCTGGCCAACCACAGGCGCAACATAAAGCAGAATAAACAAATCAAAAAGATCCAAAGATCATCCTAAAACAGATGCAATCGAAGCCCTTACCATTTGACGATTATCAACAGGTGGGATTGACGGGTTTGTATTTGAAGCAGTTGATACATTAGATGCACTGGATAGATTAGACATATTTCTCCCCCTATACTTATGCCATGACTATTACCAAGCAATACTATAAATCCGACTTCTTATCTTGTGAACGAACATTGCTTTCATAGGGGAAAAGCCTTCTGGTTTCCCCTATGAGTCTTTATGAATTAACTAGGATTCCTCTTTGTTTCAGCCATTTCGGCATCAAGATATTATCAACTTTCGCACTAACCTTCGGAGCGATCTCCAATAGTTGATCCGCCAAGGAACGGCTCACATTGATACCACCGACTGCACCGTCAAACACAATCACTTTATCCGTTCCGGTCGTCTTGTAGGCAAACTTCATCGAATCGTCCAGGTTTTCTGCTACCATTGCATATTTCATATACTCCATATTTTGCGGATCATGTTCAAACAGATCCGCCTGTTCCTTTCCTACTACCAGCGTTGGCACCTGCTGTGAGAAGAAAGCGCTCGGATATCCGATCCACGCGTAATTATGCACTACCATTTTGATCGCAGGGTTGACTGGTTGTACATCCGGAATCAGTGGTTTTCCATCCTTTCCATACAACGCTTCCGTGTACCACGTATATGGTGCGAGCTTAACATCCAGGTCGAACAGATCGCAATTTGCTCCGACAAAGTTACAATAAATCACCCCAGCTGAGAATACATACGGAACCGGACAAGGGAAATCCAAACCGACAATACACTCATCAATTTCCCCTAACAACTGAAATACTTTCCCATAGTGACGCAGACCATCCAGAGTGATAATATCATTAATACGGTATAAGTCATTATCTGCTTCAATGCTAATTACACCGCTTGGAGACATGTTCATAAACACGGCTCCCACGAATTTGCTTTGCACAAACGGAGATTCGAAAATCGCTCTGGCCGTAAAATTCGCCCCCCGCGGTCCTAAATTTTGATGGTATGTCGACCGCGTTTCAATCCGCGCATAAGACATTCCAAACGGTTTCACCGCACGGTCTACCTGGCGGTGGAAATGGACTTCGCGTACATCACTGTTATGTACGTGGATAATCCAATCTGCGTCATATGTCCATTTCAGACCATAAAGTGTTCCGATTTCTGTTTCAATGGGAATGCCTTCATCAATTGGGGCCATTCCTCTGGCCCGGTCAAAATGCTTTTTCAAATCAAAACGTTTAATATATTCTTCTGTCTCCCGAAAACGAAGTCCCACTCCTGCACGCAAACGGACTTCCTTGGCTCCTGTCCGTTTCTTCACCACGTCATAAACCGTTTTCAGTAATTCTGCATATGGCTCTCCGCCTAGGAGCGTAAATCCATGGTGGGAGGCCAGGATATTGACGGTATGGTTCGGCTGAATCATGGACAGATCAACTTTTTCCAATGCCGCTTCAGCATGGCGACGAATGGAGTAGATCCCTTCTTCACTCGGATAAATGATCTCAGGGACATCTGGAAATAGTTCATTCAGCATCAGCGACGTCATATCTGGCAGATCAGCAAACCGCTTTTTCACCAATCCCGGATCTACGCCATATCGCGAAGCCCGGGGGGCAAGAGGTTGAATCGGTGCACGGTACATTATTCTTCCCCCTTTTTAACTAGACAAGATTGATTGGATAGAGGGGCGTTGCGAATCTTATCCATGAAATCGATGTCTGCATCAAAATAAAAACCGCGTTGAGCATACTTCTCTTTCACCTCATCAGGAATATCCCAAATTGTTGGTGTCGCCCCATACCATTGGTACCGACCCGTTGGCGTTTCTGGTTGGATTCCCGCGGCACTCAGAAGGCGAATGGCCGGTTGGAGGCATTCCACGGTACAGCCTGTGCGCAAGCCGGTTGCCTGCGAAATTTTATCCGGAGAATCCGCTCCCTGAAGAATGGCGGCAGCCACCTCTTCCGCACGGGTGCTGGTACAGTAGCAAATGATTTGTTCCGGATGAAAATGTGCATCATAACAAATTTTCCGTACTTCTTCATAATCTGATTGACCAACATCCACGCCAATCATGCGCGATTTCTCCAACTTTGTCATCTCAATGGCATCAAACGGACAGCGCTGTTCGCAAGCGGTACAGCCTGTGCAGTTTTCCTCTTTGACTACTGCCAGCTTTCTATGCTTGGTTCCTGGAACTGGATCCATGGTAATGGCTAAGGTTGGACAGACTTGAGCGCAAATCTTACAGCCCGTACATTTATCATTGATAATGACTGCTGTCGTATTAATTAAGCGCATTCATTTCACTCCTCTCAGTATCAAATCGCATTAATCGTTTAAAATTTAATTGCAAATATTATGCCAATTATAAATTCATAGAAATATTGGAAGTATTAAATATAAAACTTCAGCACCTGGTATCTTATTGCACCAAAATGGAACCTAATTGGTACCACATAGTTTCCATATAACCATTAACCCAATTGATGCTAATGGAACCAGAAAGCAAAACCAATGAGCTGTAATCGGAACCGGAAGCCAAACCGGAGGACTCAACCACAGCTTCAAGAGCCTGAGGGGCAATCATTTTCCCTCCTACCGCAGCTACTGCAAAACAGGCCGCAATTCCAACAGTGGGCAAGTGAGTAATTTGCGCCGCATAGGACTGCAAACCACCAAACAACGCAATGGATGCCGAATTGCTGCCTGTTAAAAACGTTCCGAGCCAACCCATAAGGGGAGCTTTCCACACTATTCCGGCCAATCTTGCGGTCAGCAACAAAACCACACCGTACGTAATTACCGGCTTTATCCATCCAGTTACAAGCAGCAGGCAAAGGATGAATAGCGGTAAGACAGCCAATAGCACCGACCACCCAATGGGAGAGACGGGAGTATAAGTCTGCATGAACATGATCGATACACCTTCGTTCATGATTAAATGATAATTTGATAGGAACCTATATAAATCGCTTTTGATCTATCGACATTCTTTTGTGGATCGAAAGCGCCTCGCCCTTGTCACGGTCGATACGCAGGGCGTATCCACCTTCTTACTTCCAACATTCCTATCCTCTCACCACCTCATCTATGTCGAAACATCAAGCGTTATTTATATATTGTGTTCAATAGCAAATACGCACATTTCCCTATTTCATAGCGGATTAACCCCGCTTATTTGGACATACCTTCTATTTTGAGTCATTTTCGTTACATTTCGTATTAAGCTTTTCTCCCTGTCGTTGGCCATTGACGGTGAGCCTCTCGAAATCGAGTATTGAGTTCAAGGCCGATGCGAATGTTTTGAACTCAGGATGCTCTTGACGCACCGGCAGGTGCGAGTGTACTCGATTTCGTTCTCACCGTAAATGGTTCGCTACGCCCAACTCTACCTATACATGTATGGTTTTTACTGGCATCAACCCATTTTCTATATGCTGCTGATAGAACGTTTTCGGAGACAAGTAATGCAAACTTGAGTGAATTCGCCGGTTATTATAATACTCCATGTATTCTACGAC
>NZ_AUMJ01000062.1 GCF_000430625.1 Aneurinibacillus terranovensis DSM 18919
ACTGGGTCATTATGATCGTGCACAGGTTGACGAGTATGTGGCACGGCATCTTCACTATGCAGGAGTAGACCAACAAATCTTTTCTGACGGTGCATTAGATGAAATCCACCGCTATTCCGGAGGGGCCGCAAGGCTCATCAACAAGGTATGTACGCACTGTTTACTTTATGGAGCACAGAACGGACATCGAATTATTGATGATCACATGGTCAAACGGGTGATTGAGGGAGAATTATCATGATTCTCCCTTTTTTCAAATGACACTTGGACAATAGATTCGTCAATTTGCGGACAACTAACGCCGTCACCTTCGGGACGATATACTACGTCATTAACACCACGGAAAGTAATGCTACCTGAGGTTATGCTTTAAAAATACGATCAATTTTTTCAATCTCTTCATTTGTTAACGTTACATTTAATGTTTTTAGGTTGTTTCTCACTTGTTCCGGTCGCTTAGCACCAGGGATTAACACATCGATTGAGTCACGGGTTAAGTACCAAGCGAGAACCACATGGGCTACTTCTGCATGTTTAGCACTAGCAATTTCACGTACTTGCTCTACTTTTTCTAAGTTGCGAACAAAAGCTTCTCCTTGAAATAGGGAGTTTTTTGCACGTCCGTCATTAAATTTCGTGTCTTTATTATAGTTTCCACCTAATAATCCTGCTGCAAGCGGGAAATAAGGGATAAATGAAATGTTATTTTCCGCTGTATATGGTAATAAATCTTTTTCTGCTTCACGTTTAAATAAGTTGTATTCAGATTGCAATACATCTACATAGCCATCTTTATTGGCTTCTTTTAACTGTTCTAAGGAAAAATTAGATACACCAATTGCTCTTATCTTTCCTTCGTCTTTTAATTCTTTTAATGCTCCAACAGCTTCGTCTTTTGGTGTGTTTTCATCCGGAAAATGAATATAAAATAAATCAATATAATCAGTTTGAAGTCGTTTTAAACTACTTTCTACTGCTTCTTTTAAAAAAGCAGGGGAATTATCGAATACAATTTTGCCATTAACGAATTTATGTGCCCCTTTTGTAGCAATTACTATATCTTTGCGATTGCCTTTTTCTTTTAATAGTTCGCCGATTAATTCTTCTGAGCGCTCAGGGCCATAAATGTAGGCTGTATCTAAAAAGTTAATACCATTGTCTAAAGCGGTACGAACCACTTCCTTTCCAGTCTCTTCACTAAGATTCGGATAAATATTATGTCCACCCACAGCATTCGTTCCAAGGCCCATTTTATTTACATATAAATCGGTTTTTCCTATCTGCGTTTGTTCAACCATATTACACAGTCATCTCCTTTATTTAACTCAGTAATATTATAGCAAGTACGAAAGGGAAATAGAAATACCTGGTATGCCAGTCCGGTGCATTTCTGGTTGTCGTACCTGTACAACTGCAATATTTCGGTTTGTTATCATGCTTCCATTAACAAATAAAAGCGTGGCAGGAAAGTGAATTTGGAGAAGAAAATATTAAGACATACTATATTTTTTCTTGGAATGATTGTTGACCTTTTTTTCCTTCTAAAAAAGTATTGGCTTTGTTTCATATTTATTACGTAGTGTTGCTGTCGTAACAGCCCATTGATGGATGAGTTTCTCAATCCTCAATTCATTTTAGTCGCTGGCCGTGCCTACTGGGTTAACTTCAGAATTGATAAAATACGAGAGCTTACTTCTGAACGTCGCGTATGTGCCTTTATTTTAGATGATTCTGTTTATGATCGTGGCCGCAGTAAGAAAGTTGAACTCCTTAGTTGAGTAAGCAATTTTTTAACTTTGAATTGGAGGACAGAAGAAGATATAAAAAAATTGGCAATCCTTTTGGCGTCGTTTGTCGCAGTTGCCCTATTAACGTCCGGCGCTTATGCCGAATCAAAAGGCGATAAGAGGAAAAGCGAAAAGCATGAAATCTCTTCGGGTCGGCCAAACAGCGTAAAATCAGCGAGTGACGAAACGAAAAAAGACAACCTTGACGGTGCGGATGCAAAGCAAGATGATGCGAATGGCACCGACGAAGCAACAGGGACCGTAAGCGACGAAACGGAAAATCAGGCGAAAGAAGAACAAAAAAATCGAAAGCCAAGACAGAAATTAAAAAAGCGATCAAGCAATGGAAAGATGAAATGAAAAAGGTAATCTAAGAAGCAAAACAGGCGGCAAAGGATGAAAAGGAATCAACGGTTACAGGCGATACATACGGGCATAATGGATATATTGGTTTGCAAAAAGTTTGGGAGCGCGTAAAAAATAAACCTGGAGGAAAAGTAATAACGTAATTGCTGGAAGGAAAGTATGGCATTAACGCTGAGCAACCGGGGCAAGCGATTGCCGCTTTGGCCGATGAACTTGACGCCGAAGGGGAGACGGAAATGGCAATTGATCTGCAAAAAGAATTAATAAAAGCTCAAGTGAAAAATCTCGAATTGTACAAAAAGCTGTGACTTATTTTTATTTTGTGAACTCTCCGGAACAGTTTTAGTGATAATTCCTGTTATTTCTTGGTCCCTACTTCCATCAAAAAACCTTAGTGTAATGAAACGTTGATTGTGAAGCGACTCAGATACTATTTATGCAATTTTTTCTGCTTCGTGGAGATTAGTTTTGTTACCTTGCTCATAAACTTTTTCCCCCTCTGAATGCTACCCAATTATAACCGCAAAGGGGGTTGTTTTGTCAATACAGACGAGAGACTCGTAACTTCCAAGTTATTTTGGTTCCAAATAGTACTGTGGGAAATGGTTTGCCCCTTTCCTTCGGCGAGACCAGTATCCTTTGTGATTGAAGCTTGATCGGCAGTGGTACGAGGTGATACGGGGAGTACGATTTGATTTCTCACTCAGGATACGTACAAGGTGGAGATATGTAATTAAGAAAGGAAGCAAGGTTGATCACCGTTGCTTCCTTCCTAATTTTTGGTCAAAATATCCGTCAACCTGAGTCAGCATACACTGTCATTTCTATTCATTATGCGACGTTAGTAACATTGTGAGATTAACTGATGAAGCAGGTTCTTTTTTTAAGTACATACTTATAGCAAAAAGGCCTAATACTCCTCATGCCTTAAATAAATCGTAATAAAGAACAAAATATCCATTTTGTTAGTTTATGAAAATCGGACGATTAATAGTATACCTAATTATAAACCAATAGTACTAAAAAGACACAGTTATTTCAACATAATTAGACAAAAAAATTACTTTAAAGAGAAAATGACTCCAAGGCTTTATTTACCATATCATCATTAATTCCTATATATCTTAAGGTAACAGATGGGCTGGAATGCCCAAAAATATATTGCAGCATCGCTACGTCCTTAAAACGTTGATAAAAATGATATCCGAATGTTTTACGTAATGTATGAGTTCCTATAGACCCTTCAACACTACACGCTTTTGCGGCATCATTGATAATTTGCCAAGCCTGCACACGATGTATCGGTTTTCCTCCTTTTCTGGATGGGAATAAATAATCTGAATCAGCAAAGTTTTTTGTGTATTTTTCGATTTCTTTCCTTAGCGCGTCCGTAATGATGATTTTCCTGGCATTTCCCGTCTTTTTCTCTCTTACCTTCAAATGCTTTGTGTATTTCACATCCAAAACCCTTAAAGGAAGGATGTCACTTATTCTCAGACCGGAATTAATCCCGAAAACAAAAAGAAAATAATCGCGATAAGATTGTGCCAGCAAATAATTTTTTATCTCTTGAATTTTGTCCAAATCACGTATGGGCTCAACTGCATTTGCTCCATGTCTTGCTGTCATTATTTAGAACACCTCATTATCTAGATTCAATACAATGTATAATTCAATATGTTAGATTAAATTTCCTTTTTTATATGGAGTAATACCTAAAAACCCTTATTATCAAGCCTTTTTTTATGCTTTAAAATTTTCATAAAACATAACAAAATGGATATTTTGTTATGTTCAAGGGGGGGTCAAAGTGGAGGAGATTCATGTCAAATTTTTAACCCGATTACTATCGAAGGATTTGGAAACATACCATCATTCCTTGCGCGTGGGAAATATGGCTAAAACCTTTGCTGATCATCTCAACTTTAGTGACGAACAAAAACAAAAATTAATAATCGGATGCTGTCTTCATGACTTCGGAAAAATTTTGATTCCGAACGAAGTGTTAAATAAGGAAGGATCGTTGACCTCGAAGGAATGGGAGGTAATAAAACTTCATTCCATCTATGGGAATAAGGTTGTTGGTGGTGGAAGGAGACATCGACGAAGAGATTATCAATGTTGTGCAGTTTCATCATGAGCGGATAGATGGGTTGGGATATCCGTTTGGATTGAAGGGTGATGAAATCCTGTTTTTGCCAAGATTGCTCAATCATCGACTCTTACGACAGCATGCTATCGAATCGAGCGTACCGCAAGGGAACCACTCCTTTAAAGGCAAGGGCAGAACTTTTGAAATGGTGTAATACACCATTTGATGAATTTTATGTTCAGGAGTTCTTAAATCTATCGGAACACTTGCTTGAAACGAGAGACAAAATGGAATGTGGAGTTCCGGAAGCTTTAGCACCTATTGCTATATAAACACATCAGGGGAGGGCGATGATCTTAATCTCATCCGAAAACGTCTACATAATTTAAAACATTAAGGTTAATATTGATAGTCATTCTACGGTACGAAGGTTTTTTCCATAAACCGTAAAATCAAAAACGAGGACTACATATGCAACAGATTACTGATGAAGAATTATTAAAGTTATTAAAGAACAGTGAAAGCGAATTGTATACATTAGCCGAAATTCATAAAACATTAATCCGAAGCAATATTCAGACGACCATAGATGAAATGCGCAAAAGGGTTTATTCATTATTTCGTGATGGGTATTTGGGAAATGAGCAAACGGGAGATGGAGTGAATGTATACTACATCATTTATTGCCCGGAGCAATAATGTTTGCAAGCGATCCGAAGGCTTAACAAAAGAAACAATTTGAACCGAGTATCAATGATTTGTCCAACAAAAGGGCTGGTACAACAGCAAATATAAAACCAGGAGGCTCTATATTTATGGAAAAGAAACTTGCAAAACCGGCTGGCTCTCAAGTTCATGGGGGCGCACAACTATCTGTTCAGGCTGATCAGATCGAAAAAAAGAGAGAGTTTGCAAGAAAGCAGGCTCTCGACAAGGTGAAGGCCAGAACATTGGCGAAACAGCAGCAGTTGGCTGAGAGGATCGCAACCGCGACCGAGCAGCTTGCCGCAGGGATCGAAGAAGCCAGCAGCGCGGCAGAAGAACTCAGCGCAAACGCTGGACAAATTGCAAAAGGCGCAAATGAAGCTTCGTCGGCGGCAGAGGAATCAAGGGCTGCCATCAACCAGATCGAAAAGGCATCCGTTGTTGCGGACAAAAACGCTAAGGAATCGCTCCAGCTTGTGAATGGCGCAAAAGAACTCATAGAGAATACTTCCAACGACATAGAAATCCTGATCAAAGGCATACAGAATGCTGCAGATACTAACATAGAGTCGGTCAAACTGGTGGGAGAATTGGAAAAGCAGTCGGATGAAATCGGGAATATCGTACAGGCTGTAGTGAGAATAGCCGATCAGACCAATCTATTGGCCTTAAATGCCGCGATCGAGGCTGCCAGGGCCGGCGAGCATGGTAGGGGATTTGCCGTGGTTGCCGACGAAGTCAGAAATCTTGCTGAAATATCGGAGAAATCTGCTAGAAATATCAGAGAATTGGTTGCTGAGATTCAAAACAATGTAAAAATCGTCGTCAGCGATATTGAAAACGCCGGTAATGCCGCCAGTGAAGAGGTGGAAAAAGCAAAAAATACGACTGCAAATCTTGTGAAAATCAACGAGGAAATTGTTGTTGTACAGAAAGGAGTTGCCGAAATATCCCAAAATGCTGTTGATGCGAACAAGGGGGCCTCTGAATTTCTCACCATTGTCGAACAAGTTGCAGCGGCAGCGGAACAGCAAAGCAGCGCCGCCGAGGAAGTGGAAAAATCCTTACAGATGCAAAATAAAGCTTTCGATGAGTTGAATGCGGCCGCGTCCGAATTGGCCCAGATGGCTGAAGATCTGAAGGTATCTACAGATGCCCAAAAGTCATCCGAGGCCCTTGCCGCCGCAGCTCAGGAATTGGCCGCCAACGTGGAGGAGGCAAATTCCACATCCAGTGAAATTATGAAGGCGATGGAGCAGATTGCCACGGGTGCAGAGATGCAAGCGGAACTCGCTGAAAAGTCTTTGCTGGTTGCAGAAAAACTGGTTGTGGCGTCAAAACAAATGAATGAAAGGGCATCGGTCTCCACAGAAAAAGTGGCGGAGTTGCAAAAAATAATTGAGAGCAATAAGATCTCGGTGGACGATATGATTACCGGAATTTCAGCTTCGGCTGATGCAAGTTTGGTTGCCGCCAGAAACATCAAAAATCTGGAAGAAACCATTCGTAAAATTGATAAGATTGTCGATACGATTGTCAATGTGACCATTCAGACCAATATGCTGGCGGTAAACGGGTCTATCGAAGCGGCCAGGGCAGGAGAGTTTGGAAGAGGATTTTCTGTAGTCGCCGGTGACATACGGACCCTTGCCAATGAATCAGCAGAGAATACGGATAAAATCAAGGACCTGGTAAGAGGAATCCAAAGTCAGATACAGAGAGTTGCGGCGGACATTGATGTTTCCAGCAGGACTGCGTTTGCCGAAGTGGAGAAGGTTAAGAAGGTGACTCATAACCTGAATGTGGTTATGGAAAGTATGATGGATATTAATGTGGCAACAAAAGAAGTGGAAAAAGGTTCGGAAGAATCGCTGGTTGCTTTGGAACAGGCAAGAAAAGGCGTGGAACAGATTGCAACCGCCGCCCAAGAGGCCAACAGGGCTACGCAGGAGGCATCAAATGCAGCAACCGAACAGGCAAAAGGAATGCAGGAACTGGCCGAAGCGATTGAGGAAATATCCGGACTTGCCGATGAACTTCAAAATCTATAACGGGTGGGAGGAGATGTTGTGGTATCTTCCGAAAAAAATGCAAGTATTAACGAGCGCCAGTTGGTTACCTTCCATCTTGGAGATGATGAATTCGGGGCGGACATTATGAATGTGAAAGAAATCGTGAGAGTTCCGGAAATCACCAGGGTGCCGAATGCTTTGAATTACATCGAGGGAGCCTGCAATTTGAGAGGCAATGTCTTGCCCATCATCGATGGAAGAGCCAGATTCAATATGGTAAAGAAAGAAAAGGAGGAGAATAGCAGGGTATTGGTCATTGATGTAAACGGGAAAGCAACCGGAGTCATTGTGGACAGAGTGTCCGAAGTCATTCGTGTGAGTACTTCAGACATTGAGGACCCACCGAAGATCGTAAAAAATATGGATGCAGACTATTTGAACGGGATCGTCAAGCTGGACAACGGGGACCGGTTGATCATGTTTCTGGACATTGTCAAAGTGGTTCATGGCGATGGAGGGGCAGAGCCTCAAACGAGCGAAAAAGACGCCATGGGCGAATCCTTTTTGAAGAGCAGTGACAATTCATCGCTGGATGCTGCAGGCGATGAGCAACTAGTATCGTTTTTGCTCGGTAAAGAAGAGTACGCGATCGGGATCATGCAGGTCAAAGAAATTATACGCGTGCCTGAAATTATGAAGGTTCCAAATTGCGAAGCCTATGTGGACGGTGTTGTATCCATCAGGAAAAACCTTCTTCCTATCATTAATTTGAGAAGATATTTTGGTATGGAGTCCAAGGGGATCACCGACCATACAAGAATTCTGGTTGTAGATATGGGAGGCTTTACGGCTGGAATGATCGTGGACAAGGTATCCGAGGTTTTAAGGGTGCCTGCCGGCATGATTCAGTCCCCTCCAAGATTTTCTGCACAAAGAGGGGAGCAGCTTAAGGGAGTGGCCAAGCTGGACAACGGCAAACGTCTGATCATGATGCTTGAGCCATCAAAAATTATATCTGCCGATGCGTACAGGATGATCAGCGACCTAAAAGGTGCATCACAGGAGAACGACGACGAGATGAAAAGCATAGAAAGACAGATGATGGAAGAGGAACAGTTGGTTGCCTTCAAAATTGACAATGAAGAATACGGGATAAAAATTAAGGAAGTGCAGGAAATCAATCGAATGACCGAAGTAACCAAAATACCCCGGGCTCCCCATTACATTGACGGTATCGTGAATTTGCGTGGGAACATCATTCCTGTGCTCGATTTAAGAAAGTTTTTCGGACTTTCTGAAAAAGGAATAACTGATGCTGCGAGGATCATCATTGTGGACTCGGCCGGCGCAAAAACCGGAATCATTGTGGATTCGGTATCGGAAGTACTGAGATTTGAAAAGGCATTGATTGAGTCGCCGCCGGAACTATTGAGCAACGGTATTGACAGCAGTTATGTAGAGGGTGTAGGCAAACTCAATGAAGGGAAAAGGATGGTATTGATCCTTCGCCTAAATAAAGTACTGGATTTTGAGAAGATTTCAGCGTAATGTTACTTGTTATGTCTCAGGCAAGTTGTTTTTTGTCTTGGGGTCATTCCTATGTTTCCAGTATTCCTGCAGGTGATTGTTATGAAACACAGGATAAAAGTTTTAATTGTAGATGATTCCGCTTTGATGAGAAAAGCATTGCGGGAAATTATCATAACGGATGAGGCACTTGATTTAGTGGGCGTGGCCAGGGACGGAAAGGATGCAATCGAAAAAGTCAAGGAATTAAAACCGGATGTTATCACCATGGACATCAATATGCCCGAAATGGACGGATTAACGTCCATGCGGTATATACTGGACGATCACCCCGAAATACCGGTTATCATCATCAGTTCATTGACGCAGGAGGGAGCATTTACCACCTTTGAGGCTTTGGCGCTGGGTGCCTTTGATTTTGTGGCCAAACCTTCCGGAACAGTGTCTTCGAACATACATGTTGTCGGAAGGGAGATTATCAAAAAGGTAAAACTCGCCTATAAATACGCCAGTCGAAGGAGTCTTAAGGCAAGGGTCAGAATCAAAAATTCCTTTTCCACAAAAAGGGCATCTGAAACTCTGGAAAAACCCGGCGCGGTTCGGACCAATGAATTGTCCAAGGTCGTGGTGATTGGCGTATCCACGGGCGGGCCGGGAACATTGATGGAAGTTTTGCCCATGCTGCCATCTGATCTGAAGGCTGCACTGATCGTTGTGCAGCATATGCCGCCGACATTTACATCATCTTTTGCCAAAAGACTAGGGAAAGCTTGTCCTTTTCCGTTTAAAGAAGCGGAAGCCGGCGATGTGTTGGTCGACGGAAGAGGGTATCTGGCCCCCGGAGGATACCAGTTGCTTGTTCATAAGACTGGCCGAATGCTGCGGCTTTCGGCCAGCCCTGTGACGCAGTTTATGCCCAGTGTGAACGTGACCATGGAATCCGTGCTGAGGGCATATAGCGGAAAAAATGTAATAGGCGTCCTTATGACCGGTATGGGTGATGACGGAGCCGATTCCATGGTGAAAATTAAAGAGGCCGGAGGAGTAACCATTGCGGAAGATGAATCCACGGCGATTGTTTTTGGGATGCCAAGGGCGGCCATTGAAAGGGGAGGAGCTGAGATCGTCGTTCCTTCTTACCGGATAGCCGACGAAATCATCAAGGCTGTTTGTCGAATATGCGATTAAGGAATACGACGGCATAATCATAAAACTGCCACTGGCAGCTTCGTGAGGGCGGTAGAATATGGATCTATTGTATGTTACATATATTGAGGAAACGGAAGAATTGCTTCAGAAAGCTGAAGAATGCCTGATCAGGTTGGAGGCTGAGTACTCAACTGACGATATTAACGGTTTATTCAGAATGTTCCATTCCATCAAGGGTTCTTCTCAAATGATCGGATATGAGGACATAGGCAACCTGACGCATAAGATGGAAGATATGCTTGATATTGTCCGAAAGGGTCGAATTGACCTTGACGGTAAAATCCTGCAATTGTGTTTTCGCGGGTTGGATCATGTCAAAAGATTGTTTGAGTCAAAAAAAAACATGAATGCCTTCGGCGACAACGCAGATTTCATTCAAACTTCCTTGGTATTGGAAAGAGAAATTGACCAAATTCTGAAAGCCAATTCTGAAACGGGAAGTGACAGGAAGGAAACGTCCCCGGGAGACGGAATAATCACTGCCTTAAAGGAAAGTAAGCAAACAGGAAAAAATCGGTACTGCATCTATATTTCTTTCAGCGATGATATTCCAATGATTTCCCCCGTTCTGTTTATGATTTTTAACAATATCAAAGACATTGGTTCGCTCGTGTATACCAATGTATCTGACGGGGATATCTATGAAGCGTCTGTAGACCTCAATATTTCCGCTCCGTTCATGATCATGGATTCGGATTTAGAGGCAGCCGAACTGTATACGTATTTTGATCTGATGTATGTGAAAAAGATAGCCATTTCTGACATCTCAGAGCATCAAATGTTGAAGCAAGCTATACCGCATGATCGGGACAGCCGCAGGTTTTTTGAAAATTTTTTTCAAGAGTACCCGAAACTGTATCCGGTCCTGTTTCATCATCCCAACTCCTTCGATAAAGCCGTTTATACTGAATTTATCCATGAGTGGTATAAAAAAATTTTTGAAGTGGTAAGTCCTATTTTGTTTCATGCAACAGGACAAAGTCTGAAACAGGAAATAGAAACATTTTATGATTGGTGTCTACATGCGATTGGCGGAACATTGGCGCCGGATTTCCCCTGCAAAAAGTACCTTGAACTATTCGAGATGGTTTACGGTTATGTTCGGGGGCGATTTTTTTATAAAATTTTCAAAGCAAAAAATGACCATTTCATAGACGGTCTTGCCGAATTTATTGAACGAATGGACAAATCAAGCACACGCGAATTTTTACTTGACTTGAGCGGGCTCGAAATGATCCATGAACATGAATTGAAAAGCTTGATCGAGTTGAAAAGGCGTCTGAGTGACATGGGGATTGTCGTGAGTGTCATTATTGATAACCCTTCGCGAAGAAGACTTATCAATATATTTGATTCGATTCGAACGATTGAAAAGTTCGAGTGGTTCGAAACGGAAGTGGACGCAGCGCTGGGGGAAAACATTACTTCAATGGTAAATTTATTGGAGGATGATGAAATGAGCGGATACCGCATCATGATTTTGGATGATGAAACGGAGATATTGGATCTACTTAAAAAAAATTTCCAATCGGCTGGTTATACACAAATCGAGACATACATTGACCCTGCAACTGCTCTGGAAATGTTTAAAAAGAGGAAGTATCACATCGTTCTTGCGGATATTAACATGCAGGAGATCGACGGTATAGAATTTCTAAATAAGGTTAAGGATTATGATCCCATGACGCAAGTGATTATCATGACAGGCTGTTCGACCATGGACAGGATATTGACTTGCCTGGAGCTTGGCGCGAATGATTATATTTTAAAACCTTTCAAAAGCTACGATTATGTATTGGAAGTCGTGGATGATTCGATAAAAAAATTGGAAAGATGGAGAGAAGCGATTAAAGGGATGATTGCAACCTCCTGAAGAAATCGGTGGTGAAATGGTATTGTCCGATGAGTTGTACGATAAATTCGTGAAAATGGTTTATAAAAAAACGGGCATCTTTTATGAACACAATAAAAAGTATTACGTCCAGAAAAGGATAGAAAAACGGGCGGAAATGATCGGAATGGGCAGTATTAACGATTATTACCGCATGTTGAAGTTTTCCAAAGATTCAACCGAATTTGATAGGTTGATCAATGATCTTACAATAAATGAAACTTATTTTTTCCGGGACTATCCGCAGCTCAGGAATTTCGCTGAAAACGTGCTTCCCATTGTTGTAAGAGAAAAGAAAAAGAACAACGACAGAAATATCAAAATCTGGAGCGCCGCATGTTCCACAGGAGAGGAACCGTATACCTTATCCATCATTCTTCAGGAAATGCTTGATGAACCTGAAAAATGGAATTTGCAAATTGTTGCCTCGGATATCAATACGGATGTGATTCACTCTGCAAAGATCGGTTTGTATGAATACAGGTCTGTCAGGGATGTGCCCCCTGAATATTTGGAAAAGTACTTTACTAAAAAGCATGAATCGTATCAGGTGAACCCTAACGTTAAAAAGCTGGTCAAATTTATGAAAATCAATCTGGTGGATTTGGTCGCCGTAAGTGATATTACTGGCTGTGACTTTATATTTTGCAGAAACGTCCTCATCTACTTTGATGACGAATCAAGAAAGGCGGTTTTATCCGATTTTTACAGAGGCTTAAATCCCGGGGGCATCATTTTTTTGGGTCATTCCGAATCTGTCGGAAGGATCTCCTCGGCATATCACATGCAGAGGATTGGAGACACCATCGTCTATTTCAAACCGAAATGATCAAACAAACGGGTTGCGTCTGCGTCAAGGATTTGCCATTCCGTTTTTGCTAGTGAAACCGTTGTGGGCATTGATGATGTGTGAGGCATTTTGGGGCGAATTGGGAGAGTGTGTAATATGAGCAGCTATACTATTGGTCTCGAGGATATTGAACTATTGAGGATGCTTCTGGATGAGTGGAAGGCAAGTCAGGAAGGTCTTGAAAAAAGGATTCTCCAGCTCGAGGTTTGCCCTGATGACCTTGAATTGGCAAATGACATATGTAATAGAATTCATAGTATCAAAAGAGGTTCCTCCTTTGCAGGGGTGGTTTTTTTAACAAAGCTCTGTCATGAAATTGAAACTGTACTGGATGCAATTCGAAAGAAAAACATTGAGGTTGATGCCGATCTTATTGACCATGTTCTGACCAGCGTTGATTTATTAAGCAATCATATTTCCCGGTTAATCCAGAAAGTCCATGAGTATGATTCGTCAAATGAAGGTGCAGAACTGGTTATAGACTTTAATGAAGAAAAAAGAATAGATGAAATTGTTAGGAAAATAAATACACTCTTTGAAAAACACAAGCAGAAAAAAACACAATTAATGAAGCGATTGGACGAGGATGAAGCCACAAAAATAGAGATATTGCAGTCCCAGGAGTTTGCAAGAAAATTATCCAAGGATGTAAAGGAACAGTTCCTGTTTGAGACCTATGAGCATATTGATAGAATCGAAAATCAGTGTTTGATCAAACTGGATAAAGAAGAAAACAATCGTAACGCCATCAACGAACTGTTCAGGGCTGTTCACAGCATCAAAGGCGGAACGGGCCTGTTTATCGCAACGGAGCCGAAAGAAAGTCCCGATTTTGCGGTCGTCAAGGATTTTTCCAATGTTGTGCATAGTTTTGAAAACCTGCTTGAACTTATTCGGGATCGGGAAATCCACTTTGATGAGAACATATCGTCCTTATGTTACGAGACCGTTGACTACCTGAAAGCTTCATTGGAATCGGTGGCGCTGGAAAACGGTGGGTCAATACCTAATGCAGAAATTTTGGGTAAAATTAGTCATTGCATATCATACATCAAGTCCTTGCCTGATCGGAAAATTGGTTTAGATTCGCAGCCCGAATCCGGAAAACAAGATCAGAGTCAGAATCAAATGCAGAAAGCCGCTTTGACGCAAAGTATGCAGAGTATAAGAGTAAGCCAGGACAAGCTTGACAAGATGATGAATATGATTTCCGAATTGCTGATAGCGAAAAATGCCTTTATGCATATTGCCTCCAAATTAAATGCAGAGTATGAACTTCCGGAGATTTCAAAGGAAGTTAAAGGGGTAGGGTTTTCAATCAGTAGGATATCGGATGAATTACAAAATGCCATCATGTCCATGAGAATGGTCGAAGTAAAGACGGTGTTTCAAAAAATGCCCCGAATCATTCGCGATATTTCACAAAGTACCGGCAAGAAGATGGAATTGATGATGGAAGGTGAAAGTACGGAGATTGACAAAACGATTGTCGAGCAGATCAGTGACCCGATTGTTCATTTGATTCGAAACGCGGCTGACCATGGTATTGAGAATCCGGAAGGCAGAAGGAGGAAGGGGAAAAGCGAAACAGGAAAGATTGTGTTGAGGGCATACCATAAAAACAAACATGTGTATATTGAGATTGAAGATGACGGAAAGGGAATGGATGTACAGGTTCTCAAAAAGAAAGCCATTGATAAAGGCTTTATCACCATGGAAGATGCGGAAAAAATGACGAAAGGCCAGTTGACCAATCTGATCTTTTTGCCTGGATTCAGTACGGCGAGTCAAATTACTGAAGTCTCAGGCCGCGGGGTCGGAATGGATATTGTGAAGAGCAATATCGAGAAAATCAATGGCAACATTATGATCGAGAGCGAAGTTGATAAGGGTACAAAGATGGTCATACAGCTTCCGCTTACGCTTGCCGTTTCAAGGGGGCTGACGGTCAACGTTTCAAACGAGACTTATATTATTCCGATCGATTACATTTCCGAGACCGTAAAGATCAATACGAGCGATATTCATAAATACAATGAAAAGTATTTTGTACATCTTAGAGGGAATGTTATTGGAATTGAATGGCTGAGCAAGCTGTTATTGCTGGGCGAAAGAAACATGAATCATGAAGAATTAAATACAGTCATCATTTCCAATGGATCGGAAAAATTCGGCATTATCGTGGATAAGCTAAAAAATGAACAGGAATTTGTCATGAAAACGTTGGATGGGCACCTGGCGGGTATACTCGGTATTTCCGGCTCCACCTTGCTGGGCAACGGACAGGTTGTATTAATAGTGAATCCTGTAGATATTATACAAATGGCGAAAAAATAGAGTAATGGCGATAGGTAATGTTAGAAGCGCGTTGGCCCAGAAGAAAAATAAAGCGGATTTGCAATCTTTTTGCGGGAGGGCAATATGAATGAAAAAATGGTAAAGTATGCCGTTTTTAATAACAAGGGAGGAGTAGGTAAGAGCACGATTGCTGTACATATTGCTCACGGTCTTGCTCTTGACGGATATAAGGTATTATTGGTTGATATGGACGGGCAGAACGATGCAAGTCTTTTTCTTGGTTTTACTTTGCAAGATTATAAAAAAACATTTTACAATCTCATTGACGAAAGAAGAAATACCAAGCTTGAGGAATGCCTTATCCATGCCAGGGATAATCTGGATTTATTGCCTTCCGGTTCAATTGACCTGATGAATACGGAGTTGTTCAGGGTGTCGAGAATTGACCTGGTCTTGGAAGAAAAACTGAACGATCTTAAATCTTTTGGCTACGATTTCGTGATTATTGACTGCGGGCCTCAGCGAAGCAAGGTGAATGATGCAGTCTTGTGTTATGTCGATGGAATCATCATACCCGTCCAGCTGCAAGCTGCATCCGTTAGAGCTGTAGGGAACATTTACGAATATCTTTCGGATATGAGGCTGAATTCCGGTATGATAAAGCTGATTGTACCCAACATGTTTGATCAGAGAACCAACGACTCGAAAGAAAACTTAAAGTTAATGAAGGAATTTATTGCGGACGATCATCTACTGACCGAACCCATACATCGCAGGGTAAAGATTGCAGAGGCCGGAAAACTGGGAAAAACTGTTTTTGAATATGATGATGAATCTGCTCGGCAGTTTCTGAGCATCGTTAAAAAGGTGATAAGCAGATATGCCCAGGAAGAGTGATCGTAAAAAAGACCAAACGAATTTGGAAAAGATGAAAAATGAAATGATACGAAAGAAGGAGAAGGCGGAAAAAGCATCGGTTGCCGGGCAGCATGACGAGTCAACGGTTATTCTCCAAGGAGAAGTTAGAGAGGGAACACAGTCATCCCGTCTGAAAGAAGCTCTTTTAGTGCGGCAGGTGCATGCAAGTGAAAACGAGTGGTCGGGTGAAGCAGTCCGAGATGACGCGTTTGATGTTCAAAGTTGCATCCGAGAAGAGGATGGACAAAGCAACGATATAAACAAGCCAAACATCGGAGTGATGACGTTAACTGAGGGAGATTTTCGCAACCCGGAAAATGATGAAGTCTTACATAACGATGAGATTGATAATCTTGATCTTGTTGTTTTCTGGGTGGGAGCCGAACAGTTTGCGTTTAGGCTGGTGAATGTAAAAGAAATCATAAAGGTTGATAAAATAAAGAGGGTTCCCCATGCCCCTGCAAATGTCGCAGGGTTGTGCAGCCTAAGGGGCAGCATCCTGCCAGTTGTCGACATTCGCAGGTGTTTACATATGCCGGAGAAGGAATACAATGATGACAGCAGGATCATCGTTGCCGACATTCATGGCAGGAATGTAGGGATTATAACCGATGGGATTTCAGAAGTGATCAGCATAAAAGCCTCATCCATTTTGGAGCCGCCAGCTAATATAAAGCATAATCAAAGCAGGAATATTATCGGTATTGTATTGGGAGACAATGGAAGAAGTATCATTATGGTCTTAGATGTGGAGAACGTTGTGAAATTTGAGCAGATGGAAAAGGATTTTTTAAGCGACAAGACATCGGATCGTGATGGGTCTTTTTCTCCAGCATCACATCATGGGGATGAAGCAGAGTTGGTCATTTTCTACATCAACGATGAGCAATATGCCCTTGATGTTAGGAATGTTAAAGAAATCCTGCGATATGTTGAGCTTTTGAAAGTTCCCAATTCTCCATATTATGTGGAAGGTGTTGTGTCTGTAAGGAACAATCTTCTTGCGGTAATCAATCTGGCAAAACTTTTTGGCGCAGAACATCACGGCGTTTATGAAACTACCAGAATTATTGTTGCGGATGCCGGCGATTTCTCCTATGGAGTTATTGTCGATAAAGTGTCGGAAGTGGCACGTGTTCCAAGAAAACTTTTTTACAAACCTTTCGACATAGTCAAAAATGCTGAAAAGCAGTTTATACGTGAATTTGCCAATTTAAGCAATGGGAAACAGGTTGTTATGATCCTTGATCCGCGCAAATTAGCATCCCTGAACAATTTACGCGCGATTAACTTCGATCATCTGACATGCGGCGCAAGCGGAAACGTTATGATTAACGAAGAAATGCCGGAGAATCAATTTTTAGATCAGGAGCAGATTGTAGCTTTTAAAGTTGATAATGAAGAATATGGTATAAGAATCAATTATGTTTGTGAAGTTAATAGAATGGATGAAATTTACAGTTTCCCAGGAGCTCCTGATTTCATTGATGGAATGGTAAACCTAAGGGGAGATATCATACCTGTTTTAAATTTGAGAGCATTTTTTGGAAAATCCTTAACAAACAAGAGTGCCCTTTCCATGCTTTTGGTTGTTGAATACAAAAAACAACGGATAGGTTTAATGATTGATTCTGTTACAGAAGTCGTCAGGGTGAATAAGGATCTTCTTGAAGAGACTACCCGGGCGTTAGAAGCCGAAAACAAAAAGAAATTTATCCATCATATTGGAAAATTGAACGAAGGGAAAAGGCCCATTCTGATTATTGATCTGACGGCTGTCCTTGATTTTGTCATCGGACAATAGCAAGGGAAATTGCTTATTTTAAAATGAAGCCTAACTGAGACTGGATAGCAATTGCGGGGAAAGATTCAAAGCGGTTTCTGCCATAGAAGAGATGATGGCATCGTAGCAATCACTTGCTTAATTGGTAATGATTGCAAGTAACGTGTGTATGTTTATGATTTGATAGCAAGGAGGCTCTAAATATGGGAGAGGAAAAGGAAATTCTCACACCGGAGGAAATCGAGGAAATCATCCGCCAATTGGAAGTTGATTGTCCAGAGTTAGTAAATCCCAGACAAACCGAAAAATCAGATAAGGCGGGAGCAGAGTAATTGAACTGTAAAACATTCACCAAACCGCTTGAAGCTATGGATACAAAAGGTTTGTCTTTTGAATAACACCACGTTTGAACAATAATAAGTCAATATGAGCAGTATGTATGATTTGTGGATAGTATGTATTGAAACGGCGCAAAGATTTTATCGTAATGGCGAGCACAAAAAAGGGGCAGATCCATCGAGGAGTACCTGTCAGGATTAGCTCGTCAGGATCAAGACGAAATGCCTATGGGCCAGAAAAAGGATGATTCAGATCCGCCTCCGTCGCCATCCACAGGATCCGCTTCAAAGACGACACGACGACAAGAAGAGGCGGTCCATGAAGACTTTCACGGCAAGAAGTTTTCTAATGCGACACACCGAAGTGTAACAGATGCGGACGCCCGGTTATATAAGAAGAGCAAAGGACAGGAAGCCTATTTATGTTATTTGGTACACAACGTCATCGATGTGACTTCCGGTGTCATTTTGTCGACGCAGGTCAGTATGGCTTCGGGGTACGGCGGAACGGGAAATCAGCCTTCAGCAACAACTATTGAATTCAAAGATGATGTTGAGATGCAACGTTTCAAACTATGCAACGAGCAAAAAGAAGACTGATAATGAAAAACTGGATAGAGTTAGGGAAGGAAGAAGAAAGCACAAACGTGCTGAAGAAATGAACTAGATAACGGAGAGAGAATATGTTGCGATTTCAGTATTTAAAAGCGCTGATTAAGTGCTTTTTTTAACGTTAAAGAAAGTATATGTTGCTTTACAGTGTTAAAGCAACATATACTTTCCTCCATGGGTCACCTGAGAAAAACTCGCGGGAGTGTGCCGAACGTTGCTTTTTCGATGTGGAGCGTGTGGCCGGAAGGTCGATCAGACCGACAATTGTCTCCATCCTTGAGGTACCCGGATGTTTTGTCGGTCCGACCTTCCGGTCACTAAGCGGCCGTTTCGCTTCCCTGCAGAAAAAGGACGAGCGGCAACGCCCGCGAGTTTTTCTTATTTTGGTGTATACGATAAATAATGTTCTCCACCAAGAGAAATAAAGACCCCTTTAAGAAAGTATAGCCAAGTAGACGTTGATGGTACTACCTATCAATATGCAGGTCTAGCCCCGAATTTAGGGGAGCTGTCCATTTTTCTAAAGTAAGGTGAATATAATATAACAAGGAGAGATGGTGCAGGTTCTCTTTTTTTACAGAATTTACGCCCGATTAACATTTTAACAGCAGAATTTTAACAATCTTTCTCTATGCTAAAACTAATCACTACATTGTAATACAGGTACGAGAGGAGATAGTCATGAAGAAAAAGTTATTGAACGTAGTAACCACAGCTGCCATTTGTTCCGTATTTGGATTTTCCTCTATGGCTGATGCTGCAGCACCGGCGGCGAAAAACCCATCAATTGACACCACAACACCTATAAAACATGTTGTTGTTATTTTTGGGGAAAACGTTTCTTTCGACCACTACTTCGGTACATATCCACGCGCCGCTAATCCAAAAGGCGAGCCGGTATTTACAGCTAAACCTCACACTCCTGCTGTTAACGGATTAACAAAGGAATTGTTGAGCAAGAACCCAAATGCATTTAACCCTAAACGCCTGGATCGTTCGCAGGCTGTAACCGATGACATGGACCACGAGTATACGGCTGAGCAAAAAGCGTTTAATGGCGGGAAAATGGACAAATTCGTTGAAAATACTTCGGGCGGTAAGGATAAATCCATGGTTATGAATTACTATGATGGAAATACCGTTACTGGTCTCTGGAATTATGCGCAAAACTATGCAATGAGCGATAACTCCTTTAACACAACGTTCGGACCTTCCACACCAGGTGCCCTAAACCTTATCTCCGGACAAACCCACGGAGCTACAGGTTATCTAAAAGGAGAAAAGAAAGGCGATATCAAAGATAATGTGGTGAATGGTACCGTAATCGGTGACCCGGATCCGTTTTACGACAAAGCTTCAAATGCTACCCGCGCCCAGGTTGCTATGGACGGAAAAAACGTTGGTGACCTGTTAAACGCAAAGAACATTACCTGGGGCTGGTTCCAGGGCGGATTCCGTGATACATCTGCTAAACACAACAATATCGCCGGAGGCTCATCAATCGACTACAATCCGCACCACGAGCCGTTCCAGTATTATAAATCAACATCCAATCCGAACCATCTGCCGCCTACTTCAACGGCTATGATTGGACATACTGATCAGGCTAACCATCAGTATGATATGCAGGATTTCTGGAGTGCAGCTGATTCCCATAACCTGCCGGCAGTGAGCTATCTAAAAGCTCCGAATTACCAGGATGGCCATGCAGGGTATTCGGATCCGCTCGATGAACAGCACTTTATTGTTGACACGATTAACCACCTGCAGAAGCTCCCTGAGTGGAAAGATACCGCTGTTATCTTGGCTTATGATGACTCTGACGGCTGGTATGACCATGTGATGCATACCCCGCTGGTTAACGGTTCAAATGACCCGGAAACCGATGCATTATATGGTCAGGGCAATGCCGGTGAACCGAAACTTGGCAGCTATTTAAACCGTGCCGGTTACGGCCCGCGCCTTCCGCTGCTGGTTGTATCTCCGTATGCAAAAACCAATTTTGTAGACCATACGCTAACCGACCAGTCCTCTATTCTTCGCTTCATCGAAGATAACTGGAACCTGGGACGTATCGGTGACCACTCTTTTGATGCGGTTGCGGGCAGTATCGAGAATATGTTTGACTTTAAACACCCGTCTGCTAAAAAGCTGTTCCTTGATCCGATAACAGGGCAGCCTGTTCAGCCAAGCAAAAAACTAGTTCAAGACAAGAAGAACGAAAACTAGATTGGCAATTTGTCAATCATCAAAACGGACACCAGGATGGAAATCATCAAGATCAAAACGGTAGAAAAGAAAGCAAATCCGACAAGTAAAACCGATAATCAAATAGCAAGTTAATGAAAGAACGGCTACCCAATTGGGAGGGCCGTTCTTTTTTATCGTTAAGGAAAGTATATGTTGCTTTACAGTGTTAAAGCAACATATGCTTTCTTCCATTGGTCACCTGAGAAAAACTCACGGGGGTGTGCCGAACGTTTCTTTTTCGATGTGGAGCGTGTGGCCGGAAGGTCGATCAGACCGACAATTGTCTCCATCCTTGAGATACCCGAATGTTTTGTCGGTCCGACCTTCCGGTCACTAAGCGGCCGTTTCGCTACCCAGCAGAAAAAGGCCGAGCGGCAACGCCCGTGAGTTTTTCTCATGAACTCTTTAATCTTATCAACCTCTTTTACATTCTTTGAATACTTATTGATTGGAGCAGCTAGTGATTTGTTTTCAAACAGTCTTTTAAACGAAGAAGGAGTAAACAGAAAATGAAACGGCTGTATCATTCCTTGTGGAGCAAAGAAAATTTGGGATAAGAAACCCGATGCAGGGCCTACAAAAGCTAAGGAAGTGTATATAGGAACTTTCGGCAAACGTGTCAGGCATATACTTCTCGATTTTTTGATGACTGGGTCATATTATCTACCAAACATGGTTTTCTTTATCCTACAGACATTATTTATCAGAACATAGTAAACATCTAGAAAAAGTGAACATACTCAAAAGGAGACAAAACAAGACACCAGTCTCATTTTGTCTCCTTTTGTTGTCTTATAAATGGCTAAATCCGGTTTTTTACGCCTTTCTCATTTTGGTATGATACTTGCTTTAGTATAAAGTGATCCAAAATTACGATAGGAGGCTAGAAAATGGAAACGATGCAAAGCAAAGAGACGTTATTATCTCAGGAAAAAGCGCATTGGATGTATAAAAAAATGCTAGAAATCCGTAAATTTGAAGACAAGGTACATGAATTGTTTGCGCAGGGAATCCTGCCAGGCTTTGTTCATTTATATGCCGGAGAGGAAGCAGTTGCAGTTGGGGTTTGTGCTCACCTAACTGATCAAGACAGTATTACCAGTACCCATCGGGGGCATGGACATTGTATTGCTAAAGGCTGCGAATTAAATGGAATGATGGCTGAAATTTATGGAAAGGCGACAGGATTGTGTAAAGGCAAAGGCGGGTCTATGCATATTGCGGATTTAGACAAAGGAATGTTAGGAGCTAATGGAATTGTTGGAGGAGGCTTCCCGTTGGCCTGTGGTGCCGCTTTAACCGCAAAATACAAGAAAACCAAAAATGTAAGCGTTTGCTTTTTTGGAGATGGGGCTAACAATCATGGTACGTTTCATGAAGGTATTAATCTGGCTGCCATATGGAATCTTCCTGTTGTCTTCGTTGCGGAGAATAACGGCTATGCTGAGGCTACCCCATTTACCTATGCCTCCAGTTGTAAATCCATTGTTGATCGTGCCATTGGTTACAATATTCCTGGCATTCGAGTGGATGGAAAAGATGTAGTAGCAGTTTACCAGGCTGCAGAAGAAGCGGTCCAAAGAGCCCGCAGGGGAGAAGGACCAACATTGATAGAGTGTGTGACCTATCGTAATTATGGACACTTTGAGGGAGATGCCCAGAAATATAAAACCGAACAAGAAAAGAAAGAACATTTGCTAGAGAAAGATGCCATTGTTCAATTTAGACAATACTTGCTGAAACAGCAGCTGTTGACCGAACAGGAGCTGGCTTTACTAGAATCTTCAGTTGAAGAGTCCGTTAAAGAAGCGGTCAAATTTAGTGAGGAGAGTCCATATCCAAACGCTTCCGAATTGTTAACGGACGTATATGTATCTTATTAATAAAAAAAGGGAGGAATTCATAATGACTAGAACATTGAGTATGTCAGCTGCAATTAATGAAGCGATAAAGCTTGCAATGAGAAAAGATGAAAACGTCATTTTGATGGGGGAGGATGTAGCAGGTGGAGCAGAAGTTGATCACCTGCAGGATGAAGAGGCTTGGGGAGGCGTATTAGGTGTTACAAAAGGATTAGTTCAAGAATTTGGCCGCGATCGGATTTTAGATACACCCATTGCGGAAGCAGGTTATATGGGAGCAGCCATGGCAGCTGCTTCAACAGGCTTGCGACCGATTGCTGAGTTAATGTTTAATGATTTTATCGGAAGCTGTTTGGACGAGGTGATGAATCAAGGGGCAAAGTTCCGTTATATGTTTGGAGGAAAAGCTCAGGTCCCTATTACCATTCGCACGATGCATGGAGCGGGTTTTCGAGCTGCCGCTCAGCATTCTCAAAGTTTATATGCTCTGTTTACAGCGATTCCGGGACTAAAAGTGGTCGTTCCATCCACCCCTTTTGATGCAAAGGGTTTGCTGCTTGCGGCAATTGAAGATAATGATCCGGTCGTATTTTTTGAGGATAAAACACTTTATAACATGACTGGAGAAGTGCCAGAAGGATATTATACGCTTCCAATCGGAAAAGCAGAAATTAAGAGGGAAGGTACAGATTTAACGATTGTAGCCATCGGCAAACAAGTTCATACGGCTTTGCAGGCGGCTGAACAGCTTGCAGCAAAAGGAATCCGGATTGAGGTCGTAGATCCGCGAAGCTTATCACCACTTGATGAAGAAACGATCCTTTCCTCTGTTGCCAAAACCAATCGGCTCATCGTCATTGATGAGGCAAATCCAAGATGCAGCATTGCCACTGATATTTCAGCTCTAGTTGCAGACAAAGGTTTCGATTCGCTTGATGCGCCAATTAAACGGATTACAGCACCGCATACTCCTGTACCATTTTCACCAACGCTAGAAGATATCTATCTTCCTTCACCGGAAAAAGTAATCAAAGTAGTGTCAGAGTTATTAGGGGAATCCTTTCCTCTCGGCGTATAAGAGAACAAAGATAGAAGGGAGAGAAAGCGGATGGCTGTAGAAGTGGTCATGCCGAAACTAGGAATGGCGATGAAGGAAGGCACAGTGGCGTTCTGGAATAAGAAAGTTGGGGATTCGGTAGAAAAGGGAGAAACGATCGCGAGTGTCAATTCAGAGAAAATTGAAATTGACGTTGAATCTCCGGTAGAAGGAACCGTGGTAAAAATCACCGTACCAGAGGGACAGGGTGTCCCTCCTGGTACAGTGATATGTTATATCGGGAACCCAGGTGAAGAAGTGATAACGAACGAGGTCAACGTACAAGAAAACAAGTCAAAAATTGAAATTAAAGAAGCTGTCAAGACACATGAGACCTCAACTCTGTCGACTAGCAATGACGATGTAAGAGTTAAAATTTCTCCTGTTGCCCGAAAAATGGCACAGACAGCTAACCTCAAGCTTGAGAATATTCAAGGAACAGGACCAGGCGGAAGAATTACAAAGGAAGATGTTGAGGAAGCAATTAGGAGATCCCGTTCATTGGAATCAACACCTGAGAAAAAAGCAGGCAATATTGTTTCTCCTGCGCAATTGGAAGAGAAAGGAAAGCAGGTCCCGGTAAGCGGTATGCGAAAAGTAATTGCAGCCCGGATGCAGGATAGCTTACGAAATAGCGCGCAATTAACAATCACAATGAAAGCAGATGTAACGGATTTAATAACACTACAAAAACAAGCAGCCTCAGTCATTCAAAGGCGTACCGAAGTTAAATTGACAGTGACAGATTTTGTTGCCCGTGCGGTGGTTCTTTCATTAAAAGAGCATCCGCAAATGAATAGTGCTTATATAGGAGATACTATCCATTTTTTTGAGCATATCCATCTAGGTATCGCTGTAGCTGTAGAGAAAGGATTAGTAGTTCCGGTAATCCGGCATGCTGAAACCTGCACAGTACTAGAATTATCCAAAAATAGTAAAGAGCTTGCCGAACGAGCCAGAGAAGGACAACTTACAAGTGAAGAAATGCAAGGTTCGACTTTTACCATTAGTAATCTTGGCAGCTATGGAGTGGAACACTTCACCCCAATCTTAAACCCTCCAGAAGCAGGAATTCTAGGGGTCGGTGCTGCCTTTGATAGTCCACTATATATTCATGAAGAATTGAAGATAAGACGTATTCTGCCGCTTAGTTTAACTTTTGATCATCGTGTTCTTGATGGAGTCCCTGCTTCAGTCTTTTTGAAAACAATTAAACAATACTTAGAAGAGCCGTTGACCATGCTTTTATAGAAGGGAGGAAACCCTTTGCCATCCATAGCGATTATCGGAGGCGGTCCTGCTGGGTATGTAGCGGCTATTACCGCTGTCCGCCAAGGAAACAAAGTGACTCTTATTGATCAGGGACCATTAGGAGGAACGTGCTTAAATGAAGGCTGCATACCAACTAAATCTTTATTGCAAAGTGCTGACATCTATGAACTCGTAAAAAATGCAACAGAGTTTGGTGTCAACTTGCAATCTGAAACCATCGGAATAAATTGGGATGTGATACAACAGCGTAAAAACGGAATTGTCGCTACACTCGTTCAAGGTATTCAGTATTTAATGAGGAAAAATAAGATTCAAGTGATACGAGGGGAAGCTTCCTTTTTAACAAGTCATCGATTAAGTGTAAAGACCGACAACTCTCTGGAAGAGGTTGAAGCCAGTCAAATCATTATTGCTTCAGGGTCAGAACCCATTCCCCTTTCATTTTCACCTTTTGATGGAAAGTGGATTATCCATAGCGGCCAGGCGATGTCGCTTCCGTCCATTCCTTCTTCTCTTCTGATTATAGGTGGTGGAGTGATTGGATGCGAGTTTGCAAGCCTCTATAGCCGAATGGGAACGAACGTAACCATTGTCGAGATGGCGGAACAACTCCTGCCGGGGGAGGATAAGGACATCGTTTCTGTGTTACATAAGGAATTGGAAAGTCACGGTGTCAACGTTCATACTTCCACTTCTGTAAGAGATTTGAATGCGGGAAAGAAGAAGGCATTGTTGGAAAACGACGAAGGTATTTATGAAATGGAAGCAGATTATGTACTCGTGTCCATTGGCAGAAAACCAAGAGTAGCCGATCTAGGTTTAGAGAATATTGGGATTGATTTTTCCAGACAAGGAATTAACGTAAATGAACGAATGCAAACGAGCATTCCTTCTATCTATGCGTGTGGTGATGTGATTGGAGGAATCCAGCTTGCTCATGTTGCTTTTCATGAGGGAACCGTTGCTGCGTTGAATGCATCTAACCATGATGTAAAAGTAGATTACCGGGCTGTTCCTCGATGCATTTATACCTCTCCTGAGATAGCCAGCGTAGGCATGACTGAAACACAGGCAAGACAACAGTACGGTGATATTAAAATAGGTGAGTTTCCGTTTTCAGCAAATGGAAAAGCTTTAATTTCCAACGAACGGATTGGAAAAGTAAAAGTAATCGTAGAACCTCAATATAATGAAATCCTTGGTTTTTCGATCATAGGTCCCCATGCTACGGAATTAATTGGCCAGGGGGCCGTCATGATGCACGCGGAGATGACAACAGATTTTACCGAAGGGATGATAACAGCACATCCAACATTATCCGAGTCCATTCATGAAGCATTACTAAGTGCCGCAGGGCAAGCAGTACATGTTTGAAAACAAGAAAGGAGAGAAAGAATGAAAGCTGCATTTTGGTATGGGTTAAGAGATATCCGTGTAGAAGATATAGCGGAACCTTCAGTCGGAAAGAACGACGTTAAAATTAAAGTTTCCTATTGTGGAATTTGCGGTTCTGATCTCCATGAATATTTGGCGGGTCCTATCTTTGTTCCTGTTGAGGAACCACATCCAATCTCCAAAGATAAAGCTCCCATCATAATGGGGCATGAGTTTTCCGGTGAGGTAGTAGAAGTAGGTGAATCTGTCACAAGCGTCAAAGTAGGGGAAAGAGTTTGTGTAGAGCCTATTTTAAGCTGCGGTAAATGTGCATCCTGCCTTAAAGGGCATTATAATGTTTGTGAACAGTTGGGATTTGTTGGGCTATCCGGTGGTTTTGGTGGATTTGCAGAATACAGTGTGGTGCCGGCCAGTATGGTCCATAAAATTCCGGACCATATGACCTGGGAACAAGCCGCTTTGGTGGAACCTACTGCCGTCGCGGTTCATGCCGTTCGTCAGAGTGGATTGAAAATTGGAGATTCAGTGGCTGTGTTTGGTACGGGTCCGATTGGGCTATTGGTCATTCAAGCAGCTAAGGCGGCGGGAGCCAGCCAAATTATTGCTGTTGAAGTATCCCCGGAACGAAGGAAGATTGCGAAGAAAATCGGAGCTCATATGGTTGTCAACCCATTAGAAGTGGATGTTGTTCAAATCATTAAAGAGCATACAAATGGTCTGGGTGTGGATGTAGCCTTTGAAGTGGCGGGAATTGAATCTACTATTAATGCGGCTATCGAATCAACACGTTCAGAAGGCAATGTAGTTAATATTAGTATATGGGAACGGCCAGCCGCGATCCCGATGAACAATTTTATTTTAACCGAACGAAAGATGACTAGTATCATTGCTTATCGAAACATTTTTCCTCAAGTTATTCAACTTATTGCCAACGGTCAAATTCAGGCATCAGAATTAGTTACCAAAAAAATCAACCTGCAACATATTGTTTCTCAAGGTTTCGAAGCATTAACTCAAAGCAAGAACCAAATTAAAATACTGGTAAATCCATCCTCATAAAAACTACTATTCATCTTAAAATTAGGGAATTCGATAAAGCTTTGCGTAAAATTTACGCGAAGCTATTTTTTTAATTTTAACAGAAATAAGAAAAACTATATTGAAAGCGAATACAAAAGTTTACTATAATAATGAAATGAACCCCCAATTAAAGACCCGTTTTAAGAACCGTCCAGCATCACTCTCACTAGCGTATAATCAACAAGTAGTATTTCTCAAATCAATGTGGATAGTGTTTAAGCCTAATGATTAGAGGAGGATTCCATGTCCACAACTATTTGTTATTTAAATACCTGGAAGCGATTTGTAAACGAAGGAGTTCTTGATTCGGCCCGTTTAAACAAACGAATTATGGAATCATGGTATCGCTGCAAAAAAGAACAGGTAAATCCCTATTTAAACAAAGGTCAGCTTGTATTATCGGGCGACTTATTAAACATTCAGAGAGAAAAGAATGCACAGCTTATGGATGTAGCAACGCCCCATTTAGCTCGAATGAACCCGGCAATTAGAGAAGCAGGAATGATGGCCCTCTTAGTCGATGCAGATGGATATGTATTGTCCTTGTCAGGAAATGACCAAACACTTCATGAAGCATGCAAAATAAATTTTGTTGAGGGTGTACGTTGGACTGAGACTGAGGTCGGTACAAACGCGATTGGAACGGCTTTACAGACTGGAGAAGGTATTATGATTAACGGTACTGAACATTATTCCATTGCTTCTCATAATTGGAGTTGTGCAGCCATGCCCATTTTTAATGAAGATGGACAAATCCTCGGGGTAATTGATGTTTCGTGCCCAGTGGATCGTTCACATCCCTTTATGCTTGGGATGGTTGCCTCTATTTCTTATACGATCGAGCGTGAACTAAGTAAGCGCTCCTCTAAAAAGGAACTGGCGCTCATTCAACAATCCATTGAATTAGCAGAAACCTATCACAATCAATCCTTTGTCGTTTGTAACCAAAAAGAAGTTGTTATTTCCGCAAGCAAACCAATTCGTAGTAAAGTTCCCCAATCGATTGGTATGAGCCTCAATGAGCTTTTACTAAACGGCTATCAAATTGAAGCAGAAACCCTTTTACCTTTCAATGAAGATAACACCGTGATGGGAAAATGTTTATTTTTGTCAGAAAAAACACAGGTTAACCCAAATAGATTTTTTACAGCTTCATCATCTAAACCATTTTATTTTAATGGAGAAGTAGGGGTGAGTAAGTCTTTTCAGGATACTTTAAAAAGAATAAAGCTGGTTGCACCTACAGATTCAAGTGTTTGTATAACAGGTGAAACAGGTTCAGGGAAAGAACTGGTTGCCCGGGCCATTCATGAAAATAGCCCTCGCAAAAACGGACCGTTTATCGCTCTTAATTGCGGATCATTACCGAAAGATTTAATGGAGAGTGAATTGTTTGGTTATGTTGAAGGGGCTTTTACCGGGGCAAAACGACAGGGATATAAGGGGAAATTTGAACAAGCTAACCACGGAACGATTTTTCTTGATGAAATTGGTGAAATGCCATCGTCCATGCAGGTAGCACTTTTACGTGTGCTACAGGAACGGAAGGTTGTCCCGATTGGGGGTACAAAAGAAATCCCCTTAGATATACGTATTATTACGGCGACTCACCGAAATCTTGCCGATCTAGTATATGAAGGGATCTTTCGGAAGGACTTATTTTATCGTCTTAATGTGTACCCGATATCAGTACCTCCTCTGCGTGAAAGAAAGGAGGATCTTCCGTATCTTGTTCGTTATTTTTGTCAAAAAAATAACTGGAACATTCCTTTTGCTGACGAACTATTGAATCGATTGAAAAATTATTATTGGCCCGGAAATATAAGAGAATTAGTAAATACTATGGAACGAATGTATATTTTGCTGTCGGACGAACAAGTAGACATAGACGAATTATTAAATTTACTATTTCCATCTGAAACCATTCAGAATTCAGGCCGCCAATCCATAGGACAATTTAACGAGGTAGACGATACAGCCCCCGAACTTAACATACGAGAAAAAATTCAAAGGGATCTAATGTTAGAGGCGTTACAAAAGACAAAAGGAAATGTTACGGCTGCAGCAAAATTTTTAAATATACCAAGGAGTACTTTTTACAAACGGCTTCAGAAATTCGGGTTATAATATCGATTTGGATGGCTTCAAAACAGTGAGTTTATATACATCTTTTTTATACGAAGGACGCTCCTGGAATAATGGGAACGTTCTTTTTATTAAAAGTTATTACATTAGTGCAAATACAAAACATAACAAACAACTTGCTCATGATTGTGGTGCACATAATCATAAAATGACTTCTTCTGATTCTATTGTTACAAAAGATATCCTCTGTGAGGAAAGAAATACATATACAGAAAATCAAGAAACAAGGGTGCATAAGACCTCTTCTCCAGAAAAGAAAATTGCGTTGTTTTGCAGCATTTTTCAAGGTCGAACGGACGAACGTCTAAAGGCTACGCTGCGATGGGCTATAGAGTAGAAGGTGAAGACGAAAAAGAAGAAAAATATGCACAAGTAAAAATGAACTTATAGATTTATAGGAAACATTGTTCAATTAAAGTTTGTGTTTTCTCCAATAGATTCCTCTAGCCATTCATCGACAGTTTCTTTTTCCTCAGCATTAAGGGGAACTTTTAATGAAAGCAGCTGAAACAAACCTACAATCAATTTGTCTGGAATGTCCGGGTAAAAATGAATCCGCAATAAGGACAAGCCAGCGAACGTAAAACTTCGTTGGCTTTTTTGTTTGTATGTTTCCGGATATAATGAACTATAACAAAAAAAGATCGCTTATTGATAACGAATGGAGGATTATAATGAATGCGGCATTATTAAAGAAGATTGATAAAAAGAAAAAGGAACTCGATCAGAAAAGACCGTTTTCAACTCATATGGTAAAAACGTTGCGTGAACATCTAATTGTAGAGTGGACATATCACTCCAATGCGATCGAGGAAAATACTCTTACACTTTCTGAAACAAAAGTTGTACTGGAAGGGATTACGGTCGGGGGTGTCAACGGCCACCGGAAAATCATCACTTACGGCCAAGAAAAATCTCCTCAGTTTGCTTCCCTTTTACCTTTTAGACGATAACTATCGCCGTTAAATACAAGGCGGTGACTATGATGAAGAAGTCGATCTAGAGTTGCCACTGCAATCGCTTCCGATGAAAAGGCCGTTGGCCATTCTCGAAAGGACAAGTTGCTTGTTACAATCATTGATTTCTGTTCATATAGATGGGAAACAACCTGGAAAAAGTGGTTAGAGGCCGTTTCATCCATAGGAAGATAGCCAAATTCATCAATAATCAACAGATCGTTCCGCAGATAACTTTGAATTCTCTTGGCCACCGTACCATCTGCCAGGGAGGCATACAGCTCCTCTACGAGTTGCTGTGCCGTTCTAAACAAGACAGCGTAACCGCCGGTTACGGCCTCACGACCTAATGCAATGGCGAGATGTGTCTTTCCTTTATAGAAAAATTTCCATAATGGGAATTATCGAAAGAATTTAGTTATGGAAAGATTTTCGGTAGCGCCTTAGAATCATCGTTAGGCATTTCCGAAATCTTTCCATAATAATTATGAATGGCAAAGGTTGTGCAACCACTGAAGGATATCTGTGTTTTCCTCCCATGCGGGAGCATCCTGGCTGTTTACTTGAGGATATGCCGCTTCCAAAGCCTTTCTTTTGATCTCCGTATCAAACCTCAAATATATCTCAGTTGTAGTCACACTAACATGACCCAACAAATCGCGGATATAAATAAGATTCACACCGGATTCCAACAGATGTAGAGCTTTTGAGTGCCTCAGCCTATGCGGATGCAGCTTATTAGGAAATATTTCTCTAAGGTTTCTAAGCTTTGCTTGCTTGAAATACTTATCGAGGATGTACGTAATACCAGGTCTTGTAAACGGTTGGTATCTGCTGTTGTGGAACAAGGGGCTTTGCTGTCGTCCGTTTTCAAGGAGATGGTTTTCAGTCATGTAATTTTCAAGAATGCTTTTAGTCTTAGCCATAATCGGAATGTTCCTTTTCTTGTTACCTTTTCCAGTCAAAGTGATCGTTGCGGGCTGGGCCAATCTTACGTCACAGACCTTTAAATCGATCAATTCCTGTACTCTCGCACCGGCATCGTAGAGAACGACCATTAAAGCCAAGTCACGGCGTCCTCTTTTCGTGGATGTATCAGGTTGTTCGAACAAATATGACAACTGATCCATAGAGAGATGCGCTATCGTCTGTTGTTGTTTTTTCTTAAATGGAATGGCGAGAATCTTTTGGCTCTCAAACAGGATTTCTGGGTTTTCGCTTTGAGCGTATCTGAAAAAACTGTGAATGGCGGCTAACCGTTGGTTCCGGGTGCTAGTACTTACATTTTTGGAAGATTCGAGCCAGTACAAGAAATCCTTAATACTCTGCGTGGTCACAGAAGCAAACGAAATCTTTTCCGGCCTGTTCTGCTTTTCCTCTTGCATAAACTTAAGATATTGCTTGAAGGTGTCACGATAGGATTTAATCGTATTGGGACTGACGTTTCTCTGTCCGGGCAGAAAATCTGTCAGATACCGAGCAAGTGTCTTCGCAAAGTCAGTCTGCTTCAACTTCATACTGCTTCACCTCCGGAATGATGTATGAGCAGCTTTCTTCGATCTTACTTGTTATGTCAGGATATAAATCAGAAGTCAGTCGCAAATATCTTTGACTGCCACGCATGTCTTCATGACCGAGATAGGCCGAAAGATAAGGAAGACTGTTGTTAAGATCCCTTCCGTCTAAGACCCACTTCTTTAAGCAATTTACAGCGAAGGTATGCCGAAAATCGTGAATGCGTGGACCTTTTCCCCTCCCTAGATGTGAAATTCCCGCTTTCCGAAGCACATCTCTAAAGAGCTTGTACAGGGTTGCCTCAGAATAATGTCCGCCATATGGAGAAGGAAAGAAGTACGGGTTTCCTAACTTTCCAATGTCGACAGTTTTACAGTATTCCCGGCATCGCTGTATGAGACTTTCTGACATAGGTAATATCCGCTCTTTGTTGAACTTAGCATTGTGAATGTATAAGGAACCATTGTTCAGATCAACATCTGGGATTGTCAATTGCACCGCCTCTGAAATTCGGAGACCACATCCGTAAAGCATACGAATTAATAGTGGCAATACCAAATGCCGGTTAGGTGCGCAGCTGTTTGGCGGATACTGATCGCACACCTCAAATATTCGTTTCACTTCGCTATTCGAAAATATGTAAGGCATGTAAGTATATCTGTCTACAGTGTTCATTGCTTTGGGATATACATATGCTGAATACCCTACGCGATTCATGTACTCTGCTAACCCTCGCAGCAATGAAATCCTGCCACATTGGGTGGATATGGTCTCATTGGGCTTCCGAGCAGTCCACTCCATCACCAGTTGCTTACTTAGAATGGTCTCAGTCGGGTAGTGGCTATGAACGTAAGAATTAAAGCTCTTCAGCAAAGCGGCACCTTTCTTAAATGCATACCCAAGAGCCTGCTTCTCAGCGATGTAGCCTTCAATAGGGACGGAAAGTGCACTCTTGTACCTGCAAGATTCAGACATGGAGCATTACCTCCTCCGGGTCAAGCGCACAGGCTGTCAGCCCTTTCATATCCGTGTGCAGATACACTGAAGTAGACTTTGAGTCTACGTGACCTAGGATTTCAGAGATAACGGCAAGGGATGCTCCCTGCTCCAATAGCGTACTTGCAAGCGAGTGTCTTAACGAATGAAGACCGTGCCGTTTCCCGCGAGGAACAGTAATTCCGGCCAAGCGTGTGTATTTTGTAATAATGTTATGAAGATTGGCGTTTTCACCGAAAGCTTCAAAAGGGGCATTTAGCCGCACAAACAAATATGGTGTATCGCAGACAGGACGGGCATGTTTGAGATAATCGATTAATGCCCAGCCCACGTCATGCAAAATTGGATAAGTAACTTCGACTTTTGTTTTTTCCTGCGTGATGGTAATGGTTTTGGAAGTCCAATTTAAGTCCGAAAGTTTCAACGCCTTAATATCGCCAGCCCGTATTCCAAGCTTTGCAACAAGTAGAAGAATGGCATAGTCTCGTTTTCCGAGAGGGCTTGCCCGATCAATAGCACCAAGCATCCGTTTTACCTCGTCCGGCTCCCAGGTAGACGGAACGGAAGGGTATCTATATTTATTCTGCTTTGGCACGCTAAGCGACAGGTCTTCTTTGATGTATCCATGTAGATAGAGGAACCTCAGAAACACTCTCAACGTAGTCAGTATGGACGCTATACTTTTTTCATGATTAGGACAAACGCTAATGACATAATCCGAGATGATTTCAAGCGTGATTTCACTAATG